>JAIXRW010000069.1 GCA_027484985.1 Rhodobacter sp. | reverse complement strand
GTGATGGGGACAGGGGAGGGGCCTGTGTGTCTGTCGTGGGGTTTTGGGCTGTAATGGGCGGGGCTGGCGGCAGTGGGGATTGGGGGCGGGGACCTTGCTTTGCTGCGGGACGCGGTGGGTTTGAGTGTTTTTGCCAAGGTGATTGGGGACAGGGGAGGGGCCTGTGTGTCTGTCGTGGGGTTTTGGGCTGTAATGGGCGGGGCTGGCGGCAGTGGGGATTGGGGGCGGGGACCTCGGTTTGCTGCGGGACGCGGTGGGTTTGAGTATTTTTGCAAGGGTGATGGGGGGAGACGGGGGGCCTGTGTGTCTGTCGTGGGGTTGTGGGCTGTAATGGGCGGGGCTGGCGGCGGTTGGGATGGAGGGCGGGGACCTCGGCTTGCTGCGGGACGCGGTGGGTTTGAGTATCTTGGCCAAGGTGATGGGGGCGCGGAAGGGGCACAGGGGGCGGAGGGCTGGCGGGGGCGGTCTTGTGGGACCGGCGTTGGTGATGTGGGTGCGGAATAGGGACGGGGGGCGGTGTCGGCGGGGGCGGTCGTGTGGGACCGGCTTTGCGGGGGTGGGCTGGTGGCGGCGCGTTTGGCGGGGTCAGGATGTGGGGGGCAGGTGTTTTGCCATCCGGGCGGCCATGCCGGTTTCGCCGCGGCCTTGCAGGCCTGTGACGGCGCCCGAAAGATCGGCGGGGCTGCGGTTCTGGGACAGTTTCGACTTGGCGAGGATGCGGGTCGGGGTGAGGCGGAAGGCCACGATACCGGCCAGCATGGTTGCCATGTAATCGGCGGGGGCATCGGCCATTTTCCATGCCGCCGCGTCGTTTACGCGGCGTTCGTGCAGGCGCGTCAGCAGGGCCACGGCGGCGCGTTTGGCGTGGTCGTCATGCTGGAAGGTGATCGCGCCATGGATATGCACGGCCTGATAGTTCCATGTCGGCACGGCGCGGTGGTGTTCGGCCTTGGACGGGTACCAGTTGGGCGAGATATAGGCATCGTCGGCGCGGAAGATGGCCATGACCTCGGCCCCGTCGGGGATAAGGCGGTGCAGGTCATTGGCAAGGGCCACATGGCCGATCAGCGCCCCGTCGGGGGCGGCCAGAAGCGGGATGTGGTTCGCGACCAGCCCCTGCGGGGTTTGTGCCACAAGGCAGGCCAGCGGGGCATGGTCGAGGATCGCCGCGATTTCGGCGGGGTCGGTTTCCTGGAAATGGGGCGGGATATACATGGGGTGGCCTGCCTGATGCGGGTTCGTGCCAAGGTGGCGCGGATGGGCGGCGATGGAAAGGCCCCAAAGCAAAACGGCCGCCCGTTGCAGGGGCGGCCGCTTGGCATTCCGGCTGGAGCGGGCGATGAGATTCGAACTCACGACCCTAACCTTGGCAAGGTTATGCTCTACCCCTGAGCTACGCCCGCGCCGGCCGGATGGGGGGGATTTATAAAAGTGCTGCGGGGCCTGCAAGGGGGAAAGCAGGCCTGCGCGGAAAAATCCGCCGCGTCAGGCAGCATCGGTTTCGGTTTCGGTTTCGGGGGCGGCGGCGGCGGGCTCTCGCATGCGGAACAGGCCGTTGCGGAAGGCGGCGATCAGCAGCGTGGCGCGGCCTGCATCGAGGGCGGTGAAATCGGCGGCGCGGTCGAAGGCATCGCACAGGCCGGGACTGCGGGCGATGTCGGCCATGGTGATGCCGCTATAGCCCATGGACCAGCCCGCGAAGGCGCGTCCGGTGACGGGGGTGGTCAGGATCCGCAGCACGCGGCCATGGCGGCGGTCGGCGCCGATGCGGGTGAATGTCGCTTCGACCGCGTGGCGCGGGCCTTCGAGCACCTGGAAATACGAGCCGTTGTCATGCAGCAAAAGCCCGGTGATGCCCTGCGCCGCATTCGCCGCGCGGGATTGCGCGAGGATGCGGTCCAGCAGGGCGGGCGTGGCCGGATCGCTGGCCGCGCTGGCATAGACAAGCTGGATGAGGTCATTTGACACGGTTTCCTCCTTTACCCGCCACCGGGCGGCGCGCGGATTGTTTTGCGTGCCATAACGGCGGAACCTGCCCCGGTTTTAGAGCGGCCTTGACCGTGGCGGGGTGCAGGCCGGATGCTGGACGCAGAGCGGTGTGGTAAATGGGGGAGGGCAAGATGCCCAAGGGACGGCTGGAAGCATTCACCGACGGGGTGATGGCGATCATCATCACCATCATGGTGCTGGAGTTGAAGGTGCCGCATGGCGAGGATCTGGCGGTGCTATGGGCGCTGTGGCCTGTGTTCCTGAGCTATGGGCTGAGTTTCCTTTATGTCGGCATCTACTGGAACAACCATCACCACCTGATGCATGCAACGCGCGAGGTTTCGGGGCGCATCCTGTGGGCGAACCTGCATCTGCTGTTCTGGCTGTCGCTGTTGCCGTTTTCGACCGGATGGATGGGCGAGAACCATTTCGCGCGGGTGCCGACGGCGCTGCTTGGCTTCAACCTGCTGATGGCGGCGATTGCCTATACGATCCTGCTTCTGGCGATCATCCGCCATCACGGGCCGGGCAACCGGATTGCCGAGGCGGTGGGCGGGGACAGGAAGGGCAAGCTGTCGCTGGCGCTGTATGTGGCAAGCATCATCGCGGCGCTGTGGGTGGACCACTGGGCGGGGTTCGTGTTGCTGTTCGGGCCTGCGGTGATCTGGCTGGTGCCGGACCGGCGGATGGAGAAGGCGGCGAAGGGGTAGGCGGCGAAGGCACAGGCGGCGAAGGCACAGGCGGCGAAGGCACAGGCGGCGAAGGCACGGGCGGGGCGTTCATCCCCGCGCAAGCGGGGATCTGCGGGGCCGGTGGGCGGGTGTGGCGCGGGTGGGGGGAGATCCCCGCTTGCGCGGGGATGACAGGGGGCGCGGGTGACAGGGGGCAGGGGCGCGGGGGGCGCGCGCCCCTGATGTCATTCCAGTTCGATCAGCAGGTCTTTCGCCTCGATCTGGCTGCCGGGATGGACGTGCAGGGCCTTGACCGTGGCTTCGCGGTCGGCGTGGAGGCCGGTTTCCATTTTCATCGCCTCGATGGTGAGCAGGAGGTCGCCTGCGCGGACCTTTTGGCCCAAGGCCACGTTGACCGAGGCGATGGAGCCGGGCATGGGCGCGCCGATATGGGCGGGGTTGCCTTCGGCGGCCTTGGGCTTGACGGCGGCCTTGGCCTTGATCGCACGGTTGGGCACGCGGATCACGCGGGGTTGGCCGTTCAGTTCGAAGAACACCTTGACGTCGCCGTCTTCGGTGGTTTCGCCCACGGCTTGCAGGCGGATTTCAAGCTGCTTGCCGGGGTCGATTTCGGGCGTGATCTCTTCGCCCGGTTCCATGCCGTAGAAGAAGGTCTTGGTGGGCAGGGCGCGGACGGGGCCGTAAAGGCGGTGGCGGCCCATATAGTCAAGGAACACCTTGGGATACATGAGGTAGCCGTTGAGGTCTTCGTCATCGACGGTGTAGCCGTTCAACTCGGCCGACAGTTTGGCGCGGGTTTCTTCCAGATCGACGGGGGGCAGGGTCTTGCCGGGGCGTTCGGTCAGGGGTTTTTCGCCCTTGAGCACCTTTTGCAGGATGCCTTCGGGCCAGCCGCCATGGGGTTGGCCGAGATTGCCGCGCAGCATGTCAACCACCGAGTCGGGGAAGGCCATGTCAACGGCGGGGTCTTCGACCTGTGCGCGGGTGAGGTTCTGCGCGACCATCATCAGGGCCATGTCGCCCACGACCTTGGACGAGGGGGTGACCTTGACGATATCGCCGAACATCTGGTTGGCATCGGCATAGGCCTGCGCCACCTCGGGCCAGCGTTCTTCGAGGCCCAAGGAGCGGGCCTGGGCCTTGAGGTTGGTGAACTGGCCGCCGGGCATTTCGTGCAGATACACCTCGGACGCGGGCGCGGGCAGGCCGGATTCGAAGGCGAGATACTGGCGGCGCACGGCTTCCCAGTAGTTCGAGATGTCGCGGATCGCGCCGATATCGAGGCCGGTGTCACGTTCGGTATGGCGCAGGGCTTCGACGATGGAGCCAAGGCAGGGCTGCGAGGTGCCGCCCGAGAAGGCATCCATCGCGGCGTCCACCGCATCGACGCCCGCGTCAATGGCGGCAAGAAGGGTGGCGGCGCCTGCGCCTGATGTATCATGCGTGTGGAAGTGGATGGGCAGGCCGATTTCCTGCTTGAGGGTCTTGATCAGCAGGCGGGCGCCCGCGGGTTTCAGCAGACCCGCCATATCCTTGAGCCCGAGGATATGGGCGCCTGCGGCTTTCAGTTCGCGGGCGCGATCGACGTAATACTTGATGTCATACTTGGCGCGGGCGGGGTCGAGGATATCGCCCGTGTAGCAGATCGTGCCTTCGCAGACCTTGTTTGCCTCGATCACCGCGTCCATGGCGACGCGCATGTTTTCGACCCAGTTGAGTGAATCGAACACGCGGAACACATCGACGCCGGTGATGGCGGCCTGTTTGACGAAGGCCTGCACCACATTGTCGGGGTAGTTGGTGTAGCCCACGCCGTTGCTGGCACGCAGCAGCATTTGGGTCATCACGTTGGGCATGGCGGCGCGCAGGTCGCGCAGGCGCTGCCACGGACATTCCTGCAAGAAGCGATAGGCCACGTCGAAGGTGGCGCCGCCCCAACATTCGACCGAGAAGAGTTGCGGCAGGTTGGCGGCATAGGCGGGGGCGACGCGGATCATGTCGATCGAGCGCATGCGGGTGGCCAGAAGCGACTGGTGGCCGTCACGCATGGTGGTGTCGGTCAGCAGGACTTTCTTTTGCGCTTTCAGCCAGTCGGCCACGGCCTGCGGGCCCTTTTGTTCCAAAAGGTTGCGGGTGCCGGTGGCGGGGGTTTCGGTCAGGGCCCTGGGCGGTTTCGGCGGCTTCGCCTCGGCCGGGGGTTTGGGGCGGCCTGCGGTTTCGGGATGCCCGTTCACCGTGATGTCCGCGATATAGGTGAGGATTTTCGTGGCACGGTCGCGGCGTTTCTTGAAATGGAACAGCTCGGGCGTCGTGTCGATGAATTTGGTGGTGTAGGTGTCGTTCAGGAAGGTGGGGTGCTTCAGCAGGTTGATGACGAATTCGATGTTCGTCGCAACGCCGCGGATGCGGAATTCGCGCAGGGCGCGGTCCATACGGGCGATGGCCTTTTCGGGCGTCTGCGCGTGGGCGGTGACTTTGACCAGAAGCGAGTCGTAATAGCGGGTGATGACCGAGCCCGCATAGGCGGTGCCGCCGTCAAGCCGGATGCCGTTGCCGGTGGCCGAGCGATAGGCGGTGAGGCGGCCGTAATCGGGGATGAAGTTGTTGAGCGGGTCTTCGGTGGTGACGCGGCATTGCACGGCATGGCCGTTCAGTTTCACATCGGCCTGCGAGGGGACGCCGGTTGCTTCCGACAGGGTCTTGCCTTCCTCGATCAGGATTTGCGCCTGAACGATGTCGATTCCCGTCACCTCTTCGGTCACGGTATGTTCGACCTGGACGCGGGGGTTCACCTCGATGAAGTAGAATTTCTGGGATTCCATATCCATCAGGAATTCCACGGTGCCCGCACATTCGTAATTGACATGGGCGCAGATGCGGCGGGCCATTTCGCAGACCTCGTCGCGCTGGGCTTGGGTCAGGTAGGGGGCGGGGGCGCGTTCGACGACCTTTTGGTTGCGGCGCTGGACGGTGCAATCGCGTTCCCACAGGTGCCAGACATTGCCCTGCTTGTCGCCCAATATCTGCACCTCGACATGGCGGGCGCGGGTGATCATCTTTTCAAGGTAGCCTTCGCCGTTGCCGAAGGCGGCTTCGGCCTCGCGGCGCCCCTCTCGCACCTTGGCTTCGAGTTCGTCTTCGCTGTTGATCGGGCGCATGCCGCGGCCGCCGCCGCCCCATGACGCCTTGAGCATCAGCGGATAGCCCACTTCGGCGGCCTGTTTCTTGACCAGCGCCATGTCTTCGCCCAGCACTTCGGTGGCGGGGATGACGGGCACGCCCGCCTCGATCGCCACGCGGCGGGCGGAGGCCTTGTCGCCCAAGGCGCGCATGGTTTCGGCGCGGGGGCCGATGAAGGTGATGCCCGCCTGATCGCAGGCTTCGACGAAATCGGGGTTTTCGGACAGAAGGCCGTAGCCGGGATGGATGGCGTCTGCCCCTGCCATCTTGGCCACGCGGATGATTTCGGGGATCGACAGATAGGCGCCCACGGGCGAGAGGCCTTCGCCGATGCGATAGGCTTCATCGGCCTTGAAGCGATGCAGGGAAAGCTTGTCCTCTTCCGCGAAGACCGCGACGGTCTTTTTGCCCATCTCGTTCGCGGCACGCATGACGCGGATGGCGATCTCGCCGCGGTTGGCGACAAGGATCTTGCGGAATTCGGGCATGGGCATGTCCTATGGCAGGAGGGGCAAAGAGTCGCGGGCACTTTAGGGATGCTGCAACGCGGCGCAAGGGACCGAAGCGTTGCGTTGCGGGGGAAATGCGACATTTC
>JAIXRW010000050.1 GCA_027484985.1 Rhodobacter sp. | reverse complement strand
TGGTGCCCAGAGCCGGAATCGAACCAGCGACACGCGGATTTTCAATCCGCTGCTCTACCAACTGAGCTATCTGGGCACCGTTGCCGAAAGCTTGCCTTCGGGTGGGCGGGTGATACGTCAGGGCGTGGGGGCTGGCAAGGGGGTTTGCGAGAAAATCTCGGGGCTTCGTGCGGATTTGCTTTGGGTCAACGGCACGGGTGGCCGGTTTGGCAGGGGCGGGGTTGCCGGCGTTTGCCGAGGGCAGGCCCTGCGCGGCCTTGGCGCGGGGCGGCGGGGTGGTTGGCCGGCGCCAAAGTCGTGTCGCGGCAGGGAAACCACAGCAACATGGCAGGGCGGGCTGGCCGAGACGCTGGCGACCGGACCGGACTTGGCCGCAAAGGCTGCCGCAGCATCACCGCCCCTTTGGCCCGCAGGCTCAGTGCGGGCGCGGCGGCGTGTCCTCGCCGTCCTCGTCGCGCGGCTCTTCCTCGGCCACCGGAATGGCGTAGCTGCCCTTCAGCCACCGCCCCAGATCGACATCGGCGCAGCGGCGCGAGCAGAAGGGGCGGTATTTCGGGTCGGTCTCTTTCTGGCAGATCGGGCAGGTCACGGCAAAAGCTCGCTCAGCGGCAGGCGGTCGCGCTTGCGGGTCAGTTCATAAAGGCCCAGCGCCGTCCATCCGGCAAGGTTCGTTTCGGCCGCCTCGTGCTTGAAGGCGGCGCGGATCACCTGATCCAATATCGCGCGGTCCTTCTTGGGCAGGGGCGCGAAATCCACCACCACCTGCCCGCCCAAGCCCCGCAGCCGCAACTGGCGCGGCAGGTCGCGGGCGGCGGCGATATTCACCTTCAGGCTTGCGGCGGGGCTGGTATCGGGGCCCGTGTTCACATCCACCGCCACCAGCGCGCGGGTGGGTTCAATCATCATATGCCCGCCACCGCCCAGCGCCACCCGTGGATCGCGCAGGGCATCGATCATCTCGGCCACGCCATGCGTGTCAAACCCGTCCTGCACCACCTCGTCCGGTGCGGGATCGGCCCAGTCGCGCCAGGCCGCCTCATGCGCGCCGGGGCCATCGACCAAGAGTTCCGGCCCACCCTCGGTATCGGCCAGCACGGCCATGGCCAGCGCCTTGACCGACAGGATGTCTTCGGCAATCTCGGCCTCGTCCGCCGCCTCGCAGGCTGACCGCAGGATCAGGCCAAGGTCTTCGGGCGCGCCCGCCATCGCCTCGGCGGCCAGCGCGGCCAGATCGGCGCGCAACTCCTCGTCCCGGATACGGCGCGAGATGTTCAGCCCCGGCGCAGCGGGGGTGACAATTGCATAGCGCGACCGGAACAGCAGCCGCGCCGTCACCGGCACGGCCTTGCCCGGCTCGGTCGGGCCGGTCACCTGCACCAAAAGGCGCTGGCCGGGGCTGATGCCGGAAATCTGGCGCAAGAACCCCGATCCGCCGGGAAGCTTGACGAAAATACCCCCCTGCCCCTTGACCGGACGGTCTGCCACCGCGCGAAAGATCGCGCCGGGCAGCACCACATCGCCCTCGGGGTCGATGAACAGGTCCTGCAACTGCCCGTCCACCACCAGTGCCGCGGCATCGCGCCCCGCCACGGTATCAAGAATGACCACACGGCCCTTCATAGCTGCCTCCAGACCGGAACACCCGCCGCCGCCAACAACTGGGCGGTTTCTGCCAGCGGCAGGCCGACGATGCCGGTGAAACTGCCCGAAATCCACGGGATAAAGGCGCCCGCCGCACCCTGGATGGCATAGGCCCCCGCCTTGCCCTGCCATTCGCCGCCCGAAAGATAGGCGTTCAACTCGGCATCCGACAGGCGCTTCATCTTCACGGCACTCTCGCTGGTGCGCTGCCAGACCGTGTAGCCCCGCCGCACCGCGACGGCAGTGATCACCTGATGCCGCCGCCCGCCAAGCGCTGTCAGGAATTCCGCAGCCTCGGCCGCATCGCGCGGCTTGCCAAGGATGCGGCGGCCCAGCGCCACGGTCGTATCGGCGCAGATCACCACATCATCGGCACCCGCCACCACGGCCGCCGCCTTTTCCCGCGCCAGACGCTCGCAATAGGGGCGCGGCAATTCGCCCTTTTTCGGGTCTTCGTCAATGTCGGGGGGCAAGATCGCGTCGGGCACAAGCCCCAGCTGCGCCAGAAGTTCCTTCCGGCGCGGGCTTCCCGATCCGAGGATCAGCTTCACTTGAAACGATAGTTGATGCGGCCCTTCGACAGGTCATAGGGGGTCATCTCGACCTGCACCTTGTCACCTGCCAGCACGCGGATGCGGTTCTTGCGCATCTTTCCTGCCATCACCGCGATCAGTTCATGGCCGTTGTCCAGCTCGACCCTGAATGTCGCATTCGGCAGGAGTTCCTTCACGACGCCCGGGAATTCGAGGATGTCTTCCTTAGCCATGGTCTCTCCAAATGGGGTTCCGGCCCACGGGCGGCGCCCGCAAGCTTCGGGGCGTGGTAATGCGCCTGCTTCGGCCGATTTTCAAGGGAAAAATTCAGCTCACCATCAGGCCCCCGTCAGGCCCCCGCCCCAAAGCCTGCCCTGCCCAGAACCGCCGCGATGCAGCGCGCGCCAAAGCCCGCGTTCATATGGCTGTGGTCGCCCCGCGCCGCACTGTCGGCCGGATCGACCATGCCCCCGCCTTCGGCCAGCCAGTCTGCCTGCGTCGCCCCTGCATCATCCAGCGTGTCAAAGGGCTGCACCGCAAAATCCAGCCCCAGCGCCGCCGCCCGCGCCGAAAGCCTGTCACGATGCGCGGCCAAAAGCGCCATTGCAGCCGCCCCGTGGGCCTGCGTGTCGCGCCACGGCGCATAAAGCGCATGCCCGCTGCCCCGGCAGGTCGCGGCATAAACGGGGCGGCCGAACAGCACGGGGCGCGGCGGTCCGGCGGGGATGGTTTCGGCCTTCCATGCCGCCAGCACGGCATCGGCCGCCTCGTCCAGCGCGGCCGCCACGAAACCCGGCCCCAGCGCGGGCCGCGCGCCTGCCAGCGGATAGGGGTCGCCCGCCTGCGCCAGCGCCAGCGCCGCCTCGGGCTGCCATGGCAGGCCGACCCAGACCGCAAGGTCATGCCCTGCCAGCGTCACCGCCTCGCATCCGTTGATCGCCACGGCGCGGGCGCGTTCCTCGGGCGTTACGGTCCGGCGGGGCGCGAAATCAAGACTGCCGCGCAGCAGATAGCGGGAATGCACCTTGTCGGGCAGCGCAAAGAAGGTCATCGCCACATCGGGCCATTGCGCGGCCACCTGCGCCCAGCCCTCGCGCCATGCCAGCACGTGTGAATTGCCAAAGACCCGCACGCGCCGCATCACGACCCACCCGCGCCCGGCCCGGCACCGGCGGCAAAGCGGGCCAGAAGCATCTCTTCGCAGCGCGTCTCTTCCAGCCCGCCCGCTGCGGGGGGCAAAGCCGCCGCCTCTGGCACCGCGACCGCATCGCCCAGACCATAGGCCGCGCGCAGCACCGCCATTACCGTGGCCACGCCCTCATCGGTCACATCGCGCAGGTTCGGGGCAAAGAACCGCCCCCGCGCCGAAGCCGAGGTGACGATCTCGTAAGACGGAAAGTAATCCACCCCGTCATCCTCGGCCACGATCTCGTCACAGGCGGCGCGAAGCACGGCCTTTGACCGCACGGTCGCCACCTCGACATGCGCGCCGCTCGCCGTTGCGGCCAAAGGCACGGGCGACACCGTCACCAGAAACCGCACCGCCGGATTGGCCGCCCGCAGCAGCGCGGCAAAATCGCGAAAGGCCGCGACCGTCTCGGCCACGCCGAAATTGTGGAACACATGCCGCGCGGGGTCGTATTCGCCCCCCAGCACCCCCGGCGCCATCGGAAAGACCGTGCCGCTGTCACGGTGCACAAAGGCCTCGGTCAACCCAAAGGTAAAGACGAACAGATCCGCCCCCGCCCAGGCCCGCGCCACCTGTGCCAGATGCCGCGCACGGTGCCAGCGCACCTCCTCCTCCGATGCCAGCCCCAGCGGCTCGACCGACGGGCGCTGTGCATCGACAAACCGCGCCCCCAGCGGCCAGACAGGTTCGGCCGGCTTGAACCCGTCCCAGACTTCCCGCGCCAACTGGGCCAGATGGGCAGGGGTATAGATATTGCCATGACGGGCCGAAAACAGCCGGTAGCCATGATCCTTGGCCACCTTGTCCGACACGCCCGCAGGGGCAGGCTCGGCATCGATCACCGCCACCCCCGCCGCCCGCAGGGCGCGGCCCACATGCTGCGCGAAACACGACCCCGCCGTCGCCACCCGCATCTCGGGCGTGATGGGAAATCGCGGCCGGAACAGCCCCGAGGACGCAAAACTTTCCCGCGCCTCGACCCCCGTCCGCCAAAAGGCGCGGCGCTCCAGCCCGTGATACGGCGAACGCGCCATCCCCCACACTCCAACTGATACAGGCCCTGTTATCGGCGGCCAAAGGGGGCGGCGTCAAATCCGATATGCGCAGGGCAACGCGCTTTGGTGTGGCTCCCCTATGGTCGCGCCAGCAAAAGCCCGCCCAATAGCGCGGCGACGGCCAACAGCACCAGCACCTCCCGCTCGCGCCACCGCGACGCGTTCCGCAGGCCGAAGGGCAGCATAAGGGGCGTCAAAAGGATAAGGACGAACAACGCCCAAGCCATATCCGGCGCAAACATAACCGCCCAGCCCGCCACCGCCAGCACCACAAAGCCCGAGGCCGAAAGAAACGCATCCCCCGCCCGCGTCCGCCACAGCGGGCGCTCGGTATCGAACAACGCAGCGGCGTTTTGCATCTGATCGTGTTTCATAAAGAATGCCGTGGCGCCGCCATAGACCAGAACCGCGCAGCACAACAGGATCGCGGCACCTGATGACGGCAGAACCTCGAAGCCGCACAGAACCACGAACAAAAACCAGTTGACGCCAAAGACCACGGCATAGCGCAGCCGCCACAGCGGCGCATCGGGTCGCATCTGCCGCTCGACCCCCATCGCCGTGATCACAAGAAAGGTCTGCAACGCCCCGGCAAAGCCAAAAGCCGTCGCAGACAACGGCCCCAACTGGTCCTGATCCGGCGCGTCGGGTCCGAAAAACTGGCGCAGCACCGGAACCAGCAGCGCCACAACCCCTGCCCAAAGCACGATCGACAAGGCCGGACGGCTTCGCATGAACTCGGTCAAACCTGTCACTCACCACAACCCCTAGGCGAAAAGATCAGAAATCTTCACCCCAAAGTCAACCGACAGAACCGCTCAGACCGCCCGCATCCAGAACTGCAACGGCTTTACCGACTCATCCGCCTGCCCCACATCCTTCCACGAAAACGCGGCCACCACGCCCTCAAGCGGCGCATATCCCCGCCCCCGCCAGAAGGCATCATTGGTGCGGGCATTTGCGGGTTTCATCGGGTGGTCGTCGGGCCGCTGCACCGAACAAAAGGCCACATGGGTCCGCCCTAGGGCACGGGCATGGTCCTCGCGCAGGTCAAAAAAGCAATGCCCCAGCCCCTTGCCGCGATATTCCGGCAGCAGCACCGATTCCGCCCCGTAAAGAATGTGCTCCAGCGCCACGCCCCGCCCCGCAAAGGGGGCGGCAAACTCGGCCGCGTGGTCCTCCATCGGGGTCGAGGTCGATGCCCCCACCAGCACATCCTTGAAAAACGCCCCCACCAGCAGCGCATCGGGGCTGTCCCGATAGGTGGCCAGATAGGCCCGCTCGTAGTCCAGCGATCCATCGTAAAGATAGGGCCAGTCGCGGAACACCGCGATCCGCAGCCGCGCCACATCGTCCAGCGCGGCCTCAAGCTCGGCCCCGCGCAGCGCCCGCACGGTAATGCCTTCGGGCAAGGCGCGCGTCATGCCGAAACCTGCCGCGTCCAGTCATTCAGGTTGTAGAACGTGGTCACGCGGGCAATCAGGCCGCCCCGCACCTCGAAGAACCCGCCCGCAGGCAGCACGTAACGCTGGCCCCGCGCCTCGGGCAGGCCCGGATCGGTTTGCAGATATTGCCCGTGCACCACGAATTCCGCCGCCCCGCGCGTTCCGTCCGCAGTCGCAAAGATCACCAGATCGCGCAATTCCTCGCGGTAGCTTACGCCCATATGCCCGCAAAACGCGGCAAACAGCGCCCGCCCCCGCCGGATACCGCCCTCGTTCACGCGGTGCTCCACATCCTCGGCCACGCAGGCCAGCATGCCTGCCGCATCCCCCGCATTGAACGCGGCGTAATAGCGGGCAATCAGCGCCTCGGTTGCGTCACGGCTCATGCGGTTTCTCCTTCCGGTTCGGTCGGCGGACCAAATCGTTGCAGCATCCGGTCCCGTATCTGGTCACGCGCCTGACGATAGGCCGCCAGCTTCGCCTCGCGCCCCTCGCCCAATCCGGTCGGGTCAAGGATCGGCCAGTATTCGACATCAAGGTGATAGTAGCGCGTCAGTTCCAGCGCCATGCGCTGGCTGGCGGGCGACAGGGCCACGATCAGGTCGAACTGCGACAGGTCATCGCCCCATTCCTGCATCTCCTCGAAACTGCGCGACCGGTGCCGCGACAACTCGATCCCCAGTTCCTGACAGACGGCGATGGAAAAGCCGTCCACTTCCATGTCGTTCTTGACGCCTGCCGATTGCACATAGGCCCGCTGGCCATACAGCTTTTTCATCAGCCCCTCGGCCATGGGCGACCGCACCGCGTTATGGTCGCAGCAGAACAGCACCGAACTGGGGAAAGCGGTTGCCACCCCTAGCCCCAATGCAGCACGCAGATCAGCGTGAACAGCCGCCGCGCCGTATCGGTATCGACCTCGGCCTTGCCCTCAAGCCGTTCCTGCAAGACCCGCGCCCCCTCGTTGTGGATGCCGCGCCGCGCCATGTCGATCGCCTCGATCTGGCTGGGCGGCAGGCGCTTGACCGCCTCGAAATAGCTTTCGCAAATCTGGAAGTAATCCTTCACCACCTGCCGGAAAGGCCCCAGCGACAGATGGAATTCGCCCACCTTGACCGTGTCCTCGCTGGCGATGTCAAAGACCAGCCGCCCCTCGCGGATGGCCAGCCCCAGCCGATAGGGCCCTGCCGGCACCGCCCGCCCCTCGCGCTGCGGCAGCGCGAAAGAGTTGTCCTCGAGCAGATCGAACACCGCCACCCGCCGCTCCTGCTCGATCTCGGGCGTGGGTCGGGCAAGACCGCGCTCGTCGATCTCGATATGGCAGATGCGGTTGGTCATGGCGGGCCCTTTGCAACCCTGCCGTGATGCCCGACAGACGAAACCAGCGCAAGGGCGATGGCGACATCACGGAAAGGCGAAGCGACGCGGGCAGGGCCAAGGGGGGGGGGGGGGGGAAGGCTTCGGAACACAAGGACAGGAAAAGGAACCGACAAGCCGTGTCACCGCCGCCGGACCTTGGGCCACGGTCCGATCCTGACCGTTGTTTCCCTGAAAGAGCGACCCATCAATCGAATCCCAGTCACAAGCCCAAGGAGGGCGAAAAGGCTCCAGTGGAGCGTTTTCGCCCGCCGCCGCTAGGGCCGCGCACGACCCGCGGGGTGGGCGCCTAGGCGCACGCCCCGGGGGGCGGGTCGTGCGCGGACCGTGGCTTTGGGCCACGGTCCAATCCTGCCCGTTGTTTCTTGGGAAGAACGACTCTTCGAATGAATCCTGGTGGCAAGCCTAAGGAGGGCGAAAAGGCTCCAGTAGAGCGTTTTCGCCCGCCGCCATTAGGTCCGTGCCCGCCCCGCGGGGCGGGCTGCGCGCGGACCGTTATTTCCCTGAAAGACCGACCCATCAATCGAATCCCAGTCACAAGCCCAAGGAGGGCGAAAAGGCTCCGGTGGAGCGTTTTCGCCCTCCGCCATTAGGTCCGCGCGCTGCACGCCGGGATGTGCGCCCTTGGGCGCGCAGCCCGAGGGGGCGGGCTGCGCGCGGACCGTGGCTTTGGGCCACTGTCCGATCCTGACCGTTGCGCTTACAGGCCCTCGCCGACCGTCGGCAGCGTTACTGCCAAACCCTACCCGTTCAACCTGTCCAACCGCGCCCGCACGCTCAGCCCGTGCGCCTGCAAGCTCTCGCTCACCGCCAGCCGCTCGGCACTCGGCCCGATGGCGGCCAGCGCCTCGGGCGTCATCCGCGCCATCGTCGTGCGCTTCATGAAATCGAGCACGTTCAGCCCGCTGGAAAACCGCGCCGAGCGTGCCGTGGGCAGCACATGGTTCGGCCCGCCCACATAATCGCCAATCGCCTCGGGCGTCCACGCGCCAAGAAAGATCGCCCCTGCATGCGGGATTTTTGCGGCCAGCGCCTCGGGGTCGGCCACCATGATCTCAAGGTGTTCGGGCGCGATGCGGTTGGCCAGCGCCGCCGCCTCGTCCAGGTCGCGCACCACGATCACCGCGCCATTGTCGCGCCAGCTTGCCCCCGCAATCGCGCGGCGCTCCAGCGTTTCCAGCCGCGCCTCGACCGCCCGCGCCACCGCCTGCCCGAACCCCGCATCGGTCGTGATCAGAATGGCCTGCGCGCTTTCGTCATGTTCGGCCTGTGACAGCAGGTCCAGCGCCACCCAGTCGGGGTCATTGTCCCCGTCCGCGATCACCAGCACCTCCGAAGGCCCCGCGATCATGTCGATCCCCACACGCCCGAACACCCGCCGCTTGGCCGCCGCCACATAGGCATTGCCCGGCCCGGTGATCTTGTCCACCGGCTGAATCGTCGCCGTGCCGTAAGCCAGCGCCGCAATCGCCTGCGCGCCCCCCACACGGTAAACCGCATCCACCCCCGCCACCCGCGCCGCATAAAGGACCAGCGGATTGACCACCCCCCCCGGTGTCGGGCAGGTCACCACCAGCCGCCCCACCCCCGCCACCTTGGCCGGAATGGCATTCATCAAGACCGACGAAGGATATGACGCCAGCCCCCCCGGCACATAAAGCCCCGCCGCCGAAACGGGCGTCCAGCGCCAACCCAGCGTGGCCCCCGCCGCATCGGTCCAGCTTTCGTCCTGCGGCACCTGGCGGGCGTGATACTCCCTGATCCGCACGGCAGCCAAATCCAGCGCCGCCCGGTCCTCGGCCGATACCTTGGCAATTTCGGCCTCGATCTCGGCCTCGCCAAAGACCAGCCCCGCAGGCTCCAGCGCCAGCCGGTCGAACCGCGCGGTCAATTCGACCAGCGCCGCATCCCCCCGCGCCCGCACATCGGCAATGATCGCAGCCACCGCCTGATCGACATCCTCGGCCTCCTCCCGCTTCATGCCCAGAAGGGCGGCGAAACGGGCCTCGAAACCGGCATCACGGGTCGAAAGGAAAAAGGTCATCGCGGGCTGCTCCTGCTGGTTGCGCGTCACTTAGCGCGCCCCGCCCTGCGCCTCAAGCACGACCGCCCGCGCCCAGACCCTTCCGTCACGCTGGCTTTTGGGCTATAGCGCCCGCTTCCAAGGATGCCGCCATGACCCAGAACCCGCCCGATCTCCGCCCCGATCTTGCCCGCTCGCTCGTGCCCGACACGCGACGTGACGGCCAGCCCACCATCGGCATGGTCTCCTTGGGCTGCCCCAAGGCGCTGGTGGACAGCGAACGCATCCTCACCCGCCTGCGCGCCGAAGGCTATGCCATCAGCCCCGATTACAAGGGCGCCGATGCGGTGATCGTCAACACCTGCGGCTTCCTCGACAGCGCCAAGGCCGAAAGCCTTGATGCCATAGGCGAGGCGCTGGCCCGGAACGGCCGCGTGATCGTGACAGGCTGCCTTGGCGCCGAACCCGAATACATCACCGGCGCCCACCCAAAGGTTCTCGCCGTCACCGGCCCGCACCAATACGAATCCGTGCTCGATGCCGTGCACAAGGCCGTTCCGCCGCAGCCCGACCCTTTCATCGACCTGCTGCCCGCCACCGGCGTCTCGCTCACCCCGCGCCATTACAGCTATCTGAAGATTTCCGAAGGCTGCAACCACGCCTGCAAATTCTGCATCATCCCCGATATGCGCGGGCGTCTCGTCAGCCGCCCCGCCCATGCCGTGCTGCGCGAGGCGGAAAAGCTGGTCGAGGCCGGCGTGCGCGAACTTCTCGTCATCTCGCAGGACACCTCCGCCTACGGCCTTGACCGCCGCCATGACGCTTCGCCTTGGAAAGGCGGCGAGGTGCGCGCCCATATCACCGATCTCGCCCGCGAACTCGGGCGCTTGGGCGCTTGGGTGCGCCTGCATTACGTCTATCCCTACCCCCATGTGCGCGACCTGATCCCGCTCATGGCCCAAGGGTTGGTCCTTCCCTATCTCGACATCCCCTTCCAGCACGCCCACCCCGACACGCTGCGCCGCATGGCCCGCCCCGCCGCCGCCGCCAAAACGCTCGACGAAATCGCCGCTTGGCGCGCGCAATGCCCCGATATCACGCTACGCTCCACCTTCATCGTCGGCTACCCCGGCGAAACGGAAGCCGAATTCCAGACCCTGCTCGACTGGATGGACGAAGCCCAACTCGACCGCGTCGGCTGCTTCAAATACGAAAACGTCGCAGGCGCCCGCTCGAACGCCCTGCCCGACCATGTGCCGGAAGAGGTGAAACAAGACCGCTGGGACCGCTTCATGCAAAAAGCGCAAGCCATTTCCGAAGCGAAACTTCAGGCCAAGGTCGGCCGCACCCTGCACGTGATCGTGGACGAGGTTGACGACGAAGGCGCCACCTGCCGCACCATGGCAGACGCGCCCGAAATCGACGGCAACCTGTTCATCGACGAAGATTTCGAAACCCTCGCCCCCGGCGACATCCTGTCGGTCACGGTCGAGGAAGCAGGCGAATACGACCTCTGGGGCCGCCGCGCCTGAACC
>JAIXRW010000043.1 GCA_027484985.1 Rhodobacter sp. | reverse complement strand
GCATGAGCAACGGTGATCTCCTCCACGTCGTCACGAACGACAACATCTCGCCCCGCCGCAAGGCGCTGGGGCATGGCATCATCTGGGGGTCGGCCGCCATCTTGGCCGTCACCGCAACCTTGCAGACCGTGCAGGCCACGGGGCATGGCGATTGGGGTTTTGCCAACTGGCGGCCCACGCTTTATGCCTTTTGCCTCTGGGCGACCTGCTTCTGCTGGGCGCAGGTGCTGATCCGGGGCGAGCAGGGAAAGCGCACGTTGTTCGTGCTTCCCGCGGCCATTTTCGTCGCGGCGCTGACGATATTCCCGCTGCTCTTCGGGCTGCTCATCGCCTTTTCCGACTGGAACCTGTCCAGCCCCACGGGGCGGCAGTTCAACGGGCTTGATAACGTACGGCAGATGTGGGCCGATCCGTTCTACTGGAACGCCATGTGGAACATGCTGGTCTATACGGCGGCGATCATCGTCGAATATGCCATCGCCTTCGGCCTTGCCCTGCTCTTGAACGCCGAAATCCGCGCGCGCAAATTCTTCCGCGTGGCCTTCCTTCTGCCCCTGATGCTGTCGCCCGTGGCCGTGTCGTGGATGATCGGCAAGTCGATGCTCGAGGCGCGCTACGGCCCCCTCGCCCGCCTTGGCCGCTTCCTTGGCTGGGACAACCCCTCGTTCTTCGGTTCGCCCGAGATTGCCAAGCTGACCATCATGGCGATGGACGCCTGGACCTATATCCCCTTCATGATGATCATGATCCTCGCCGGATTGCAGGCCATCCCCAAGGAGTTGAACGAGGCGGCAAAGGTCGATGGCGCCAACGGCTGGCGCAATTTCTGGGAAGTCACCTTCCCCCTGATGCTGCCCGTCTCGATCACCGCGGTCCTGATCCGCATCATCTTCAAGCTGAAGCTGGCCGATGTGGTGATCAACGTCACCAGCGGGGGGCCGGGGGGCGCCACCGATACCGTCACCAGCTTCATCTTCCGCGAATATCGTGAACGCTCGAACGTGGGCTATGGCACGCTGCTCGCCTTCGTCTATCTCGTGGTCATCATCATCGGCATGACGATCCTGATGAAACTCGCCGACCGTTGGACAAGGCCCCGCACATGACCGCCACCGCCCAGATTTTCCGCGACAGCTCGACCGACCTGAACCATCGCGCCAAATGGTGGACCAGCCGCGTGGCGATCTATGCGGTGCTGATCCTGTGGGCGGTGATCTGCCTGTTCCCGATCTATTGGACCATCACCACCAGCTTCAAGATGGCCCCCAATGTGATGAAGGGAAACCTGATCCCGTGGGTCGATTACACCCCGAAATGGATCGGCTGGAAATCGCTAGGCCTGTCGCCCGATACGCTTTTCACCGAAAGCACGGTGCGGGCCGAATTCCTCAAGCGGTTCACCAATTCCGCCGTGGTCTCGCTCACCTCGTCGGCGCTGGCCGTTGCCTTGGGCAGCCTTGCGGCCTATGGCCTGTCACGGTTCAAATACAAATTCCTGTGGATGAAGAATGACGACATCAGCTTCTTCTTCCTGTCGCAGCTGATCCTGCCGCCTGTGGTGCTGGCCCTGCCCTTCCTTGTGCTTTACAAGGAACTGGCACTGCTTGACACCCGCGTGGGGCTGATCCTGCTTTACACCCTGTCGGTGCTGCCCATCGTCATCTGGATCATGCGCGACCAGTTCGGCTCCATCCCGACCGAGCTGGAAGAGGCCGCCTTGGTCGATGGCCTGTCGATCTGGGGCGCGTTCCTGACGATCATCCTGCCCATCGCCCTGCCCGGCATGGTCGCGGCCTTTATCCTGAGCCTCGTTCTGACATGGAATGAATATTTCTTCGCGGCCCTGCTCACCTCGACCTATTCGAACACGCTGCCCGTCATGGTGGCCAGCCAGACCGGATCGCAGGGCATTTCGTGGTGGTCGATGGCGGCGCTGTCCTTCGCCGCGATCCTGCCGCTGGTGGTGATCGGGGTGGTGCTGGAACGCTATATCATCAAGGGCATGGCCGCAGGCGCGGTGAAGTGATGCTCAAGGGAATCGACCAGCGCCTGTCGGCCGAAATCGTCCATATCCTCATGCTCATGGGGCATGGCGACGATCTGGTGATCTGCGATGTGAACCATCCGGCGGCGACCATCGCGGCGGAAACCACTTATGGCAAACTGGTCGATATGGCGGGGTGCGACATTCCCGCCGCCGCCCGGGCGATTCTGTCGCTGATGCCGCTCGATACCTTTGTCGAGGCGCCGGTGGCGCGGATGCAGGTCGTGGGCGACCCCTACGCGCAGGTGCCGGTCTTCGCCCGCATGCAAACGGTGATCGACACCGCCGAAGGCCGCGCCGTGCCGATGCGCGCGCTGGAACGCTTCGCCTTCTATGCCGAAGCGAAACGCAGCTTTGCCATCATCCGCACCGCCGATAGCGGCCCTTACGGCTGTTTTATCCTGAAAAAGGGCGTGGTGAACCTGCCCGAGCTTTAGGTTCGCCCGCCCATCACCGCCGCACCGCCTGTCATTCACCCACTGTCTGTCATCCCCGCGAAAGCGGGGATCTCCGGTCACATGGCACAAAAAGATCCCCGCTTGCGCGGGGATAACAGGTCCCGCCCTATGCCAGCCCCAGCACCTGCCGCAGATGGGCCAGCGCCAAGGCAACGCCCTCTTCCCCCCGCGCCGCTGTGGCCTTTGGCGCGGTTTCCGACCACCAGTCATCGCCCAACCGGCCCATTGCCACGGTTTCGGGTGCCAGCGCCTGCATCAGCGCCGTCTCGCCCTCGCCCGCATGGTCAAAGGGGAAGACATCGTTCTTGGCAAACAGCGGGTGCAGCCTGATCCAGTTGAACGGATCCGCCCCCGCCTCGTGCAGGGCGTAGTAATCGCGCATCTCGCGCTTGCCCCACCAGCCTGCCCCCCGCTCGGTTTCCAGATGCCGGAAGATCGCGTTGCGCGCGGCAAGGCGAAAGGCCAGATCGGTCGGCATGCCTTGGGCGAAATTCTCGGACTGGTGGTGGATCACCCCATGCACGTTGCGAAACCCCGCCTTCAGCAGCGCCGTGCACAGCCCTTCAAAGAAGGGCACAAGGGCAGATGCATCGACATGCAGCGTGGTGCCATGTTCCGGCCCCGCCACGGCATGGCTCGCCGCGCCATAAGCAAAGGGCGGCAGCACCACCACCGCATCCCCCAAGCGTTCGACCACCTCGGTCACGGCCAGCAGGTCCACCCCTGCGGGCAGATGGCCACCGTGATGCTCCATCACCCCGATGGGCAGCACCACGGGCATGTTGCGGGCAATCGCATCGGCAATCTGGTCGGGTCGCATCCGTTCATAGCGCATCGCCCGCCCCCAATTCATGCGCGATGTCCCTGGTTGCCAGATACAGCGCCTTGAACAGCGGATATTGCCGCGCATAGGCGGGCACCGCCTCGGGCGTCACCACCCGCGCCACGGGGTTCCATTCGGCAATCTCGTCAGCCATGGCACGCCCCACAGCCACGGCGGCAAGGAAGGCATCGCCATAGCTTGCCCCCACCGTCTTTTCGCAAACGATCTGCGCCACGCCCGACAGGTCCGATGTGGCCTGCATCCAAGTGGCGTTCTTCACCCCGCCGCCCACCGCCAGCACGCGTTCGGGGGCCGCGCCCACCTCGGCATAGGTTTCAAGCACATGCGCCGTGCCCGATGCCACCCCTTCGATCGCGGCGCGGAACAGATCGCCGCGCCCATGCGTCAGGTTCAGCCCGAAAAACGCCCCTCGCGCGCGCGGGTCATGGATCGGCGTCCGCTCGCCGCTGAAATAGGGCAGGCAGATCAGCCCCTTGGCCCCCTTGGGGCTCGCCTCGGCCTCGGCCGCCAAGGTGGCGAAATCGGCATCCCGCGCAAGCTGGTCGCGGAACCAGTGCGTCAGCGTCCCGCTTGTCGCCAAACCGGCCATCGAGGCATGCATGCCCGGAAACAGCCACGGCGCATACCACAGCCGCGCATCGCGCACGGGGTCGGCGGTGACCTGGATGATGAAGATGGTTGATCCATACATCATCATCATCTCGCCCGGCCGCTGCACGCCCACCGATACCGCTTCCGCCGCCGCGTCGATGGTGCCCACCGTCACCGGCGTGCCCACGGCCAGCCCCGTTTCCGCCGCCGCTGCCGCCGTCACGCTGCCCGCGATATCGGTTGACCATGCCAGACGCGGCAAACGGTCCAGTTCCACGATTTCGGGCGCCAGCGCATCGCTCCAGGCCAGCGCGTTCACATCGTAAAGCGGCGAGAAATTGGCCGCCGTGTAATGGTCGATCACATAATCGCCCGTCAGCTTCCACGTGATATAGCTGGTCGAGGTCAGCACCTTGGCGGTTCGGGCAAACAGGTCGGGGTGATTGCGCCGCAGCCAAAGGATCTTTGGCCCCACCGATTGCGAGGTCAGCGCATTGCCGCAGGTCGCAAGGATACGGTCCGCCCCGATCCGTCCCGTCAGTTCGGCAACCTCGGCCATGGCCCGCGTATCGACGCCGTAAAGCACCCCGTTCATCAAGGGTGCGCCACTGGCATCGACGGGCAGCATGCAGGGGCCGATGGCACTGGCCGCCACCGCCGCAATCGCTTTGGGGTCTATCCCCGATTGCGCCAGCAGGGCCCGCGTCACATAGACGAAATCGCCCCACCAATCCTCGTCCGCGCGGTGTTCGGCCCAGCCGGGGCGCGGCACCAGCATCTTGTGGCCCCGCGTGGCCGTGGCGACGATCGCGCCCCCCGCATCGACCAGAACCCCCTTCGTCTCGAAGGTGCCGATATCAACGCCCAGTGTATAGCTCATGCTTCCTCACCCAGCGACGCGGCTTGCCATAAGGATTCCGCTTTACTCCCAATTTCGGCAAAGGCAGCCTTGCGCCTGGCTGGCGACGGCGGAAAATCGGGGTCCGTCACGTCACCGCAAGGTGCTTCGCATGAGGGGACGCCCGGCCCTCCGCCAGTCACAGCCACAGCGTCGCGCAAGACCGGTCTCATCGGATCAACCGCATCTCTGGCCCGATCCGCGCGATGACGGCATCAAGCAGCGTCACCATCCCCGCCACATCGGCAGGATCGCACATTTCAAGCGAGGAATGGGTATAGCGCATCGGGAAGCCCACATCGAGGCAGGCCACCCCCTCCTCGCCCATGAACTGGATATAGGACAGATCGGTCAGCGCCCCCGTATGGGCTGACCGTTGCAGCGGCAGCCCCTCGGCCTCGGCCGCATCCTCGAACAGCGCGACCAGCGCGGGATGCGGGATCACCCCGTTCAGCGTGCCCCGCCCGTGAAAGGAATAAAGCGATATCCCCGGCCCGCCGCCCAGCGTGACCTCGCCCCGCCCTGCCATGTCGGGCGTGTCGCAGGCCAAAAGCAGGTCGATCTGAATGGCGATGTCGGGCTTTGCCGCATTGGCCGCAGGCAAGACGCCGCGCAGGTTGAATTCTTCTTGCACCGACCAGACCAGATGCACCGTCGGCCCCGCCTTGCGCGCGTCCAGCCGTTCCGCCAACGCCACCAGTGCTGCACATCCCGCACGGTCATCAACCGACGTCCCCGCGATCCGCCCCCCCGCAAGGTCGATCACATTGGGCCGGTAAACCACGGCATCCCCGATCCGCACGCCCGCCGCATGCGCCTCGTCCTTGCTGGCAAAACCGCAATCGACGTACAGCTCGGCATAGGGAACCACGCGGTATTTCTCGTCCGGGGTAGTGGCGTGATGGCTCTTGTTGGCAATCACCCCCGCCAGATCGCCCTTGCGCGTGCAAACCAGCACCGCCTGCGACGCCAGCGCCCGTTCCGGCACGCCGCCCAGCCGTTCCAGCCGGATCAACCCGCTTGCCTCGACCTTGCGGACGATGAATCCCAACTGGTCCATATGGGTAAAGACCAGCACCGAAGGCGCCGCCGGATCGCCCTTGATCGTCACCGACAGGTTGCCCAGACGGTCGCTGCGATGCGCCAGCCCCAGCCGGTCCAGATCGGCAGCGATACGCGCGCGGATGCGGTGCTCATGCCCCGCCAAACCGGGGATCAGCATATAGTCACGGATCAGATCACGCAGCATCGCCATCCCCGCCAAACCAAAATCCTTCCCAAGGATTTTGGCAATTTTCTTCTGAAGAAAATTGCCCGTCGCGCATCAATAGCCTCGCGCCGCCCGCACGCGGTCCATGAAATCTTTGGCCCGCTCGGCATCGACCGCCGCCCAAGTATCGCCGCCCACCTTCAGCGCCGACCCCACGATGCAGCCATCGGCCACGCGCAGCACATCGGCCACGGTGGCGTGCTTCACGCCCGTATTGGCCAGAACCGGTACCTTGGGCAGCACCCGCTTTACCGCCTCCAGATCGCGCATCTCGGCCGCCTCGCCGGTGATCGCGCCCGAAACCAGCACCGCATCGGGAATGGACGAAAACACCGCCGACCGCGCCCTGTCGGCCAAGGGACGCGGGTCCATGCTGCCCGCGAACTCGGCCGAGACGTTGTAAAGCAGCGCGCAATCGCGGTTGCCCAGCCGGTGCTGGTAGCGTTGCGCCGCCCCTGCATCGGGCGCCCAGATGCCCATGTCGCTGGCATATGTGCCCGTAAAAATCTCGCGCACGAAAGCCGCCCCCGTGGCCGCTGCCAGCGCGATGCTCGCCATCGGGTCCCACAGCACGTTCACGCCAAAGGGCACCGCGATCTCGCCCCGCAGCCGCCCCACGACATAGGCCATGGTCGCGGTGCTGGCGGTATCGACCTTCAGCTCATAGGGGCGGTCATTCTCGTTGCCGAACATCACCGCATCGACACCCGCCGCCTGCAAAGCCGTCAGGTCGGCGCGCGCATCGGCGATGATCCCCTCGATCCCCCGCGCGCCGTCATGCAGCGGCGTTCCGGGCAGGGCCCCCAGATGCACCATGGCGATGACAGGCTTCTTGCCTGCCCCGAAAACCCGCTCGAACCGGTTCATGCTCACCCCTCCCGATAGCGCCTTCACGCTAGCGAAAACCAGTTGGACCGCAAGGCCCTTCATACTAGCATGTCAGCACTGGAACGGGGACGGAAATGCAAAGCAGACACTGGGACAGGCTCGGAAACGGCGGCCTCGATTTCACCACGCTGGGCTTCGGCTCGGCCCCCATCGGCAACCTCTTTCGGGCCATTTCCGACGATGACGCCCATGCCGTTCTGCAAGCGGCATGGGAAGGCGGCGTGCGCTATTACGACACCGCCCCCCTGTACGGCCTTGGCCTGTCCGAAACCCGCCTGAACCGCTTTTTGCGCGGCAAACCCCGCGACGCCTATGTGATTTCAACCAAGATCGGCCGCCTGTTCCGCGCCACCACCCCCGACAAGCGTGACGGCTTCGGCAAATGGTATGACGTGCCCTCGCGGAACGAGGTTTACGATTACGGCCATGACGCCGTCTTCCGCTCGGTCGAGTTTTCGCTGGAACGGCTGGGGATCGACCGCATCGATATTCTTTATGCCCACGACCTCGATATCTTCAACCACGGCAGCCAAGCGGCGCTTGATGCCCGTCTGGCCGAATTCATGTCGGGCGCCTACCGCGCCCTCGTTTCCTTGCGCGACCAGGGCGTGATCCGCGCCTTTGGCGCAGGCGTGAACGAATGGGAACCCTGCCGCTGGCTGATGGAACGGGGCGATTTCGACATCTTCCTGCTTGCGGGCGAATACTCCCTCCTGCGGACCGAGGCCCTCGACGGCTTCCTGAACCCCGCCCTTGCCCGTGGCATCGGCGTGGTGATCGGCGGCCCCTACAATTCCGGCATCCTTGCCACCGGCCCCCGCCCCGGCGCGAAATACCGCTACGAGGATGCGCCCCCCTGGGCGATGGAAAAAGCGGGGCATCTGCAAGAGCTCTGCACCCGCCACGCCACCCCGCTCGTCAACGCGGCCTTCGCCTTCTGCGCCGCCCATCCGGCGGTGGTGTCAGTCATCCCCGGCGGGCAGACCGTGGCCGAGATGCGCTCGAACCTCGCCGCCGCCAGCGCCATTATCCCCCAAGCGCTGTGGTCAGACCTGAAATCGGCAGGCCTGATCCCCGCCCATGCCCCCACGCCATGAGAACCCCATGAAGATCGACAGCCACCAGCATTTCTGGCACCCGATGCGCGGCGATTACGGCTGGATGCCGAAAGACAACGCCACCCTGTCCCGCCCCTACGTGCCTGCCGACCTGTGGCCCCAATTGCAGGCGGCAGGCATCGACGGCACCATCCTTGTGCAGGCCGCGCCATCGGTGCACGAAACCGAATACATGCTGGGCATTGCCGATGCGACGCCGTGGGTCAAAGGGGTCGTCGGCTGGATCGATTTCGAAAACCCTGCCGATCTTGCTCATCTCGAACGCCTTGCGAAGCATCCGAAATTCAAGGGCGTCCGCCCGATGATCCAGGACATACCCGATGACAACTGGATGCTGCGCCCCGATGTGCAATGGGCCTTCCGCGCCATCTGCGACCTTGGCCTGCGCTTCGATGCCCTGGGCTTCCCGCGCCATCTGTCACAATTCCGCACCCTGTTCAAAACCTACCCCGGCATGCAGGTGGTGATCGACCACTGCATGAAACCGCAGATCCGCGAACACTCTGCCGCCCATCTGGCCCTGTGGTCCGAAGGCATGTCGCGCCTTGCCGATGAAAGCTCGGCCTGCGTCAAATTCTCGGCCCTTATCACCGAAGCCGATGCCAGTTGGACGGTGGACCATCTGCGCCCCTATACCGACCATATCTTCGCCACCTTTGGCCCCGAACGGGTGATGTGGGGGTCAGACTGGCCGGTCTGCCGCCTGCGCGGCGAATATGCCGACTGGCACACCGCCGCCCGCACACTCACAGCCCATATGACTGACATTGACCGCGCGCTTGTCTTCGGCGGCACCGCGGCCGCTTTCTACTCCATCTAGGCGGCACCCGGCACCAAAGGGGGGCCTTCTGCCCCCCACGCCCGCGTTGCGGGCTCCCCCCGAGGATATTTCAGGGCAGAAAATGGGGCGCGGCCAGCTTCATTTTCTGCCCGCAAATATCCTCAGGGGGTGAGGGGCGCGGAACGCGACCCGGGGGGGCAGAATGCCCCCCGATCCGCCGCGCGCGCCGCGCGCGGCTTGTGGCGTGCGGGCGGAACGCCCGCTCCGCTTGGTCACAGACCGTAAAGCGCGCCCGCGATGATCCGGCTTGACGCGGCCGCATCCTGCCGTGCCATCGCGGCCGCCAGCGCATCATGGCCGACCAGCCCCTGGGCCAGCGTCCGCAACTTTTCGGTTAGCGCCACATTGGCCCGCGCCTCGTGCACGGGGTCCAGCCCGCCATGATCGGGGAAGGTGTCGAAATAGATCACCCCGTCATAGCCGATCTTTTCCAGCGCCACGAACAGCTCGACCGTCTGCACCGGGTGCACCGTGCCCGCGATCAACCCGTCATCGCGCTTGCCATATCCATCATTAAGATGCACGCCAAGGATACGGCTGTACCGCGCGGCCAGCATGGCAGATCTTGCAGGCATCTCGCCCGCGAACAGCATGTGGCAGAAATCCAGCGTCACCCCCGCATTGGCCCGCCCCAGATCGCGCAGGGCCAGCAAAGTGGTCGCCATATCGGGCATGACCGCATGGGCGCGCGGCTCGTTCGGCTTGTATTCGATCGACACATCCAGCACGGGGTTGTGGTCACAGACCTCGGCCATCGCCGCGAGCGTGTCATCCCACATCGCGGCATAGTCGGCCTGGAAACTATAATCGAACCCGTCCTGCCCCATCCACAGCGTCATCACGCTGCCCCCCATCTCGGCCAGTGCATCCATCCCGCGCTTGGTCAGATCGATGGCCGCGCGGCGCACCGTCCGGTCCGGATGGGTAAAGGCCCCCAGCTTGAAACCGGCTTCCGTATAATAGCGCAGCGCCAGCCCGTTCAACGCCAGACCCTGATCCGCCAGCAACCGCGACAGCGCCGCCGGAGTCGTGCCCTCGAAATGGTCGGGATAGTTCAGGTCCGCCGCCGACAGCCCCCCCACCTCGCCCGCCCGTGCGATCATGCCTGCAACACCCTCTTTGCCGCGCTTGAAGGCATTCAGACGCGCGGCATAGCGCGGACGGTTCGGCAGGGTCATGGCACGGGCCTTTCGGGCAGGGAAAATCGGGGCGCGGCGGGGTCGTCGTCAGCTGGGGGCGAACAGTTCGGGCCGATCCCGCTCCAGCGGTTCCAGATAGCTGATCAACTGGCGCAGATGCAACCGCACCGCCACCCGCGCCGCCGCCGGATCGCGGGCTTCAAGCGCAGCCAGGATCGCCCGATGTTCCTCGACCGTGGCCCCGATCCGCCCTTCGACCGGCAGAATCAGCTGCCGTGCACGGTTCACATGAAGCCATGCCGTTTCGGACACTTGCGCGAGCTTGCGGAACCCCGTGAAGGACAGCATCAATTCATGCATCTGCGCGTCCATCTGGTAGAACCCCGGCACATCGCCATCGGCCACCAGCGCCGCCTGCACCGTAATGTTGCGCCGCAACTGCACCAGCTGCTCTTCGGTGATCGTCTCGGCCAGCCGCTCGATCGCCGCGACCTCGATCGCCTCGCGCAGAAAGGCGCCCTCGCGGATTTCTTCCATCGAAAAGCGGGCGACAAAGGTGCCCGCCTGCGGCACCACATCCACCAGCCCCTCGGCCGCAAGCCGCGCCACCGCATCCGCCACCGGCGAGCGGGACACCCCGAGCGCCTCGCAGATCTCGGGCTTGCGCAAGATCTCGCCGGGGCGATAAGCCAGCGACAGGATCGCCTCGCGCAGGGTCTGATAGACCTTTTGCCCCAAAGACCCCGAATAGGCCTCGAGCGGCTTCAATCGGGCGGCTTCCGCGGCCAAGGGGGCTTGTGGGGCAGGTTCTTGCGATTGTAACATGCTAACATGTTAGGCAAGTCGGCCCGGCTGTCAAGCGAACGGGCGCAGCGGAAAAAGGGTGAATGTGATGACCAAGGCAGGGGCAGGCGTGATCCGGCTGCACGCATCGGACAATGTGGTGATCGCGCTGGCCGATCTTGCCAAGGGCGACATGGCCGAAGGCACCCCCCTTCCCGCCGCCGTGCCGCGTGGCCACAAGATCGCGACCCGCGCCATTGCCAAGGGCGAGAATGTGCTGCGCTATGGCCAGATCATCGGTCAGGCCACCGCCGACATCGCGGCAGGCGGGCATATCCACAGCCACAATCTCGGCATGGCGCCCCATAGCGACGATTACGCCATCGGCGCGGAATGCACGCCCCTGCCCCCGCTCGAACCGCGCAGTTTCATGGGCTATCACCGTGCCGACGGACAGGTCGGCACGCGCAACTATATCGGCATCCTCACATCGGTAAACTGCTCGGGCTCGGTCGCCCGCTTCATCGCCGAAGCGGCCGAGAAAGACCCGGTTCTGAACGCGATGCCGAACATGGACGGCATCGTGCCCATCGTGCACCAGACGGGCTGCGGCATGTCCGGCACGAACGAGGGCTACCAGACCCTGATGCGCACCCTCAAGGGCTATGCCCGCAACGCCAATTTCGGCGGCATCCTGCTGGTCGGTCTGGGCTGCGAGGTGATGCAGGTGCCCGATCTTGTCGGACAGGGCCGCCTGCGCCCCGACGGCAATTTCCGCTACATGACCATCCAGGGCACCGGCGGCACGCGGGCAACCATCGCCAAGGCGCTCGAGGTGCTGCGCGAGATGGCCGAGGTCGCATCCCGCACCCCGCGCCAGCCCGCGCCGGTCTCGAAACTGGTGGTGGGCCTGCAATGCGGCGGGTCCGACGGCTATTCCGGCATCACCGCCAACCCCGCCTTGGGCCATGCCAGCGACCTGCTGGTGCGGATGGGCGGCACCACGATCCTGTCGGAAACCCCCGAAATCTATGGCGCCGAACATCTGCTGACCCGCCGCGCCACCAGCCGCGATGTGGGCGAAAAGCTGATCGAGCGCATCCGCTGGTGGGAAGATTACACCGCCCGCAACGACGGCGAGATGGACAATAACCCCAGCCCCGGCAACAAGAAGGGTGGCCTGACTACGATCCTTGAAAAATCCCTGGGCGCGGTCGCCAAGGGCGGCACGGCCCCGCTGTCGGGCGTCTATAAATTCGCCGAACCCATCACCAGCCCGGGTTTTGTCTATATGGACAGCCCCGGATATGACCCTTGCTCGGTCACCGGCCAGATCGCATCGGGTGCGACCATGATCGTCTTTACCACGGGGCGCGGCTCGGTTTCGGGCTACAAGCCCTCGCCTTGCATCAAGCTGGCCACCAACAGCGAGATGTATGCGCGTATGGCCGAGGACATGGATATCAACTGCGGCGATATCCTGACCGAAGGCGTGAGCATCGAGAAGAAGGGCGAAGAGATCCTCGATCGCATCATCGCCGTGGCCTCGGGCCAGAAAAGCCTGTCGGAAGAACTGGGCTTCGGCGGCGCCGAATTCGTGCCATGGCAGATCGGCGCCGTGATGTGACCAAACGGAGCGCGGGGCAAGCCCCGCGCAAGCCGTCAGCGCCTTCGGCGCGGGGTTCAGGGGGCGCTCGCGCCCCCTCTTGGCCGTTCCGGCCAATTCACCCCCGAGAGTATTTGGGCAAAGGTGAAGCCCATTCTCTTTCACCTTTGCCCAAATACTCCGGGGTGAGCCCGCTTGCGGGCGAGGGGCAGCGCCCCTTTTTCTTCTGCTTGGCCTTCGTCACCGCCTGCGTATAACAGGTCCATGACCCACCCCGCTTTCATCGACCCACCGCAGCCGCCCGCCTCTGTCGCCTTGTGGGCCTATCTTGCGCTGACCGCCGTTTTGGCGCCGCTGGCCACACCCCTGCTGCGCCGCCGTCTGGCGCGGGGCAAGGAAGACCCCGCGCGCTGGCGCGAGAAGCTGGGCCGCACGCCCGCCGCGCGACCCGAGGGGCCGCTGATCTGGGTCCATGCCGTCAGCGTGGGCGAAGGGCTGTCTGTCCTGCCCCTGCTTGGCGCGCTTGGCGGGCGGGCCCATGTGCTGTTGACCTGCACCACCGTCACCTCGGCGCGGCTTATGGCGGGCCGGGCGCCCGCCTATGTCACCGTGCAATTCCTGCCGCTCGATCTGCCCGGCCCGGTGCGGCGCTTTCTGCGCCATTGGCGGCCGGATGTGGCGGTGATGGTGGAATCGGAATTCTGGCCCCGCCTCATCCATGCCACCCATGCGCGGGCGGTGCCGCTCTTGCTGGTGAATGCCCGCATCTCGGATGCCTCGATGCTGCGCTGGCGGCGGCTGCGCGGCCTGTCGCGGGCGCTGCTGGGCCGGTTCAGCGCCCTGACCGCGCCCGATGCCGCCGCCGCGGCCAAACTGGCCGCACTGGGCGCCGATCCGGCCCGCATCACGGTGACAGGCTCGCTCAAACGCGGGGCCGAGCGGCTGCCCGTCGATCCCGCCCTGCGCGCCGGTCTGGCGGCGGCGATCGGTGACCGCCCGCTCTGGCTTGCCGCCTCGACCCATCCGGGCGAAGAGCGGCTGGTCGCGGCCGCCCATCGCGCCGTGCTGGACCGGCTGCCGCAGGCGCTGCTCATCCTTGCCCCGCGCCACCCCGAACGCGGCACGGCCATCCGCGCCGAGCTGGAAGCGCAGGGCCACCGCATCAGCCAGCGGTCGCAGGGCGAGGCGCCGCAGGGCGACATCTACCTTGCCGACACCTTGGGCGAGCTTGGCCTGTGGTTCGATCTTGCGCCGGTGTCGTTTATCGGCGGGTCGCTGGTGCCGGTGGGCGGGCACAATGCCTATGAACCCGCACTGCACGGATCGGCCATCTTGCACGGCCCGCATACCGGCAATTTCGCCGATCTCTATGCCCGTCTCGATGCCGCGGGGGGGGCCGTTACGGTCAGCGCCGGAACGCTGGCCCCTGCCCTGCTTGCCCTTCAGGACGGGGCGCGCCGCGATGCGATGACCGCCGCCGCCACGGCTGCGTTGCAGGCCGAACCGGATGCCACGGCAAAGACGGCGGCGCTTATCCTTTCGGCGCTGTCGGCGGGCGCGCCCGGCGCGGCGCTTTCCAGCGGCGATGGGTCCACAGCCACTGGTCCATATGCGTCCTGACCACCGCCTCGAGCGAATCGTTCAGCGCCTGTGTCATTGCCTCGGGGGTCGAATGGGGCACCGGCGCCTCGACCACCAGATCAAAGCCGCCATCGGCCCGCCGCAGGCCATAGGTCGGCACCACCAGCGCGTCATAGCGCAGCGCAAGTTCGGCCGCCGATAGCGCGGTCAGCGCCTCGTGGCCCATAAAGGTCAGCGCCGCGCCGTCACCCATATGCTGGTCCAGCACCACCCCCAGCATCCCGCCCGACCGCAAGAAGCGCACCATATCGCCCAGACCCTGCCGCCCGCGCGGAAAAAGCGGCGTGCCGATGGCCGAGATCGCGGCAACGTAATGGCGGTTGAAAAACGGGTTGTCCATCGGCCGGTACAGCCCGCCCACAGGGTAGCCGCGCAAGATCAGCGCGGCGCGGATCGCGTCGTAATTGCCGATATGCCCCGTCACCAGCAGGACCGGCCGCCCCGTCCGGTGCGCCTCGGCCAGCGCCTCGACCCCGGGGCCGGTCAGCGGTTCGTCCCTGATGCGGGCGATGAAATCGCGTGCTGAATAAAGCTCGATCAGCGTCCGGCCCAGATTTTCCGGCACCCGCCGCACCAGCGCGGCCACCTCGGATTCGGGCATGCCCGGCATGACCAGCGCCAGATTGCTGCGGATGCGCGCGCCGTAATCGCCCAGCGGGGCGACCAGCCGCGACATCAGCCACCCCGCAACCCTGCGCCGCGCATCGAAAGGCAGCCGCAGCATCAGCCAGATCGCCGCCCGGATCAGGCGGTCGCTCAGCCAATGGATCACCGTGTCACGCCCGCGCATCCCAATCTCCGGGCCGCACATCCGCATACGATGGCACCCATCCTGCGGCGGGTATAGCCCCGCGCCCCGACACCCACAAGAACGGCGGGTGATTGACAGCACGCCCGCCCTTCCCGCCTATGGGCCGCAAGCGGAAGGAGCCGTCATGCCTGCCCTTTATGTCACGAATTTCAACCCGCGCTTCACCGGGGTTTCGGCCACCGCAGCCGCCGTTCTGGCCCGTCAGGTCGATCAGATCGAATCGGTGCTGGTGGGGCGGGCGCTTCCGGGCTGTCCGCATCCGGTGACACTGCGGCAGGCGCTGGGGCTGACACGGCAGCCGCCGCGCGGCCTGCCCTTTGCCATCTGGCATGTGCGGCGCAATTCGGAAATGCAGGCCGCGCTGTTTGCGCGCGATATCCTGCGCCTGCCTGTCCGCATCGTCTTTACCTCGGCCGCCCAGCGCCGCCATTCGGCTTGGCCGCGCTTTCTCATCAGCCGCATGGATGCGGTGATCGCCACGACCGAAACCGCCGCAGGCTTCGTGCCCCATGTGCGCGCCGTGGTGCCGCATGGCGTCGATACCGACCGCTTCACCCCCGCCCGCGACCGTGCCGCCGCATGGCGCGCCACGGGATTTTCCGGCACCTATGGCATTGTCACTGTGGGCCGCATCCGCCCCGAAAAGGGCACCGACCTGTTTGTCAAGGCGATGATCCGCGCCCTGCCGCAGCTTCCCGGCGCCACCGCCGTGGTGGCAGGTCTGGCCAAGCCGGCCGATGCCGCCTTTCTGGCTGCCCTCAGGTCCGAAGTGGCCCGCGCCAATCTGACCCAGCGCATCCTGTTTCCCGGAGAGGTTCCTGCCCTGCGGATGCCGCAACTGATGCAGGGCGCGGCCCTGCTTTTGGCGCTGCCGCGCTATGAAGGCTACGGCCTTACCCCGCTCGAGGCGATGGCGGCAGGCGCCCCCGTCATCGCCACCGCCACCGGCCATTTCGCCGAATTTGTCGGCGCCGATGCAGGCCATATCGTCGCGCGGGAAGACTGGGCCGCCGCAGCCGATGCCGCCGTGGCGCTGCTGTCCGACCCCGCCCGCCACGCCGCCGCCAGCGCCGCCGCCCGCGCCCGCGCCGTCACCCGCTTTGCCGTCGGGGCCGAGGTTGCGGGCATCCACGCGGTCTATGACGCGCTCTGGTCCGGCACCGCCGCCTGACCATGCGTTTTTCTTTGACAGAACGCGGCCTTGCCCGCAGCTTGCGCCGCAAGGGGGCCGCATGACACCGCTCGACAAGATCAGGGGCCTGCCGCTGTGGCGGGGCGACATCAGCGCCCAGCCACTGGGCGGCGGCATCACCAACGTCAATTACGTGGTGCAAGACGCCGAAAAGCGCGTCGTCGTCCGCATCGGTGACGATATTCCCGTCCACCAGATCCTGCGCTTTAACGAGGTGTCGGCCAGCCTTGCCGCCCATGCGGCGGGGCTGTCGCCCGCCGTGCTGCACCACGAACCCGGCGTGCTGGTGCTTGATTTCATCCATGGCCGCACGCTGGCCGCAGCCGATCTGCACCAGCCCGACACGCTTGATGCCGCCCTCGGCCTCGTCGCCCGCGCCCACCGCGACATGCCCCGCTTCCTGCGCGGCCCCACGCTGGCCTTCTGGGTATTCCACGTGCTGCGCGACTATGCCGCCACCCTGCGCGAAGGGGACAGCCCCCACGCCCCCCGCCTGCCCGCCCTGCTGGACGAAGCGGCATCCCTCGAATCCGCCATCGGCCCCGTCGATCTGGTCTTTGGCCATAATGACCTTCTGCCTGCCAATTTCATCGACGATGGCACCCGCCTCTGGCTGCTCGACTGGGATTACGCGGGCTGGGGCTCGCCCTTGTTCGACCTTGGCGGTCTTGCCGCCAATGCAGGCCTGTCCCCCACGCAAGAGGCGCATATCCTGACCGCCTATTACGACCGCCTCCCCGATGCCCGCCTGTGGCGCAGCTACCGCGCCATGAAGGCGGCAAGTGCCCTGCGCGAGGCGATGTGGTCCATGGTGCAGGAAAGCCACTCGACCCTCGATTTCGACTATCCCGCCTATACGGCGACCAACCTTGAAACCTACCGCGCCGCTTTTGCCGCCTTTCAGGAAGCCTCCGCATGACCCTGCCCACCACCGCCCGCGCCGTCATCATCGGCGGCGGCATCATCGGCTGTTCCACCGCCTACCACCTTGGCAAACTGGGCTGGACCGACACGGTGCTTCTGGAACGCAAAAAGCTCACCTCGGGCACCACCTTCCACGCGGCGGGGCTGGTGGGTCAACTTCGCACCTCGGCCAACATAACGCAATTGCTGGGATATTCGGTCGAACTTTACAAAAAGCTCGAACAGGAAACCGGCCTGCAAACCGGCTGGAAAATGAACGGCGGCCTGCGCCTTGCCTGCAACGCCGAACGCTGGACCGAGGTGAAACGGCAGGCCACCACCGCCCACAGCTTCGGCCTTGAAATGCACCTGCTGACCCCGCGCGAGGCGCAGGATTTGTGGCCCCTGATGACCATCGACGATCTTGTCGGCGCCGCCTATCTGCCGACTGACGGCCAAGCCAACCCCTCCGACATCACCCAGTCCTTGGCCAAGGGCGCCCGCATGTCGGGCGTGCAGATCTTCGAAGATACGCCCGTCACCCGCATCACCGTCGAAAACGGCCGCATCCGCGGGGTGGAAACGCCCCATGGCACCATCGAATGTGAAAAGGTTATCTGCTGCGCCGGCCAATGGACGCGCACCCTTGCGGCCACCGTGGGCGTCAACGTCCCCCTGATCTCGGTCGAACACCAATACATGGTCACCGAAAAGATCGAAGGCGTGACCCCGAACCTGCCCACCTTGCGTGACCCCGACCGCCTGACCTATTGGAAGGAAGATGTGGGCGGCCTCGTCTGGGGCGGGTATGAACCGAACCCCAAACCCTGGGCGCAGAACGGCATCCCCGAAGGTTTCCACTTCGAGCTTCTGAACTCCGATTACGACCACTATTCCCAATTCATGGAAAACGCCCTCGCCCGCGTGCCAGCCCTTGCCACCGCTGGCGTCAAACAACTCATCAACGGCCCCGAAAGCTTTACCCCCGACGGCAATTTCATCTTGGGCGAAGCGCCCGAACTGCGGAATTTCTACGTCGGCGCGGGCTTCAACGCCTTTGGCATCGCGTCAGGCGGCGGGGCAGGCATGGCGCTGGCCGAATGGGCGGCCAAGGGCGAAGCGCCCTATGACCTCTGGCCCGTCGATATCCGCCGCTTCGGCGCGGTGCACCGGTCAACCGATTGGGTCCGCGCCCGCACGCTGGAAGCCTATGGCAAACACTACACCATCGCCTGGCCGTCCGAGGAACACCGCTCCGCCCGCCCCACCCGCCGCTCGCCGCTTTACGCGCATCTGCAGGCGGCAGGCGCCTGCTTCGGCGAAAAACTGGGCTGGGAACGCCCCAACTGGTTTGCCGACCTTGGCGCAGGCGAAACCCCGGTTGACCGCTACAGCTACAACCGCCCCGGCTGGTTCCACGCGGTCGCACGCGAACACCATGCCGCCCGCACGGCGGCCGTGCTGATCGACCAGACCTCCTTCGCCAAATTTACGCTCAAAGGCCCCGACGCCGCGAAAACCCTCAACCACATCGCCGCCGGAAACGTAGATCGCGCGCCCGGATCGCTCACCTATACCCAACTCCTCAACCCCCGTGGCGGGATCGAGGCCGATGTCACCATCGCCCGCCTGTCGCAAAACGAGTTTTACATCGTCACCGGCACCGGCTTTGCCACCCATGATTTCGACTGGATCGCCCGCAACATCCCCGAAGGCGCGAATTGCCAACTGGTCGATGTCACCTCGGCTTCCTCGGTGCTGTCGCTCATGGGCCCCAACGCCCGCAGCATCCTGCAACCCGTCACCGATGCCGACCTGTCCAACGCCGCCTTCCCCTTCGGCACCGCCCGCACCATCTCGGTCGCAAACTGCCCCGTCCTCGCCCTGCGCGTCACCTATGTGGGCGAACTCGGCTGGGAACTGCACCTGCCCACCGATTGCGCCGTCACGGTCTATCAGGCGCTGATGCAGGCAGGCGCCCCCCACGGCGTGCAAAACGCAGGCTACCGCGCCATCGAAACCCTGCGCCTTGAAAAAGGCTACCGCGCCTGGGGCGCCGATATCGGCCCCGACCATACGCCGGTCGAGGCGGGCCTGACATGGGCCTGCAAACTCAAATCCCGAACCGATTTCATCGGCCGCGCCGCGCTAGAACATCAACTGGCGAACGGGGTAAAGAAACGCCTCGCCACCTTTACCGTCGATGACCCCGAAATCGTCCTTCTGGGCCGCGAGACGATCTATCGAAACGGCACCCGCGCGGGCTGGCTGTCCTCGGGCGGCTTTGGCCACAGCATCGGCAAACCCATCGGCCTCGGCTATGTCCGCAATGCGGGCGGCGTCACCGACGCCTACCTGACCGATGCCACCTACGAGCTTGAGGTCGCCTCGACCCGCATCCCCGCACAGCTTCACCTCGCCCCGCTCCACGACCCAAAAGGCGCCCGCATCAAGGCCTGACCTGCCGGCCACGGCCCAGCGCCGAAAGCGGAACGCCGTGGCCACCGCCGCCCCGCCGTGCTAGCCCGTCCTTTCACCAACGAAAGGGCCCGCTCCATGCTATGGGACATCCGCAGCCTGATGAAACCGGCCCTCACGGTCATCGACATGATCCCCAACGTGCACCGAACGCCCGCCCTCGCCGCGCTGCGCCGTGCCATGCTCGAAGGCCGCCCCGCCACCCTGCGCCTGACCGACGAAGACCGCGAGCTTGCCTTTCACGATGCCCATGTGCAGCTCACCTCGCCCATCGGCGCGCGTATCCTGCGAATGCTGCACGATGGCGGCCACCTCAAGCTGAAGAAACCGCCCGTCCGGGCGCTGCCCGCGCTCGATGCCTATATCGCCACCGAAACCGCCTTCCGCGCCGAAGTCGCCCGCCTGCTCGCCGCCGATGCCGCCAAACGCCAACGCCTTGCCGAAATCATCGCAGACCCCACCTGCGCCCGCCCCGACGAACTGTCGGCCTATGTGGTGGACAAGGTGATCTCGGCCCGCCTAGGCCACACGGCCACAGGCATGCTGGAAATCGCAGGCATCCCCTGCCACCGCACCCCGCGCCCCGCCCCGCCCCACGACGACACGCGCACCCGCAACGAGGCCAGCTTCTGTTCCTGGTGGATCGACGCGACAGGCCAGCGTCAGGGCGATCCGGCCTGACCGCATCGCCACGCGATCGAACAACCGCTGACAACCCAAGCCCTTGCCTCACAAGGAATTCGGGTCACGACCGGCCCTGTCGGATTTCAGGAAAGTGGTGCCGCTGAAGGGACTCGAACCCCCGACCCCATCATTACGAATGACGTGCTCTACCAGCTGAGCTACAGCGGCACTTTCTGGTCCGGCTCTCCTATTGCCCGCCGAAAACGAAGTCAACGGGTCAAACGCGCGAAAGGCCGGCTCAGCGCATGAGATCATCGATCACCGCCACGCCGGGCGGCATCGGCCCGTCAAATGCCCGCAACTCGGCCGATGCGCCCGACAAAGGCACGGTGCGCGCCACCAGCGGCGACATATCGACCGCCCCCCGCGTGATCATGTCCAGAAGCCGCGGGTATTTCCACGCAGGCATCCCCCGCGTGCCAAATAGCGCCAGCTGCTTCATATAGACCGCGTTCATGTTGATCTCCATCCGTGCGGTATGGCCCACGGGCAGGCCCACCTGAACATGCCTCCCCAGCGGGCGCAGACATTCGATCGACGCATTGGCCGTGGCCGCAATCCCCAAAGCCTCGATCGACACATGCGCGCCGCCCCCCGTCACCTCGACGATCCGCGCGGCCACGTCACCCTCGCGCGCGTCAAAGGCCGCTTCTGCCCCCAGCGCCCGCGCATGGGCCAGCTTTTCGGGCACCACATCCACCACGACGACCCGCGCCCCCAGCGCCCGCCCCAGCAGCAGCGCCGACAGCCCGATCCCGCCCGTGCCATGCACCGCCAGCCATTCCCCCGCCTGTATCGCCGCCCGCCCCGTCAGCGCGTGCCACGCGGTGGTGACACGGCAGCCCAGACCGGCGGCCAGCACGGGGCTCATCCCCTCGGGCAGGGCAGCAAGGTTATGGGCATGGGGCACGCCGATATATTCAGCATAGGCCCCGGGTTCGCCAAACCCCGGCACGCGCTGGGTCTTGCAAATGTTGGAATGGCCAGACTGGCAATCGGGGCATTGCCCGCAGGCCAGAATGAAGGGCGCGATGATTTTGTCGCCCAACCGCCACCTCGCCAGCGGCCCTGCCTCGACCACCTCGCCACAATATTCATGCCCCGGAATCGCACCGGGCTTCACCCGCGGATGTTCGCCCACCCAGCCATGCCAGTCGCTGCGACAGATGCCGCAGGCCAGCACGCGCACCACCACCCCGTCGGCCTCGCACACCGGATCGGCCACCGTCTCGATGGAAAGATCCGCCCGATAGGCCCGCAACACCGCCGCCCGCATCCCATGCCCCCCAGCCCGTTTCGCGCAGCAAAGACCCGGCGACACCGCGCCTCTCGCCCGCAAGCGACCGCGCCTGTCGCGCCCCGCACAAAGACGGGGCCGAACGCGGCTTTCATACTCGTGCAAATATCCTCGCCGAAGGCATGCCGACCATGCCGCAATCACACCGGCAAAAACCAGGCTGAACCTTGCCGCCCGCGCCAAACCGTTTCGCGGGGGTTCGATGCCCCCGCGGAACGGCGCCACTTACAGGATTTCGACGCGGTAGCTTTCGATCACCGTATTGGCGAGCAGCTTCTCGCACATCGCCGTCACATCGGCCTCGGCGGTGGCGCGGTCGGTCGCGGCCAGATCAAGCTCGATCACCTTGCCCTGCCGCACCCCTGTCACACCGGCAAAGCCCAGGCTTCCCAGCGCATGGCGCACCGCCTCGCCCTGGGGGTCCAGAACGCCGGATTTCAGCATGACCGTCACGCGCGCTTTCATGGGAATTCTCCGATAGATGCCTCGGGTTGCCTTAGCGAACCCGTCCCCGATGGGCAAGGCCAGAGGCAGGCAGAAGGGGGCCTTCTGCCCCCTCGGCGCGTGCCGCGCCTCACCCCCGAGAGTATTTGGGCAAAGGTGAAGCAGCAGCCCACAGGCGAGGGCGATCAGTTGATCAGCGTGGGCTTGGTCGTATGGGTCACGTTCGACGGCATGACCCCCAGCCGCCGCGCGAGTTCGGTATAGACATCGGCCAGCGGCCCGGGTTCGCGCGGCGCCCCCTCGCGGTCGGGTCCGTCCGACAGGCCGCGCATGTCCCACAGGCGGCACGAATCGGGGCTGATCTCGTCGGCCACGATCAGGCGCATGAAATCGCCCTCCCACACACGGCCCACTTCCAGCCGGAAATCGGCCAGCCGGATGCCCACGCCCATCATCACGCCCGACAGGAAATCGTTCACCCGCAGCGCCAGCGCGACCATGTCGTCAAGGTCCTGCTGGCTGGCCCAGTTGAAGGCGATGATATGCTCTTCCGAAACCAAGGGCGTGCCCAGTCGTTCGTCCTTGTAGTAATATTCCACGATCGGGCGCGGCAGCGGCGTGCCTTCGGGAATACCCAGCCGGTTCGTGATGTCGCCCGCCGCGAAATTCCGCACCACCACCTCGAGCGGGATGATCTCGGCCATCCGCACGAGCTGTTCGCGCATGTTCAGGCGGCGGATGAAATGCGTGGGCACGCCGACCGAATTCAGCCCCGCCATGAAGAATTCCGACAGGCGGTTGTTCAGCACGCCCTTGCCTTCCACGGCGGCGGGCGAGGGAACGGTGGCGGTCGGCGCGGAATCATCCTTGAAATACTGGATCAGGGTGCCGGGCTCGGGGCCTTCATACAGGATCTTCGCCTTGCCCTCGTAAACCTTCTTGCGCCGTGCCATGGATACTCCGCCAAATGGAGGCGGCGGGGCAACCCCAAGGGTTCCCCGCCTGCCTGTTGCGGCTATAGCCGCCAAAGGCCCGTCTGGCAAGGCAGAGGCCACCACCCGCCCCGTTTGCCGCCCCCCCAAGCCTTTCCCACCGCGCCCCGCCTAACCGCCGGTCCGGCCATCCTGCCGGTTGCGGCCCCTTGCGGCGCAGGGCGGTCAGGGCCATATGGAAAGGGTAGAGTTATGATCACAATGGGGCCCTACATGACCACTTTCGATGACCGCGAACACGCTTTCGAGTCCAAGTTCGCCCATGACGCCGACATGCAGTTCAGGGCCGAGGCGCGCCGCAACAAGCTTGTCGGCCTATGGGCCGCGGGCCTGCTGGGCAAGTCTGGCCCCGCCGCAGATGACTATGCCCTGTCCGTCGTTTCGGCCGATTTCGAGGAAGCCGGAATTGAAGATGTCGTCCGCAAGGTCGCGGCCGATCTCGGCAGCCTGTCCAGCGCTGATGCCGTCCGCGCCAAGATGGCCGAACTTCTGCCGGTCGCCAAAGCGCAGCTGATGCAAGAACTGTAAGCGCGGCGCAGCACCACGTTTCCGGACCGGGGGCCCCGTCCGCCCCCGGCCCGAATGGCGCGCCCCCGACGCCGCGCGTGTCGCCGCCGCAAGGCGGTCCAAAAATCGCGCAGATGCACGCAACGCCAACCCTAAGCCAGTCATCCCGCCAGCCGTTAACATGGCGGTAAAGCGGCGCAGGCATTCTGACCGCCAGCAGGCAAGCGGGGGCAGGCATGACAGCACGTATCGGGCCACGGGCCGCACGCGCGGCAAAGGCCGCCGTCACCCTTTGCGCGGTCCCGCTTCTGGTCTGGCTGATGGCCCAGCGCCTTGCCCATATCGAACCGGAAGCGGTGCTTGATGCGGTCTTTGCCACCTCGGCCACGCAATGGATGCTGGCGCTTGCGGCGGTGACGGTCAGCTTTCTGGCCGTGGGCGGGCAGGAACGCGTGCTGCACCGCCATCTGGGCACCGGCATCGGCGGGGCGCGCGCCTTTGCCACCGGAATGGCGGCAGGCGCGGTCAGCCAGACGGCGGGCTTCGGCCCCGTCACCGGCGCCTTCGTGCGCTGGCGGCTTCTGCCCGAACTCTCGCTCTGGCAGGTCACGCGCATCTCGACCGCGCTGACCGTTGCCTTCCTCTCCTCGCTCGCGCTTTTGGCGGCGCTGGTGGTGGCGGGCTTGCAGACGATGCCGCATGCGCCGCTGGCATGGGCGATCCTCATTGCCTTCGGCCTGCTGGCGGGCCTGTCGGTGCTGCGCCCGCGCTGGCTGCCGCGTCCGGCGCTGTGGCCCAACGGCATAACGATCCTTGCCTTCCTGTTCTGGGCAACGCTCGATCTCTGCGCGCTATCCTTGGCACTTTGGGCGCTGTTTCCCGCCATCGCGGCCCCGCCCTTTGCAACCCTGCTGCCGGCAGTCCTGCTGGCCCTTGCCGCAGGCCTTGCGTCCGGGGCGCCCGCAGGGGTGGGCGCGTTCGAGATGGTGCTGATCCTGTTGCTGCCCGACACGCCCGAAGAACCGCTGCTGGCCGCCGTGCTGGCATGGCGGGCGGTGTTCTATGCCCTGCCCGCGCTGGCAGGTCTGGTCTGGACCGCGCTTGCCCCCAAGCCGCGCCCCGCAGCCCCCCCCGCACCCCCGCACCCGCCCCGCCTGTCGCAACAGGCCGAAACCGCCCTGGCACGCCAAGGCACGCTGGCGCCCCTGCGGACCGGCCCGCAAACCTGCCTTGCCGGGCGCACGCCCCATGTGCTGGCCAGCCTGCTGCACCCTTTCCCCGGCCCGCCGCAAACGGCAAGCCTGATAGCGCTTGCCCAAGCCGCCCGCGCCGAAAACCGCATCCCCGCACTCTACAAGGCCCCGCCCCGCCTTGCCGCGCTGGCCCGCAGCACAGGCCAGCGCACGATCCGCATCGCGGCCGAGGCGGTCATCACCCCCGCAACCTTCGACCCCGCCCGCCCCGCCCTTGCCGGATTGCGCCGCAAGCTGCGAAAGACCGCCGCGGCAGGTATCAGCGTCACCTGCGGCCATGACGCATATGATCCCGCCTTGGCCCGCATCCATGCCGACTGGGGTGCCCGTCACGGCGGCGAACGCGGCTTCTCGATGGGGCGGTTCTGCCCCGCCTATCTGGCAGGCCAAAGGCTTTATGTCGCCTGGTCAGGGGGCCAGCCCATCGCCTTTGCCAGCTTTCACATCCATCCCCGCGAATGGACGCTCGACCTCATGCGCCACGCGCAGGCCCTGCCCGACGGAACCATGCACAGCCTGATCGCCGCCGCCATTGCCGATGCCGCCCGCGCGCGCATCCCGCGCCTGTCGCTTGCCGCCGTGCCAGCGCTGCCGCGCGCCCTGTCCCGCTTTTTGCCGGAACAGGGCGCGGGCCTTGCCCGGTTCAAGGCCACCTTCGCCCCCGCCTGGGAACCGCGCTATCTCTGCGCGCCCTCATGGCCCGCCCTTGCCCTTGCGGCGGCCGAACTGCACCGCGCCATCCGCCACCCGGGCTCTCTGCAACCGCAGGTCGCACCATCCCGCGCCCCGTTTCATGATCATGATGCCGATTATGAATTTGCCACCGTGGCCGCGCCATGGCACAGGAAGGCGTAAGAACCGTTCAACGCATGGTGCCCCGATGTCCGACGCCCTTTCCAAGCTGCTTGCAACCCGTGACTGGCTGATGGCCGACGGGGCCACCGGCACCAACCTGTTCAATATGGGCCTCTCGTCGGGCGAACCGCCCGAATTGTGGAATGTCGATCAGCCCGACAACATCCGCACGCTCTACCGCAACGCGGTCAATGCGGGGTCAGACATCTTCCTAACCAACACCTTCGGCGGCAACGCCTCGCGCCTCAAATTGCACAACGCGCAGGGCCGCGTGCGCGAACTGAACCGCGCAGGCGTCGCCTTGGGCCGCGAGATTGCCGATGCCGCAGGCCGCCCCGTGGTGGTCGCAGGTTCGCTTGGCCCAACCGGCGACATTTTCGAACCGATGGGCACCATGACCCATGCGCTGGCCGTAGAGATCTTCCACGAACAGATCGAAGGCATGAAGGAAGGCGGCGTCGATGTCGTCTGGGTCGAAACCATCTCGGCCCCCGAGGAATACAAGGCCGCCGCCGAAGCCTGCCGCCGCGCCGGCGTGGCATGGTGCGGCACCATGAGCTTTGACACCGCAGGGCGCACCATGATGGGCGTCACCTCGGCGGCGATGGCCGATATGGTCGAAAAACTGCCCAACCCGCCGCTGGCCTTTGGCGCCAATTGCGGCGTGGGCGCGTCCGACCTGATGCGCACGGTGCTCGGCTTTGCCTCGACCGGCACCGAACGCCCGATCATCGCCAAGGGCAATGCGGGCATCCCCAAATATCACGACGGCCATATCCATTATGACGGCACGCCCGAACTGATGGGCAAATACGCCGTTCTGGCCCGCGATGCCGGCGTGCGCATCATCGGCGGCTGCTGCGGCACCATGCCCGACCACCTGAAAGCCATGCGCCGCGCGCTGGAAGACACCCCCCCCGGCCCGCGCCCCTCGCTTGAAACCATCTCCGATGCCTTGGGCGGCTTCTCCAGCGCGTCGGACGGCACGGGCGACACCTCGGGCGACCCCAAGCGCGAACGCCGCGGCCGCCGCGGGTAAGCGAAACCTGACGCAGGTTTCGCGCCGGAATTTGACGCAAATTCCGGTTCCCGACGGTCGGGATCCGATTTTTGCGTCAAAAATCGGCGCGGAATTTGCGTCAAATTCCGCACTGCCTGTGGCCAGACCCAAATCCTTCAGAAGGCTTTTGCGCTAGAACAACGCCAGTTGGTCCCCCGCCCTTGGCGGCCGCGCGAACAGATCAGAGCGCAAAGCAGGCAAATCCTGCGCCAGCCCATAGCGCGCCACGGCCAGCTTGAACCTCTGCCCGATCACACCCGCAAAGACCCCCTCGCCCCGCATCCGCTTGCCCCATTCGGCATCGTAATCCTTGCCGCCCCGCGCCTCGCGCACCCGCGCCATCACCTTGGCCGCCCGCAGCGGCTGCTTTGCCTCCAGCCAGTCGCGGAACAGCGGCGCCACCTCCAAGGGCAGGCGCAGCATGATCCAGCTTGCCCCCTTGGCCCCCGCCTCGGCCGCCGCCGCCAGAATCGGCTCGATCTCGTGATCGGTCAGTCCCGGCACGACAGGGGCCACCATCACCCGCACCGTCACGCCCGCCGCCGTCAGCCGCCGGATCACCTCAAGCCGCCGCGCAGGCGCTGCCGCCCGCGGCTCCATGCTGCGCGACAGCGCCGGGTCCAGCGTCGTGACCGAAACCCCCACCCGCAGCAGGCCCTTTTCGGCCATCGGGGCCAGCAGGTCCAGATCACGCTCGATCAGCGTGCCCTTGGTCGTAATCGCCAGCGGGTGGTTGAACGCCGACAAAACCTCGACCACCTCGCGCATCACCCGCTCTTTCGCCTCGCACGGTTGGTAAGGGTCGGTATTGGTGCCGATAGCCACGGTCGCCACCCTGTATCCGGGCTTGCGCAACTCGCGCTCCAGCACCGCGCCAATACCGGGCCGCGCCACCAGCCGCGTCTCGAAATCCAGCCCCGGCGACAGGTTCAGATAGGCATGGGTCGGCCGCGCGAAGCAATAGATGCAGCCATGCTCGCAACCGCGATAGGGGTTGATCGACCGGTCAAACGGAATGTCGGGGCTTTTGTTATAGCTCAGCGCCGACCGCGCCCGTTCGTGGCGCAGCTCGGTCGCGACCAGCCGCTCCTCCTCGGGCAAATCCCAGCCATCATCGGCCGGCACCACCGCACGCGGCTCGTAACGCCCCGTCTCGTTGCGCTCGGTCCCCCGCGCCCTTGCCCGCAGACCGGGCAGCAACGCCCTATCCTTGCCCGTCTCCATACCCAAATCTAGAACGAAACAGGAACATTTGCCACCCCTTTTCCGCAACCGACCCCTTGCTGTCGGCTTTCATCTTGTGCATGTCGCTAAACGCAAAGTGCCTGTGCCGCTTATCGCCCATGCACCACTGACGAAACCCCTTTGGGAGAGCCGCCCCATGGCCGACGACGACGAAATCATCCTGTCCGAACTGTCCGATGACGAGCTTGTGCTGCAAATGCACGACGATCTCTATGACGGGCTCAAGGAAGAGATCGAGGAAGCGGTCAACATCCTGATCGAACGCGGCTGGACCCCCTACGACATCCTGACCAAGGCGCTGGTCGCCGGCATGACGATCGTCGGCGCCGACTTCCGCGACGGCATCCTTTTCGTCCCCGAGGTGCTGCTTGCCGCCAATGCCATGAAGGCGGGGATGTTCATCCTCAAGCCGCTGCTCGTCGAAACCGGCGCGCCGCGCATGGGCAAGATGGTGATCGGCACCGTCAAGGGCGACATCCACGACATCGGCAAGAACCTTGTCGCCATGATGATGGAAGGCGCGGGCTTCGAAGTGCTCGACCTCGGCATCAACAACTCGGTCGAGAAATATCTCGAGGCGCTCGAGGCGGAAAAGCCCGACATCCTCGGCATGTCGGCCCTGCTGACGACCACGATGCCCTATATGAAAGTCGTGATCGACACGATGAAGGAAAAGGGCCTGCGCGAAGATTACATCGTGCTGGTGGGCGGCGCCCCCCTGAACGAAGAATTCGGCAAGGCGATCGGCGCCGATGCCTATTGCCGCGATGCCGCCGTTGCGGTGGAAACCGCCAAGCAATTCGTGGCCCGCAAGCACAACCAGATGAACGCCTGACCTTTGCGGGTCGGCCAAAAGCCCCGCCTCCCCCACGGGACGCGGGGCTTTTTCATATCCACCCCTTGGATTCACCTTATCCCCGCGCCAGATTGTAAGGGAAAGGAACCGCCCATGCCTCTCCCGCATTTCCTCGCGCTCATCGCCTTCGTGATCCTTGCCGCAGGGCTGACCCTCGGCCTTGCCGTCTGGGCCGACCTGCCGCTTGCCGCGCTCGGCTTTGCCGCGCTTGCGGGCAGCCTCGTGCTCGGGGCGCGGCAGTGGCGCTAGGCCTTGATGATACCACGCTGACCGAACAGGGCCTTGCCCCCACGGCCACGGGGCGCATCCTGCTCATCGCCTGCGGGGCGCTGGCGCATGAAATCCTCGCGCTGAAACGCACCAACGGCTGGGACCATCTCGACCTGCAATGCCTGCCCGCCAACCTGCATCTCTGGCCCGACCGCATCCCCCCCGCAGTCGAATCCGCCGTGGCCCAGCACCGCGCCGCCTATGACGATATCTTCGTCGTCTATGCCGATTGCGGCACGGGCGGACAGTTGCAAGCCACTTGCGCCCGCCTTGGCGTCGCCATGGTCGAAGGCCCGCATTGCTACAGCTTCTTCGAAGGCAACGCCGCCTTCGCCGCCACGGCGGAAACCGAGTTTACCGCCTTCTACCTGACCGATTTCCTCGTGCGGCAATTCGATGCCTTCGTCTGGCGGCCCATGGGCCTCGACCGGCACCCCGAACTGCGCGACATGTATTTCGGCAATTACACCAAGCTGGTCTATCAGGCCCAGACAGACGACCCCGCGCTTGACGCAAAGGCGCGGGAATGTGCCGACCGGCTGGGTCTTGCCTATGAACGCCGCTTCACCGGATACGGAGACCTTGCGCCCGCCCTTGCCGCCGTGGCACAGCGCGGGGCATGAACGCAGACAGCTATACCCGCGCCTTCGCCACCGCCTTCTCGACACAGGATGCAGACAGCCTCGCCCGCCTGATGTCGGATGATGTCGAACTTGTCACCGCCACCGGCCAGCATTGCGAAGGGCGCGAGGCCGCCCGCCTTGCCTTTGCCGACGAATTCAGCGGAACGCTTCGTGCCGCCCGCCTAGTCTCGGGCCGCGCGCGCCTGCGCCCCATCGGCCCCGGCGCCGCGATCCTGTCGCAGCGCTACGTCCTTGCCGGCGCACAAGACAGCACCGGCGCCGACCTGCCGCGCTGCGCGCTGCTTCTGTCCGCCGTGGTCGTCCAGCGCCCCGAAGGCTGGCAGGCGCTCACCTGCCACATCACCGCGCTGGCTTAGCGGCGAAACAGCCCCGCATCGATCTGGCGCTGCCGCATCTCAAGATCGTAACGGTTCACCGACTGGTTCAGATAGGCCAGTTCCCGTTCCTGCACCGACGGCATACGGAACGCGCGCAGCACGTTTTTCACCTGTTCAAACATCACATGTCTCCTTCATTCCTGAAGCAAACATAGCTTGCTGCACCGCAGCATAGTAGGCCCGCCTCGCCAAAGCCGCCATGCAGCCAGCGCAACGGTCATCCACAACATGCATGAATGATGGGCGTTCGCGCTCGCCTTTCAGGCAGCCCCTGCTTGCCCCTTCACCTTTGTCCAAATACTCAAATCCCGCGCGCAGCCAAAGGGGGCAACTTCCGCAGACCCTGCCCCGATGCCGCGAGGCAAACCGCGCCCCGCCGGTCAGGCCGACAGCAGCGCCCGCGCCGCCTCGCGCGCGGCGGGGGTGATCGTGTCGCCCGACAGCATCCGCGCAATCTCTTCCACCCGCTCCTCGGGCGACAGGCCGGTCACGGTGGAAAGCGTCATATCCGCCACCACCCGCTTTTCCACCCGCCAATGCGCCCCGCCAAGCGCTGCCACCTGCGGGCTATGCGTCACCACCAGCACCTGACTGCCGGTTGCCAGCGCCTTCAGCCTGCGGCCCACGGCATCGGCCGTGGCCCCGCCCACACCGCGGTCAATCTCGTCAAAGATCATGGTCAGCCCCGGCGTCTCGCCCGTCAGGCAGACCTTCAAGGCCAGCAGAAAGCGCGACAATTCCCCGCCCGAGGCGATCTTGTTCAACGCCCCCGCGGGCGCGCCGGGGTTGGTTGCCACGGTGAATGTCACCGCATCCACCCCGTCCGGCCCCGGCTCGGCCCCCGTCACCTCGGTGACGAAAACCGCCCGCTCCATCTTCAACGGCGCAAGTTCGCCCGCCATGGCCTGATCCAGCCGCGCCGCCGCCGCCTTGCGCGCCCGCGTCACCCAAGCCGCCTCGTCGCCATAGGCCGCTTCCGCCTGCACCACCGCCTTTTCCAGCGCGGCAATCCCCGCCTCGCCACTGTCAAGCGCCGCCAGCCGCGCCCGCAACGTGGCCGCAAACCCGCCCAAGGCGTCGGCCAGCACACCATGCTTGCGTGCAAGGGCGCGTATGGCGAATAGCCGCTCCTCCAGCGCCTCAAGCTCGGCGGGGTTGAAATCCAGCGCCGACAGCGCCCCCTCGACCCCCTGCTGCGCCTCGCCCAGTTCGATCAGCGCCCGGTTCAGCGCGGAAAGCGGCCCCTCCAGCGCCCCCTCGGCCCGATCCGCCGCCCCCTCCAGCCAGCGCAGCGCATCGCGCATCATGCCCTCGGCCGCCTGTTCCGACAGCGCCTGATGCGCCCGCGCGATATCGGCGCGGATCTTCTCGGCCCCCTGCATCATGCGCCGCCGCGCATCAAGGCTGGCCTCTTCCCCGGGTTCGGGGTCCAGCCGGTCCAGCTCGGCCACGGCATGGCGCAGGAAATCTTCTTCCTTGCGCGCCGCGACCAGCGCCGCCTCGGCCTCGGCCAGCCGCGCCCTTGCGGCCGATTGCGCCCGCCACGCCGCCCGCACGGCGCCAAGGTCCAGCCCCGCGAACTGGTCCAGCAGCGCCCGGTGCCCGCGCGGGTTCAGCAGTCCGCGGTCATCCTGTTGGCCATGCAATTCCACCAGCGTTTCCGACAGATCGCGCAGCACCTCGCCCGACACGCGGCGGTCATTGACCCAAGCGGTCTTGCGCCCGTCCACCGTGTTGATCCGCCGCAAGATCAGCTCGTCCCCGGCGTCGATCCCCGCTTCCTCAAGCACGCCCCGCGCCGCATGGTCCGCCGCCAGATCGAACACCGCCGTCACCGCGCCCTGCTCGGCCCCCGCCCGCACCAACTCGGCCCGCCCGCGCCAGCCCAGCACAAAGCCCAAAGCGTCCAGCAGAATCGACTTGCCCGCCCCGGTCTCGCCGGTCAACACGTTCAGCCCCGGCCGGAACTCAAGGTCCAGCCGGTCGATGATCAGCACATCGCGAATTTCCAGCGATCGCAGCAACCGCCCGCCCCCGTCAGCCGTCCGCGCCGGTCACATCCATTCCCCGCGCACCATCTGGCGATAGATCGTCGCCAGCCAGCCGCTGCCCTTGGCCTCGGGGGCCAGCCCCTTGCCCCTAAGCAAGCGGAAACTGTCCTCGTAGAACGGGCTCGAACGGTAGTTGTAGCCCAGCACCGCCGCAGCGGTCTGCGCTTCGTCGGTCAGCCCCAGCGCCAGATAGGCCTCGGTCAGGCGATGCAGCGCCTCGGCGGTATGGCTGGTGGTCTGGTAATCCTGCACCACGGTGCGGAAGCGGTTGATCGCCGCGGTGTAATTGCCGCGCTTAAGGTAGTAGCGCCCGATCTCCATCTCCTTGCCCGCCAGATGGTCAAAGGCAAGGTCGAATTTCAGCATGGCCGACCGCGCATAATCGCTGTCGGGATATTGCTCGATCACATCGCGCATGCCGGTCAGCGCCTGGAAGGTCACGCCCTGGTCGCGGCCCACCTCGTCGATCTGGTCGTAATAGGACAGCGCCATCAGATACAGCGCATAGGGCGCATCCTCGTCCCCGGGGTAAAGGTCCAGATAGCGTTGCGCCGCCGCCCGCGCCTCTTCGTATTTCTTGCCCTTGTGATAGCCAAAGGCCTGCATGATCAGCGCCCGCTTGGCAAATTCCGAATAGGGATACAGCCGCTCGACTTCCTGGAAATACTTGATGCCGTCATCGGGCTTGCGCTCGGTCTCAAGCTTCAGCTCGCCCTGCTTGTACAGCTCTTCGGCCGTGTACTGGTCCAGCGGCTTTTCGCTTGGACCGCCAAATCCCGCACAGCCAGCCAGCGTTGCAGCCAAAAGCGCCATGAACAGGAACCGCGCGCCCGACTTCACCCCTGCCATAGTCCGCCTACCCCACGCCTTTTCCGCACCCCGCCACGCGGAACGCCTTCTGCTTGTTGGTGGTCCTAGCACAGAAAAATCCGGGGCGCAAAACGGCTTTCGCGCCAGCCCGCAGGCGGCGTCAGTTCACCGGCAGATCGGCGGCGATCACACCCACGCCCGGCAGCTTGCACCCGGTCTGCGCGCCCACCTCGACGATGCGATAGGCCGCCGGATCGGCAAACAGCGCGCGCAAAAGGCGGTTGGTCAGCGCATGTCCGGCACGGATGCCGGTATAGCGGCCCAGAATCGGCGCCCCCGCCAAGGCAAGATCACCCACGGCATCCAGCATCTTGTGGCGCACCGGTTCGTCGCGGTGCCGCAGGCCCCCCGGGCTCAGCACACGGTCGCCTTCGAACACCACCGCATTCTCCAGCGTGCCCCCCAGCGCAAGGCCGTTGGCCCGCATCGCATCGACATCGGCCTGACGGCAAAAGGTCCGGCTGTCGGACAGTTCGCGCACAAAGGCGCCATTGGCAAGGTTCAGGGTCTTTTCCTGCCGCCCGATGGCCGCATCGCTGAAATCGATGCGGAAATCCATTTCCAGCATCTCGGCCGGTTCCAGCCGCGCCACCGCGTCGCCGTCCCGCACCTCGACCGTCCGCAGCACGCGGATCACCTGCGACGGCGCGTCCTGCGCCACAATCCCCGCCGCCAGCAGCCCCGCCACAAAGGGCGCCGACGATCCGTCAAGGATCGGCACTTCCGGCCCGTCAATCGCGATCAGCGCATTGTGGATCGCACAGCCCGCCAAGGCCGCCATGATATGTTCAATGGTCGAAACCGAAGCCCCGCCCGCATTGGCCACCAGCGTGCACAGACGCGACGGCACGACCGCATCCCAGCGCGCGGGAATCCGCTCATCCAGATCGGTGCGGTGAAAGACGATGCCATGACCGGTCGGGGCGGGGTTCACCACCATCCGCACCTCGGTGCCACCATGCAGGCCCAAGCCCGCAAAAGCCGCAGCGGATCGCAGAGTGTTTTGCACGTTCGCCCCCGATTCCTTCATCCACCCCGCCAGACCGCCCCGTTCATGGTGACGGGCTTTGCCTGACCGGCATGCCACGGGCGCAAACCCGCGACGTGTTTCTAGCTAAGTTGCTGCACCTGCAAACTCAACTCACCTTTTATGACATGTCGTGACAGCGCCACATCACGCACAATCCATTGACGCAAAAGGAAAAAACCGGGCCACTGGGCCCGGTTCGTTTCACTTTGTTTCAAAGATGGAAACCGTTCAATTGGCCTGACGGCGCAGAAAGGCCGGAATCTCGATCTTTTCCTGCTCGGGGCTCATGTCCTGTTCGTCATCATATTGCGTGACGGGGGGCTGCTGGCGTTGCGGGGCCTGTGCCTCGGCCGATCCGCCCGACATGCGGTTGATCAGTGACCCGATGCCAAAGCGCGCGCGCGGCGGCTCGGCCGGTTTCGCGGCCGGAATGGCGGCACGCTGCGGCGCAGCCATGCCACGCGGTGCCTGTGCCGCGGGGCTTTTGTTGACGGCATTGTGCAGGCGCTGCAACGCCTCGGGCGACGGGGTTCCCGGCGGACGCGGGGCCACGAAATTCTCGGGCGCCACATCCATCGGCGCGACCGGACGCTGCGCGGCATGCTGCGGGCGATAGGCCGGCGGGGGCAGTTCGTCCTCGATCTCGGGCTCATAGCTCGGGGCCGCGTCAAACAGCGTGCGGTCCTGCTGGACCGGCTGCGCCGCTTGCGGCTGTTGCTGCACCGGCGGCGGCTGATAGGCGGGCGGCGGCGCGGGCTGATAGGCGGGCTGGCTGACCTGCATCGTCAAGGGCGCGGCCTGCGGCTGGGCCACCGGCTGCGGCGCATGGTGCGGCGCCGGCTGCAACGGGGCCGACATCGGCCGCCGCGCCACCGGGTCCGAGGCACGGTTCGCCTGGCTCACATCGATGCCGGTCGCCACGACCGACACGCGGATCGCACCTTCCATGCTGGTATCCAGCGTAGAACCCACGATGATATTCGCGTCGGGGTCCACCTTTTCGCGGATGATATTCGCCGCCTCGTCCAGTTCGAACAGCGTCAGGTCATAACCGCCGGTGATATTGATCAGCACGCCCCGCGCTCCGTTCAGGCTGATTTCGTCCAAGAGCGGGTTGGCAATCGCCTTTTCCGCCGCCTGAACCGCGCGATCCTCGCCACTGGCTTCGCCCGTGCCCATCATGGCCTTGCCCATCTCGTCCATCACCGCGCGCACATCGGCAAAGTCAAGGTTGATCAGACCGGGCCGCACCATCAGGTCGGTCACGCCCTTGACACCCTGGTACAGCACATCGTCGGCCATGGCGAAGGCTTCGGTAAAGGTCGTGCGCTCGTTGGCCAGACGGAACAGGTTCTGGTTGGGAATGATGATCAGCGTATCGACCACCTTCTGAAGCGACTCGATTCCGTCTTCGGCCTGCTTCATCCGCTTGGCGCCTTCGAACTGGAAGGGCTTGGTCACAACCCCCACCGTCAGAACACCCAGCTCGCGCGCCGCCTGCGCGATGATCGGCGCGGCCCCCGTTCCGGTGCCGCCGCCCATACCTGCGGTGATAAAGCACATATGCGCGCCCGCCAGATGATCGACGATCTCCTCGATCGTTTCTTCCGCCGCCGCCGCCCCCACCGCAGGCCGCGCCCCCGCGCCCAGCCCTTCGGTGACTTTCAGACCCATCTGGATACGGGCATGCGCCTTCGACTGCTGCAAGGCCTGCGCGTCGGTATTCGCAACGACGAACTCGACCCCCTCAAGCTGCTTGTCGATCATGTTGTTGACAGCATTGCCCCCTGCACCGCCCACACCGAACACGGTGATGCGCGGCTTCAGCTCTTCCCGCTGCGAGGTCATCGAAAGGTTCAGGGTCATGGCCACTCCGCCTGCTGCTGTTCGTTGTGCCGTCTGTTGCCGATCGGCTTGCTTTCGCGCCGGTCCCGGGCGCAGGAATCCGAATTTATCCACGATTCTATCCACAAAGGGGGTCAGAGGTCACGCAAAAAACGCCCTCGAACCACAAAATATGGCCCGAAAAACGCCAGTTTCAGCGGTATTTCGCCTGTTAAGGCAGGATGTAGCGGTTACCAGTTGTCCTTGAACCATCTGAAGGCCCGTTTGATCGACCGCGCCGGATAGCGTTCCGACGGAATCTCGAAATCCCACCACTCGTCCTGTGGATGGGCGGCAAACAGGCACAGGCCCACGGCACTCGCAAAGGCAGCACCTGTCGCGGCTTGCGGCAGGCCCTGAACACGCAACGGACGCCCCAGCCGCACCTGCGGCCCAAGGATGCGGGCCGCCAGCCCGTCCAGCCCCGGGATCTGGCTCGCCCCGCCGGTCAGCACGATCGACTGGCTGGGCAGGCTGTCGAACCCCGCCCCGTCCAGCCGTATCCGCACCTCTTCCAGTATCTCCTCGACCCGTGGCCGCATGATGCCGATCAACTCGGTCCGGCTGATCTGGCGGCGGTCCTTTTCCCAGTCGCCGCTTTCGCCCCCGGTCTCGATCATCTCGCGGTCATCCATGCTGGTGGCATAGACGCCGCCATGCTTGGTCTTGATTTTCTCGGCCATGGAAAGCGGGATCTGCAACCCCTTCGAGATGTCCGAGGTGACATGGTCCCCGCCCATCCGCACCGTATCGGCATAGATCATGTGCTTTTTCATAAAGATCGAAATGCCGGTCGATCCGCCGCCCATATCGATACAGGCCGCCCCCAGTTCCTGTTCGTCCTCGACCAGGCTCGACTTGCCCGAAACATAGGCCGATGACGCGATCCCCGCCAGTTCAAGGTCGCAGCGCTTGATGCAGTAAAGCAGGTTCTGCACCACCGCGCCGTCCACACTCAGAAGATGCATGTCGCAGGCAAGGCGGTTGCCGATCTGCCCGCGCGGATCGGCCAGCCCCGTGCGGTGGTCCAGCGCAAAGTTCACCGGATGGGCATGCAGCACCTCGCGCCCCGGCCCGATATCGGGCACGTCGCAACTGGCCAGCACGCGGGCCACATCCTGTTCGGTCACGACCGAATCCTGCAATTCCCACTCGCCCGCCAGGCCATAGCTGCGCGGCTCGGCCCCGCTGAAACAGGCGATCACATGGTCCACCCGGACATTGGCCATCTTCTGCGCCGCCTGAACCGCCGTGCGCACGGCCCGCTCGGTCTCGTTCATCTGCGAAATCTCGCCAAAACGCACCCCGCGCGACCGCGTCGTCGCCGCCCCGATCACGCGGAACTGCGACTGCCCCGCCATCGGCCCGACCCCGTCCACCTCGCGCAGCTTCTCGGGCCCGTCAAAGCGCAGGATCAGACAGGCGATCTTGCTGGTGCCCACATCCAGAATGGCGATGACACCCCGCTGCATCGCGGCCCGGCGCATGTTCCGCATCGCACGTTGCGACTGGTAAAGGTCGGTCATAGGTCACTGCTCCCGCTCGGTTCCATGCCCATGGCTTTGCGGCGTTCGGTCATGGCGCCTTGCGCCAGCCGCAGCACGGGTCGTTCCTCGTTACGCAAATCGACAGTCAACAAATCTCGTGCCAGCACATCCTCGGCCCGGTCCAGCGCGATCAGCCGCTCCAGCGCGGCCACCGCGTTATGCTCGGGCAGCATGATCTTCTGGTCGCGGTCCAGCACCAGATCCCAGCGCCGGTCGCCGATCCGCACCAGCCCGCGCAGCCGCGGCAGGATCGGTTGCGCCGCCGCCAGCACCTCCAGCGCCTCGCCCGCCGCACGGTCGGCCCCCTCGCCCGCCACCAGCGGCAGGTCCGCCCGGTCGCCCCGCGATTCAAGGCTCGCCACACGGTGCCCCGTTTCGTCCAGCATCTCGATCCGGTCGTCGATGCGCCACACCATCACCGGCACGCGCTCGGTGATCATGATCTGCAACACCCCGCCCGGCCGCACCCGCAATTCGGCCGAGGCGACGGCATCAAGGTTCTCGATCCGCTGCCGCGCCAGATCAAGGTCCAGCTTGAAGCTCGATGCAGGCAGCGTCAGCCCCGCCTTGGCCCGCACCGCCTCGGCCAGTTCCGGCGATGCCCCCTCGACCGAGATCAGCCCCACCATGAATTCCGGCCGGTTCTGGAACTTTTCCTTGATATCCTCATAGCCCTGCACAAAGGCCGCCCGCCGCGCCCCGTCAGCGACATAAATCCCCACCACACCGCCCGCGACCAGCACGGGCAGCCCCACGCGGAACAGCGTGCGGAACAGCGGCGTCAGCCACAGGCGCTGCATCCGGTATTGCCAGCGCGACGGCGCCGGATCGCGCCGCAACTGCCGCTGATATACCCGCTGCGGGCCTAGCGATTGCACGACGCATCCTCCACGATCCAGCGGCAAAGCGCGGGGAAATCCATCCCCACCTGCCCCGCCTGTTCGGGCGAAAGCGATGTGGGCGTCATGCCGGGTTGCGTGTTCGTCTCCAGCAGCACCAGCCCCGCCAGCCCGCGGCCCTCGTCCCAGCGCAGGTCGGTCCGGCTCAGCCCGCGGCAGCCCAGCGCCCGATGCGCCCGCAGCGCGTAATCCATGCAGGCGGCGGTAATCTCGTCAGGCAGGACGGCGGGCACCACATGGCGGCTGCCGCCCGCGGTGTATTTGGCATCATAGTCATACCAGCCCTCGGTGATGATATCCGTCACGCACAGCGCGCGGTCCCCCAGCACCGAAACCGTCAACTCGCGCCCCGGCGCATAGGTTTCCACCATCACGGTCGCGGGCATCGTTGCCGCCAGACGGGGCGCGTTCGACCCCTCGCGCACGATATAGACCCCGACCGAAGACCCCTCGCTATTGGGTTTCACCACATAGGGCGGCGCCAGCACATGCCCCGCCTCGACCGCCTCGCGCGGGACGATCACGCTGTCCACCACCGGCAATCCCGCCGCGCGATACACATCCTTGGCCCGCTGCTTGTCCATCGCCAAAGCCGAGGCCAGCACGCCGGAATGGGTATAGGCAATCCCCAGCCATTCCAGAATGCCCTGCACGCAGCCATCCTCGCCCCAGCGGCCATGCAGCGCGTTGAAACAGACATCGGGCGCGATTTCGGTCAGCCGTGCGGGCAGGTCGGGGCCACAATCGACCTCGACCACCTCATATCCCGCCTGCCGCAATGCCTTGGCACATTCGCGCCCTGAAACCAGCGAAACCTCCCGCTCTGCGGAAAGCCCACCTTTCAACACCGCCACAAGGGGGACGTTTCTGCCCGAACCGCCCGCCATATCCGCCTCAAACCCCGGGTCTGTCGCCCGATTTGTCTTTATTTTGCCGCCGGTTCACCGACGCGCATGATTTCCCATTCTAACGTGATCCCGCTCGCTTGGAAAACCCTTTTTCGCACGTCCTCGCCCAATCCTTCCAGATCGGCGGCAGTCGCCTGTCCGGTATTGATCAGGAAATTGGAATGCATGGGCGACATCTGCGCCCCCCCCCGCATGGCGCCCCGCATCCCCGCATCGTCGATCACCTTCCACGCCTTCAACGCGTGGCTGTCATCGGCGCGCCCCGTTGACGAATGGCCCACCGGATTGCGGAACGTGGACCCCGCCGAACGGTCCTTGGTGGGCTGTGTCGCATCGCGCTTGGCAATCTGGTCTGCCATCCGCGCCTCAAGCGCGGCCGGATCGCCCGCTTCGGCGCGGAAGGTGGCTTCCACGATCACCCACCCCTCGGGCAATTCCGACTGGCGATAGGCCAGCTTCAGATCGGCCGCAGGCACCGTCACCACATCGCCCGCCCGCGTCACCGCCCGCACCGATACCAGATGATCCGCCACATAAGACCCGTAGCAGCCCGCATTCATCCGTACCGCCCCGCCGATGCTGCCCGGTATGGTGCGCAAAAAGGTCAGGTCTAGCCCCGCCTCGGCCGCCCGCCGCGCCACATGCGCATCCAGCGCCGCAGCGCCTGCCACGACCTGCCCGCCTTCGACGGCAATACCGTTGAACCCCCGCCCCAGCCGGATCACCACCGCCCGTATCCCGCCATCCCGCACGATCAGGTTCGACCCGACCCCCATGGGAAACACCGTCACCGCAGGGTCAAGCCCGCGCAGGAACGCCGCCAGATCGGCCTCGTCGGCAGGCTGGAAGAACACATCCGCAGGCCCGCCCACCCGCAGCCATGTCAGATCAGCCAAGGGGCGCAGTTCGGTCAGAGTGCCGCGCACCGGCGGCAAGGCCCGCGTCATGGCTGCCCCGCCGTCTTGCCCGCCACCTTCCGCCGCAACCAGCGCAGCAGATAGACCAGCGGCCAGCGCAGCACGCTTGCCCCCATCACCAGAAGCGCGGTCCCCCACAAGGGCCCGCTATCCCACGTGACCCAGCCCAGCACCGGAATCCCCAGCGCAATCAGCACATAGGCCGCCGTCCAGTGGTTGTCCTTGCTTGGCAGGGCGGCCACCACATTGGCCGCAATCAGCCACACGAACGCCGCCCCCAGACCCAAACTCACGCCGCCGCCCCCATCAGGCGCGCGGGCAAGCCATTGGCCCAGCCCGAAATCGACCCCGCCCCCAGACAGACGACCAGATCGCCCGGCCGCGCCTGTTCGCGCACCAGACGCGCCAGATCGGCCTCATCCTGCACGGCACGGGCATGGCGGTGGCCATGGGCGATCAGCCCCGCCACCAGATCGTCGCGGCTGGCCCCGGCAATGGGTTCCTCGCCCGCGGCATAGATATCGGCGATGCCCACCACATCGGCCTCGTTAAAGCAGGTGCAGAATTCCTCGAACAGGCTCGACAGGCGCGTATAGCGGTGCGGCTGGTGCACCGCGATCACCCGCGCCCCCGGACGCCCCGCAATCGCCTGCCGCGCCGCTTTCAGCACGGCGGCAATCTCGACCGGATGGTGGCCGTAATCGTCGATGATCGTCACGCCATCCACTTCCGCCACCTTGGTAAAGCGGCGGTTCACACCGGCAAAGCCTGCCAGCGCCTCGCGGATCTCCTCGCGCTTCATGCCCAGATGCCGCGCCACCGCGACCGCCGCCAAGGCGTTCGACACGTTATGGTCCCCCGGCATCGGCAAGGTGCAACCCTCGATCACCGATCCCTCGCCCTCGCCCTGCAAGGCCACATCGAAATGCGCCCGCCCGCCGTCAAAGCGCAGGTTCACCGCCCGCACATCGGCCTGCGCGTTGAAGCCGAAGGTCACGATCCGCCGGTCTGTCACCCGCCCCACCAGCGCCTGCACCTCGGCATGGTCGGTGCAGCACACCGCCAGCCCGTAGAACGGCACGTTCGACACGAAATCGAAAAACCCCTTCCGCAGCGCGTCAAAGGTGCCCCAATGCTCCATATGCTCGGGGTCGATATTGGTGACGATGGCAATGGTCGCAGGCAGGCGGTTGAACGACCCGTCGCTTTCATCCGCCTCGACCACCATCCATTCGCCCGCCCCCGCCCGCGCGTTGGACCCATAGGCATGGATCACCCCGCCATTGATGACCGTGGGGTCAAAGCCCCCCTTGTCCAGCAATGTGGCCACCATCGTCGTCGTGGTGGTCTTGCCATGCGTGCCCGCAATCGCGATGTTCGATTTCAGCCGCATCAACTCGGCCAGCATCTCGGCCCGCCGCACCACCGGCAACTTGCGCCGCCGCGCCTCTTCCAACTCGGGATTGCCCTTCTTGATGGCGGAAGAAATCACCACCACCGCCGCATCCCCGATATTCTCGGCCTTCTGCCCCTCGAAGAACCGCGCCCCCAGCGCGACAAGCCGCTCGGTGATCTTCGACGCCTTGGCATCCGATCCCTGCACCGCATAGCCCAGCGTGATCAGCACCTCGGCAATGCCCGACATGCCGATGCCCCCGATCCCCACGAAATGGATCGGCCCCAGCTCGCCCGGCAGTTTCGTCGCAGCATTCATGCCTGTCCGTCCTTCGCCAATTCCTCGACCAGCGCCACCAGACGCGCCGTCGCATCGGGCCGCCCCTGCGCCAGCGCCTGCCGCGCCATCTGCGCGGCACGGGCCCCGTCGCCCAACACGGCCTCCACTTGCGCGGCCAGCCCCGCAGGGTCAAGCGCCTTTTCGGCCATCATCACCGCCGCGCCCGCCTCCACCAGCCCCCGCGCATTCGCGGTCTGGTGGTCGCCCGTGGCCGCCGCATAGGGGATCAGGATGGCAGGCCGCCCGATCACCGAAATATCCGCCACCGAAGACGCCCCCGACCGCGAGATGACAAGCTGCGCCTCGGCCAGCCGCTTGGGAATGTCGCCGAAGAACGGCTTGACCTCGGCCTGCATCCCCGCCGCGGCATAGGCGGCAACCACGCGCGCCATATCCTCGTCCCGCGCCTGATGGGCCACGCGCAGCCTTGCGCGCATCCCCTCGGGCAACAGGGCCAGCGCCGCGGGCACCACATCCGACAGGATGCGCGCGCCTTGGCTGCCGCCAATCACCACCACGCCCATCGGGTAATCGCCGGGCGGAATATACCCCGCCCCCGCCCGTTCCAGGACCGCGCCCCGCACCGGATTGCCGGTATGGATGCCCTTAACCCCCGCAGGCAGGTCGGTCGGCCATGTGCCACAGGCCACATGGGTCACACGCGGCGCAAACAGCCGGTTCACGGTGCCCAGCACGCCGTTCTGTTCATGGATCATCCGGGGCACGCGCAACACCCACGCCGCCGCCAGCGCCGGTATCGTGGGATATCCGCCAAAACCCACCACCACGGCAGGCCGGTCGCGCAGCATGGCCACGACGGCGGAAACCACCCCCCCCACGATCCGCAGCGGCACCAGCGCCTTGGCCAGCACCCCGCCCCGCGCAAAGGTGGCGCTGCTGACCTGCGCCACCGCCACCACATGCGGAAAGCCCCCCGCATAGCGCGCGCCCCGCGCATCGGTGGACAGCTTCACCCGCCAGCCCTGACGCACCATCACCTCGGCCAGCGCCTGCGCGGGGAACATATGCCCCCCCGTGCCCCCCGCCGCGATCAGCAAAAGCGGCGCGGCCATCACCGCCCCCGCCGCTGGAACAGATCACCCATCGATCCCTGCGGCCGCGCCCGCGTCATCGCCAGCAGCGCCCCCGCCGTAATGCCCGCCGCAATCACCGACGACCCGCCATAGCTGACAAAAGGCAGCGTCATCCCCTTGGCCGGCAACAGACGCACCGCCACCCCCATGTTGATCATCGCCTGAACGCCAAAGATGCAGGCAAGACCCGTGCCCGCCAGCCGGATGAAGGGATCGCGCTCCTTCATCAGCCGGAACAGCGACCGCACCACCACGGTGGCGTAAAGCGCGATGATGACAAGGACAAGGATCAGCCCGTATTCCTCGGCCGCGACGGCAATGATGAAATCGGTATGGGCATCGGGCAGCGACCACTTCACCTGCCCCTCGCCCACGCCCACCCCGAAAAAGCCGCCTTCCTGAATGGCGTTGGTCGCATAGCCCAGCTGCGTCCGCGGGTCGATATCGGCGGCCAGAAAACCGTTGATCCGCCGCGCGAAATGCTCGGAATGTTCATAGGCGACAAAGCCGAACACCGCCGCCACCCCGCCCAGCACCGTGATCAGCGTCATCGACGCACCGGCCGCGAAATACATCACCCCCCAGCCGAACAGCACCAGCGCCGCCTGCCCGAAATCGGGCTGAAACACCAGAATCGACACCACCGTCAGCGCAAGGACCATCGACACCACCCGCCCGGGCGGCCCGTCCAGATCCAGATTGGCCGCCATCAGCCACGCGCAGACCACGATGAAACCGGGTTTGAGGAATTCCGAAGGCTGGAACGACGCAAAGCCAAGCGAAAACCACCGGATCGCGCCCTTGCCGAAATCTGTGCCGAACACCGGCAACAGGCACAGCGCCACAAAGGCCAGCGCAAAGCCCATCACCCCGAACCGCCGCACCGTATAGGGCGACATCATCGACACCCCCAGCATCGCCACGATCCCCAGCCCCCCGAACAGCGCCTGCCGCTGGACATAGTAGAACGGATCAAGCCCGTTGCGCGTGGCCAGCGGCACCGATGCCGCCAGCCCCAGCAGCAACCCGATCCCGAACAGCACAAGAATGCAACTCATCGACCAGCGGTCGATCGTCCGCCACCAGCGTGGAAGCACCGGCTCGCTCACCCGTGAGGGCATCGAGCCATAAACCATCTCGGTCATGGGATATCCGCCTGTCGCCTGCTCTGCCTCTGCCCGCTTGTCGTCCGGGCTTGGGCAGAACAGTAACCGGATTTGCGCCTTGGTGCCAGTGGAAACCCGCCCCGCCCGCGCCCCGCGCGCCATTCCGCGCCGCGCCTGAATCCGGCACCCTGCACGAACCGGATGGCCGCCATACAACCAAAAGCAGCAATTGCCCCCAGACCCTCCCCTATGGGAACAGGCTGCCCAAACCGCCTCGCATCCCCGCCGGTCAGGGATGCGGTCAGAACCGGACGGGCAGAGCCATGAAGCTTTCCATCGCCTCCAACCAGTTTCCCTTGTTCCAGCCCTCGGGTCTGGACGATGTGAAAGACCCCTGCCCCGTTTTCGACGGCCGCCTCTGGCACATGTACGGATCGGGCGGCACGGTCACGTCCGAGACATGGCAGATCTACCACGCCACCGCCCCGGCCCTCGAAGGGCCATGGACACAGGCGCCGCTGATCGACCTGCCGCTTGCCGGATCGGGCGTCGCCGCCCCCGGCGTGGTCCATGACGGCGATCTGTTCCACATGTTCATCCAGACCGAATTCATGAAACCGGGCGGCACGATCGAACACCTCACCAGCCGCGACGGTTTCGGCTGGACCCGCGCCGCCACCTCCCTGAAGGCCGTCCCCGGCACCGCCGAACAAGGCATCTACGATCCCCACCCCGCCCAGATCGGCGGGCAGAAATACCTCGCCTATTCCGCAATGCCCGATTTCCAGCGCGTGCCCCAACCCGATATCTCTCTTGCCCGCTCGGCCAGCGGCACATGGTTCGGCCCATGGCAGCGTCTGGGCAAGATCCTCGACCATGAAGACATCCCCCACCACAATCCCCGCCACCATCCCGATTACGAATGGGGCTCGAAGGTCCGCAACTGGTGGAACTGGAAGGCGGCAAGGTGCTGCTGAACGCCACCTGCTTCCTGCCCGACGGCCCCCGTGGCAGCCGCCAGCGCGTGTTCTTCGCCATCGCGGATGCACTGACAGGCCCTTACCGCAGCCTCGGCCCGGTGATCGATCCGCCCGAACCCGGCGAGAACGGCCATTCCACCGTGATGGTGCAGGGCAATGAACTGACGCTGTTCTACCAAAGCCGCCTTGCCACCACCGGCCACCGCTGGCGCTACGGGTTGCTAAGGATGCTGATCGATGCCTTCACCCCACCGGCCCCGCAGCGCGACCGTTTCCGCGCTCCCTGAAGGCCCCCGCCCTCTGCCCCCTTGGCCGGCCCGGGGGAGGGGGCCGTCTGCCCCCTCCCCCGCCCCCTCCCCCGAGAGTATTTTTGCAAAGGTGAAAGGGCAAAGAAAAGGTAAAGATCGACCCGATCCAAAACGGGCAGGACCGGACAGCCCTCACCGCGCCCGCGCTTTCACAGGCGGCACGGGCCCTGCCGTTACCGGCCCTGCAAGGGCCCGCAATTCCGTCACGCCTGCCCGCAGAGGGCGCCGACCAATGCACGAGCTCCGGCGTCGCAGGGCAGCAGGGATCCGCCCGGCAACATCCCCGCTTTTCCGATCCTCGGCACGCCCTATTCCGCAACGCCCCGCCCGCAGGCCTTGCACCGTTTCACCCGCGCAAAATGACCCCCGCCCCGCATGGCCACATGCAGAAAACCGCTCCCCCCGCCTGCGAAAGCCCGCGTCCAGCCGCCCCGGCCCGTTCCGGCGCCCGTTAACCTTAACGCACCCGCGTTAACCTTAACGCGCCCTGCCCCTTTCACACTGGCACAAATATCCTCGGGAGGGGTCCGGGGAGGGTGGAAAACCCTCCCCGGGGCCTGCCGCGATCACAGCCGCGGCAGCGCCGCGACCAAGGCGGTGAAATCCTCGCCGCGTTTCTCGAAATTCGGATACTGGTCGAAACTCGCCGCCGCAGGCGCAAGCAGCACCACATCCCCCGCTTCCGCCTCGGCCGCCGCCCGCGCCACGGCGCGCGCCATAGTCTCGCAAATCTCGTGCGGGATATCCCCGATCTGCAACGCGAAATCCCGCGCCGAATGGCCGATCAGATAGGCCTTCACCACCGATCCCAGATGCGGTTCCAGCGCCGCGATCCCGCCTTCCTTGCCCATCCCCCCCGCGATCCAGCGGATGCGGCCAAAGGCCTGCAAGGCCTTGGCGGCCGAATCCACATTGGTTGCCTTGCTGTCATTCACGAACCGCACCCCGCCGCGTTCCGCCACCAGCTGGCTGCGATGCGGCAGCCCCTTGAACGACCGCAACGCCGCCTCGATCTCGCGCGGGGCAAGGCCAAGGCTGCGGCAGGCGGCATAGGCGGCGCAGGCATTCTGGTGGTTATGCGCCCCCGGCAGGCCCGACACCTCGCGCAGGTCGATCGCCGCCACCTGCCGCCCCTTGCGCCATTCCGCCAGAAACCCCTTCCTTGCAAAGACCGACCAGCCGAACCGTTCCAGCTTTTGCCCCGCCGAGACGCGGATCACACGGTCATCGCCCGGCCCCTGCGCCAATTGGCCGGCCAGAAACACCCCCTCCACCTCGTCCACCCCGATCACGGCGCGGTCGGGGCCGCCTTCGGCAAACAGCCGCCGCTTGGCCGCGAAATAGCCCCCCATGCCGCCATGGCGGTCCAGATGGTCGGGCGACAGGTTGGTGAACACCGCCACATCCGGCGTCAGGGCCCGCGCAAGCTCGGTCTGGTAGGATGACAGTTCCAGCACCACCACACTGCCATCGGTGGCGGGGTCGATATCGAGCACGCCGCGCCCGATATTGCCCGCCATCTGCACGGGTCGCCCCGCCTCGGCCAGAATATGGGTGATCAGCGCCGTGGTCGTCGATTTGCCGTTCGATCCCGTCACCGCAACCACACGCGGCGCGGTGTCGAACCCGTCCCAATGCTGCGTGGCAAAGCTGCGGAAGAACAGCCCGATGTCATTGTCCACCGGCACCCCGGCCTCCATCGCCGCGCGGATGATGCGGTTGGGGGCCGGGTACAGATGCGGGATGCCCGGGCTTGTCACCAAAAGCGCCACGCCATCAAGCGCGCCCTGTCGGCCCAGATCGGTCATGGCATAGCCCTCGGCCTCGGCCTTGGCGCGCGCCTCGGGGCTGTCATCCCACAGCAGCGCCTCGGCACCGCCCGCCGCCAGCGCCTTGGCCGTGGCCAGCCCCGACCGGCCCAGCCCCAGCACCGCAACCTTCGCCCCCGCATATCCCCGAACCGGTATCATCGAGTGCCCCCTGTCTTGCTGACACAGGGGATAGGGGATCACGGGCGCGGGGAAAACCCCCTACCAGCCGATGGGGCGGCGGTTGCGGAAGAACCCGCCGGTCGGGCCATCTTCGGGCAACAGCGCCAGCCAGACCGGCGTGTCGGCCCCTTCCTCGGGCGTAAGCGGCGCGCCGGCCCCGCCCATCCGCGTCTTGACCCAGCCCGGACAGCAGGCATTGATCTTCACCCCCGCGGGCAGATCGCGCGGCAAGGCGCGGGTCAGCGCATTCAGCGCCGCCTTGGCCACGCCATAAGCCCCCGGCCCGCCCAATCCTTCGGCATGGGCGCCCAGCCCCGATGACAGGTTGACGACCCGACCCCAGCCGCCCGCGCGCCAATGCGGCAGGTTCAACCGGATCAGGTCGAGCGGCCCCTGCACCATCACCTCCATCGCTTCCGCGAAATCCGACCGCGGCGACAAAAGCGAGGCCTCGCCCAACATACCGGCATTGTTGACCAGAATGTCGAACCCGCCCGCCTGCACCACAGCGTCAAAACAGCTGTCCGGATCGGCCAGATCCAGCCGCGCATAGGTGCAGCCCGCCTCGGCCGCAGCCTTGCGCCCCCGCTCCTCGTCGCGCGACCCCAGCGTCACGCGGCAGCCCCGCGCCACCAGCGCCTTGCAGATGGCCAGCCCGATGCCACGGTTGCCGCCCGTCACCAGCGCCGTCGGATGCAGCGGGCGCGTCACGGGCGGCCCTTCCGCACCCGCCGCCGCCACAGCGCATAGGCCCCCGCCGCCAAAAGCCCCGCCCCCAGTGCGGCCAGCGCCAGATGCTCGCCCCAGCTCAGCGCGCCCCACAGCCGTTCCGCCGTCAGCCCCAGCCCGAAGCCCAGCGCCACATAAAGCGCCGACCACAGCGACACCGACACCGCGTCCAGCGCAAAGAACAGCGCCCCGTTCACCCCCGCAGCCCCCAGAACCGGCGGGGTAAAGGTCCGCGTGCCCCACACGAAGCGAAAGCCCAGGATGATCTTGATCGGATGATCCGCCGCCGCCGCCATCACCCGCAACGATACGGGGTTTCGCAACAGCCGCGCCACCAGCGGCAGCCGCGCCGAATGGCGGCCCAGATGGAACAGCGCATTGTCCACCCCCATCGCCCCCACCGTCACCGCAGCCCAGGCCCCCGCCACGGGCACCAGCCCGCGATGCGCCAGCACCCCGCCGACAAAGGCGACAGCGTCCCCCTCGAACAGCGAACCCAGCGTCAGCGCGGGCAGGCCCCATGCCGCAATCAGCGCCTCCATCGTCATGGCCGTGCCATCATCCGTTGTCCAAAGCCAAAGCGCAGGGTCCGCGCCGGGGCGACCCCGCCCCCGTTCCCACAGCCCCCGTTGCCCACAGCCCCTATCAGCGCACCTTCAGCGTGGCCAGCCCCGCCAGCGCAAGGATCAGGCTGATGATCCAGAACCGGATCACGATCTGCGGCTCGGCCCAGCCCTTCTTCTCGAAATGGTGGTGGATCGGCGCCATCAGGAACACCCGCCGCCCCGTGCGCTTGAAATACAGCACCTGGATGATCACCGAAAGCGCCTCGACAACGAACAGCCCGCCCACAATCGCCAGCACGATCTCGTGCTTGGTGCAGACCGCAATCGCGCCCAAGGCCCCGCCCAGCGCCAGCGATCCGGTATCGCCCATGAACACCGCCGCAGGCGGCGCGTTATACCACAAAAAGCCCAGCCCCGCCCCGAACAGCGCCGCGCTGAAGATCAGCAATTCCCCCGTGCCCGGCACGAAATGCACGCCCAGATATTCGGTGAAATTGTAGTTGCCCACCACATAGGCGATCACCCCCAGCGTGCCGCCCGCAATCATCACCGGCATGATGGCCAGCCCGTCCAGCCCGTCGGTCAGGTTCACCGCATTGGCCGCCCCCACGATCACCACCATGCCAAAGGGCACGAACAGGATGCCAAGGTTCAGCAGCGCATCCTTGAAGAAGGGCAGCGCCAGCTGGTTGGTCAGGGCCGCCGGATGAAAGCTCGCCGCGGCAAAGGCCGCCAGCGCCGCGATCAGCAGCCCCGCGCCGAACCGGATGCGCCCCGACACCCCCTTGGTGTTCTGCTTCGTGACCTTTGCGTAATCATCGGCAAAACCGATCAGCCCAAAGGCCAGCGTGACCAGCAGCACGATCCAGACGTAAGGATTGTCCAGCCGTGCCCAAAGCAGCGTCGAAAACATCAGCGCCGACAGGATCAAAAGCCCCCCCATCGTGGGCGTGCCCGCCTTGACGAAATGCGTGGCCGGTCCGTCATCGCGGATCGGCTGGCCCTTCTTCTGCTTGCGCCTGAGCAGGTCGATCAGCGGCCGGCCAAAGACAAAACCGAAAACCAGCGCCGTGACAAAGGCGCCGCCCGCACGAAAGGTGATGTAGCGGAACAGGTTGAACAGGTCGCCCCCGTCCGAAAAGGCGGTCAGCCAATAGAACATGTCACTCTGTCCCCATATGTTTCGTTGCGGCTTTCGTCGGGCCCGACTGCCCCAATTTGCGCAAGGCGTCAACGAGCGTGCTGACCTTGCTGCCCTTCGAACCCTTGACCAGCACCACATCCCCCGGATCGACCAGCCCGCGCACCCGCACCGCCAGTTCGTCGGCACTCGCGGCCCAGTCGCCCCGCTGTCCGCGCGGCAACACCTCCCACAGCGCCTTCATCCGCGGGCCCACGCAATGGATGCGGTCCACCGCCTCCAGCCCCGGATGCGCGGCAATGGCCGCGTGCAGCGCGCCCTCGCCATGGCCCAGTTCCAGCATGTCGCCCAGAATGGCGATGCGCCGCCCCTTGGCCACGCGCCCCACGCCATGCTCGGGCGTCGCCCCGATCAGCAGGTCAAGCGCGGCCGCCATGCTGGCCGGATTGGCGTTGAACGCATCGTCGATCAGGTCAAAGCCGCGGTCTTCCAGCGCATCCACCTCGATCCGCTCGCGCGCGCCGCGCCCGCGCGGCGGCTCCCACCGCCCGATATCGCAGGCCGCGATGGCGACATCGCAGCCCAAAGCCTCGGCCACCGCCAGCGCGCCCAGACCGTTGGCCGCGAAATGCCGCCCCGGCGACATGACCTTGAACAAAAGCGGCACGCCCCCGCGCAGCGCCTGCACCACCGTCGTCTCGTCGCGGATCGTGGTCTTGACCAGCCGCCAGTCGGCCCCCTCGGCCGCGCCGAACAGCACCGCCCGCACACCGGCCCGCGCCGCCGCCGCGCGCAGGATCGGCGCGGTCGGCACATCGGCATTCAGCACCGCCACGCCCCCCGCCACCAGCCCGTCGATAATCGCGGCCTTTTCCCGCGCGATCCCCTCGACATCGTCGAACGCTGCCAGATGCGCGGGCGCCACCGTCGTCACCATGGCCACATCCAGCCGCGCCAGCCGCGCCAAGGGCGCAATCTCGCCCGGATGGTTCATCCCGATCTCGATCACCGCGAAATCGGCGTCCGCCGGCATCCGCGCCAGCGTCAGCGGCACGCCCCAATGGTTGTTATAGCTGGCCTCGGCGGCGTGAACCTTGCCCTGCCCGCCCAGGACCGCCCGCAGCATTTCCTTGGTCGAGGTTTTTCCCGCCGATCCCGTCACCCCCACCACCCGCGCCCCGGTGCGCGCCCGCGCCGCAGCGCCAAGCCGTTCCAGCGCGGCCAGCACATCGGGCACCACCAGCAGCGGCGCATCCGCAGCAACGCCCTCGGGCACGCGGGAAACCAGCGCCGCCGCAGCCCCCTTGTCCAAGGCCGCCGCCACGAAATCATGCCCGTCGCGCACATCCTTCAGCGCCACGAACAGATCGCCCGCCTGCAATGTGCGCGTGTCGATGGAAACGCCCTCCGCCGCCCAGTCCCGCGCCGAAACCCCGCCCGTCGCCGCAACCGCCGCGTCCCTTGTCCACAAGGCCATCAGATCACCCCGTCCAGCGCCGCAACGGCGATGCTTGCCTGTTCCACATCGTCAAAGGGAAAGACCTGCCCCCTGATCGTCTGCCCCGTCTCGTGCCCCTTGCCCGCGATCAGCAGCGCATCGCCCGGTTCCAGCGCATCGACCCCGCGCAGGATCGCCTCGGCCCGGTCGCCCACTTCCGTCGCCCCCGCGCAGCCTTGCAAGACCTCGGCCCGAATGGCCGCAGGCTCTTCGGACCTCGGGTTGTCATCGGTCACAAAGACCACATCGGCATGTTCCGCCGCCGCAGCCCCCATCAGCGGCCGCTTGGTGCGGTCACGGTCGCCGCCCGCGCCAAAGACCACCACCAGCCGCCCCATCACATGCGGCCGCAGCGCCCGCAGCGCCGTCGCAATCGCATCGGGCGTATGGGCGTAATCGACAAACACCGCCGCCCCGTTGGCCCGTGTCGCGGCCAGCTGCATCCGCCCCCGCACGCCCGACAGTTCGGGCAGGGCGCGGAACACCGTCCCCGCCTCTTCGCCCGCCGCGATGACCAGCCCCGCCGCCAGCGCCACGTTTTCCGCCTGAAATCCCCCGATCAGGTTCAGCCGCACCTGATAGGGCTGCCCGCCCCACGAAAACCGCACTTCCTGCCCCGTGGCATCATAGCGCTGCCCCAGCAGCCGCAAATCGCATCCCGCCGCGTGGCCCACCGTCAGCACACGGCTTCCGCGCGCCCGCGCAATCTCGGCCATCCGCGCCCCCTGCGGGTCGTTCAGGTTCACCACCGCCGCCGCATCGGGCGGCAGCACGCGCCCGAACAGCGCCGCCTTGGCCGCGAAATAGGCCTCCATCGTGCCGTGATAGTCCAGATGGTCCTGAGTAAAGTTGGTGAACCCAGCCGCGGCCAGCCGCACCCCGTCCAGCCGCCGCTGGTCCAGCCCGTGGGATGAAGCCTCCATCGCCGCATGGGTCACACCGGCATTCGCGGCCTCCGACAGCATCCGGTGCAGGGTGATCGTGTCGGGCGTGGTATGGCTCGACGGTGCGGCCCATGCCCCTTCCACCCCCGTCGTGCCGATATTGATCGCGGCATGGCCCAGCACGGTCCAGATTTGCCGCGCAAAGGTCGCCACCGATGTCTTGCCATTGGTGCCCGTCACGGCCACCATCACCTCGGGCTGGGCCCCGAACCACAACGCCGCCGCCCCCGCAAGCGCGGCCCTCGGGTCTTCCGCCACCACCAGCGCCGCATCCGACCCCGCCAGCGCATCCGCCGCCAGCTTTGCCCCCGCCGCATCGGTCAGCACCGCCGCCGCCCCCGCCGCCAGCGCCTGCGGCACGTAATCCGCGCCATGCGCCAACACCCCCGGCAAGGCGGCAAACAGCATCCCCGCCCGCACCGCGCGGCTGTCTGCCGTCAATCCCGTCACCACCGGATCGCGCCCGCCCCGCCCCGACAGGCCCAGCGCCGAAAGCCGCCCCCGTCCCGTCTCGACCGATCCCGCCATGGCCCGCTCCCCTAGTTCGAGACGGCTGTTAGCGTATCCACGGGGGCAGGTTCAACCACGGGGCGCAACCCCAACAGCGGGGCCACGCGGCGGATCACTTCCGCCGCCACCGGCACCGCCGTCCAGCCAGCCGTCCGGCGCGGCGTGGCGCCCGTGGTTTCCACCGGTTCATCCAGCGTCACCACCAGCACATATTTCGGCGCATCGGCGGGGAACATCGCGGCAAAGGTATTCACCACCTTGTCGCTGTCATAGCCGCCCGCCTTGTTGGGCTTTTCCGCCGTCCCCGTCTTGCCCGCCACCTGATAGCCCGGCACATCGGCCAGCGTGGCCGTGCCCACCTGCACCACCCCGCGCAACATCCCGATCGCGGCGCGCGCCACCTCGGGGCTGATCACCCGCGGCCCGTTCTGCGGCACCCCGCCATGCAGCAGCGTCGGCGTCACCTTGACCCCGCCATTGGCAATCGTGGCATAGGCCGCCGCCAGATGCATCGGGCTTGCCGCGATGCCATGGCCATAGGCCGTGGTCATCACCGTGATCTCGGGCCATTTCTTCGGCACGATGGGCTTGGCCCCCGGCGCCTCGACCAGTTCCACCGGCGTCGGATCAAACAGCCCCAGCGACTGCATGAACGCCGCCTGCCGTTCGGCCCCCACCAGCATGGCAAGGTTCGCCGTCCCCACATTCGACGATTTGACGATGATGTCATTGACCGAAAGCTTCGGCCCGTAATTGTGGTTCTGGAATTCCTTGATCAGGAACCGCCCCACCCGCATCGGCGCATTGGCATCGATCATCGACTCGGGCGTCACCAGCCCCAGTTGCAACGCATTGGCCACCGTAAAGATCTTGAAGGTGGACCCCAGCTCGTACACCCCCTGCACCGCGCGGTTGAACAGCGGGCTGTCGCCCGCATCCCCCTTGACCAGCGGGTTGGGCCGGTCATTGGGATCAAAGGCCGGCAATGATGCCAGCGACAGGATCTCGCCCGTATGCACATCCATCAGAATGGCCGCCGCCCCCTTGGCGTTCAGCATGTTCATGCCGGTGCCAAGGATTTCCTCGATGGCCGCTTGCAGCGTCAGGTCCAGCGAAAGCTGCAATGGCGTGCCCGCCTGCGCCGGATCGCGCAGCCGCGCATCCATCGCCTTCTCGATCCCCGCTGTGCCGATCACCTCGGCCGATTGCACGCCCTCTGCCCCGAAACTCGCGCCACCCAGCACATGCGCGGCAAGCGTGCCATTGGGGTAAAGCCGCATCTCGCGCGGCCCGAACAACAGGCCCGGATCGCCGATTTCATGCACCTTCTGCATCTGCTCGGGGCTCATCACCTTCCTGATCCACAGGAAAGACCGCCCGTCCGTCAGCCGCCGCTCCAGCGCGGCCGCGTCGATCTCGGGGAAAATCGCCGCCAGTTCCCTCGCCACGCGGGCCGGATCGACCATGTCCTTGGGCTGCGCGTAAAGCGCATAGGTCTGCATGTTGGTCGCCAAGATCCGCCCGTTACGGTCGGTGATATCGGCCCGCTGCGCGGTGATCTCGGCCCCTGTCGCCGCCGCGCGCGGCTCCATCGGCTCGGTCGCGGCCAACAGCGCCATCCGCGCCCCGATGGTGCAGAACGCGGCCATGAACACCACACCCAGAAACAGCAGCCGCCCCTCGGCCCGCATCCGGCTTTTGTCGCGCATCGCCTCGTGGCGCAGGCGCAGGTTCTCGCGTTCGATACTGTCGGGGTTCTCGCCCTTCTGGCGGGCCGAAAGGATACGGGCAAGCGGGCGAAGCGGCGTGCGGATCACGGATACTCCTTATCCCCCGGTTTTGCGGCACCCGCCGTGGCTGTCTCAACCGCCGCGATCCGCCCCGCCACCGCGACCGGATCGGTGATGGCAGGCAGTCCTTCGGCATCCACCCCCGTCGCCCCCTCGGCCGCAGGCGGGGCAGGCGGCGCGGGATAGGCCACTTCCGCCGCCGCGCCGAATTGCGTGGGCTCCAGCGGCAGCAGCCCCAGCCGCTCGAAATTCGCCGTGGCCAGGGCGCGCAACCGCTCGGGCCGGTTAAGATAGGCCCATTCCGCCCGCTGCAACACCAGCGCCTCGCGCAAGGACGCGATCTCGTCCTGCAAACGGCCCATTTCCTTTAGCTGGTGCTGGGTCGCGTAATTCTCGCGATACGCCCAGAAGGCCAGCGCCATCACGGCGATGAAACTCAGTACATACAACACAGGGCGCATCAGCGGCGTCCTTTCTTCGCAATCTCGGGCAGTCCGACCGCCGCCCCCTCGATCCCTTCGGCCCGCACCGCCGTCCGCCGCGCCACCCGCAGCTTGGCACTGCGCGCGCGCGGGTTTTCGGCCAACTCGTCCTCGTCCGGTCCCACCGCCTTTTTCGTGACCGTCTCGAACCGCGCCACCTGTTCGGCCCGCGCGGGGGCATAGCGGTTGGCATTGGCCTCGGTCCCGCTGGCCACCTGCAAATACCGCTTCACGATCCGGTCCTCCAGCGAATGGAACGTCACCACCGCCAGCAACCCGCCCGGCTTCAGCGCCCGCTCGGCCGCAGCCAGCCCCGCAACCAACTGGTCAAACTCGCCGTTCACCGCGATCCGCAGCGCCTGAAAACTGCGCGTGGCGGGGTGGCTTTGCCCCGCCTTGGGGCGCGGCAGGCATTTCGCCACGATCTCGGCCAGCCGCAGCGTGGTGGTGATCGGCTCGCGCGCCCGCTCGGCCACGATCGCCCGCGCAATCCGGCGCGACGCGCGTTCCTCCCCGTAATGATACAGGATATCGGCCAGCACGCCCTCATCCGCGCCATTGACCAGATCGGCGGCACTGTCGCCCGACTGGCTCATCCGCATGTCCAAAGGCCCGTCGCGCAGAAAGGAAAACCCCCGCTCGGCCAGATCAAGCTGCATCGATGACACGCCAAGGTCGAGAACAACCCCGTCCAGCAGCTCGCCCGCATGGGCGTCAAGGTCGGAAAACTCGCCCGCCACCAGCCGCAACCGGTCGCCATAGTCCCCCGCCCAGGCCGCCGCCATCTGCAGCGCCAGCGGGTCGCGGTCCACCCCGATCACCCGCGCCGCGCCCGCGTCCAGCAGGCCCCGCGCATAGCCGCCCGCCCCGAATGTGCCATCCAGCCACAGCCCCGCCACCGGCGCACAGGCCGCCAGCAACGGGCGCAACAGCACCGGAATATGGGGGGCGCGACCGGAATTCTGATCGCTGGGGGCCACGTCTCAGCCCCCTTCGCCGTCGCTCAGCAGCGACAGGATATCAACACCTTCGGGCAGGCTGGCCAGATCGTCCTCGGCCGCACGCAGGATCTCGGCCTCGTAGGTGTCGGATTTCCACAGCTGGAACGTATCGAGCGCACCGGCAAACACCGCCTCGACCCCGCGCGCCACGTCCTCGGGGGCGATGCCCACCTTCTCGCGCACCTTGGGCGGCAACACGATGCGCCCGTCATCATCGATCTCGACCGTGACCGACAGGGTGATCATGTTGCGCTCCAGCATCCGCCGCTTGTCGGACCCGAGCGGCAGCCGCTTGATCTTTTCTTCCAGCACCGCCGCACCGGCCATCGTGTAACATTCGGTGAACTTGCGGCGGGAATCGCCATAGACCATGACGATGCGCTTGCGCGTGCTGTCCGGATCGCCCGCCTCGAGGACACGGCGAAAGGCCGCAGGGATGGATACCCGCGCCTTGCCATCCACCCTTTGGGTGAATTCGCCTCTGAACGCCTCGGACATGTGCCGTCCGGTCCCTCTTCCAAGCAGCGGTGAAAATCTTGGCCCCGTCAGGCCCCGCCCGGGAAAACCCGGGCCCTGAAACGGGAACGGCGGATCGAGCTGCTGCCACTGCTCGATCCGCCGCCTGTCCCATCGCTGGGCGTCCAGCTACGCGCGCCACCTGGGGGAGATGTCTGCTCGCTCGCGCGCCGGATCTCTTGGTTCGATGAAAGCGGGTGCCTGTATGAGCCTGACTGTCGCCTTGTTCGGGGTCTTGAAGCCGCCCCAGCTGTTTTGTCACGCCGTCATCGAATAACCAAGGGATGCCATGGGAAATCGTGGGACGCAACGGAAATCTTCGGGAAAACCCCGCATCACCTTGCACCGGCACCCGCTCCAGACCAGTATTGCGCGCCTGAACTGCACCCAACTCCGGCACATCTCGGCCAAGGCTTCCAAAGCCACACAAGATATTGTGACCCACCGTGCCCAACCTGTGATCCCACCCGTTCCCAATAATTTTGAAAAAATCTTTCGATAGCCCCGTTACCGCCTATCGAAAAACAGAATCACCTTTGCATACCGGCCGGACCAACGCCCCCGACCCGCATTTCCCACGCTTTCCCACCCAAGTGATTCGCCGTCCCGCGCGCCACGGCCCGCCCGCATCCCGACACGCGTTCGCCCGCACAGGCCCCAGCGGCGCGGCGGCACCCGCCCCGCGCAGCCCCGCCGCACGCCCCCACATTCACCCTTGCTCAAATACTCAGCCCGATGCCGCCCCCCAATGCCGCCCATGGCTCGGCCAAACGGCGTGACCGGGGGGGCGTAAAGCCCCCCCCTGCGCCACCGCCAATCCGGTCACGCGCGCCCGCACCGCCCTCCGGCCCCAGGGCCCGCAGGCGCCTATCCCAAAGGCAGGGGCGCCCGCCCCCGCCGCCGTGTCAGGCCATCCCGCCCGCCACCAGCCGGTGCGCCAGCCGCGCATAGGCCTCGGCCACCGGCCCCTCGCCCGCCGCGATGGGCGTGCCCGCATCCCCCGCCACCCGCACCTCCAGCGCCAGCGGCAATTCGCCAAGGAAAGGCAGGTCCAGCTTGCGCGCCTCCTCAGCCACCCCGCCATGGCCGAAGATATGCGCCTCGTGCCCGCAATTGGGGCAGACATAACTCGACATGTTCTCGATCAGGCCCAGCACCGGCGTTTTCAGCTTCTGGAACATGTCCAGCGCCTTGCGCGCATCCAGCAGCGCCACATCCTGCGGCGTCGAAACCACGATGGCCCCCGTCAGCTGCGTCCGCTGGCACAGGGTCAGCTGGATATCCCCCGTCCCCGGCGGCAGATCGACGATCAGCACATCCAGCTTGCCCCACGCCACCTGCGTCAGCAATTGCTGCAAGGCCCCCATGATCATCGGCCCGCGCCAGATCACCGCCTCGTCCTCTTTCAGCATCAACCCGATCGACATCATGGTGACCCCATGCGCGACGATGGGCTCGATGGTCTTGCCATCGGGGCTGGCGGGGCGGCGGGTCACGCCCATCATGCGCGGCTGGCTCGGCCCGTAGATATCGGCGTCCAGCAGCCCGACCCGCCGCCCCTGCCGCGCCAGCGCCACGGCAAGGTTCGACGACACCGTCGATTTGCCCACCCCGCCCTTGCCGCTGGCCACCACGATGATCCGGTCCACGCCCGAAACCTTTTGCGGCCCGCCCTGCTGCGGCGTCGGGTGCTGGCCGATCTTCAGGCTCGGTGCCGCCGGTTTCGCCGCCGGCCCATGCGCCGTCAGCACCACCTGCACCGAAACGACCCCCGGCAGCGCCTTGACCGCCGCTTCGGCCGCCGCAGGGACGGGGGCCAGCAGCCGCGCCTCCTCGGGGCTGGCCGCCTCGATCACAAAGCGCACCACCCCCGCCTCGAAGGTCAGCGCGCGAATCAGATCGCGCGAGACAAGGTCGCCCCCGCCGGGCAGGGCAAGGGTGGAAAGCTGGCGCAAAATCTCGTCACGGGTCGCGGTCATCTTTGGCCTCGGGCTTGAATTGTGGGAACGTTTCCCTGTCTTGGTCCGCATCTTGGGCAGAAAGCACAAGATACCGTTTGCCAGACGCATAAAGTTTTGGCGATACCCTTGTTAATCATGACATTTTTATGCGCTCCAGCCATGCATATGCTGCATGGCAGCATTGCGGCCATCCGGCATTGTGCAAGTGCAGCATTTGCCCCATCTTACACTCAACAGCGGCGCAACAGAACGCCGCAAAATGGAACCGTAACCCGAGGCTGATGACATGGCTTATGTAAACTCGACCACTCGCGCCGCCAACTTTTCGGTGGCTGACCGCTTCTCGGGCCTGCTGGCCCAACTCAAGGTGACGATCGCCCGCCGCGCTGTCTATAACCAGACCCTGCGGGAACTGAACGTCCTGACCGACCGCGAACTCGCCGATCTGGGCCTGTCGCGCTATGACATTCCCGCCGTTGCCCGCGAGGCGGCCTACGGCAAATAAGGATCTTTGCTGAACCCCACCTCCTCCCGGGGTTCATGGCAAAAGCGGCGGCGTCCTCCTCCTCCCTGACGTCGCCGCACTTTGATACGGGCCCCGATGGCCCGGACCAGACCGAAAGGCCCCCTCCTCCTCCCTAGGGCCATTCGTGAAAGCGGCGGCTTCGACCTCCTCCCCGAAGCCGCCGCACCCCCTACCGGCCCCACGGGGCCACAGTATCGAGCGGCCCCTCCTCCTCCCTGGGCCAATCGTAAAAGCGGCGGGGTTGATCCTCCTCCCCGACCCCGCCGCACCCTTCCGCCCCAAACGGGGCAAACCGACCGAGCGGCCCCTCCCCCTCCCCGGGCCAATCGCAAACGCAGCGGCGCCGATCCTCCTCCCCGACCCCGCCGCACCCTTCCACCCCCAAGGAGCCAACCGACCGAGCGGCCCCTCCCCCTCCCAGCGCCAATCGCAAACGCAGCGGCGCCGATCCTCCTCCCCGACCGCCCCCGCCGCACCCTTTCCACCCCCACGGGGCCAAGCGACCGAGCGGCCCCTCCCCCTCCCCGGGCCAATCGCAAACGCAGCGGCGCCGATCCTC
>JAIXRW010000009.1 GCA_027484985.1 Rhodobacter sp. | reverse complement strand
CCTTCCGGCAACCACCGCTTCCGTCCGCCACCGCAACGTCTCCGCTTCGGTGAGGCGGTATTTACGGAGACACGCAAACAGCCGCAAGAGGGAAAAACACCAAAGTCCGAAAAAAGTTCGCAAACCCCGACTTATCCACAAGACATTGATGTTGGGGATGTTTTCGACACATGATCGCAATTGCCCGCGCAAGAAAATGTCCCGCCCCGCATGCGAAAACCGCAAACCGCACAGCCCGGCCCCGGCCGCGATGCGCTGCTCGCAGCGGCAGCCCTCATGCGCGCAAAGCCGTGCCGTAGCGCCGTTCCGCGCGCACGGGCCTTCGCTGGTCTCGGTATCGGCCAACGGACCGGATCACGAACGCGATGCGGCGCCGCACATCTGCGCCCGACCAAACCGCCGGCCGCAACAGCGTCCACCGCACGGGCCCTTCCGGACGGTTGGCGAAAAAGAAAAAGCCCCGTCGAAACGGGGCTTTTCTTCAGACCATGGTGCGGATGAAAGGACTCGAACCTTCACGGGAGTTACCCCACAGCGACCTCAACGCTGCGCGTCTACCAATTCCGCCACATCCGCATGATTTGGCTTGGTGGCGGCTATGTAGCGAAGCCGTTTCTGGAAGGAAAGAGGAAAAACGCACGCGCCAAGGAACAGGGTGGCACGGGCGCAACCGGCATCTCTAGGGTGTCGAAACCGGTATCACTGGCAAAAGCGGGGTCTGCGCCCTGCCCGCCAAGGCCGACGCTGCCCGTGTCACAAGGCCCAGCCGGTCAGCCTGATCGGGCAGGAAAACCGGTGCCTGACCGGCCTTCGCCGCCTCGACCGCGCCGTCGAACCAATCGACGGCCAAGGCCGGATTGCGCGCGATGCCCAGCCCGGCAGCCAGATGATGGCCCACCAGTTCGGCATAAACCATATTGCCTGTCCCCGTCAGAACCAGCGCCGAACCCAGCGCCATCGCGACATCATCGGCCCCGTAACCGACCGACAGGCAAATACGGGCCGTGCCGACAAGCTGCGCTTCGGGCAGGCCCGCCTTGGCCAGCCATCCCTGCAATTCCGACAGGGCGGCATCGCGCGGTTTGGCGGCGGCCATATCGCGCTGCGCGGCAAGCGAGTCTGAAAAGGCGGCGCATTGCGCGGCGATCTGGTCGCGAGAAAATCCCTGCACCTGCGCCATCAAGGCCGCGCCATCCGCTTCGGCAGCGGCGGCCACTTGGCAGAACTGTTCGCCCAGCGCCTGCGCGGGGTCGGTCATTGCGGCGGCCGTCTGCGGGCGCCCGCCTGCCAGCGCGGCGGCCTCTCCCACCGCGCGGCAATGGGCGGCCATGCTGTCCGCAACCGGAAGGGCCGCGGCAAAGCCCGGCAGCGATGGTTCGGCCTGCCCGGCGGGGGTCGTTGCCATCACCGTGCCGGTCCCGCCGGCCAGCGGCGCATCGGCTGCGGGCGGCGGGGCGGCAGGCGCGGCCGCGATCCGGCACACGTCACCCGCACAGGCAAAGGCGGCCGGTGTCGGCGTGGCAAGCTGGAAGTCATTGCGCTGAAAGCCCGTTGGCGTGGTCAGGAACACGCGCACCGCACATTCCTTACCGGTGCACCAAAAGCCCGATCCCGTAACAGCCGTGTCCATGAGGTAGTCGCTTCTGCCGTCACCATTCATGTCGGCCATCTGCAAGAAACCGGCCCGCTGGGCCAGCACGGGCCCCTCGATGCCCGAATTGCGCGCGATCTCCTCCACCGCCTCGGCAATCTCGGGGGGCAGGCCGCCATAACCCGCCCTAACCGTGCGCGCCGTCGCATCCTCCAGCCCCAGCATCCGGTCCCGAGTGTCGGTCAGCAACCCGCGCAGGCCCATCGGGCTGGCCGAAACGATTTCGGCCACTTCGGCACCGCCGATCATGGCGCGCTGATAGGCCGTGATCAGGATCTGCCGCTCGGTTTCCAACAAGGAACCGGTGGGCGCAAAGGACAGAAACGATTGATATTGCGCGATTGCCGCACGACTGCGCGACCCAAGCACCCCGTCAGGCGCCCCGACAGCAAACCCGAAATGGTTCAACGCTGTCTGAACCTCGGCATTGCGTTGCCGCTCGGCCGACGAAAGACCCGATGCCTGCGGCTTTCTTGCGACCTGCCGTTGCGATTGCTGTTGGTTTGCCCCGTTCACGATGGCCGCGCCGATCATTCCGGCGACCAGCCCCCCGATGATATCCCCATCATTGGCCCGCGCCGGATTGACCAGCCCTGCCAGAATGACCGCGGACGCAACGGCCCGCCCGAAACGCTTAAGCACCATTTCCGCCACCCGATCACAAACCGAAACTCGCGCCCCGAATGCACTGCCGGAAAGCGCACAGCCCCAGAATGATCCCCCTTTTCGGGCTTGAGGCAAGCGGAAACATCGCCTAGCCCCTATCCACAAGCCCCGCGCCCGAGGATATCATGACCGAATGGACAACCCTTGCGGGCCTCAGCCCCTATGCCGAAACCCTCGCCGCCATGGAGGCGCGGGTCGAGGCGATCCACCGCAGCGACGCGCCCGAGGCGATCTGGCTGCTGGAACATCCCCCCCTTTACACGGCGGGCACCTCGGCCAAGCCCGCCGATCTGGTGCAGCCCGACCGTTTTCCTGTCTATAATGTGGGGCGCGGCGGGCAATACACCTATCACGGCCCCGGCCAGCGCGTCATCTATACCATGCTCGATGTGGGCAATCGCGGCCGCGATGTGCGCTGCTTCGTGCGCGCTCTGGAAAACTGGGTCATCGCCACCTTGGCCGAATTCAACGTGACGGGTGAAATCCGCCCCGGCCGCGTGGGGGTCTGGGTGGTGCGGCCCGACCGTGCCCCCAACCCCGACGGCACTCCGCACGAAGACAAGATCGCCGCCATCGGCATCAAGCTGCGCCGATGGGTCAGCTTTCACGGCATCTCGATCAATGTCGAACCCGACCTTTCGCATTTTTCCGGCATCGTGCCCTGCGGCATCGCCGATCACGGCGTGACCAGCCTTGTCGATCTGGGCCTGCCCGTCACGATGGCCGATCTCGACGCCGCCCTCATGGCGACATTCCCGCGATTCTTCCCCGCAGGGGGCGGCCTGAACCCCAGCTGCGCACTGTAGCGGCCACCACGGGCAGGCGGGGGGGGGGGGCACATTCCCCCGCCCCGCCAAAGCCCCCGCGACGCTTGGTCGCCCCGCAAATCGCCGCCCCGACCGGCTTTTGTTGACCTGCGTCAAAGTCAGTCATTGCCCCGACCCCGCGTGGCGATTAAACACATGGCCCATAAGGGAACCATTGCCGGGCCTCGAATGCCCGGTCACAGAAGTTAGAATCGGGAGACGCCAATGGCGGACGCAGCCATTCATGGCCACGGCCATGACGAGCGGGGGTTCTTCACCCGCTGGTTCATGTCGACGAACCACAAGGACATCGGGATCCTCTATCTCTTCACCGGCGGTCTCGTCGGGCTGATCTCGGTCATCTTCACCGTCTATATGCGGATGGAGCTGATGCACCCCGGCGTGCAGTATATGTGTCAGGAAGGCCTGCGCCTCGTCGCTGACGCCGCCGCGACCTGCACGCCCAACGGCCATATCTGGAACGTCACCATCACCGCCCACGGCATCCTGATGATGTTCTTCGTGGTGATCCCCGCGCTGTTCGGCGGCTTCGGCAACTACTTCATGCCGCTGCAAATCGGCGCGCCGGACATGGCCTTCCCGCGCATGAACAACCTGTCCTACTGGCTTTACGTCGCGGGCACCTCGCTCGCCGTGGCCTCGCTCTTTGCCCCCGGCGGCGGCGGTGATCTCGGCACCGGCGCGGGCGTGGGCTGGGTGCTTTACCCGCCGCTCTCAACCACCGCCGAAGGCGGCTATGCGATGGACCTCGCCATTTTCGCCGTGCACCTGTCGGGTGCCTCGTCGATCCTCGGCGCCATCAACATCATCACCACCTTCCTGAACATGCGTGCCCCCGGCATGACCATGCACAAGGTGCCGCTGTTCGCCTGGTCGATCTTCATCACCGCATGGCTGATCCTTCTGGCCCTTCCGGTTCTGGCTGGCGCCATCACCATGCTGCTGACAGACCGCAACTTCGGGACGACCTTCTTCTCGCCCGCAGGCGGCGGCGACCCGGTGCTCTACCAGCACATCTTGTGGTTCTTCGGCCACCCCGAGGTGTACATCATCGTTCTGCCCGCCTTCGGTATCATTTCGCAGGTCATCTCGACCTTCTCGAAAAAGCCGATCTTCGGCTACCTGCCCATGGTCTATGCCATGGTCGCCATCGGTGTTCTGGGCTTCGTCGTCTGGGCGCACCACATGTACACGGTCGGCATGTCGCTGACCCAGCAATCCTACTTCATGCTGGCCACCATGGTCATCGCGGTGCCCACCGGCATCAAGGTGTTCTCGTGGATCGCCACCATGTGGGGCGGCTCGATCGAGTTCAAGACGCCGATGCTCTGGGCCTTCGGCTTCCTGTTCCTGTTCACCGTCGGCGGCGTGACCGGCATCGTGCTAAGCCAGGCCGGCGTGGACCGCGCCTACCATGACACCTACTATGTCGTGGCGCACTTCCACTACGTGATGTCGCTCGGCGCCGTGTTCGGTATCTTCGCGGGCATCTACTTCTGGATGGGCAAGATGTCGGGCCGCCAGTATCCGGAATGGGCAGGCAAGCTGCACTTCTGGGCCATGTTCATCGGCTCGAACCTGACCTTCTTCCCGCAGCACTTCCTTGGCCGCCAAGGCATGCCGCGCCGCTACATCGACTATCCGGAAGCCTTCGCCTACTGGAACTGGTTCTCGTCGATCGGCGCCTTCATCGCCTTCGGTTCCTTCGTGTTCTTCATCGGCATCGTGTTCTACACCCTGTTCTTCGGCAAGCGCGTGACCGAGAACAACTACTGGAACGAATATGCCGACACGCTGGAATGGACCCTGCCCTCGCCGCCGCCCGAACACACCTTCGAGCAGCTGCCCAAGCAGTCCGACTGGGACAAGTCGCACGCCCACTAAGGCCGGCATCAAAGCGAACGGCCCCGGAGCGATCCGGGGCCGTTTTCATTTGGAAGACCGCCGCCGCGCCCTACCATCCGCCCATCCGCACCCTCTTCCCCAACAGAAGAAACGGCCGCACAAAACCGGACCACCGCAAGACCAAAACCAAGACCAAGACCTGATCCCCATGCCCTATGAATGGCTTCCCGCCGACGGTGCCGCACCCGCCCGCCTGCACCTCTGGCCCTACCGCTCGCTGCCCCGCAAGGGCTTCGTCGGCTTCATCGCCGTGACCTGCGGGCTGATTCTCGTGCCGATGCTGGCCGTGCTCGGCTCGCCGGTGCTCTGGGGCCTTTTGCCGTTTTTCGCCGTCGCGGTCGGCGGCACATGGTACGCACTGTCAAAATCCTACCGCGATGGCGAAATCGTCGAAGACCTGTCCTTCGCCCCTGACAGCCTTACCCTCACCCGCCACGGCCCCCGTGGCCAGCGCCGCGAATGGCAGGCCAACCCCCATTGGGTCCGCCTGTCGCTGCACCCGACTGGCGGCCCCGTTCCGAATTACCTCACCCTCACCGGCAACGGGCGCGAGGTGGAACTGGGCGCCTTCCTGTCGGAAGACGAACGCGTGCAACTGCGTGACGAGCTTCAGTCGAAACTGAACAGCCTGCGCTGATGTAAGGCCAGCAAAGGGGGCATTCTGCCCCCTCGGCCTTCGGCCTCACCCCCTGAGGATATTTCAGGGCAGAAAATGGGGAAAGCGCGCTGCATTTTCTGCCCCCAAATATCCTCGGGGGGAGCCCGCAAGGGCGTGGGGGGCAGAAGGCCCCCCTGCGCGGGCGGGCATGCACGCGCGGGAATGAAAAGGGGGGGCCGAAGCCCCCCGCAGCGCATAAGCTTTGAAGCGGCCGATCAGCCCAACAGGTCTTTCACCTTGGGCCCCACCGCGCCGAAATCCATCTGGCCGGTATATTTGCCCTTCAGGACCGCCATCACACGGCCCATGTCACGGATGCTGGTTGCCCCCGCCTCGGCAATCGCCGCCGTCACCGCCGCTTCGACCTCGGCCCCCGACAGTTGGCGCGGCAGGAATTCCTCGATCACGCCGATTTCGGCCAGTTCCTTTTCCGCAAGTTCCAGCCGCCCGCCCTCTTCATAGGCGCGCGCGCTTTCCTGACGCTGCTTCACCATCTTGCCCATGATCGCCAGAATCTCGCCATCCGGCACCACGCCATCCCCGCCTTCGCCGCGATTGGCGATGTCGCGGTCCTTGATCGCGGCATTGATCAGACGCAGCGTCGAAAGCCGGTCTGCCGCCTTGGCGCGCATCGCGTCTTTCAGTGCCTCGGACAACCTCTCGCGCATCGCCATGACCAGCCCTTCCCCGACCGTTTACGCCAGATGCCAGCTTACAACCATCGCCCGCCGATCACAACCGCAACCAAAGCGGTCAACCCATTGATATAGCTAAATATTCCTTTTCCACCCCGCCCTTGACCCCGAAGCCCCGCGCCACTAGTGTCCCCGAAATTCGCCGACAGGAGTCGCCCCATGCCCGCATCCGCGAAACCCTCCGACAAACCGACCGCCTGCCTTGCGCTGGCGGATGGTACGGTCTTTTACGGCAAGGGCTTTGGCGCCACGGGCGAAACGGTGGCCGAGCTTGTGTTCAACACCGCAATGACGGGCTATCAGGAAATCATGACTGACCCGTCCTATGCGGGGCAGGTCGTGACCTTCACCTTCCCCCATATCGGAAATGTCGGCGTGACGCCGGAAGATGATGAAACCGCCACCCCCGTCGCTGCCGGAATGGTGGTGAAATGGGACCCGACCGAACCGTCGAACTGGCGTTCGACGGGTGAGCTGACCCAATGGCTCACCTCAAAGGGCCGCATCGGCATCGGCGGCATCGACACCCGCCGCCTGACCCGCGCCATCCGCCAGCAGGGCGCGCCCCATGTCGCGCTTGCCCATGACCCCGAAGGCAATTTCGACCTTGCCGCCCTTGTCGCCAAGGCCCGCGCGTGGAAGGGGCTTGTGGGCCTTGACCTTGCCAAGGATGTCTCTTGCACCCAGTCCTACCGCTGGAACGAAAAGACCTGGGCCTGGCCCGAAGGCTATACCGAACGCACCGGCGAAGGCCTGCGCGTTGTCGCCATCGACTATGGCGCGAAACGTAACATCCTGCGCTGCCTCGCCTCGGTCGGCTGCGATGTGACCGTGCTGCCCGCCACCGCCACGGCCGAGGATGTCATGGCGCTGAACCCCGAAGGCGTGTTCCTGTCCAACGGCCCCGGCGATCCGGCCGCCACGGGCGCCTATGCCGTCCCGATGATCCAGGGCGTTCTGGCCCGCGATGTGCCGCTCTTCGGCATCTGCCTTGGCCACCAGATGCTCGCCCTCGCGCTCGGGGCCAATACGGTCAAGATGAACCACGGCCATCACGGCGCCAACCATCCGGTGAAAGACCTCGACACCGGCAAGGTCGAGATCACCTCGATGAACCACGGCTTCACCGTTGACAGCCAGACCCTGCCCGCAGGGGTCAAGGAAACCCATGTGTCCCTGTTCGACGGGTCGAATTGCGGCATCCGCGTGGAAGGCAAACCGATCTTCTCGGTGCAATACCACCCCGAGGCGTCGCCCGGCCCGCAAGACAGCTTTTACCTGTTCGAACGCTTTGCCGAAGCCATGCGCGCCCGCCGCGCCTGACCGGCCTCTGGCGGGTTAACCGCTTCTTAACGCTTGCGCCCCAAGGTCACCCAGTCACCGGGAAAGGCCAAGGCGCAGCACATGTCCGAACCGACAGGCCCCGATCTGCCCGCCCCATCCGTGCCGGGCTTTGCCATGCCGGCGCAGGCGCTGCTCCGGCAGGACGGGGGGGCCACCTTCCGCCGCCCACCCCCGCGCGATCCGGCGGCAGGCCCGTCCGACCCGGCGCTGGTGCCGCAATTCGGGTTTGACCGCTGCCTTGACCTTGGCGTGCTGCCCTGGTCGCGCAAGGGGGGCGAGGTTGTGGTCCTTGTGCAGGATGCCGCGCGCTTTGCCACCGCCCGCCCCGCGCTGGCCGCATGTTTCGGCCCCTTCCTGCGGCCCGTCGAAACAGCGCCCGAAGCCTTTCGCCGCGCCGTGTGCGACAGGTTCGGCCCCGCTTTGGCCCTGCGCGCCGAAACCCGCACCCGCCCCGACGAAAGCTGCCGCCGCCTTGATGGCCGCCGCCTGCGCCGCGCAGCACTTGGGCTGTTCCTTGCCCTTGGCGCCTTGGCCGTCATGGCGCCGGTCGCGCTGGTCACGCTGGTCTTCGCGCTGGCCCTGCTGGCGCTGGCGGTCAATACCGGCTTCAAATTCGCCGCCGCCCTTGCCACCTTACGCGCCGATGCCACGCCCCCCCCGCCCCCCCTGCCCGAGGTTGATCTTCCCCCCGTCACCCTGCTGATCGCGCTTTACCGCGAAGAGGATATCGCCCCCCGCCTGATCCGCCGCCTCGAACGGCTCGACTATCCGCGCGACCGGCTCGAACTTTTGCTGGTGGTCGAAGATGACGATACCGCCACCCGCGCCGCGCTTGATGCCGCCCGCCTGCCGCCGTGGATGTCCATCGTCACCGCTCCTGCGGGCAGCATCCGCACCAAGCCGCGCGCCCTCAACATCGCGCTCGATTTCGCCCGTGGCGATATCGTCGGGGTCTATGATGCCGAAGATGCCCCCGCGCCGGACCAGTTGCGAAAGGTCGCCGCCGCCTTTGCCGCCGCCCCGCCCGATGTCGCCTGCATGCAGGCCGCGCTCGATTACTACAACCCGCGCCACAACTGGCTGTCGCGCTGCTTCACGCTGGAATATGCGCTGTGGTTCCGCCTTGTGCTGCCGGGCATCGAACGGCTGGGCCTGCCCATGCCGCTGGGCGGCACCTCGCTGTTCCTCAAGCGCCGCGTGCTGCTGGACCTTGGCGGATGGGATGCCCATAACGTGACCGAAGATGCCGATCTCGGCATCCGCCTTGCCCGCCACGGCCACCGCACCCGCATGGTCGCCAGTACCACGCAGGAAGAGGCGAATTGCCGCCCCCTGCCCTGGGTCCGCCAGCGGTCACGCTGGATCAAGGGCTACCTGATGACTTGGGCGACCCATATGCGCCGCCCCCGCCAGCTTTGGCGCGACCTTGGCGCGCGCGGCTTTCTGGGCTTCCAGATCGTGTTTCTGGGCGCGCTGGCGCAGGTCAGCCTTGTTCCGGCGCTGGTGACGCTGTGGTCGATCCCGCTCGGCTATGGCCATGTTCTGGCCCGCGTGCTGCCCCCGCAGGGCATGGGCACGGTTGTCCTGCTGTGCCTTTTGTCCGAGGCGCTGAATTTCGTGCTGCATCTGGTGGCGCTGCGCCGCAGTGGCCACCGGCTCAGCCCGCTCTGGATCGTCACGCTGCACGGCTATTTTCCGCTCGGCGCTCTGGCCGGGCTCAAGGCCTTTGCCGAAACCGTGACCCGCCCCTTTTACTGGGACAAGACGCGCCACGGCCAGTTCGACTCGGCGCCCTGACCGGTGGGTTCAGCGGGTGCGGATCTCGCCCGCATCCACCCGCAGCCGCGTTTCGAAAGCCGTGCTGATATGCTGGCGCAGGGCACGATACGCCGCGTCGCCATCCCGCGCCTCGATCGCAGCGATAATCTGGTCATGCTCGGCCAGCGCCACCTCGTCCCGCCCCTCGGCCGCGAACGAGGTATTGCCCATCAGCGCCATCGACCGGTGCACAAGGTCAAGCTGCTGCACCAGAAAGCGGTTGTGGCTGGCCAGATGGATCTGCCGGTGGAACCGCTTGTTGGCGCGGCTCAGCAATTTGGGATCGCCCCCCAGAAGGCCACGGTCATCGCGCACCATCCCGCGCAGCACGCGAATCTCCTCATCCGTCGCATGCCGCGCCGCCAGCCGCGCGGCCAGCCCCTCCAACTCGGTCCGCACCGCGTAAAGCTCGGCCAACTGGTTATGGTCAAGCGACGCCACGATCAGGCTGCGCCCGTCGCGGGTCAGCATCGCCTGCGTTTCCAGCCGCTGCAACGCCTCGCGCACGGGCGTGCGCGACACGCCCAGCCGCTCGGCCAATTCCGATTCCACCAGCCGGTCACCGGGCTTGTAAAGCCCCGCATCGATCGCCTCGAGTATCAGCGTATAGGCATCCTTCTGCACCGAGCGCGGCCCTCCGTTCCGTCACGCCCCGTCCTATTCCGGGATACCGCTGTATACAAAATCTGACACCCGCTTTCAACCGCAGCCCGTTCCGCCCGCCCGCAGGCGTGCCCCATTGCCGCCCCCGCCCGCTTCCCCTAACCTCGCGCCATGTCACATCTGCCCTTCTCGCATGTCACCGCCTGGGTCTTCGACCTCGACAACACGCTTTACCCGCCGCGCATGCGCCTGTTCGACCAGATCGAAATCCGCATGACAGACTGGGTCTCGCGCAAGCTCGGCGTCCCGCCCGAACAGGCCAACCACCTGCGCGCCACCTATTGGCGCCGCTACGGCACCACCCTTGCCGGGCTGATGGCCGAACATGCGATCGACCCGCATGATTTCCTGGGCCATGTCCATGACATCGATTTTTCCGTCCTTACCCCCGATCCGCTGCTCGCCGCACGCATCAAGGCCCTGCCCGGCCGCCGCATCGTCTATACCAATGGCGATGCGCCCTATGCGGCCCGCGTCCTTGCCGCGCGCGGGCTGGACGGGTTGTTTGACGCGGTTTACGGCATCGAACATGCGGGCTTCCGCCCCAAACCCGAACGCGCCGCGTTTGAATCCATCTTCGCCCAAGATCGCCTGAACCCCGCCACCGCCGCGATGTTCGAAGATGACGCCCGCAACCTCGTGGCCCCCCATGCCATGGGCATGCAGACCGTCCACATCGCCCCCCTGCCCGAACCCGCCCCGCATATCCACCACCACCACGCCGATCTGGCCGAATTTCTCGGCCCGCTCTCCGCGCTCACCCGCGCGTGAACGCGACCCTGCGCCGCAGCGCGCCTCCCTCGCCTTTGCGCCAGAACGGCCCATCTTCCCGACAGACCCGCCAGCGCGAAAGACCGATGCACAGCACCCTTACCCCCAAGCCCGTCACCATCCCCGTCCTTGGCCATATCGCCCGCGATATCGGCCGCGACATATCGGTCGTGTTCTACCTTCTGGTCATCGCCGTTACCGCCGTGGTGCTTGCGGTCCAATCCTTCGGCCTTGCCGCCCTTGTCCTCACCGCGCTTGCCGCCGTTCCGGTGATCTTCGTCCTTCTCATCTGGGTCACCCTGCCCTGACTTTCGCGAAAGCGCGCCCCATGACACGCGAACAGACCGATATCCTCATCTCCGGCGGCGGCGTGGCGGGCCTGACCGCTGCCGCAGCCTTCGGTTCGGCCGGATTCACGGTCATCATCACCGACCCCGAACCCCCCGTCACCACGATGGAGGCCGAAGGCGCCGACCTGCGCACCACCGCCTTCCTGCAACCCTCGGTTCCCGTGTTGCAGGCGGCGGGCCTCTGGCAGCGCCTCGCCCCCTTCGCCGCCCCCCTGCAAATCATGCGCATCATCGATGCGGGCGGCGAACTGCCCGAACCCCGCATCATCAAGGATTTCGACGCCGCCGACATTTCAGACCAGCCCTTCGGCTGGAACCTGCCCAACTGGCTGCTGCGCCGCGAAATCTCGGCCCGCCTTGCCGAACTCCCGAATGTCAGCTTCCGCCCCGGCGTGGCCACCACCGCCCTTCTAACGCGCGAGGCCGAGGCGCTGGCCACCCTGTCCGACGGCACCCGCATCCGCGCCCGCCTCGTGATCGGCGCCGATGGCCGCAATTCCTTTGTGCGCGAAGCCTTGGGCATCCCCGTCAAGACCACCCGCTACGGCCAAAAGGCGCTCGCCTTCGCCGTCAGCCACCCCATCCCGCACAAGAACATCTCGACCGAGATCCACCGCTCGGGCGGCCCCTTCACCCTCGTCCCCCTGCCCGACCGTGACGGTGCGCCCTGCTCGGCCGTGGTCTGGATGGAAACCGGCCCCAACGCGCAACGCCTCGCCGCCCTGCCAGTCGCGGAATTCGAGGCCGAGATGAACACCCGCTCCTGCCACATCCTCGGGCCGCTCACCCTCATCAGCCGCCGCACGCTCTGGCCCATCATCAGCCAGATCGCCGCCCGCATGACCGGCGAACGCACCGCCCTCATGGCCGAAGCCGCCCATGTCCTGCCGCCCATCGGCGCGCAGGGGCTGAACATGTCAATCGCCGACCTGAACGCGCTGCTGACACTGGCACAGGAACACCGCGACCAGATCGGCAGCCCCGCCATGCTCGCCGCCTACAGCCGTGCCCGCCACCTCGACATCACCACCCGCATCACCGGCATCGACGCGCTCAACCGCGCCTCGATGATGGGCGCCCAAGGCCTGCGCGACCTGCGGGCAACCGCGCTCGACACGCTCTATTCCGTGGCCCCCGTCCGCAAAACGCTCATGCGCGCGGGCCTCGGCATCCGCTAGGCCAACGATCGTTCCACCGAAAAATCAGGCCGGCCACCCCATGGGATAGCCGGCCCTGAATTTTCACATAAAATGCGTCGGGCCCGCGCGCCCTACAGCACCGCCTCCAGCGCCTGCTCCAGCCGCGCCACCGTGGCCGGCACATCCTTCAGCTTGTCCAACCCGAACAGCCCAAGGCGAAACGTCTTGAACTCCGCCCCCTCGCCCACCTGCAACGGCACGCCCGCCGCGATCTGCATGCCCTGCGCGCGGAATTTCGATCCGTTCTGCACATCCCCATCGGCAGTATAGCTCACCACAACCCCCGGCGCCTGATAGCCCTCTGCCGCGACCGAAGGCACGCCACGCGCCGCCAGCATCCCCCGCACCGCACGGCCCAATTCCCATTGCGCGGCCTTGGCCTCGGCAAAGCCCATGGCCTTGGTCTCCAGCATCGCATCGCGGAAACCCACGATGGCATCGGTGGGCATGGTGGCATGATAGGCATGCCCACCCCCCTCATAGGCCGCCATGATCGCGCGCCATTTCTTCAGATCGATGGCAAAGGAATTACTCGTCGTCGCCGCCAGCCGCTCCTCGGCCCGTGGCGACATCACCACCACCCCCGCCGAAGGCGAAGCCGACCACCCCTTCTGCGGGGCCGAAATCAGCACATCCACCCCCGTCGCCGCCATATCGACCCAGACACAACCGCTGGCGATACAGTCCAGCACCATCAAGGCCCCGACCTCATGCGCCGCCGCCGCGATCCTCGCAATATAGTCATCCGGCAGGATCAACCCCGCGCTCGTTTCCACATGCGGCGCAAACACCGCCTCGGGGCGCGCCTCGCGGATCTTGGCCACCACCTCGTCCACCGGCGGCGGGGCATAGGGCGCCTGCACCCCGTTGCCGGTCTGCCGCGCCATCACCACCGTCACGCTTTGCGCGAACCCGCCCGCCTCGAAAATCTGGCTCCAGCGATAGGAAAACCAGCCGTTGCGCACCACCAGCACGTTGCCCTGCCCGAACTGCCGCGCCACGGCCTCCATCGCATAGGTCCCGCCCCCCGGCACCAGCGCCACCGCCGGCCCGCGATAGACCTCTTTCAGCAGGCCCGACACATCGCGCATCACGCCCTGGAACCGCGCCGACATATGGTTCAACGACCGGTCGGTGAACACGACCGAAAATTCCTGCAACCCCTCGGGGTCCACATGCGCCAGCGGCAAGGTCGTCATCGGCTCATCCTCCAAAATCCCTGCCCCGAAATATGGCGCAGCCCTGCCGCGAAACCAGCCCGTTTCCGACACCCCCGCGCCGCCCGCCCCATTTTCTGCCCCCAAATATCCTCGGGAGAGGTCCGGAGAGGGGTGAGCCCCTCTCCGGCGGCCCGCCACTATCCCAACGGTCCGGGCCTGCGCTCTTCGGTCAGCAGCACATTGGCCTCGACATTCCCCACCCCCGGCAAGGTCATGATCCGCCGCCGCAGGACCCGCTCGAAATCGGCAATGTCGCGGGCCACCACGCGCAGGCGGTAATCGAACAGCCCCAGCACATGCTGCACCACCTGCACCTCGGGGATCGCCGTCACCGCCCGTTCGAAATCCTCAAGGCTCACCCTACCCTTCGTCGCCAGCTTCACGCCCAGAAACACCGTCACGCCAAAGCCCAGCGCCGCGCGGTCCACATCGACCTGCACCCCCGCCAGCACCCCCGCCTCCTCCAGCCGCCGCACCCGCCGCCACGCCGCAGGCTGGCTGATCCCGAAGCGCCGCCCCAGCTCGCCCGCCGAAACACCCGCCTCCAGCGCCAGCGCCCGCAAGATCGCGCGATCCACATCATCCAGATCGATCACAGCGGCAGCGCCTCGGCATCCTTGATCGTGGCAATCAGCATCAGCGCATCCACCTCGGCAATATGCGGCAGGCCCAGAATCCGCTGGCGATACACTTCCTGATAATGCCCCATATCCCGCGCGATCACGTTCAACCGCACATCGACCCGGCCCAGAAACGTCTCGATCGCCACCACCTCGGGCACCTCGCGCGCCGCAGCGATGAAATCGTCAAAGGCCCGCGGATCGGTCTTGTCCAGCGTGAATCGCAAACTCACCTCGACCTCGTATCCCAGCCGCCGCCAATCCACCCGCGCCCGCTCGGCCCTGATCAACCCCGCATCGCGCAGCCGCTCCAGCCGCCGCCACAGCGTCGCCGCCGTCACCCCCGCCCGTTCCGCCAGATCGGCCCGCGCCAGCGCAGGCTCGGCCAGATAATGCCGCAGGACCCTGCGGTCCGTATCGTCCAGCTGCATGATTTTTTCACCGATCTGCCATTGACAGAATGATTCTTCGCAGAAAAACCGCATCCCGTCAAATAACGCACAGGATCACGCCCGAATCCCGCTAAAGTGCCGCCATCGACTTCAACAGGAGCATACGCCATGCGCGTCTATTACGATCGTGACTGCGACATCAACCTGATCAAGGACAAAAAGGTCGCCATCCTCGGCTACGGCAGCCAGGGCCACGCCCACGCCCTCAACCTGCGCGACTCGGGCGCGAAAAACCTCGTCGTCGCCCTGCGCCCCGGTTCGCCCTCGGCCAAAAAGGCCGAAGGCGAAGGCCTCAAGGTCATGGGCATCGCCGAAGCAGCCGCATGGTGCGACCTCATCATGTTCACCATGCCCGACGAACTGCAGGCCGACACCTACAAGAAATACGTCCATGACAACCTGCGCGAAGGCTCGGCCATCGCCTTTGCCCACGGCCTGAACGTCCATTTCGGCCTGATCGAGCCGAAAAAGGGCGTCGATGTCATCATGATGGCCCCCAAAGGCCCCGGCCACACTGTGCGCGGCGAATACACCAAGGGCGGCGGCGTGCCCTGCCTCGTCGCGGTCCATCAGGACGCGACCGGCAAGGCGATGGAAATCGGCCTCTCCTACTGCTCGGCCATCGGCGGCGGCCGCTCGGGCATCATCGAGACGAACTTCCGTCAGGAATGCGAAACCGACCTCTTCGGCGAACAGGCCGTGCTCTGCGGCGGTCTGGTCGAACTGATCCGCATGGGCTTTGAAACCCTGGTCGAAGCGGGCTACGAGCCCGAAATGGCCTATTTCGAATGCCTGCACGAGGTGAAGCTGATCGTGGACCTGATCTACGAAGGCGGCATCGCCAACATGAACTACTCGATCTCGAACACCGCCGAATACGGCGAATACGT
>JAIXRW010000021.1 GCA_027484985.1 Rhodobacter sp. | reverse complement strand
CGACGCCAAACCCCACAGCCGCCCAAGCAGCCAACACAATCTGTGAAAATCCGAACACCGATCCGCAGCCACAAACCACCACCACCGCCCAACACGGCAACAAGGCCCCTCGGGTCAAAAGCCCCGCGCCCTCGGCAGCCAGACGGAATAGGCCAACCGCCCGCCCTCGTCCCCGTCACGGCCAAAGGCCAACCGCCCCGGCCTCCCGCGCCCGGCCCAAAGTTAAAACCCCCACCAAGCAGCACAAACCCGCCCCATCCCTTCGACGCCAAACCCCACAGCCGCCCAAGCACCCAAACCAATCTGTCAGAACCCGAGCCCCGATCCGCAGCCCAAAGCCGCCAGCAGCGTTCAGCGTGGCTGCAAGATCACATCCTGCGCCGAAAGCCCCGCGCCTTCGGTGACGCGGGCAATCGCCACGCCGTCCAGCCGGATCACCGCATCCGCGCCGTCATCCTGCACCGTCAGGGCCGCCGACGGGTGCAGCGCGCTGTCATAAACCACCAACAGCCGGTCCTCGGCCCCGTCATAGTCGGTCACCGTGACCAATCCGCCCGCCTGCAGGTGGAAACTGTCGGCCCCTTCGCCGCCGGTCACATAGCCCGCCGTTCCGGCCGCCAATACGTCATCGCCCGCGCCGCCGTTCAGCATGTCGGTCCCGTCACCGCCCGACAGCGTGTCATTGCCTGCGCCGCCATCGATCTCGTCATTGCCGGCATCGGCCCACAGGCTGTCACCGCCCGCGCCACCGACCAGCGTGTCATTGCCCGCGCCGCCGGTCAGCGAATCGTTTCCTTCGCCGCCGTTCATCCGGTCGTCGCCCCGGCCACCGGCCAGCGCGTCATCGCCCTCCCAGCCGTCCAGCCGGTCATGGCCGCCGCCACCGCCCAACGCGTCATCTCCGGCGCCGCCGCGCAGCCAGTCCGCGTCCGCACCGCCGTAAAGGCGGTCATCGCCCGCAGCACCGTCCAGCATATCCGCCCCGTCGCTGCCCCAAAGCGCATCATCGCCCAGTCCGCCCGAGGCGACATCGTCCCCCCCCTGGGCATAGACCGTGTCATCCCCCCCGTCGCCATTCAGCACATCGGACACGTCCGAACCTGCCATGGTCAGGGCCGCGGCGGGGCTGTCGGGCCTGTCATCCGATTGCGGCATCCCCTCGTCCGTTCCGGGATCGAGGTGGCCATCCGGCAGCCCCCCCGCCTCGTCCAGCACCGGATCGCCGCTGCCCGCATCCGGCGCGGTATCGGGCGGCATATCGTCGGGCTGGTCCTGCAAGGCCGCGTCCCCGTCATCCGGCAGGTCCGTCTCGGCGCCGCCCAGCAGCGCGTCGATTGCCATCCCCGCCGCGACAAGACCCATCAGGCCAAGAAGCCCAAACATCGAAACCCCCGCACCAACACGCACCCCGCGCTGCCGGACAGACTGCCCGCCAGTGGTGAATTATCCCTTTCCGCCCGCATCTTTGCGACAGCTTTCTGCCGCCATGGTTAACCGTCCCCGCCCCACGCCAATTCAGGCTTCCCTTTCGCGCGATTCTGCCCTATGGGCACGCATCCTTTGTGTCGCAAAGGACCAACCGGCCCTGCTGGACGACATCCCGGCTTGCGCCATCACCCTCTTTACAGGAGACACCGATGTCGATCACCGTCGAAGAAAAAGCCCGCCTGATCAAGGAATACGCCACCAAAGAGAACGATACCGGCTCGCCGGAAGTTCAGGTCGCGATCCTGTCGTCGCGTATCGCCACGCTGACCGAACACTTCAAGGGCCACAAGAAAGACAACCACTCGCGCCGCGGCCTTCTGATGATGGTTGCCCAGCGCCGCAAGCTTCTTGACTACCTCAAGGGCAAGGACGAAGCCCGCTACCAGTCGCTGATCGGCCGCCTCGGCCTGCGCCGCTAAGCGTTTCGGGCTTCCCGATACCGAACGCCCGTGCCGCAAGGCGCGGGCGTTTTGCATTTGCGCAGGCGAAATCTGACGCAGATTTCGCGCCGGAATTTGACGCAAATTCCGGTCTCTCCCCGCGGCCGGCCGTCCGGTTTCTGCGTCAGAAACCGGCGCGGAATTTGCGCCAAATTCCGCTTTCCCTGCCCCTTCCGACTCCCCGCTTCCCAAACACCGCCTTTTGCTGTAAGGCCCGCCCATCTGCGACGTGAGGCCCGCCCCCGGCCACATGCAAAGGATAGGGGGCGGCGGCAATGGGGCCGCCATGCAAGCGAGGGGCCGGCAGGGGCCGGCGACCCTCAGATAGGATCCGCTGATGTTCAATGTAGTCAAGAAATCAATCCAGTGGGGCGGTGAAACGCTTACCCTGGAAACCGGCAAGGTCGCCCGTCAGGCCGACGGCACTGTCATCGCCACCTTGGGCGAAACCTCGGTGATGGCAAACGTCACCTTCGCCAAGGCCGCAAAGCCGGGTCAGGACTTCTTCCCCCTGACCGTGCATTATCAGGAAAAATACTACGCCGCCGGCAAAATCCCGGGCGGCTTCTTCAAGCGCGAGGCGCGTCCTTCCGAAAAAGAGACGCTCACCTCGCGCCTCATCGACCGTCCCTGCCGCCCGCTCTTTGTTGACGGCTTCAAGAACGAAGTCCTCGTGATGGCCACCGTGCTGTCGCACGACCTGCACAACGAACCCGATATCGTCGCGATGATCGCCGCCTCGGCCGCGCTCACCATTTCCGGCGTGCCCTTCATGGGCCCGATCGGTGCCGCGCGTGTGGGCTTCGTGAACGGTGAATACGTTCTCAACCCCTCCGTGGACGACATGCAAAGCCTGCGGTCGAACCCCGAACAGCGCCTCGACCTCGTCATCGCCGGCACCAAAGACGCCGTGATGATGGTGGAATCCGAAGCCTACGAACTGACCGAGGCCGAAATGCTCGGCGCCGTCAAATTCGGCCATGCCGCGATGCAGCCGGTGATCGACCTGATCATCGACCTCGCGGAAGACTCGGCCAAAGAGCCCTTCAACTTCGAAGCGCCCGATTACTCGGCCCTTTATGCACGCGTCAAAGCCGCTGGCGAAACCCAGATGCGCGCCGCCTTCGCGATCAAGGACAAGCAGGAACGCACCAACGCGATTTCCGCCGCCGTTTCGGCCATCAAGGGCGCGCTGTCGGAAGAAGACCTTGCCGACATCAACCTCGGCTCGGCGATCAAAAAGCTCGAAAGCTCGATCCTGCGCGGTGACATCATCACCGGCGGTGCCCGCATCGACGGCCGCGACAACAAGACCGTCCGCCCGATCGTGTCGGAAACCGGCGTCCTGCCGCGCACCCACGGCTCGTCGCTGTTCACCCGTGGCGAAACGCAGGCGCTGGTCGTGACCACGCTCGGCACCGGCGAAGATGAACAGATCATCGATGCCCTGCACGGCAACAGCCGCTCGAACTTCCTGCTGCACTACAACTTCCCGCCCTATTCGGTTGGCGAAGTGGGTCGTGTCGGCTCGCCCGGCCGCCGCGAAATCGGCCACGGCAAACTCGCATGGCGTGCCCTTCAGGCCGTCCTGCCCGCGCCGACCGATTTCCCCTACACCATTCGCGTCGTGTCCGAGATCACGGAATCGAACGGTTCTTCCTCGATGGCTTCCGTCTGCGGCGGCTCGCTCTCGATGATGGACGCAGGCGTTCCGCTGAAAGCGCCCGTCGCCGGTGTCGCCATGGGTCTGATCCTCGAAGATGATGGCCGCTGGGCCGTGCTGACCGACATCCTCGGTGACGAAGACCACCTCGGCGACATGGACTTCAAGGTCGCAGGCACCGAAAACGGCATCACCTCGCTGCAAATGGACATCAAGGTCGCGGGCATCACGCCCGAGATCATGGAACAGGCGCTGGCGCAGGCCAAGGATGGGCGTCTGCACATTCTGGGCGAAATGGCCAAGGCAATTTCCGCGCCGCAAGGCTTCTCGGAATACGCGCCCAAGATCGAAACGCTGACCATCCCCACCGACAAGATCCGCGAAGTGATCGGCTCGGGCGGCAAGGTCATCCGCGAGATCGTGGAAACCTCGGGCGCCAAGGTCGATATCAATGATGACGGCATGATCAAGATCGCCTCGTCCTCGGCCGAAGCGATCAAGCGCGCCTATGACATGATCTGGTCGATCGTGGCAGAACCCGAAGAAGGCCAGATCTACACCGGCAAGGTGGTGAAACTGGTCGATTTCGGCGCCTTCGTGAACTTCTTCGGCAAGCGTGACGGTCTGGTCCACGTGTCGCAGATCGCCAATAAGCGTCTGAACCACCCGAACGAGATCCTGAAAGAAGGCCAAGAGGTCAAGGTAAAGCTTCTCGGCTTTGACGACCGTGGCAAGGTCCGCCTTGGCATGAAGATGGTCGATCAGACCACCGGTCAGGAAATCACCGAGTCCAAGGAAGAAGCCGAAGCCTAAGCTTCCCTTCCGGCACAAACAGCAAGGCCCCGGTCATCGCCGGGGCCTTGTCCGTTCATCCCGCCCTCAGGCGCGTGTCCACAGGCCAACATCGGCCCGCCTTTCGCGCAGCACCAGACCAGCCGCCGCCAGCCCCGCGATCACCTCGGCCTCGCCCTGCCTGCCATACTGGCCGGGATGCAGTTCAAGAATGACCATGCCCGCATGGGCCAGCACGTCGCGCTCCTGCGCCACCATCGGCGCTTCTCCCCCTTCGATGTCACAGACCAGCGAAAACCCCTCGGGCGCGCCCGCACCTTCCCACAGCGCCCGCAGCGTGACCGCAGGCACCTCGATCACCCCCGCGCTGTCCTGTGCGCCCGCCAGATGGTTGGCATGCACATTCCCGCCCGCCGCAAACCGCGCCACCGGACCGCCATAGAACACCGCCGCCTCGCGCAGCACCGCCGCAGGCCGCGCCGCCAGCCCCGCATTGGCGCGGCACGTGTCCAGCACCGCCGGATTGGCCTCGACAATCACATGCGGCACCCCCGCCCCAAGCCGCGACGCGATCAGCGCCGAAACGATCCCCAGCGATCCCCCCAGCTCGATCACCGCCCGATCCGCCGGCAGATGCGCGCCGATCAGCGCGGCCTCCTCGGCCTCGTACTTGCCGCGCAACAGCGCATTGGCACAGCCGGGCGACTCCATCTCGGGCAGCGTCACCGCGATGCCGTGGAAATCGAACCGCCAGCCATGGCGGGCCACATGCCGCCGGACACGCCGCCAGCGCAGGAAATCTCGGATCACACTCATTCCGGGGTATAAACTCCTCTGTCACGAAAGGCCGACACCGCTCCGGCAATCTGCCCCATCACCCGCGACCGCCTCCGCCCGTCCAGCAGGTTATGCGGCGCCAAAAGCCCCAGCACCGCCCCCGCCAACGTGCGCGCATAGGGCAGCGACCGGCCATGTTTATGCATCGCATAGCCGCGCGACCGCGCCATGTGGTAACCCTTCAGCCGCGCCACAGCCGCCGACCGTGGCGCGCCCGTGCCCGCCACATGCCGCACCTCGGCCGCAGGCACCCACCACAGCCCGCCCAACCGCGCCAGCCGCAGCGCAAGGTCGTGATCCTCGTGATACAGAAAGATCGCCGGATCGAACCCGCCCACCTGCAAAAACGCATCACGCCGCACGAACAGCGCGCAGCCCGTCAACACCGGCACGCCGGTCTCGGCCACCGGCACCGGCCGCCGCGCGCCACCCTTGGGCAACAGCACCGATGTCGTCTTGAACGTGACCCGCCCGCGCCCGTCGCGCACCAGCGGATTGGCCGCCACGAACCCCGGCAACCGGCGCGCCGCCTGTTCCAGCGCGTCCACGCAGCCCTCGGCCAGCACCACATCGGGGTTCACAAAGAACAGGAACTCGCCCCCGGCCTGCGCGGCACCCGCATTGCACCCGCGCCCGAACCCCTCGTTCCGCGCCAGCCGAACCGACGCCGCCCCCTGCGACAGGGCAAGGGCTTCCACCCCGTCGGCCCCGCCATTATCCACCACCACAACACCCGCCTGCCCCCGCGCCGAAGCCAGCATGGCACCCAGAACAGCGGCGCTGTTATAGGACACCGTCACTATGGTGGTCGCCTCGCTCAACACCGCACCCCGTCCTGCACGCCGCCCAGAAGACAGCTTCAGCCCCGCAGGTCAAGCCACCGCCAGCAACCGCAGGGGGGCGCACCCGTCAGGCCGCCCCCCGCGCCCCTGCCTATTTCGGCGCCTTGGCAAAGCGCAGATAGGGCAGCTTGATATCCAGCTCGCCAAACCGTTCCCGCGCCTGATCGTTGTTCAAGGCCAGCGCCACAATCACATCCTGCCCCGGCACCCAGTTGGCGGGCGTGGCCAGCGGCACGCCATCGGTCGCCTGCACCGCATCCAGCGCGCGCAGGATCTCCGCGAAATTGCGGCCCACGCTCATCGGATAGGTCATGGTCAGCCGCACCTTCTTGTCCGGCCCGATGATATAGACCGTCCGCACCGTGGCCGAATGGGCAGGCGTGCGTCCTTCCGTCGGCAGATAGTAATCGGCGGGCAGCATGTCATAGGCCTTGGCCACCGTCAGCGACGAATCGTCGATGATCGGAAAATCGGCAGGCGCGCCGCCAAAGGCCTCGATATCGCGCTTCCACTTCTCGTGGTCGCCCACCGAATCGACCGACACCCCGATCACCTTGGTCTTGCGCTTCTTCCACTCGGCCGACAACTGCGCCACCGCGCCGAATTCGGTCGTGCAAACCGGCGTGAAATCGCGCGGATGCGAAAACACGATGCCATAGCTGTCACCCAGCCATTCATGAAAACGGATCGTCCCTGCCGTCGATTCGGCGGTGAAATCCGGCGCGATGTCATTGATACGGACAGACATGGTTTACTCCTGTACTGCGGCTGGTCCTGAAATACGCCAAACGGAACGAAGTTTCACCCCCTTCGCCCCACCGGCAGCGAAAAGAGAACGCCCGTTCCATCCAACCGCGCGCCCCCACGCTTTTGTTCCGCCAAACCGCCCCGCCACAGCCACCGCTCCACCCGTCGCCGCGCCCCGCCGCGCCGATGTTCCGCCGCCGCGCCCGCCAGAAGCGACCTTTCGCTGTCGTTGCGTGGTTGCGACCTGCCCCCATCACTGGCAAAATATGATCAAATCATGTCCCGGAGGCTGCCATGCTCATCAAACGCGATTTCTACATCAACGGTCGCTGGGTCGCCCCCGTCACACCCCATGACCACCCCGTCATCGACCCCTCGACCGAGGAACCCTGCGCCATCATCTCGCTGGGCTCTGCCGCCGATACCGAAGCCGCCGTTGCCGCCGCCCGCGCCGCCTTTCCGGCATGGGCCGCAACGCCCCCTGCACGGCGCAAGGAACTGGTGGCAGGCATCCTGACCCAATACGAAAAACGGGCCGAGGAAATGGCGCAAGCCATCGCCATGGAAATGGGCGCCCCCATCGACTTTGCCCGCTCCGATCAGGCCCCCTGCCTGCCGTGGCACCTGACGAACTTCCTGCGCGCCTTCGACCAGATCCACTGGCTCAAACCCTTGGGCGACCATGCCCCCGGCGCCATGATCGCCATGGAACCCATCGGCGTGGTGGGCCTCATCACGCCGTGGAACTGGCCGATGAACCAGATCGCGCTCAAGGCCATTCCCGCCATGCTGGCAGGCTGCACCTGCGTGCTGAAACCGTCCGAGGAAAGCCCCCTCAACGCGATGCTCTTTGCCGAATTCTGCCATGACGCGGGCATCCCGCCGGGCGTGTTCAACCTCGTCAACGGCGACGGCCCCGGTGTCGGCTCGGCCCTCTCGGCCCATCCCGATGTGGAAATGATCTCCTTCACCGGCTCGACCCGCGCAGGCAAGGCCATCTCGAAAGCCGCCGCCGAAAGCCTGAAACGCGTCACGCTCGAACTCGGCGGCAAGGGCGCGAACCTTCTCTTTGCCGATGCCGATGACCGCGCCGTCCTGCGCTCGGTCAAGCGGATGATGGAAAACTCGGGCCAGTCCTGCAACGCCCCCTCGCGCCTGCTGGTGGAACGGTCGGTCTATGACGAAACCGTGGCCAAAGCCGCCGAAATCGCCAATGCCATCGCGGTCGGCCCCGCCATGCAGCCGGGCCCCCATATAGGCCCCGTGGTCAACAAACGCCAGTGGGACCAGATCCAGGGCTATATCCAGAAAGGCATCTCCGAAGGCGCCCGCCTCGTCGCCGGTGGCCTCGGCCTGCCCGAAGGGATGAACAAAGGCTATTTCGTCCGCCCCACCGTCTTTGCCGATGTCAAACCCGGCATGACCATCGAGCGCGAAGAAATCTTCGGCCCGGTCCTGTCGATCATCCCCTTCGAGACGGAAGAGGAAGCCGTCCGCATCGCCAATGACACGCCCTACGGCCTCACGAACTATGTCCAGTCGGGCGACCCTGCCCGCGCCAACCGCCTGTCGCGGCAACTCCGTTCCGGCATGGTCGAAATGAACGGCAAGCCGCGCGGCGCGGGCTCGCCCTTCGGCGGGGTCAAATCCTCGGGCCGCGCGCGCGAAGGCGGCATCTGGGGCCTTGAAGAGTTTCTCGAGGTCAAGGCCATCTCGGGCTACGACAGCAGCATCGCGGCGGAATGACCGCCGCGATGCGGGGGCAAGGCGTGAAGAAAGCGTAAAGCCGCCGTCCCGCGCGTCTGCATCGGTTGTGCATCCCTTGTCCTTCCCCCCGCGCCAAGGCCCCGACCCCCGACCCTGCTTTCATACTCGTGCAAATATCCTCGGGGGTGCGGGGGCAGACAGCCCCCGCAGGCCAAGGGCGCAGCGCCCGAATTGCCGCCGCTAGATCGCCAGGGCTACCTTGCGCCCCTCGTGAAACGCATAGGCCGCCTGCCTCGGCGCCGCACAATCTCCGATACGGATCAACACCTTACCGGCAATCGCCTCGGGAAAGGGATCAAAGGCCACGTTTGTGGTTGCCATGACCAGGGCCGAAGCCGCCAGCGTCTGCTCGCCCCCGTCCAGCATCGACCGCACCGTCACCCCGTTGCCGTGCCAGCGGGTCATCACATGTTCCGTCAGGAAAATCGCCCCCGCCTTCGCCAACCGCCCCCGCGCCGGACCATCGGCCGAAGTCCGGGAAATCTCTTTGCCAACAAAGGGATCGGGGGTCACGACGATCACCTTTTTGCCCTGTTCCGCCAGCGCCCAGGCCGTGCCGACCCCCCGCCAGTTCCCCCCCTCGTCATAAACAACAACCGTATCCCCCAACCGCGCCTCGCGCCGCAAAACCTCTTCCGGCGACCACACACCCCCCGCGCCCAGCCCCGGCAACTGCTCTTCACCCGGCAACCAGCGCTGGAACCCCCGCCCGTCCGGCAACGACCCCGTGGCGATAATCACCTGCTCCGCCCCATGCGCGGCAATGTCGCTGGCCTCCAGAAAACTGTTCAGCCGGACCACAACCCCTAGCTTGTCCAACTGCCGCCCATACCAACCGATGAGGTCGGTGATCTGCCCGCGCCTTGGCTGCAAACCGGCCAGCCGGAACTGCCCGCCAAGATCGTTCGACGCCTCATGCAGCTCAACCCGATGCCCCCGTTCCGCCGCCACCCGCGCGGCCTCCAGTCCCGCAGGCCCGCCGCCCACCACCAGCACCGATTTTGCCACCGCCGCAGGCGTGAAACGGTCGCCCCCCCATTCCCATTCGCGCCCCACACTCGGGTTGATCAGGCAGGAAATCCAGTAATCCCGCGACCTTCGCCCCCAGCACATCTGGTTGCAGGAAATGCAGCCCCGCACATCCTGCACCCGCCCCTCGGCCGTTTTGCGCGCCAGATGCGGGTCGGCAATCTGCCCCCGCACGATGGAAACCATATCGGCCTGCCCGCTGGCGATGACGGCTTCGGCATTCTCGGGCGTCCGCACATGCGCCTCGGATGTCACCTTGGCATGGCGCACCACGCCCTTGATCTGTTCCGTCACCGGCGCGGTCAGCTTTTCGGCAAACACGAAGGTCGGCATCAGCCGCTCGAAATCCAGATACCCGCCATGCCCGCAGGTCACATAGTCCACATGCCCCGTCGCATCGTGCAAGGCGATGATTTCCAACAGACTTTCTGTCCCCAGTGTCACCTCGTGGGCATCCGATGTGGAAACCGCCAGCCCGATGATGAAATCCTCGCCACACGTCCGCCGGATGCGTTCGATGATCGTCCGACTCATCCGCGTGCGGTTTTCCAGACTGCCGCCCCACTGGTCATCGCGCCGGTTGCTCCACGGCGTCCAGAACTGGTCGAGCAGCGAGTGATAGGCCGCCCAGACCTCGACCCCCTGGAACCCCGCCTTCTGGCACCGCACCGCCGCCGCGACATGGGCGTCGATAAGCTCCCATATCTCGGCCTCGGTCACCTTATGCGACCCGTCCGAATCGTGATAGCTCGGCCCGCCCGACGGCGACCAGTGCGGCGCGAAACTCAGGTCGGAATCCCCATGCGCGCCAATATGATAAAGCTGTTGCAGGATCACCGCCCCCGCCTCTTTCACAGGCTCGGTCACCTTGCGGAAATACGGGATCACCTCATCCGTGCCATGCAGGAAATTTCCCCGCGTCAGCACCCCCGTGCGATGCACCGGCATGGGTTCCGCCACGATCATCGCCGCCCCGCCCAGCGCCCGCTCCAGCAGATAGCCCGCCGTGCGCGGCCCGGGCAGGCCTTGGTCGGACATGTTGTTGGTATGCGCCCCGAAAACGATGCGGTTCCGCAAGCGATGGCCGCGCAACGCGATCGGCGAAAGAAGGTGTTTGTGCTGCATCCGTGCCCCCCGCTGTTGCGGCAGCCTAGCGCGGCACCACGTCACAGAGTGAGCGTCAAACGCGACATTCAAAGGCCACGATCCGCCCTGCCCCGTTTCACCCTTGCCCAAATACTCATTTTGCAAGGCCAGCCAAAGGCCGCAGGCCAAAAGCCTAGAACGGGCAATGCGCCGAAAACGAAACCCATTCCTTCGTCTCGGGGTGGTGCAGACCCAGCGTTTCGGCATGCAGCATCAGGCGCGGGAATTCCTGCGCCGCGCCACTGGCATAGATCGGGTCGCCAAGGATCGGGTGGCCAAGTTCCGTCATATGCAGGCGCAACTGGTGGCTTCGTCCGGTCAGCGGATACATCCGCACCCGTGTTTCGCCCCCTGCACGGCTGATAACCTCCCAATCGGTCACCGCCTGACGGCCGTTCACATGATCGACCATCTGCTTGGGGCGGTTCGGCCAGTCGGCACAGATGGGCAGGTCCACGCGGCCACTTTCCTGTTCCATCGCGCCCCAGACACGGGCGACATAGCTTTTCTTTGCCCGCCGCTTCTCGAATTCCTGCCCCAGAAACCCCTGCGCCACCTTGTCCCGCGCAAAGATCATCACGCCGGACGTATCGCAATCCAGCCGATGCACCAGCAGCGCCTCGGGGTATTCCGCCATCAGGCGTGCGATCAGGCAGTCTTCCCGCCCTTCCAGCTTGCCGGGCACTGACAAAAGCCCCGAAGGTTTATCCAGCACGATGATCCGCCCGTCGATATGCAGCACCGAAAGCGGCACATCCGGCGGATCATAGACGAATTCCATCATGCGATGGTATGTCCCGCCGCCCGCAGCGCCGAAGCGAGCGCGGCGATATGGGCAGGCCCCACCTCGCAGCAGCCGCCCACGATGGTGGCCCCCTGCGCCACCCAGCCCATGGCGAAATCGACATATTTCGCAGGTGTCAGGTCGTGGCGGTGGGTCAGTTCCTTGACCGTGGGTGCGTCCTTCAGGAAAGCGGGATCGATATGGGTAAATCCGTTGGCATAGGCGCCGAAACAGATACCGAAGGTCGCGACCACCCCCATCGCCGCCGCCATCGCCTCGGGCACCGAACAGTTCACCAGCACCGCAGCGGGTTTGTGTTCGGCGATCACGCGCGCCAGATTGGCCAGCGGTTCGCCCGACCGCAGCCGCGTTCCATCGGCATCATCCACCGTGACCGACAGCCAGACAGGCTTGCCCCCCGCCTTGGCCCCGATCACCGCGCCTTCGGCCTGAACCACGGTCGCCATCGTCTCGCACAGGATCATATCGACATGCGGGCCAAGGATCGCGGCGATCTCGGCATATTTCGGCGCGGCCTCGGCCACGGGCAGGGTCACATCGGCGCGGTAGGTGGCGACCAGCGGCCCCATCGACCCGGCAATCCGCCCCGATCCATGCGCCGCCCGCGCCGCAACCGCCGCATGAACCGCGCTTTCGTGCAGGTCGCGGAACAGGTGGTCAAGACCAAAGCCCGCCAGACGGTCATGGTGGATGGCATAGGTGTTCGTGGTGGCAACCGTGGCCCCTGCCGCGAAGTAATCGTCATGGATGGCCCGCACCAGATGCGGATGGTCCAGCATCACCCGCGTGGCCCACAGCGGCGTGGGGTCGTCGCCCGACCGCGCCACCAGTTCCTGCCCCATGCCACCATCCAGAAGCGTGATCTCAGCCATTTCTTACCCTTCCGTCTGAAACTGCGGCTTGCCATCCGCGATATCGTAGTAATCGCCCTTGTCACCCACATACCAGTGGCACTCGGTCGTCAAACCGGTTTCTCCGTCGATCGTACCTGCCCCGATCTCGATGGTCCGGCTGCCCAGCCTTTGCCAGAACAGGCTCGACCCGCAGCGGTTGCAGAACCCGCGCCGTGCTTTTTCGCTCGACTGGAACCAGACCAGACCCTCGTCCGTCACGAAGCGCAGGGCGTCGGCCGGCACGCTGGTGGCCGCCCAGAAATGCCCGCTCGTCTTGCGGCACTGGCTGCAATGGCAGGCCAGCACAGGGCGAAGTGGGGCATCGGTTACATATTCCACCGCCCCGCACAGGCACGATCCGCGCATCATGCGGCGTCCCGGAACACTTCGGCCAGCAAGGGCACGATCCAGTCCTCATCCGCCTTGGTAAAGGCGGCAGGCGTGTTGCTGTCCAGATCGAGCACCCCCAGCAGCGCCCCCGCCCCGTTCCAGACCGGCACCACCAGTTCCGACCGCGTGGTCGAGGAACAGGCGATATGGTCGGGAAAGGCATCGACATCCGGCACGTTCAGCACCTTGCCCGACCGCGCCGCAGCGCCACAGACGCCACGCGAAAACGGAATGACCAGACAGCCATGCCCGCCCTGATAGGGGCCGATCTTCAACAACTCGGGCCCCACCACACGGTAAAAGCCTGTCCAGTCGGAAAAGGGGTGGCGGTTGTGAACCTCGCACACCACGGTTGCCATCAGTGCCACGGCATCCGTCTCGCCATGGCACAGCGCGCGGATCGCGGCGGTGATATCGTCGTAATCAATAGCCAAGGGCGCACCCGTCCTTTCTTGGGTCGGACCCGCCGACCAGAACCCCGTCTTCACCGATGATGATCGCCTGTGAACCGCCCAACGGCTCGTCGGGAACCGTAACCTTGTGGCCCATTTCCGCCAGCCGCTCGCGCACCGCAAGCGGATAGCCGCGTTCCATCTGCATCCCGTCCAGCGCGCCGAAACTGCGGGGGGCATCCATCGCGCTTTGCACATCCATGCCGAAATCGACCATGTTCGACACGAACCGCACATGGCCATTGGGCTGATAGGCCCCGCCCATCACGCCAAAGGGCATTGTGACACGCCCGCCCTGCCGCAGCATGGCAGGAATGATGGTGTGCATGGGCCGCTTGCCCCCTGCCGCCTCGTTCGGGTGCCCCTTGGCCAGCGTGAACCCGGCGCCACGGTTCTGGAAATTGATCCCGAATTTCTCGGATGCCAGCCCCGACCCAAAGCCCCAGAATACCGAATAGATCAGGCTTACGGCCATTCGGTCGCGGTCCACCACGGTGATATAGACGGTGTCGCGATGCACCGCCTCGGTCAGTGGGGCGGCGGAAGGCATGGCGCGGCCCATGCCGATCAGCGCGGCCAGCTTTGCCGCAGTTTCCGGCGACAGCATATGGCCCAACCGCGTCACATGATCGGTATCCGCCAGAAAACGGTTGCGCGCGTCATAGGCCAGCTTGGCCGCCTCGGCCTCGATATGCGCGCGTTCGGGCCCCATCGTGTCCATCGCCGCGACGTCGAAATGGGCAAGGATATTGGCCAGCAGGATTGCGGTCGCCCCCTGCCCGTTCGGCGGGTGTTCGACCAGTTCCACCCCCTTGTAGCTGCCCGTCACTGGCTCGGCATAGTTACAGGCCACGGCGGCGAAATCGGCTGCCGTATGCACCCCGCCCAGATTTTGCAACGAGGCGACCATATCCTCGGCCACTTCGCCCTCGTAAAATCCCGTGCGCCCCTCGCGGGCGATGCGGCGCAAAACCTCGGCCTGACCGGGCGCCCGAAAGACCTGCCCCGCCACAGGGGCCTTCCCGTCCAGCAGGTAGAAGCCGCGCGCATGCCCCTGCAAGGCCGCAGCATCGCCCGCCCAATCGAAAGCCACGCGCGGCGCGACCGGAATACCCTCATCCGCATAACGGATGGCGGGGGCAAGCACGCGGTCCAGCCCCAGCCTGCCCCAATCGGCCGACAAACGGCAAAAGGCGTCCACCGCACCGGGCAATGTCACCGCGTCGGCGCCGCGCAGCGGAACGACCGCCAAACCGCGACCGCGCATCGCATCGGCAGACAGCGCAGCCGGGGCACGACCCGACCCGTTCAGCGCCAGCACATCCTCGCGCCCGGCCGGTTTGACAAGCACAAAGCAATCACCGCCAAGACCTGTCATCTGCGGTTCGCACAGGCCAAGCAAAACCGCGCCCGCAATCGCGGCATCAACCGCATTGCCACCCGCCTGCAAAATCTCGACCGCGACCCTTGCCGCCAAAGGATGCGAGGTCGCGCACATGCCGTTCATGGCATAAATGGCCGAACGTCCCGGAACGTGAAAATCGCGCATTTCAGGCCCTTCCTTTGGCGAAAGCCAAGGCTAATCCGCACGCGCCGGGATGCCAAGCAGAAGGGCAGGTAGAACCCCGGCATCGCGGGCTAGGTGGGGGCTTTCGCCCTGCCGATGCCGGGGTGAAGCTTTTGGTCAGCTACGCCTACGTTATCGGCAGCAACGCGGGCGGGTTTAGGGGAAAAGTCTGGCTTTTCTGCGTCAGCTTGGCAAAAGTCGAACCAATCGGCCCAATCATGCGGCATTGTCGTCATCCACGCAAAGCTGCATCACGTTGCAGCCACATCGGCGGCTTTGGGCCAATTCCCGCACCAGCACGCGAATCAAGGGCATACCAAAGCCACCCTCGGGCAAGTCTGCGGGGTTTGGCGTGTCTGTCGCCGCCGGAATCGCGGGGGCAGGCAGGCCACGGTCAACGATGCGCGCCATCACGGCACCGTCTTTGCGCCACAGGCAGACCGACCCTTCGCCCCCTTCGCCGCGATAGGCGTGTTCGGCGATGTTGTTCATGACCTCGGCCAGAACCAGCAGTATCACCGACCGGCTTTCACCTGTCAGCGGCCCAAGCACCGCACCGCGTTCAAGTTGGATCAGGGCATCGCGGACGGCGTGCAGATCGGCCCGAAACCTGACGCGCTCGCGCGGCATCAGGCTAACCTGCAATGGCCTGCGGGACATCGGGATAAATGGTAAAAACACTGTCCATCCGCGTCAGCCGGAACACGCGGGCCACAGCCGGGGTCAAGGCTGCAAGCTCTAGCGCGCCGTTGGCCACGAACTTTCGCGCCGCAACCACCGCCCCCAAACCCGACGAGTCAAGAAAATCAACTGCGCCCAGATCAAGCACCACACGCGGCGGGGCATCGCGCACCGCTTCGCGCAGATGGTCCTTGAAGGCCAGCGCCCCCGCCGCATCAAGCCGGGGTTCTTCGGCCCGCACGACCAAAATTCCTGCTTCTGTCCTGACCGATAGCTGCATCATACCCCCCCGCAAATCGCGTTTCGCCCACAGCCTAGGGGGTGGGGGTAAACAATCAGTTCATCTGGAATTGCAGCGGATAGCGCCCGTCTTCGAAATCACCAAACAGATCGGACAGATCGGGATGACTGACAGGTTCGCCCGTCTCGTCCGGGATCAGGTTCTGCTCGGACACATAGGCCACGTAATAGCTTTGGTCGTTTTCAGCCAGCAAATGGTAAAACGGCTGGTCGCGGCGCGGGCGGCTTTCTTCGGGAATAGCGTCATACCATTCTTCGGTATTGTTGAAGCGCGGATCAACATCAAAAACCACGCCACGGAAGGGATGCTTCCGGTGCTTTACCACCTGCCCGAGGCAGTATTTGGCTGTTGTCGTGTGCATGGTTCCTGCAACTCCCGTTCTTTACCCATAATCCCTTCGCCCGCCCTTTGTCCATCCGACAGGCTGGGCCATACAGGAAACAGTCTGTGGACCTTGACCCCACAGTCACACCTCGGCCCGCCCAGCACGCCCCGCGGTGCCATCCGCCATGGCGCCTGCGTCCAAGCCTGGCCTTTGTGATCGCCACATCGGCAATCGGGCATTCCCCCCGAAGCGTTTTTCCCTTATTCTTCCCGCAAAACGAATAATCGCGAGGGGCAGATGAGCAGACTTCTCCGCGCGTCGATCCTGTTGCTTCTTCTGGCCTCCTGCGGGGGCGGCAACTATTCGGCGCCCCGACAACTGGATAATGCCTGCGCCATTCTGGACGAACGGCCACAGTATTTCCGGGCCATGAAGGCGGCCGAACGGCGCTGGGGCGTGCCGATCCACGTCCAGATGGCGACCATCCATCAGGAATCAAAATTCATCGGCAATGCCAGAACCCCGCACCGCTTTGTACTGGGTGTCATTCCGATGGGGCGGCAATCTTCGGCCTATGGCTATAGCCAGGCGCTCGACAGCACCTGGGAAGAATACCGTGATACCGCCGGACGGTCAGGCGCCCGCCGGGACCGCATTCAGGACGCGACCGATTTCATGGGCTGGTACATGAACGACACGACCGAGAAGCTGAACATCCCGAAATGGGATGCCGCCAGCCAGTATCTTGCCTATCACGAAGGCCGCAACGGCTATGCACGGCAAAGCTATCTGGGCAAGCCGTGGCTTATGGATGTGGCGGCCAAGGTGGCCAACCGGGCCGAGATGTATCGCAGCCAGCTCGCCTCGTGCGGCAAGCTTTGATCATTTGCGCTTCTCGGCTTCGGCCGTGATCGAAAAAAGCGACGGGGGCAGCGCACCGCCCTTGTCCATATTGCCCAAGATCACCGTGGTCTGATTGCCAAGATCGTCCGTGATGACCCACTGGCGCAATTCGGTCGGATCGGCGGTGAACACCAGTTCCAACATCCCGTAATCGGGGTGTTCGGGGTCTTGCACGGCAAGCCGCGTGGTCGCGTCCTGTTCGGCATGGCCCACCACCATGCGCGCCCGCGCCAAATCGATCCTGTCCCCAAGGATCAGGCTCAGCGGTGTCTTGCTCAAGGGGTATTGCTCGGGCGGCTGGTTCGACTTGGCGTCGAATACCGCAACCTGCCCGCCCCCCGCCATCACCACGCTGCGGTCGGGTGGATCGTATTCGAACCGCACCCGCCCCGGCCGGTGGATGTAAAGCCGTCCAGTGGAGATGGTCCCATCGGCATTCACCTGCGTGAACGGCGCCTCTACCGTCGTCAGGTCGTTCAGATAGCGGCTTAGCGCGTCAAGCCCGATCTTTTCGGCATGGGCCGGAAGCGCAAGGGAAAGGGCGGCTAGCGGGGCCAGTAGGGCGATTTTCCAACTCATGCCGTCACTATAGCAATGCTGCGATCCGCTTCACAGACCGGCCCACGCGATAGTGCAGGATTGTGCCCGCCGCGTGAGGCATTTTTCGCGCAAGGAAGAAGCACCATTCCTACGAATACCGAAGAAATTTCCGACACTTCAGGATTATGGACGAATTAATCTGAAATTATACTATCAGTATTCGAATTTTCTTTCAAAAATATCTGCCCCGCACCCGATCTTCGCGCAGACCTTGCTCGCGCTCTGCGCCATGCTGGACGCAACCAAATCGGAATCGGATGGCGCAGCATGAAAATCGTGATCCTCGGCTCTGGCGTGATCGGCGTGACCTCGGCCTGGTATCTGGCCAAGGCCGGGCACGAAGTGACGGTGATCGACCGCCAGCCCGGCCCGTCACTTGAAACATCGTTCGCGAATGCGGGTGAAATCAGCCCCGGTTATTCCGCCCCATGGGCAGCGCCGGGTATTCCGATGAAGGCCGTGAAATGGCTGTTCATGAAACATGCGCCCCTGATCATCCAGCCGCGCCCCGATCTGCACAAACTGGGCTGGATGGCGCAGATGCTGTCCAACTGCACCTCGGCCGCCTACCAGACCAACAAACGCCGCATGGTGCGCCTTGCCGAATATTCGCGCGATTGCCTGATGGCACTGCGCGACGAAACCGGCATCACTTATGACGAACGCACCAAAGGCACGCTGCAACTGTTCCGCACACAAAAGCAGATCGACGCCGCCGCCAAGGATATCGAGGTGCTGCGCGCCGATGGCGTCCCGTTCGAGGTGCTTGACCGCGATGCCTGCATCCGCGCCGAACCGGGCCTTTCCGCTGCGCGCGACAAGATCGCCGGAGGCCTGCGCCTGCCGGGGGATGAAACCGGCGATTGCTTCAAATTCACGAACAGCTTGGCCGAAATGGCAGCCGCCCTTGGCGTCACCTTCCGTTATGGCCTGTCGATCGACGCGCTCGAAACCGACCGTGGCCGCATCGCTGCTGTCCAAACCAGCGCAGGCCGCATCACCGCCGATGCCTTCGTCGTTGCCTTGGGCAGCTATTCGCCCCAACTTGTCGCACCCTTTGGCATCAAATTGCCGGTCTATCCGGTCAAGGGCTATTCGATCACCGTGCCGATCACCGATGAAAGCCGTGCCCCCGTTTCGACCGTCATGGACGAAACCCACAAGATCGCCATCACCCGCCTTGGTGACCGCATCCGCGTGGGGGGAATGGCCGAAATCGCAGGTTTCGACCTGTCGCTAAACCCCAAGCGCCGCGCCACGCTGGAACATTCGGTCGAAGACCTGTTCGGCGGCGCGGGCGATCAAAGCCGTGCCACCTTCTGGACCGGCCTTCGCCCGATGACACCTGATGGAACCCCCGTCGTTGGCGGTTCGCCAATCGCAAACCTGTTTCTCAACACCGGACACGGAACGTTGGGCTGGACCATGGCAGCAGGCTCGGGCCGACTGCTGGCAGACCTCATCTCGGACCGCCGCCCCGAGATTGAAAGCGCCGATCTGGGCTATGCCCGCTACTTGCCCCAAGCGCGCCGCAGCAAACCGCTAGGCGTGGCCCTGCCGGCCTGAACCTGCCATTGGCAGTTTGGAGTTTGGGGGGGGTGGCGCCCTGCGCCAAATGCAGGGGGCACCCCCCTTTTGGACGGCCCAGCGCGTGCCGCGCGGCATACGAAGATGGATGAACATCTCCGCCGCCAGGACGCGGCACAAGTTCCACGTGCAACACACGCGCAGCGCATCATTCGCGCAGGATGCCGGCCAGATAGCGCCCGTAATCGTTCTTGCGGAACACCTCGGCCCGCGCGGCCAACTGCGCGGCGGTGATGAAACCCGCGCGATAGGCAATCTCGTCAGGGCTGCCCACCTGCAATCCTTGCCGGTCGGTCAGCGTGCGAACAAAGTTTCCGGCATCCAGCAACGATCCGTGCGTTCCTGTATCCAGCCATGCGAAACCGCGCCCCATCCGCTCGACATGCAGGCTGCCCTCGGCCCGATAGATTTCCAGCAGATCGACGATTTCAAGCTCGCCGCGCATTGACGGCCTGACCCTTTCGGCAAGCTCGGGCGCACGCCCGTCAAGGTAGTAAAGCCCCGTCACCGCATAGTTCGACGGCGGCACCTCGGGCTTTTCCACGATGCCTGTCACCTTGCCATTGGCGTCAAGCGCGACGACCCCATAGCGTTCGGGATCGGCCACCCGATAGCCGAACACCGTGCCGCCTTCGGTTCGCGCATCGGCACTGGCCAGCGTGTCGGGCAGGCCATGACCGAAAAAGATGTTGTCGCCCAGCACCATGGCACTGGGCGCACCGTTCAGGAAATCGGCCGCCAGCAAATAAGCCTGCGCCAACCCGTCGGGCGAAGGCTGGACGATAAAGGTGAAAGACAGCCCCCATTGCGACCCGTCCCCCATCAGCCGCTGGAACTGCGCCTGATCTTCGGGGGTCGTGATGATGGCAATCTCTCGGATGCCGCCCAGCATCAGCACCGACAGCGGGTAATAGATCATCGGTTTGTCATAAAGCGGCAGCAGTTGTTTGGACACGCCCATCGTGATCGGCCAAAGCCGCGTGCCCGAGCCACCCGCCAGAATAATTCCCTTTCGCGCCGTCATGATAAACCTTTCAAATCATAAATGATTTCTGCAAGTCCGTCGCGCCAGTCGGGCCGGACCACACCGAAAGCACCTGTAAACCCCGAACAGTCGAGCCGCGAGTTATGCGGCCGTTTTGCCGGTGTCGGATAATCCGCCGTCGTGATATCATTGATAGCACAGGCCAATCCCGCACCCGCCATGATGGTGCGGGCGAAATCGGCCCAGCTGGTATCGGGCGCGCCGGAAAAATGGTGGATGCCGCCCGCCAGCCCCTGCACCATGGCCTGTGCCGCTACAAACAAAGCATCTGCAATCGCAGCCGCAGGGGTCGGCCCTCCGATCTGGTCGGCCACCACGTTCAGACTGTCGCGCTGTGCGCCCAGTCGCAGCATCGTCTTGACGAAATTCGCGCCATGCGCCGAAACGACCCAACTTGTCCGCAAGATCAGCGCCTGCGCCCCGCTATCGATGATAGCAATTTCGCCCGCCCGTTTGGTCCGTCCATAGGCGTTCTGCGGCGCTGTGGCGTCATCCGGACGGAAGGGCGCTGTGCCCGCCCCGTCAAACACATAATCGGTCGAAAGGTGCAGGAACGGCATCCCCCGCGCCGCGCAGGCGCGCGCCATTGCGGCGGGTGCCTCGGCATTCACGATATGGGCGGCCGCTTCCTCGCTCTCGGCCCTGTCCACGGCGGTCCAAGCGGCGGCGTTGATGACGGCATCGGCCTGTGCCACAGCCACGGCAGCGGCACAGGCGGCGGGGTCGGCTAGATCTGCGCGGTCGCGGCCCAGAAATTCGGCCGTTACGCCCGCGGGCAAACGCCGCGCCAGTTCCCGCGCCACCTGTCCGGTCTGGCCAAAGACCAGCAGCCTCATGCCTTGACCCCCAGCCGCTGGCCTACGCCTGACCGGCTTTGCAAGGCCCTCCACCACGGCTCGTTGTCCAGATACCAGCGGACCGTGCGGCGCAGCCCTTCCTCGACCGTTACCGAAGGCCGCCAGCCAAGTTCGGTCCGGATGCGTGTCGGATCAATGGCATAGCGCAGGTCATGGCCGGGCCGGTCAGCGACAAAGGTGATCAGCCGGTCATGCGGCGCACCTTGGGGGTGCATTTCGTCAAGCAGGGTGCAGATGATACGGACAAGATCGATATTGCGCGCCTCATTCTCGCCGCCGATATTATAGCTGCGGCCGACCGCGCCCTTTTCCAGCACGCACAGCAGCGCATCGGCATGATCTTCGACGAACAGCCAGTCGCGCACATTCTCGCCCGTGCCGTAAACCGGAACGGGCTTGCCCGCCAAGGCGTTCAGAATGACCACTGGCACCAGCTTTTCGGGAAAGTGGAAAGGTCCGTAATTGTTGGAACAATTCGTCATCACGACGGGCAGGCCATAGGTCTCGTGCCAGGCCCTGACCAGATGGTCGCTTGCCGCCTTTGTCGCCGAATAGGGGCTGTTGGGCGCATAGGCTGTGTCTTCGGTAAACTTGCCCGTCGGCCCCAGCGTGCCAAACACCTCGTCGGTCGAGATGTGGTGGAAACGGAACCCTGCGGGCCGCCCCTCGCGCAGCCAGTGGGCGCGGGCAGCTTCCAGCATGTTGAAGGTGCCGGTCACGTTCGTCTCGACAAAATCGCGCGGCCCGTCGATCGACCGGTCAACATGGCTTTCGGCGGCCAGATGCATGACCGCATCGGGGCGGTGTACGGCAAATATGCGGTCCAGCGCCGCGCGGTCGCGGATATCGGCCTGCTCAAAGGCATAAAGCGGCGATCCCGCAACCGAAGCCACATTGTCCAGACAGGCCGCATAGGTCAGCGCGTCAAGGTTCACGACGCTGTGGCCACGCGCCACCGCCAACCGCACCACGGCAGACCCGATAAAGCCCGCCCCACCCGTTACCAAAATCTTCACGCGCCGCTCCAGACAAAAGGCGATTGCCAATCCGCAAAGGCAGGCGCTGCATGGTCCTTGTCGGACAGCACGGGATCAGACAGGCCCCAATCAATTCCAACCGAATCCCAGCGCACCCCGCCATCGCAATCGGGCGCATAGACATCGGTGCATTTGTATTGCACCTCGGTATCCGGTTCGAGGGTGACAAACCCGTGCAGAAACCCCTTGGGCACCAGAAGCTGACGGCCATTCGCGGCGCTCAACTCGACACCCACCCATTTGCCATAGCTGGGCGAACCCTTGCGTCCATCGACGGCCACATCAAGGATCGCGCCCCGCGAACAGCGCACCAGCTTGTCCTGCGCGCGCGGCGGGCTTTGATAATGCAGGCCCCGCAGCGTGCCCTTGGCCGCTGAAAACGAATGGTTGTCCTGCACAAAGGCAAGGCCAAACCCCGCGTCAGCCATCCTGTCGGCATTCCACGTCTCGGTGAACCAGCCCCGCGTATCGCCAAACCGGCGCGGAGTAACGATCACCACACCATCCAGCGCTGTCGTCTCGATCTGCATCAGATGAACCCCGTACTCGTCACAGCATTGCCCTTACCGCCTGCGCCACGGCATAGCCAAGCTTTTCATGCGCGGCCTCGTCATAATGCACGCCATCCACCATGCTGACCGAAATCACCCTGCCCGCATCGAGAAACCCGATGCCACGCGACCGGGCAAGCGCTTCATACAGCGGCGGCAGCGCCTGCGACCGTGCAGCCCCGCCCCAGAATTCGGTCGCGATGGGGCCGACCTCGACCACGGGCGGCGGGCACATCAGCAGGATCTTGAACCCGCCATGCCGCGCCTGCATCTCCATCGACATGGCAAGGTCCAGCAGCCCAGCCACCCCCGCCACCACGATTTCGGGCGTCGCGGCAAAGCGCGTTTTGACGTCATTGGTGCCCAGCATTAACGTCATGACGTCGATGGGGCCATGGCTTTGCAACGCCATTTTCAGCCCTTCGCGCCCGTCCATGATATCGCCCATCACCGGGTCCACAAAGGCGGCTGTCCGGCCCGGCAACCCCTCTTCCGCCAGTTCCCAATCGGCACCCAGCGCCGCCTGTGCCACCGTGGGCCAACGCAGGCCGCGCCCGAAGCGGGCATAAACGCCACGCTCGACAATCGGCGGGGTTCCATGGGTGTTGCTGTCGCCATAGGTCAACAAGATCGGCATTGCGTGCTCCTTCAGTCCCGTCCGGCAGGCAGGCTAGGACGCACGGCAGCAATGGTAAAGCGGCTTTGCCCCTTGGCCTTTTCGCCGGGGATGAGCATATAGGGGCAAAGCTTTCCTGAAGGGGATTTTGCGATGTTTGGACTGGGCGCAACACCCGCCGCTCCTGCCGATCTGGTCAAGGATGTCACCGAAGCCACCTTCATGGCCGAAGTCATCGATGCCAGCCGCGACGTGCCGGTCATCGTCGATTTCTGGGCCACGTGGTGCGGCCCGTGCAAGACACTGGGCCCGCAGCTTGAAGCCGCGGTCAAGGCGGCGGGCGGCAAGGTCCGCATGGCCAAGGTCGATGTGGACCAGAACCAGATGATTGCAGCGCAGCTTCGCATCCAGTCCATTCCCACCGTCTATGCCTTTTGGCAGGGTCAGCCGGTCGATGGGTTCCAGGGTGCTGTGCCCGCCTCGGAAATCAAGAAGTTCATCGACCGTGTCGCAGCCCTTGCCGGTGATGGCGGGCTGGCCGAGGCGATCGAAGCCGCCGAACAGATGCTCGCCGAAGGCGCGGTGACGGATGCCGCCGAAACCTTTGCCGCGATTCTGGGCGAAGAGCCGGAGAATGCCGCCGCCTATTCCGGCCTTGTGCGCTGCCACCTTGCGCTTGGCCAGCTGGATCAGGCCGAGACGATGTTGGCCGCAGCCCCCGCCGCGATTACGAAGGCCAAGGAAATCGAAGCGGCCCGCGCCCAGCTGGAACTTGCCCGTCAGGCCGCCAATGCCGGCCCCGAGCAAGATCTTCGTAACGCTGTCGAACGTGATCCGCAGGACAGGCAGGCGCGTTTTGACCTTGCGCTCGCCCTTCATGCTGCGGGCAAGGTGGACGAAGCGGTCGATACCCTGCTTGATCTTTTCAAGCTGGATCGCGAATGGAATGACGGCGCCGCCAAAGCCCAGTTGATGACCATTTTCGACGCGCTCAAGCCCACCGATCCGGTTGTTCTGAAAGGCCGTCGCCGCCTGTCGTCGATGATATTTGCCTAAGGCCTATCGCGGGCTATCTCGACTTTCATGATGCATGCCGCCGACCTGCCCGAGACGCTTGCCGTCTTCCCCTTGCCCGGGGCGTTGCTGCTGCCCCGCGGCCGCCTTCCGCTTCACATCTTCGAACCGCGCTATCTGGCGATGATTGAAGATTGCCTGAAGACCAAGCACCGCCTGATCGGCATGATCCAGCCGCGCGATGTGCCGGGCACCGGGGAAAAGCGGTTGAACGCCATTGGTTGCGCCGGCCGCCTGACCGGTTTTTCCGAAACCGAAGATGGCCGCTATATGGTGACGCTGTCAGGCATATCCCGCTTTCGGGTCAAGGAAGAGGTGCAGGGTTTCACCCCCTATCGCCGCTGCTCCGTTGACTGGGCCGGGTTCGGCCGTGATCTGGGCCCGACCGAGGAAGACCCCGGCTTTGAACGCGACGCATTCCTTGAACTGCTCAACCGCTTCTTCCTGTCCTTGAACCTGTCAACCGACTGGTCCAGCCTGAAAGAGGCGGAAACCGAATTGCTGATCAATTCGCTGTCGATGCTCTGCCCCTTTACGCCCGAGGATAAACAGGCGCTTCTGGAAGCGCCGTCGCTGACCACACGGCGCGAAACTCTGGTGACTTTGATCGAATTTGCCATGCGGGGCGGTTCGGGGGATGAGGTGATGCAATGACCGATCAAGCCACGGCCTTTGACCGGCGGATGCTCGAGGCGCTTGTTTGCCCGGT
>JAIXRW010000046.1 GCA_027484985.1 Rhodobacter sp. | reverse complement strand
CCTTCCGGCAACCACCGCTTCCGTCCGCCACCGCAACGTCTCCGCTTCGGTGAGGCGGTATTTACGGAGACACGCAAACAGCCGCAAGAGGGAAAAACACCAAAGTCCGAAAAAAGTTCATATTCCCAAAAGTGGTCGCAATATCTTGGGGTTGGGTGGTTCCGCACCGCTAGGATCGTGGCGAAGCGGTGAGCGCGTCATGTTCATGTCATCCGGGCAAGGTTGCATCACCCTTTAGCCCACCGCACGCCGCTGCTGTGGCCTTGCCCGCAGAACCCGAGCCGCGAGCAGAACTGTGGCCGCTGCCAGATAGAGCAGCGGTTCGGCAGGCCATGCCTTGACCAGAACCACGTAGTGCACGGCGCCCGCCAAGACGGCAAAGTAGGTCAGCTTGTGCAGCCGGTTCCACGTTCGCGACCCGAGCCGACGGATCGAGGCGTTGTTCGATGTCAGCGCAAGCGGCAGCATGGCGGCGAAGCCCAGCATCCCGATTATGATATACCAACGCTTGACCAGATCGTTCGCCATTTCTTGCCAGCGCAGCCCCATGTCGAGGATGACCCAAGCCGACAGGTGCATCGCCACATAGAAGAAAGCGATAAGGCCGATCGCACGGCGGAACTTCAACAGGTTCAGTCCGGCCCAGCGCAGGGGAGTAATGGCAAGGCCCCCGATCAGGAATTGCAGCCCCAACTCGCCAAGCCGCAATTCGATGGCTTTCACCGGATCGGCGCCGAGGCCGTTGGTCAGCGTCAGCCAGACGATCCAGAGGAACGGCAGGATGCCGGCCAGATAGACCGCCCATGTCGGAATGCGGCGAAACAGGCGGTTGAGGCTGTCCATATCAGAAATCCTTTGCCAGATCCTGCCCGGCATAAAGCGAGGCAACCTGATCGGCATAACCATTGAACATCAGCGTGTCCTGACGGCCCGCGAACAGGCCCGCCCCCACACGGCGTTCCGACGCCTGGCTCCAGCGCGGATGGTCAACCTGCGGGTTCACGTTGGAATAGAAGCCGTATTCGTTCGGTTGCAGCATGTTCCACGTGGTCTGGGGCTGCGTATCGGTCAGCGAGATCTTCACAATGCTTTTGATCGACTTGAAGCCGTATTTCCACGGCACGACCAGACGGATCGGCGCGCCGTTCTGCTTGGGCATCTCTTCCCCGTACAGGCCGGTGGCAAGGATGGTCAGGGGATTCATCGCCTCATCCAGCCGCAGGCCTTCGCGGTAGGGCCATTCGAGGATAGGGGATTGCTGGCCGCGCATCTCTTCCGGTCGGACGATGGTTTCGAAGGCAACGTATTTGGCCGAGGGCTGGACGCCGACACGGGTAAGCAGGCCGGAAAGCTGGAAGCCGATCCAAGGGACGATCATCGACCACGCCTCGACGCAGCGGAAACGGTAGATGCGTTCTTCAAGCGGTTGGCCCTTAAGGATATCGGCAAGGTCATAGGTGCCGGGCTTGTCAACCATGCCGCCAATCTCGATCGACCACGGGTCGGTGGTCAGGGCCGCGGCATAGGCCGAGGGGTCTTCTTTCCCAGTGCCGAATTCGTAGAAATTGTTGTAGGTGGTGATTTCTTCGAAGGTGTTTGGTGTGTCGGTGGTGGAATAGGGGCTTTTCGCGGCCTCGATCTTTGCCAGCGCGGGCGAGGCGAAGGCTGCGGCGGCACCCGCGGCCATGATCTGGCGGCGGTTGAGCCAGAGGGGTTTTGGTGTCACATCGGACCATGTCAGGCGGTCGGGCATCTGTACGTTCCTTTTGTGCGGTATGGCAACGGTCAGGTTGGCAGGGTTTGGCCAAAAGGCAAAACACGAGATTGCCAGTGATACGTATGCGCCGCGTGAAAGGTTTCGGTCACGGCAGATAAAGTGCGGTCACATGGATTTGTCTGGAATTCGATCGGATCGCTGGCTTAGCGCGGCCGCAAGCGGGGACCAGACCGATAACAGAATTGTCAAAATGATCCGATTTGGGGACTTGGTGCGTTATCAACCATGCCAATGACGGCATATGCCTAAACCGGAGTGACACACCATGATCCGCAGAACCTTTCTTGCGCTCACCGCTGCCACCACACTGTTTGCCGCCCCCTTGTTTGCCGAGTCGCATTCAAAGGACATCGTCGATACCGCCATCGGCGCGGGTAACTTTACCACGCTGGTCGCCGCGGTCACAGCCGCCGGGCTGGTCGATACGCTGAAGGGGCCGGGCCCGTTCACCGTATTCGCGCCGACCGATGCGGCCTTTGCCGCGCTGCCCGCGGGCACGGTGGAAGACCTGCTCAAGCCCGAAAACAAGGACAAGCTGATTGCCGTGCTGACCTATCACGTGGTGCCCGGCAAGGTGATGTCGAAAGACCTGACCGAGGGGATGACGGCGGCCACCGTACAGGGCGGCAATGTCACCTTCACGCTGGACGGTGGGGCCAAGATCAATGGCGCGCCGATTTCGACCGCCGATATCGAGGCGTCGAACGGCGTGATCCATGTGATCGATCAGGTAATTCTGCCGCCGATGTAAGGCAGGCTTAGGGAAACAGCGGCCCCCCGTGCGAACGGGGGGCCGTTTTCGTTCAGTGCACCACGGCCTGCGCGGGCTTTTCGCGGCGCGAGGCGCTGACACGATCGCCGATAATCAGCCCTTCGGGACCGGCGGTGACGTGGACGGTGGCACCGTCGAGCACATCGCCCGACAGGATCATCTCGGCCAGTTGGTCCTGCAAGTGGCGCTGGATCACCCGTTTCAGCGGGCGGGCGCCAAAGACCGGATCATAGCCTTCGTCGGCCAGCCACTGGCGGGCATCGCGGTCAAGGTCGAGCATGATCTTGCGGGCGGCAAGCCGCTTTTCCAGCCGCTTGATCTGGATATCGACGATGGCCCCCATATCACCCCGGCCCAGACGGTCGAAGATGATGGTTTCATCCAGACGGTTCAGGAATTCGGGGCGGAAATGGCCACGCACCGCTTCCATCACCTCGCGCTTAGCGTCAGAGGCATCGGCCCCGTCGGGAAGCTGCGACAGGGCATAGGCCCCGAGGTTCGAGGTCAGGATGATCAGCGTCTGCTTGAAATCGACAGTGCGGCCCTGACCATCGGTCAGGATACCGTCGTCGAGCACTTGCAGAAGCACGTTGAACACATCGGGATGGGCCTTTTCCACCTCGTCGAACAACACCACCTGATAGGGGCGGCGGCGGACCGCTTCGGTCAGCACCCCGCCTTCGTCATAGCCGACATAGCCGGGGGGAGCGCCGATCAGGCGGGCTACGGCGTGCTTTTCCATGAATTCCGACATGTCGATGCGGACCATCGCGTTTTCATCGTCGAACAGATATGCCGCGACCGCCTTGGTCAGTTCGGTCTTGCCCACACCCGTGGGGCCGAGGAAGAGGAAAGACCCGAGCGGACGGTTTTCATCGTTCAGCCCTGCGCGCGCACGGCGGACGGCGTTGGCCACGGCGATCACGGCCTGACGCTGGCCAATCACGCGCTTGGCCAGTTCATCCTCCATCCGCAGCAGCTTTTCCTTTTCGCCTTCCAGCATCTTGGTCGTGGGAATACCCGTCCAGCGTTCGACCACTTCGGCAATCTGTTCGGGGCGCACGGCTTCGGACACGAGGGCATCACCTTCGCGGGCTTCGGCTTCCGCCAACTGCTTTTCTAGGCCCGGAATACGGCCGTATTGCAATTCGCCCGCCTTGGCGAAATCGCCTTCGCGCTTTGCCTGCTCCAACTCGGCGCGGGCGCGTTCCAGCTGTTCCTTGATGTCGCGGGCGGCTTCGAGGCTATCACGCTCTGACTGCCACTTCGCGGTCATCTGGGCCGATTGCTGTTTCAGGTCGGCCAGTTCCCGTTCCAGCTTTTCCAGTCGGTCCTTCGAGGCCGCGTCATCCTCTTTCTTCAGCGCCTCGGATTCGATCTGGTATTGCAGGATCTGGCGGTCGAGCGCGTCAAGCTCTTCGGGTTTGCTGTCCACCTCCATCCGCAGGCGCGATGCGGCCTCATCGATCAGGTCGATCGCCTTGTCGGGAAGGAAGCGGTCGGTGATGTAGCGGTGCGACAGCGTGGCCGCGGCGACAAGCGCCGAGTCGGAAATGCGGACCCCGTGGTGGAGTTCGTATTTCTCCTTGATCCCGCGCAGGATGCTGATCGTGTCTTCTACCGTGGGTTCGGTGACCATGACGGGCTGGAAACGGCGCGCAAGGGCCGCGTCTTTTTCCACATGCTTGCGGTATTCATCCAGCGTGGTGGCACCGACACAATGCAACTCGCCCCGCGCCAGCGCGGGTTTGATCAGGTTGGCGGCATCCATCGCCCCCTCGGACGCGCCCGCGCCGACAAGGGTGTGCATCTCGTCGATGAACAGGATGATCTCGCCATTGGCGCCAGTGACTTCGGACAGGATCGCTTTCAGCCGTTCCTCGAATTCGCCACGATATTTCGCGCCCGCGATCAGCGAACCCATGTCCAGCGCCATGAGCTTTTTGTTGCGCAGGGATTCTGGCACATCGCCGTTGACGATGCGCAGGGCCAGCCCTTCGGCAATGGCGGTTTTACCCACGCCGGGTTCGCCGATCAGGACGGGGTTGTTCTTGGTGCGGCGCGACAGGACCTGCATCGTGCGGCGGATTTCGTCGTCGCGGCCGATGATGGGGTCAATCTTGCCTTCGGCGGCGGCCTCGGTCAGGTCGCGGGCGTATTTCTTCAGGGCGTCATAGCCCGCCTCGGCAGATGCCGTATCAGCGGTGCGGCCCTTGCGTATGTCGTTGATCGCGGCGTTCAGTTTCTGGGCCGAGACGGCACCGGCATCGAGCGCGTCTTTCGCCTTACCCGGCACAAGTGCAAGCGCCATCAGGATGCGTTCGACAGGAACGAAGCTGTCGCCTGCTTTCTTGGCGACCTTTTCCGCCTCGTCCAGCACCTTGACGAGCCCTGGGTCCATGAAGGGTTGGGCATCGCCCGTCACCTTGGGCAGCTTGGACAGCGTCAGGTTCACGCTTTCCGTCACGCGGGCGGGTTCGCCACCGGCGCGGCGGATCAGGTTGGCGGACAGGCCCTGATCATCGTCCATCAGGGCTTTCAGCAGATGTTCTGGGGCAAGGCGCTGGTGGTTTTCCCGCACAGCAATTGTTTGCGCGGCTTGCAGGAACCCGCGCGAGCGTTCCGTGAACTTTTCAAGGTTCATCGGCAGTCTCCTTTTCTAAAGCACCGTCTGGGGACGCCCTGAAAAGGCACGTCCGCTTCGGCCTTGCCCAGAACATGGGCTGGCCCTGCCCGCCTTGCAAGACCCACGCCTTTCATACTCGTGCAAATATCCGCGGGGGAGCCGCGCCCCGCGCGGCGTGGGGGCGGCAGCCCCCGTTTTCAGCCGTAGCGGACGAAGGCGAAGGCCGATCCGTCGGGCGCCCAGTTCGGCACGTTCATGGTGCCCTGCCCGCCGGTGAATTCCATGATCCGGCGGCGGTTGCCGCCATCTGGGTCGCACAGCACAAGCGCCACTTGCAGGTCGCGCGGGTGGCCCAAGGTTTCGGGGGGATAGGCGAGGTAAAGCAGATGCCGCCCGTCAGGTGAAGGGTGGGGGAACCAGTTCACATAGTCGTCGGCAAACAGCTTGCGCTGGTTCGCGCCATCGGCATCCATCACCCAGATTTGCGCGTGGCCATCCCGATCGCAGTTGTAATAGATGCGGCTGCCATCGGCGCTGTAATCGGGGCCGTCACAGTGCCCTTCGCCCCATGTGAGCCGTGTTTCCGTGCCGCCCGACGCGGGGATCGTGTAAACATCGATCACACGGCTGCCGCGGGCGGCGACATAGGTGAGAGTTCTGCCATCGGGCGACCAGCCGTGCCACCAGCTTGGCGCGGCGGGGCTGACAAGGCGGGGGGTGCCGCCCGTCGCAGGCATGACAAAGATTTCCGAGCCGCCTTCGCGGTGGTGCGACAAGACGATCTGGCTGCCATCGGGTGAAATGCCGTGATCGTTGTTGCATTTGACAGCAAAGCCCGTCTCGACGGGGACAAGGGCGGGTTCGGCCAAGGGAACGCGGAACAGGCGGCCATCGCCGTTTACAAGCAGGCTTTCACCTGACGGGTCCCAGTTCGGCGCTTCGATCAGGCGGTCGGTTTCCAGCACGGCATGGCTGCTGCCAGTGGCGATGGTCCAGATCATCAGGGTCGATGTCACGGGCGGTCCTTCGGTTTCAGCAGTTTGGCAGGGCGCAGGGCTTCGGCCGACCGCATCAGGCTGAAGGTCTGGTTGACGTAATTCACCACGCCCGAGATCTTTTCCATATAGGCCAGCAGTTCGGGGGTCTTTTCGGCCTCGACCATCTGCACGGGGCGGTCCGGGCCATCATGTTCGAACTGGCAGTAGAACAACGGCTCGCCACGTTTCAGGATAAGGTCGCGGTCGATATCGTGCCATTCAAAGGCCCACATCAACGGGCGCGGCCAGAGCGACAGGGGAAAGCGCCCGCCGAAAATGGTGCCGGGCAGCGGGTCGCGGCGGTAATGGGCAAAGGTGCCGATCTGCGTCAGCCAGACGGGTTCATCGGCGATAAAGCAGTAGGGCAGCGACAGTTGCACAGTCGGGCGGTCGGGGTAGCGCCATTCCACCTCGTTTACCAAGGTCAGCACTTCGCCCAGTTTGTTGGCGCGGATGGTCGAGGCGGTGCCGGCGCGGTTGACGAGAACACCTTTCCCCTTGTCACCACGCTGAAAGCCGATGTGGATGTCGAAGGGGCATTTCACCATGAAATACCGGCTTTCCATCTGGATCACGGCCGGGCATCGGCTGGCGCTTTTGGCATGGGTGCGGTTGAGCTGGCGCGACACCAGCCGTTCGGGCGGGTCGTAAAGCACCGCGCCCTTGTCTGATGCGAGAAACCAGCCAACCTGAACGGGGCCGGATTTCGGCCCTTCGTCGGGGCGTTCATATTCGACGTTGATCTGCACCGTTTACTCTCCCTTCGACGCTGTAACCAGCGCCTGAACAAGGCGGGCCGAGGTTTGTCGCCGTTCGGCGGGACCAAAGCCGAAGCCTGAAATGACCGTGTCTTCCCTTGCGGCAACAGAACAAGAGCCGTGCAGGTCGCGCAAGCCCAAGGCTGTGAAGCGGGGCGCGTTTTCGGGGGTGATGCCGCCACCGGGCATGATGGTGATGCGTCCAGCGGCGCGGGCATGAAGTTCGGCGATAAGGGCGATGCCTTGGGTTGCGGTGACGGCTTGGCCCGAGGTGAGGATGCGATGAAAGCCCAGCGCGACAGCTTGTTCAAGCGCTTCGAACGGGTCGGGCGTCAGGTCAAAGCAGCGGTGCAGGGTGGTGGACAGGCCCGTTGCATCGGCCAGAAGCGTTGACAGGGTTTCGGTATCCAGCCTGCCATCGGGACGGGATGCGCCAAGGACCACGCCAGACAGGGCCGCGCTACGGATGGCGGCGATGTCGGCCCGCATGGCGCGGATTTCGGTTGGGGACCAGACGAAATCGCCCGCGCGGGGGCGGATCATCGCCATGACAGGGATGGGGCTGTTGCGGGCGGCGTCGATCATGCCGGGGGTTGGTGTCAGGCCGCCGAGGGCGAGGGCAGAGCAAAGCTCGATCCGATGTGCGCCGCCTGTGATGGCGGCTTGAAGGCCTTCGGGCGAGTCGGTGCATATTTCCACGCTAGCCAAAGGCGGCAAGCCCCGCTTCGGCGGCACCGATCAGACCGGGTTCGATGCGGCATTGCGCGGGCACGACAAGGGGGCGGTCGGTCTGGCGCAAGATCATGGCGCGGGTGGTGGAATCAAGCAGGGCGACAAGGGCCGTGTCATTCGACAGCCCGCCGCCCACAGGCACGATGGAAGCACCCACGGTATTCAGGACCATGGCAAGCGCGGGGGCGACGAGGGCGGCCCAGACCTGCACGGTCCTGGTGGCGGCAGGGTCACTGGCATGCCAAGCGGTCAGGATGGCATGTGAGGTGGCGGTCGCGCCGTGCAGGGCGTGGTGGATTTTCTCGATTCCCCGTGCGCTGCCCACGGCATCGATGCAGCCCACCTGACCGCAGCCGCAGGGAAATTCGGGCAGGGTTACGCCCGCAACTTGCGTTTTCACCACGGGGCCGTGCCCCCATTCGCCGGCAAAGCCGCCGGGGCCGCTGACGAGTTTGCCGTCGATCACCAGCCCGCCGCCCACGCCGGTGCCGAGGATCACGCCAAAGACATTGCGATGCCCCTGCCCCGCACCCTGCCGCGCCTCGGCCAGTGCAAAGCAATCGGCATCGTTCAGAATGAGGGTGGGGCGGCCAAGGGCGCCTTGGATTTCGGGGGCAAGGGCGCGGCCATCGGCGCCGGGGATATTGGCGACCTTGATGCGCTGGCTGTCAGGATCGACGCATCCGGCAATGGAAATGGCAATGGCGCGGTGGTCGGGGCGCAGATAGCCGTGCAGGGCAGACAGGAAGGCGGCGAAATCGTGGATCGGGGTCGGTGTATCACCCAAAGGCGCGACCTTGCCGCCCGTGGCATCGGCCGCCTTGATGCGGCTGCCGCCGATATCGAAACACAGGATCATGCCGCCCCCTTTGCCTTGCGGTGATGCTAGCGCCTGTTCTGCGCTGTTGACAGAGGGGGGTTGCGGTTCCATCAGGCGGAAAAGCGAAGGAGTATCCCATGTCCGACGACCGCCTGATCGTTGCCCTTGATGTGCCCAACGTCGTGCAGGGGCTGGAATTGGCCCAGCGCATCGGGGATGCGGCCAGTTTCTACAAGATCGGGCTGGGGATGCTGACAGGCGGCGGGCTGGCGTTGGCGAATGAACTGAAGGGAGAGATGGGCAAGCGCATCTTTCTGGACATGAAGTTCTTCGACATCGGCGCGACGGTCGAGGCGGCGGTGCGCGGGGTGGCGCGCTATGACCTTGATTTCCTGACCGTTCATGGCGATCCGCAAGTGGTGCGGGCGGCGGCCGAAGGGAAAGCGGGGACGGGGTTGAAAATTCTGGCGGTGACGGTGTTGACCTCGCTCGACCGTGCGGACCTTGACGCCAATATGATCGTTGCGGGGGATATTCACGCCATCACGCTGGAACGGGCGGCGCGGGCGCTCGAGGCGGGGGCGGACGGGGTGATTGCCAGCCCGCAAGAGGCGGCGGCGATCCGCGCCTTGCCGCAGGCGGCGGGCAAACTGATCGTAACGCCGGGGGTGCGCCCTTCGGGGGCGGCCTTGGGCGACCAGAAGCGGGTGGCAACGCCCTATCAGGCGATTGCGGACGGGGCGAACCATATCGTGGTGGGCCGCCCCATCTGGCAGGCGGCCGACCCTGCGGCGGCGGCGCGGGCGGTGATTGCGGAATTGCCCTAGATCGGCTTTCCTGCCAGCAGGCGCGGCAGATCGCCATTGAGACCGGCCGCCTGACGGATGAATGTGCGCCGCAAGGCAGGCACGGCGTTGACGAGGCCGAGGCCAAGATCACGCCCCAGCCGAAGCACGGGGTTATCGTTCGAGAACAGGCGGTTGACCGTATCCATGCCCAGCGCAAGGGCGGTCGAATCGAACCTGCGCCAGCGTTGATAGGCGTCGAGCGTGACGGGGGAACCGATATCTTCGCCCCTGCGGGCGGCTTCGACCACCACCTGTGCCAAGGCCGCCACATCACGCAGGCCAAGGTTCAGCCCCTGCCCCGCGATGGGATGCACCCCGTGGGCGGCATCGCCCACCAGCGCCACGCGGGCGGCGGTGAAGCGTTCGGCCAGTGATAGGGACAAGGGATAGGT
>JAIXRW010000060.1 GCA_027484985.1 Rhodobacter sp. | reverse complement strand
GTTTTCCCGTGGTCCGAACCACTGCGTTTCAGAAAAGGTTGGGGCGGGGTGATGCGACGAAGGTTGTGCCTTTGGTCATTTTGCGCGGGCGGGTTCCTGCACCATTCCGTCACGCGCGCCATCCTTCCTGCCTGCCCCGCGCGCGCCGGGGCAGAGGGGGCTGATGATCGTATCGCAGCCCGACATCAACGCCTGCCCCCGCGCGCGCGGGGGCAGAGGGGTCTCGGCCATCGGTCCCGCCAAGCATCTGGCGCCTGCCCCGCGCGCGCGCGGGGGCAGAGGGCCCATCTGTGCCTGCCATTCCTCAAATGTTGCGCCTGCCCCGCGCGCGCGGGGGCAGAGGGGGGAAGGGGGGTCGTTGTGCCAACCCTGCGCGCGCGGGGGGCTGGGGATGCCGGATGGGTTTTGCGCGGGGGCTGTGCGCATCGGTGGTCATGTGCGGTGGCTGTCATCCCCGCGCAAGCGGGGATCTTGTGGCGACCGTGTCCGGGCAGATGCCGCCGCTTGCGCGCGGAAGGGCGGGGGTGGGCGGGGCGCTGTGCTTGGCTGCGGCGGACTCGCCATTGCTGCCGCATCGCGTTAGGATGTTCCTGTAATGTTCCTTTCGACTCATGCTGCCACATGTCTTTCGTCGAACTGTCCACGCTGTCGAACTTTACCTTTCTTCTCGGGGCGTCGCATCCCGAGGAGCTGATTTCGCGTGCCGCCGAGATGGGGATGCCCGCGCTGGCCATTGCCGATGAAAACTCGGTCGCGGGGATCGTGCGGGCGCATACGCGGGCGCGCGAACTGGCGCGGCTGGCGGCCGAGGCGGGTGCCCCCGCGCCGATCCGGCTGATTCCGGCCGCAAGGCTGCGGCTGGTGGAGGGGTTTACCGTCACCGCGCTGCCGCGCGACAGGGCGGCCTGGGGGCGGCTGTGCCGGATGCTTTCCAAGGGGCGGCTGGCGGCGGCCAAGGGGGCCTGCCTGCTGCATCCCGATGACCTGCTCGACTGGGGCGAGGGCATCGAGATGCTGGTGCATCCGCCCGCACGGGGGGGCAAGCCGGCATGGGCGGCGCTGGTCAAACGGCTGGTCGCGGCCTTTCCGGGGCAGTGCAGCCTGCTGGTCGCCCCCCGCTATGACGGGCAGGATGGCATGCGGCAGGACCGCATGGCGCGGCTGGGCGCGGCGCATGGGCTGCCACCCGTCGCATCCGGCCTGCCCATCATGCACCATGGCGGGCGGCGCAGGCTGGCCGATGTGCTGACGGCGATCCGCATGGGCACCACCATCGACCGCCTTGGCCGCCATGCCCTGCCCCATGCCGAACAGCGCCTGCGGTCGGAAGCCGAGATGCTGCGCCTGTTCGCGGGCCACGAGGCGGCGGTGCACCGCACGGGCGAGATTGCGGCGCGGCTGGCCTTTTCGCTGGACGAGTTGCGCTACGAATACCCGTCCGAGGTGACGGGGGGCGAAACCGCCGCCGGGCGGCTGGCGCGGCTGGCATGGGACGGGCTCGACTGGCGCTACCCCGCCGGCGCGCCCGACAGCGTGAAAAAGCAGATGGCCCACGAACTCGACCTGATCGGCAAGCTGGCCTATGAACCCTATTTCCTGACCGTGCATGACATTGTCGCCTTCGCCCGCGAACGGGGCATCCTGTGCCAAGGGCGGGGATCGGCGGCCAATTCCATTGTCTGCTATGCGCTGGGGGTCACCTCCGTGTCGCCCGAGGTGGGGACGATGGTGTTCGAACGCTTCATTTCCGAGGCCCGCAACGAACCCCCCGATATCGACGTGGATTTCGAACATGAACGGCGCGAAGAGGTGATCCAGCACATCTATGCCCGCTATGGCCGCCACCGCGCGGGGCTGTGCGCGACCGTGATCCATTATCGCGGCAAGCGCGCGGTGCGCGAGGTGGGGGCGGCCATGGGCCTGTCCGAGGATGTGCTGGGCGCGATGTCGAGCCAGATCTGGGGCTGGGGCGGCGCGGGGCAGATGACCGAACAGCGGCTGGCCGAGATCGGGCTGGACCCGACCGACCGCAGGCTGGCGCAGGCGCTGCACCTGATCGACGAGATACAGGGCTTTCCCCGCCATCTGAGCCAGCATGTCGGCGGCTTTATCATCACCGAGGGGCGGCTGGACGAGCTGGTTCCCATCGAGAATGCCACGATGCAGGACCGCACCGTCATCTGCTGGGACAAGGACGATATCGACACGCTCGGCATCCTCAAGGTCGATATCCTTGCGCTGGGCATGCTGTCCTGCATCGCCAAGGCCTTTGACCTTGTCGAACGCCACCATGGCGAGCGGCTGACGCTGGCCACCCTGCCGCGCGAGGATGCCGAAACCTACGAGATGCTGTGCCGCGCCGACAGTCTGGGGGTGTTTCAGGTGGAAAGCCGGGCGCAGATGAACTTTCTGCCCCGGATGCGGCCAAAGTCGTTTTACGATCTTGTGATACAGGTCGCCATCATCCGCCCCGGCCCGATACAGGGCGATATGGTCCACCCCTACCTGCGCCGCAGGAACGGGCAGGAAATCGTCACCTTTCCGTCCGATGCGCTGGGCCGCGTGCTGGGCAAGACGCTGGGTGTGCCGCTGTTTCAGGAACAGGCGATGCAGATCGCCATCATCGGCGCGGGCTTCACCCCGACCGAGGCCGACCGCCTGCGCCGGTCGCTTGCCACCTTCAAGAAACACGGGAATGTCAGCGAATTCCATGACCGCTTCCTCGCCGGCATGCGGGCCAATGGCTATGATGACGACTTCGCGCAGCGCTGCTTTGCCCAGATCGAAGGTTTTGGCAGTTACGGCTTTCCCGAAAGCCACGCGGCCAGCTTTGCCCATCTCGTCTATGCCAGCGCATGGCTGAAACGCCACCACCCCGGCATCTTCGCCTGCGCCTTGCTCAATTCCCAGCCCATGGGTTTTTACGCCCCCGCCCAGATCGTGCGCGATGCCCGCGAACACGGGGTCGAGGTGCGGCCGCCATGCATCAATGCCAGCGACTGGGACAATGTGATGGAACGCACGGCCAAGGGCGATCTCGCCCTGCGCTTGGGTTTCCGGCAGATCAGGGGCATCGCGGAAGAAGAGGCGGGCTGGATCACCCTGTCACGCGGCAACGGCTTTCACACGGTCGAGGATGTCTGGCGCCGCGCAGGCACGGCCCCCGCCACCCTGACCCGTCTGGCCGAGGCGGATTGCTTTGCCAGCCTTGGCCTCACACGCCGCGATGCGCTTTGGGCGGCGCGGGGGCTGGCGCGCGGCAAACCCCTGCCGCTTTTTGCGGGCGACATGGATGGCGAGGCGCTGGCCGAACCCGCCGTGCAATTCGCCGAAATGTCGATGGGCGAAGCGGTGGTGGAAGATTACGTCTCGATGCGCCTGACCCTGCGCAGCCACCCGCTGGCGCTGCTGCGGCCATGGCTGACACCCGGCGGAGAGGACGATTTTTCTACGAAAAATCCCGCGACCCTGCCAGCCCCGCGCCCTGCACCGACGGGGGAAAAGATGAGTATTTGAGCCAAGGTGAAAGGGCAGGCCGCGCTTTTGCCCCTTTTCACACTGGCCCAAATATCCCGGGGGGAAATCGGCCAAGGGCCGATTGGGGGGCTGGCCCCCCCCCTGCGGGGGCGGGGCGGGGGGCGTGATTTTTCGGAGAAAAATCTGGGTTGGCGCTATTCCACCGAGAAAGACACCTCGTTGCGGCGGTTCCATGGCAGGGTCATCGGCGCGTCGTAGAACTGGTAATGCGGGCCTGCGGTCACGCTCAGCCCCTGCGTGGCGATCCAGTGGCGCAGGGTTTCGGCGCGTTCGGCCATGTCATCGCTGCGGGGGATCCCGGAAAAGGTGACAACCGCCTGCCTGTCGCCCGCCACCGCCCGCAGTTTTACCGCCGCATTGCGCGGGGCGGGCAGGGTGTCGAGCGTAAAGGACGACGGCATGGTGAATTGCACCGTCCAGACATCGCCCGCGCCATCGGCGGGGGTCTGGGCCACCGGCACGGTCATGGCGATCTTTTCACCCTCGGCATTGCCGCCGAAGATATAGCCCGCCAGCGCGCGGAACCCGCGCCCGATGGCGGTGGATCGGTCGCCCGTCACCTGCACCTCGGCCACGATATGGGGGCCGTAGCGGCGCAGCTCGACCCCGCCTTCGGCGCGTTCGACCACATAGGGCGGCATTTCATAGCCCTTGTGGGTGGTCTGAACCTCGGCCATCGCCGCCCCCGTTGTTGTCAGTATCGCCAAAGCCGCCAGTGCGGCGCGGAAAGGTCGCATCGCCATTCTCCCTTATCCCGTTCAGCTAGCTTGCTTCACGCGGGATTCGAGCGTATCACACCGCGCATGATCCGTTTTTTCGACATGGATGACCGTGCGCGCCTGCCGTGGCGCTTCAGCCGCGAAAGCCGGTCTGTTCTGGCGCGACTTCGCTGAAGTCTGCCTTCGCACGCCTGCGCGTGCCTGACGTCCCCTTTCCGATCCATTTCCAATCCGAGAGAGAGCCATGACCGCTGCTCCGAGAACCTTGTATGACAAGATCTGGGACGACCATGTCGTCCATCAGGCCGAAGACGGCACCTGCCTTTTGTACATCGACCGCCACCTTGTGCATGAAGTGACCAGCCCGCAGGCCTTTGAAGGGCTGCGCATGACGGGCCGCACGGTGCGCGCGCCGGAAAAGACTATTGCCGTGCCCGACCATAACGTGCCCACCACGCTCGACCGCGCCAATGCCGCGACGATGACCGAGGAAAGCCGTATCCAGGTCGAAGCACTCGACAAGAACGCCAAGGATTTCGGGATCAACTACTATCCCGTGTCCGATGTGCGTCAGGGCATCGTGCATATCGTCGGCCCCGAACAGGGCTGGACCCTGCCGGGCATGACGGTGGTTTGCGGTGACAGCCACACCGCCACCCATGGCGCCTTTGGCGCGCTGGCGCATGGGATCGGCACGTCCGAGGTGGAACATGTGCTGGCCACCCAGACGCTGATCCAGCGCAAGGGCAAGAACATGAAGGTGGAAATCACCGGATCGTTGCGCCCCGGCGTCACGGCCAAGGACATTACCCTTTCGGTGATCGGGGCCACCGGCACGGCGGGCGGCACGGGTTACGTGATCGAATATTGCGGCCAGGCTATCCGCGAGTTGTCGATGGAAGGCCGCATGACCGTGTGCAACATGGCCATCGAGGGCGGCGCCCGCGCCGGCCTGATCGCGCCGGATGAAAAGACCTTTGCCTATGTCATGGGCCGCCCGCACGCGCCGAAGGGTGCAAAGTGGGAAGCCGCCCTTGCCTATTGGAAGACGCTGTTCACCGACGAAGGCGCGCATTTCGACAAGGTCGTGACGATCAAGGGCGAGGATATCGCCCCCGTCGTGACATGGGGCACGTCCCCCGAAGATGTGCTGCCGATCACCGGCGTGGTGCCCGCGCCCGAGGCGTTCTCGGGCGGCAAGGTCGAGGCCGCCAAGCGCAGCCTTGACTATATGGGCCTGACACCGGGCATGAAGCTGACCGACATCAAGATCGACACCGTGTTCATCGGGTCTTGCACCAATGGCCGGATCGAGGATTTGCGCGCGGCTGCCGCCATTTTGAAGGGCAAGAAGATCGCCGTGAAGCGGGCGATGGTTGTGCCCGGTTCGGGCCTTGTTCGGGCACAGGCGGAAGAGGAAGGTCTGGCGCAGATCTTCATCGATGCCGGTTTCGAATGGCGTCTGGCGGGTTGTTCCATGTGCCTTGCCATGAACCCCGACCAGTTGCAGCCCGGCGAGCGGTGCGCGGCAACCAGCAACCGCAATTTCGAGGGCCGTCAGGGCCGTGGCGGGCGCACGCACCTGCTGAGCCCTGCCATGGCGGCGGCGGCGGCGATCACCGGTCACCTGACCGATGTGCGCGAACTGATGTCGGAATCGGTATAAGGAGCAGGACAGATGGACAAATTCACCACGCTGACCGGCATCGCGGCGCCCATGCCGCTGGTCAATATCGACACAGACATGATCATTCCCAAGCAGTTCCTGAAAACCATCGCGCGGTCGGGGCTGGGCAAGAACCTGTTCGACGAGATGCGCTATACGCAGGACGGGGCCGAGATTCCTGATTTCGTGCTGAACCAGCCCGCCTATCGCAAGGCCGAAATCCTTGTGGCGGGTGACAACTTCGGTTGCGGGTCCAGCCGCGAACACGCGCCTTGGGCGCTTTTGGATTTCGGCATCCGTTGCGTCATTTCGACGTCGTTTGCCGATATCTTCTTTAACAACTGCTTCAAGAACGGCATCCTGCCCATCGTGCTGCCGCAAGAGGCGGTCGATGTGCTGATGGCCGATGCGAAGAAGGGGGCCAATGCCCGCATGACGGTGGACCTGCCCGCGCAGACGGTCACCACTTCGGACGGGCAGGTGTTCGGCTTCGAGGTGGACAGCCACCGCAAGCACTGCCTGATCAACGGGCTTGATGATATCGGGCTGACGCTGGAAAAGGCATCGTCCATCGACGCCTATGAGGCCAAGGCCGCCACCACACGCCCCTGGGCCTAAGGCGGCACAGGCAAAAACACAGGCGGGGCCGTCCGGAAGGGCGGCCCTTTTCCTGTGCGATTTGATGCATTTGGGCGACAGTCAGGGCTGCTTTCGCGCCCTTCACGCCCGGCCGCGCAACGCGCTGTTGCCCGCAAGGCGCGATTTGGGCTTAATTGGGGCAAGATTGAGGCAGACCGCCCTAAGGGCAAAGAATGACCTGACCGGCACTTGCAGCGATGCGGGGCACGGGATGGCGAAAGGTGGCAAGGCAGTGGTTTCGCGGCTTCCCGGCGCGACGATCCGCGCGATGTTGGTGATGGCTTTGGCCGTGTTGCCCTCGGTTCTGGTGCCGGGGGTGTCGGTGGATGCACGCCAGATGGCGGCGCTGGTGGCGCTGTTCGTCGGGCTGATGACCGTTCTGGAATATAATGCCGATGCGCCGAGCCTGATCGAATTCCGCGATGCGCCGCCCTTTAACAGCTGCCGCTTTGCGGTGCTGGGGGCGGGGGTTGTGCTGCTGGCGCTGGCCCTGCGCGATGCGGTGGCACCCAATGCGCTGACGGGGCTGGTCGCGGCGCTGGCCGATCTGTCGGGGCAGGTGATGGACCATGGGCCCAGCCCTGTGGCGCTGGCATCGGGGCTGCTGGCCGGCGGGGCCGAAAATGCGGGCTGGCCGGTGCTGCGGGCGGCGGCGGGGCTGACCTATGGCGTGATGGTGATCGGGGTCGGGGCAAGCGTGGCGGTGCTGGTGGCATCGGGTTGGCCGTGGCGGGGGCCTGCCTTCAACGTGTGGGTGAACCTGCCCACATTCGACCCGACGGCAGGCCGCGATGTGGTGCGCCGCCTGGGGCGGGATGCGGCCATTAACCTTGCGTTAGGGATTATGCTGCCATTCCTTGTGCCGATGGCGGTGCAGCGGCTGGCGGGGGGCTTTTCGGCCGACACGCTGTTGCAGCCGCAAACCCTGATCTGGACGATGGCGGCATGGGCTTTTCTTCCGGCTTCGCTGTTGCTGCGCGGCGTGGCGATGCTGCGGGTGGCGCAGATGGTGCGGCAAAAGCGGCGCGCTTCGCTTTTGGCCTTCGACGAAGGGTTCTTTGCCGCCTGACCGCGCTGGCATTGGCGTTATGGGTTGCGGCGGGCGGGTCTGCGGCGCGGGCTGACGGGGCGCTGCGTGTCGCCACATGGAATATCGGGTTTGAACGGGCAGGGCCGGGGCTGTTGCTGCGCGACATCCGCGGCGGGCAGGACGCGCAGGTGGAAGCGGCGGTGCGGGTGCTGGTGGCGCTGGATGCCGATGTGCTGCTGCTGACGGGGTTTGACCATGACGCGGGGCTGGTCGCGCTGGATGCGTTTCGGGCAAAGCTGGCGCGGGGCGGGGTGGCCTATCCCTACCGCTTTGCCGCCAACCCCAATACCGGCGTGCCGACCGGACTCGACATCGATGGCGACGGGCGGATTGGCGGGGCGCGGGACGCGCAGGGCTGGGGGCGGTTTCGCGGGGCGGGGGCGATGGCGGTGCTGTCGCGCCTGCCGGTCGAGGATGGGGCGCTGCGCGATTTCAGCGCGATGCTGTGGCGCGATCTGCCGGGTGCCCAACTGCCGCCCGGAATGACCGCGCAGGCGCAGGCGCGGCAGCGGCTTTCGACCACGGCGCATTGGGATCTGCCGCTGCGCCTGCCCGACGGGACATGGCTGCATCTGTGGGCATGGCACGCGACGCCGCCGGTCTTTGACGGGCCCGAGGACCGCAACGGACGGCGCAACCATGATGAAGCCGCGTTCTGGCTGGCCTATCTGGACGGGCGGCTGGACCCTCCGGCGCCGGCGCGCTTTGTGCTGCTGGGCGATGCCAATCTGGATGTGGTCAAGGGCGACGGGCGGCCTGCGGCCTTGGCCGCGCTGCTGGCCGATGCGCGGCTGTCCGATCCGGTGGGGGCGGGCGATACCGCGCGCTATCCGCCGCCGCTGGGCGGGTTGCGGCTGGATTACGTGTTGCCGTCTGCGGGCTTGGCGGTGCGGGGGGCGGGGGTGTTCGACCCGCCCGCGCTGGCCGATGCGATCAGCCTTGCATCGCGGCATCTGCCGGTCTGGGTTGACCTGACGCTGCCCTAGGGTCTGTGCGCGCCAGCCAGTCGATCACCTCGCCATGGCGGGGCATGGCGACCGTGGCGCTGCCGCCATAGGCGAGCGTCAGCACCAGTTCGCGGCCCTTGCGCTGATGGGCGATGACCGCGCGGCGTGCCACCCAGTGCGAGCGGTGGATACGCAGGCCCAGCGTGCCGGGCAAAGGGTCGATCAGCGACGAGAACGGGCCGGGCACTTCGTATTCGCCGGTATCGGTGTGGATGGCGACATAATTTCCCCGCGCCTCGATATGCTGGATCAGGTCGGTATCGATGCGGTGGCCGCCTGCATGAAGCACGGATTGCGGGGCCGTGGGGGGCGGGCTTTCGGCGGTTTCGGGCGTGGTGCGCATGCGGGCCAGCATGCCCGGCAACAGCAGCCAGTTCAGGAATTGCAGGTTGATCTCGATCACCACGAAATAGAACACCGCCAGCACGGCAAAGACCTTGGCCGAGATGCGGATTTGATCGGTCAGCAGCCAGACGGTCAGTTCGGATGCCGACAGGCCGATCAGCGATGTGGCGACCACCAAGGGCCAGTCGTAGAAATGCACCGTGCGGCCGCGCCCGCCAAGGAAGATGTCGCCCAGCGTGAAGGTCAGGAAAAAGCACAGCCACGCCACCCCCATGCCCACCGCATATTGCGGCACGCGGATATCCAGCGGGGTGGTGCCGGCCTGACCGCTGGGGTCGGCCATGGTCAGCCCAATTCCCATCACGCACCAGTAGCCAAGGATGACGGGACTGGCGAGGATGCGCGACCCTTCGAACCGGCGCAGGCGGATACGTTCGCCGCTGAGCAGGTGCAGGCACAGCCCCTCGGCCGTGGCGCGTTTTGCGATACGCCGGTTCATCTGGGGCCTGTCATCCGCGGGATATCGAGCTTGAGCAGCCAGTCGCGCACCTCGCGCCGGCGGGTGACGGCGACGGGAACGGACTGGTCATTGGACAGCTGCAGCGTGATTTCGCGCCCGTCGCTGTGCCAGCGGCGGATGGCGGCGGTGGCCACCCAATGCGACCGGTGCACCAAGCGGCCCGAATCTGTTGGCATCTGGCGGACCAGATCGGCCAGCGGACCGGGCAGCAATTCGTGCCGGTCCTGCGCCCAGAGGTGGACGTAATTGCCTTCGGCCTGAAGGTGCAAAAGGCCCGGCAGCGGAATGCTGCGATCGCCAACGATCAGAAAGCCCAATTCCTCGGGCGGGAGGTCGGCAAGACCGGGATCGGGATCGGGGGCCCAAAGTGCGGGATCGGTTTCCGACAGCTGGGTGATCGGCTGGCCGCGCAATTCGGCAAGGATGGTGGGCAACAGCCCGTGCGCCACGGCGGCGGCGGCAAATTCGGCCACGATGTAATGGAAGGCCACGATCAGGAACAGCCGCAGCGCGCTGGGGTCTTCGACCGGCAGCAGCAGGCGAAAACAGGATTCGCCCACCAGAACCGAGCCGAGCGTGGCCAGCATGAGCACCGGCGACAGGTGCAGGGCGACCCGCCCCTTCCGACGCTCGGCCAGCGTCAGCGCCGCCGAAAGCGACAGCCCCAGCAGGCACAGGGCGGTGCCCATGGCGAAGATGTAGATCGTGCCGCGCAGTTCGACCGGCAGGCCGGGCGAGGCGCCGTTGAAATCGAGCGCGACCAGCGCGAAGAACAGGATCAGATAGAGGCTGAGCATATGGCGATGGGTGAGCATCGGCACCACCTCGCCCGGTTGCAGGTAAAGCCGCCCGAGGCTGAGCAGGTTGAACACCGCGATAGGCCGCGCCCCCGCCAGACCGGGCGCGCGGGCGGCAAGCGCCGTGGGCGCTGCGGATGCAGTGGCCGCCGGGCGCATGGGTCAACCCGCCGCGTCGGGCTGGCGCCCGCGGGCCAGGCGGTTTGCCTTGGCGGCTTTCTGCTTTCGCAGATCGGCAAGGATATAGCCCAGTGTGTATTGCATCATGATACTGGTCAGCAATTCGGTGATCGTCAGATAGAACACCAGCTTCAGCGCGAATTGCGCCAGCGACGACCGAGGCGCGCCCAGCAGGAAGGGATCAAGCACTTCGGCCGTGCCCACGGCGGCGGTGACGGTGGCCACCAGAACCCAACCCAAATGGACATAGGGATCGCGCCCGTGCCAGCCGGCATAAAGGACGGCCGCATATTTGCACAGCACCAGCACCCACAGGCCTGCCAGCACCTCGAGCGCGGCGATGCCAAGGATCAGCTCGGGTTCAGCCAGTTCGCGGCGGCGGCCGAGCGAGGTGAACAGGATCATGCAGACAAGGCCGAAATAGAAAAACAGCATCACCCGATGCCGTGCAACGGCGTAGAATTCGCCTTCATACAGGGTGAAGGCAGGACCGAACGGCACCTTTATGACAGACTTTTTCATGTTCCACCCTCACACTGATACGGTAGCATTCCCTAACGGGCGGGCAAGCACCTATTCGGATAGTAAATGTGAAGATCTGGTATCTTTCGGCCGGATCGCCCGCGCAGGGCCGCGCGCCCGTTGCGCGACTTGACCAGCGGGGGGCAAGCGGCTAGGCCACGGCCAACGGAAAACCCCATGTTTTGCAGGAGCGCGCCCCGTGGCCAACCCTTCCCTCCTTATCCTTGCCGGTGACGGTATCGGCCCCGAAGTCATGGCCGAGGTGAAAAAGATCATCAGCTGGATGGGGGCCAAGCGCGGCATCCATTTCGATGTGTCGGAAGATTTGGTGGGCGGCTGCGCCTATGACAAGCACGGCACGCCGCTGCATGACGACACGATGGCCAAGGCGCAGGCGGTCGATGCCGTGCTGCTGGGCGCCGTGGGCGGGCCGAAATACGACAACCTCGATTTCAGCGTGAAGCCCGAGCGGGGGCTGTTGCGCCTGCGCAAGGAGATGGACCTGTTTTCCAACCTGCGCCCCGCGCAGTGCTTTGACGCGCTGGCCGATTTTTCCAGCCTCAAGCGCGATGTGGTGGCGGGGCTGGATATCGTTATCGTGCGCGAACTGACCAGCGGCGTCTATTTCGGTGAACCGCGCGGGATTTTCACCGAAGGCAACGAACGGGTCGGCATCAACACCCAGCGTTATACGGAAAGCGAAATTGCCCGTGTGGCGCGGTCGGCGTTCGAACTCGCCCGCCGCCGCAACAACAAGGTCTGCTCGATGGAGAAGGCCAACGTGATGGAATCGGGCATCCTGTGGCGGCAGGTCGTGCAGGAAGTGCATGACAAGGAATATCCCGATGTCGCGCTTACCCACATGTATGCCGACAATGGCGCCATGCAGCTGTGCCGCTGGCCCAAGCAGTTCGACGTGATCGTGACCGACAACCTGTTTGGCGACGTGCTGTCGGATATGGCCGCCATGCTGACCGGATCGCTTGGGATGCTGCCCTCGGCCAGCCTTGGCAGCCCGATGGCGAACGGGCGGCCCAAGGCGCTTTATGAACCCGTGCATGGGTCGGCCCCCGATATTGCGGGGCAGGGCAAGGCCAACCCCATCGCCTGTGTGCTGAGCTTTGCCATGGCGCTGCGCTACAGCTTTGACCTTAAGGACGAGGCGGCGCGTGTCGAGAAGGCGGTGGAAAAGGTGCTGGCCGACGGGGTCCGCACCGCCGACCTGATGGGCCCCGAAGGCGGGGTGCCGGTTTCGACCGCCGGAATGGGCGATGCCATCATCGCAGCACTGGACGCTTCGCTGTAGGCACAGGGCGGGGGCGTTCATTCGCCCCCGCTTGCCGCGCCTGCGGAATAACGCCCGCAGCGCGGTGAAATGCCGTGGCGCCGTCTTGCGCAAGGCGTCGAAACGGGCCTAAGGGTGGGGCACGGCATTCAACTTGCGGCACAGGCCATTCCATGCACAGCAATCTGCGCGGCGCATTGCTTTCCCTTGCCTCTTTCGGTGTTTACGCCACGCATGACGTGCTGGTGAAGGCGCTGGGCGCCAGCTATGCGCCGTTCCAGATCATCTTCTTCGCGGGGCTGCTGGGCTTTCCCTTGGTGACGATCCTGCTGATGGGCGACCGCACCGATGGCACGCTGATCCCGAATCATCCGTGGTGGACGGCGATCCGCACCATTTCGGCGGTGCTGACGGGGCTGGCGGGGTTCTACACCTTTTCGGTGCTGCCCTTGGCGCAGTGCTATGCGATCTTTTTCGCCATGCCGATCCTGATCACACTGCTGGCGATCCCGATCCTGGGCGAGCGGATCGGGCTGCATCGCGGCCTTGCCGTGGCCGCAGGCATGGGCGGCGTGCTGATCGTGCTGCAACCGGGGACGGTGGACCTTGGCCTTGGGCATCTGGCGGCGCTGTCGGCGGCAACCTTTGGCGCGCTGACATCGGTGATCGTGCGCAAGGTGGGCAAGGCGGAACGGTCGATCGTGCTGATGCTGTATCCGATGGTGGCGAATTTTCTGGTGATGGGGGCGGCGATGCCCTTTGTCTATCAGCCGATGCCGGCCGAGCATCTGGGCCTGTTGGCCGCCATGGCCGCGCTGGGGCTGATCGGGGGGTTCTTGTCGATTGCCGCCTATCGGGTGGCGCCTGCGGTGATCGTGGCGCCGATGCAATATTCGCAAATGCTGTGGGCGGTGTTCTATGGCTGGCTGTTTTTCGGGGAATCGCTCGACTGGAACACGGCGCTGGGCAGTATCGTCATCATCCTGTCGGGCATCTACATCGTGCTGCGCGAGGGCACGCCCGCCGTTTCCAGCAACCGCCCCGTGCTGGAAAACCGCAGCCGCATCGATACCGGGATGCAGCCGCGCGTGGGCGCATGGCTGCGCCTGTTCGAGCGGCGTTCGGCCGAATGAAAGTGCGAGCGGGGTCTTGCAAAGGGGGCCATGTCCCTGTAACCCCCTGCCCACGGTCGGAGCGTAGCGCAGTCTGGTAGCGCACCTGCTTCGGGAGCAGGGGGTCGGAGGTTCGAATCCTCTCGCTCCGACCAAATCACACTTTCCCGATCCTTTGAAATGGCTGGCCGTTGCGGTCGGCATATGCCGTTTTGCGCTGCGGGTGGCGGGCTGTCGATTGTGGCATGGCCAGCGGCGGGGTGGCGCGCAGGCAGGGGCGGTATCGGCCATCGTGTTGAAACTGTTACCTGAACGTCGGCAATCCGTCACGGGCAGCGCCTATTGAGGCGCTGCGGCGCGGGCACATGGCCCGACCGACCAAATGACGGAGACGTATATGAAAACCCTGAATGCGCTGGTTTCTGGCGTAAGCCTGATGGCGATGTTCGCGGCAACCGCAGCCTCGGCCGAGACGCTGGCCGATATCGAAGCAGCCGCCAAGAAAGAAGGCGCGCTGACCACGATCGCCCTGCCGCACGACTGGTGCAATTACGGCGAGATCATCGCGTCGTTCAAGGCGAAGTATCCCGAGATTACCGTGAACGAACTGAACCCCGATGCCGGTTCGGCCGACGAGCTTGAGGCGATCCGCGCCAACAAAGACAATACCGGCCCGCAGGCCCCTGACGTCATCGATGTCGGTCTGGCCTTTGGTCCGCAGGCCAAGGAAGAAGGCCTGATCCAGCCCTACAAGGTTTCGGTCTGGGATGACATTCCGGCAGAAATCAAGGATGCCGACGGCTATTGGGCCGGTTCCTATTACGGCGTGATGGCCTTTGGCGTGAACACCGACATCGTCAAGACCGCGCCCACCAAGTGGGACGATCTGCTTAAGGCCGATTATGCCAATGCCTTTGCGCTGACCGGCGATCCGCGTGCGTCGAACCAGGCGATCCTTGCCATCATGTCGGCGGGTCTGTCGCGTGGGGCCGAGCCGGGCGAAGCCTCGGGCACCAAGGGGCTGGAATTCATGGCCGAGCTGAACAAGGCGGGCAATTTCGTTCCCGTCTCGGGCAAGTCGGGCACCATTGCGCAGGGCCAGACGCCGATCGTCGCGGCATGGGATTACAACCTGCTGTCGTGGCGCGACCAGCTTGCCGGCAACCCGCCGGTCGAGGTGGTGATCCCCGAGGGGCCGGTTCTGGCGGGCGTTTATGTGCAGGCGATCAGCGCCTATGCGCCGCACCCGAACGCCGCCAAGCTGTGGATGGAGCATCTGTTCTCGAACGAAGGGCAGAACGGCTATGTAAAGGGCTATTGCCACACGGCGCGCTTCAACAAGATGGTCGCGGCTGGCGAAGTTCCGCAAGAGCTGCTTGACGCGCTGCCGCCCGCCGAAGCCTATGCCCGCGCCGTTTTCCCGTCGGTCGAACAGCAGTCGGCCAACAAGGAAGTCGTGTCCGGCAAGTGGGACGAGATGGTCGGCGCGCAGGTTGCCGAATAAGCGGTTCTGACCACAGCCCCCGCGTCCCGGATCGGACGCGGGGGCCCTTTTTTCAAGGCCTCCCATGGTTTCCCCTTTTTCAGTCCGGTTGGAACGCACCCTTTCGCTTTGGCTGGGGGTTCTGCCGTTTTTCGTCTTTGCGCTGGTTTTTCTGATCCTGCCGACGCTGCATGTGGTGATCGGGGCCTTTACGCGGCCTGATGGCAGCCTGACCTTGGCCAATCTGTCATTGCTGATGTCGGGCCCGATCCTTGCGGCGCTTGGGCTGTCGTTGCGGATCAGCCTGTGGACGGCGTTTCTGGGCACGATTGCGGGCCTGATGGTGGCGGGGGCGGTGGTGCGGGGCGGATTGCCCCCCGTGTTGCGCGATGCGGTGATGACCTTTTCGGGCGTTGCGTCGAATTTCGCGGGCGTGCCGCTGGCCTTTGCCTTTATCGCCACGCTGGGGCGGCTGGGTCTGGTGACGGTGTTGGCGCGCGACTGGTTCGGCATCAACATCTATGCGACCGGCTTCAACCTGACCAGTTTCACGGGCCTGACCATGGCCTATCTCTATTTCCAGATCCCGCTTATGGTTCTGATCATCAGCCCCGCATTGGACGGGCTGCGCGGCGAGTGGCGCGAGGCGGCGGAAAGCCTTGGGGCAAGCGGGGTGCAGTATTGGCGGATGGTGGCGCTGCCGGTGCTGTGGCCGTCGCTGCTGGGCGCTTTCGCGCTGCTTTTCGCCAATGCCTTTGGCGCGGTGGCGACAGCGATGGCACTGACGGGGTCGGCGCTGTCGATCCTGCCGATCATCCTGTTCGCGCAGATTCGCGGTGATGTCTTGCAAGACCCCCATATCGGCTATGCCATCGCCTTTGCCATGATCGCGCTGACCGGGGGCGCGAATGTCATCTATATCTGGCTGCGCCTGCGCGCGGAACGGTGGCAGAAATGACGGCCAAGCGCATCGGGTCATGGGCGGTGTTCATTCTTGCCGCCGTGTACTTCCTGCTGCCGCTGGTGGGAACGCTGGAGTTTTCGCTTCGGGCGCGGCGGGGGGTCTATTCGCTGGATGCCTATCGCAACGTGTTGGGCGATCCGCAATTCCAGCAGACCCTGGCCTATTCGCTGATCCTGTCGGTGGCGACCGTGGTGCTGGGTGTGCTGATCGTCGCGCCGACGGCGTTCTGGGTGCGGCTGAAAATGCCGCGCCTGCGCCCCGTGGTCGAGTTCATCACGCTGTTGCCGCTGGTGATTCCGCCGATCATCATCGTGTTTGGCTATATCCGGTTGTTCAACACCGCGTCGATCCTGCCCTTGACGGGGTCGTCACGCGGGACGGATTTCCTGCTGGCCGCCGGATATGCCACCCTGTCGCTGCCCTATATGTACCGCGCCATCGATACCGGCCTGCGGGCCATCGATGTGCGCACGCTGACCGAAGCCGCGCAAAGCCTTGGGGCGGGGTGGGTGACGGTGCTGGCGCGGGTGATCCTGCCCAATATCGCCGTGGCCATTCTGTCGGGGGCCTTTCTGACCTTTGCCATCGTCATCGGCGAATATGTCATCGCCGCCTTGCTGAACCGCCCCGCCTTTGGCCCCTATATGGTCTGGATGGGCAGCAACCGCGCCTATGAACCCGCAGCCTTGGCCGTGATCGCCTTTGGCATGACATGGGCCAGCATGGCGGTGATCCAGTTCCTTGCGCGGCGCACCCGCTTTACGAAAGTCTGACGCAGATGGCCTTTATCGACCTGACCTCACTGGGCAAAAGCTTTGGACCGACAACGGTGGTCCGCGATTTCGACCTTGCCCTTGGCATGGGGGAATTCGTGTCCTTGCTGGGCCCTTCGGGATGCGGCAAGACGACCGTGCTCCGGATGGTCGCCGGTTTCGAGACGCCCGACAGCGGCGATATCCGCATCGAGGGGCAAAGCCAGTTGCGGCTGCGGGCAAACCAGCGCCAGATCGGCATGGTGTTCCAGTCTTACGCGCTGTTCCCGAACCTGACCGTGGCCGAGAACGTGGCCTTTGGCCTGCGCGTGGCCAAGACCGCACCGGCCGCGATTGCGCGGCGGGTGGAGGAGATGCTGGACATGGTCGGGCTGGCGGCGCTGAAGGCGCGCTATCCCTATCAGTTGTCGGGCGGCCAGCAACAGCGCGTCGCCCTTGCACGGGCCATCGCGCCGCGACCGCGTGTGTTGTTGCTGGACGAACCGCTGTCGGCGCTGGATGCCAAGATCCGCGTGGCGCTGCGTACGGAAATCCGCACGATCCAGCGCCAGCTTGGGATTACCACCCTGTTCGTGACCCATGATCAGGAAGAGGCGCTGTCAATGTCGGACCGGATCGTGGTGATGAATGGCGGGCGGGCCGAGCAGATCGGAACGCCGGTCGAGATTTACAACCAACCCGCGACCCGTTTTGTCGCGGGGTTCATCGGGACGCTGAATGTCATCGAAGGACAGGTGGGCAGGGACGGGGGCGCCTATCTGGACTGTGCGGGCGGGCGTCTGCCCTTGCCCGACGGATTTGGCGCGCAGGCGGGCGAAAGACTGTCTGTCGCCGTGCGGCCGCAATCGCTGCGGCCCGTGGCGGTTGAAGGGGACGGGCTGCGCGGCATCGTGCGGCATGTCGAGTTTATGGGCGCCTTTACGCGGCTGCATGTGGCCTGCGGGGCGATGACAGTGCTTGTCGATTGCTTTGCCCGCGATCTGGCGGCGACCGTCACGGTGGGCGGCCCGATCGGCCTGACCGTTGCGACCGACGAGGTGTTGCGCCTGTCAGCCTAAGGCGTGGCGGGTCAGCCGGTGCCGCGCCCTGCGGTGCCTTTGTGCTGCGGCTGGCGGAAGGGTCACTTGCGGCGCGCGATGCCGCCCCAGACCAAAAGCACGATCACCGCGCCCACGATGGCCGCGATGATGCCCGCGCCTTCGTTCGGGCCATACCAGCCCAGCGACTGGCCCAGAAAGGTGGCGACAAAGGCGCCGACAATGCCCAGCAGCGTGGTCAGGATGAAGCCCGAAGGTTCATTCTGGCCCGGAGTGACCAGCTTGGCGATCACGCCAGCAAGAAAGCCGATGAGGATGGTCCAGATGATGGACATGGGCGTTCCTTTTGGCCGGAATGGCCTTTGTGGCTGAACGCACGAAAGGCGGGCAAGGTTCCGGGTTCTTTCAGGCGCATGGCCCGTAGGCGGCGCGCGCCGCCTGCGCCTGATGGCACTATGGTGTGCGACCGCGCCCTTCCCATGCCCGCAGGATGTAATGCGCGGTCATCAGGTCAAGATGCGCCCCGCCGCCATTCTTGGCGATGGTGATCTCCTCCGCCGAGGCGCGGCGGAAGGTGCCGCCTGCCAGATCGTAGAAATCGGCGCGGATGTCGGATTCGGTTATTACACCGCGGGCGATGGGGTCTTTGAGTTCCCCGATATGGTGGATCGTGGTGGCGCGGGAATCGACGAAGATCGCGCCGCGGGCCAAGGCGTCGTCATCCACCTCGCGCATGTCGGGGCGATAGGCGCCGATCAGGTCAAGGTGCTGGCCCGGGCGCAGCCATGCGCCCCTGACCAGCGGTTCCTTGGCCATGGTGGCGGTGCAGATGATATCGGCCTGCGCCACGGCGCCCGCCAGATCGTCCACCGCCGTAACGCGCGGGTCGGCCGCCGCCATCGCCTTGGCCGGGGCGGGGCTGCGGTTCCAGACCAGAAAGTGCGCTTCGGGAAAATGCGAGGAATAGGCATCAACCATCGAACGGGCGACCGTGCCCGCCCCGACCAGAAGGATGATCCGCGCCCCCGGACGGGCAAGGTATTTGGCGGCAAGCAGGCTGTCACCCGCCGTCTTCCACTTTGTCACCAGATGGAAATCGACCAGCGCCAGCAGGGCGCCCGTGCGGTCGTCAAACAGGTTCACCGCGCCATTGATGCTGGGCAGACCCAGCGCCCCATTGCCCGGAAAGACCGTGGCCACCTTGACCAGCTGCGCCAGCCCGTCGATCCAAGCCGCACGGTTCAGCAGGGTATCGCCGCCGTGATAAAGGAACAGGTCCTTGATCTCGGCCCGTGGCAGGCGATGGCCAGCCTCGAGCGCGGCGGTGATGCCCTGCCATGACAGCAGGGATTCGGCGTCTTTTCCGATGATGTCGATGCTCATAACCCTGCCTCGGCTTCTGTCAGCAGACCTTCGGCGACCAGTCGCCGCGCCCAGCCCTGCCAGCTTTCGAATTGATGCGTGCGCCAGCCTCGGCGGGCGGCGGCGGTGATGTTGTCGGCGCGGTCGTCGGTGAACAGCAGCCGGTCGGGCGCGATGCCGCAATCGGCCTCGACCATCTCGTAGATGCGCGGATCGGGTTTGATCACGCCCATCCGGCCCGAGACATAAAGGCGGTCGAAATCGGACAGGAAATCCATACGGGGCAAGGCATGTTCGAACGTGTCGCGCCCGAAATTCGTCAGCGCAAAGACCGGCACGCCCTTGGCCCGCAGCGCCCGCTGCAAGGCGACAGACCCGTCGATGCGCGGGCTGGCAAGCTCGATCCAGCGGTCATGCCACAGGCGGATGTCGTCCGCCCATGCGGGGTGGCGCGCGGCCCAGTCATAGACGGTGTCGCGAAAGGCGGCGCCGGCATCGACCAGATCGTTCATGTGATGCAGGTCCACGGCGGCAAACAGCGCGCGGCGGCGGTCGGCGCCGATCACGCGGTCGAAAAACGCCTCGGGCTGCCAGCGGGTCAGCACATTGCCGATGTCAAAGATCACTGCCTCGGGGATCACCGGTCACGTCCTTCTTGCGATGCACCGTTTCGCGCCAGAGGGTATAAAGACCCGCGCCACAGATAAGCGCAATCCCCGCCGCGGCGGTGTGGTCGGGCCATTGGCCAAAGACCACGACCCCCCAAAAGATGGCAAGCGGCATCGAGGCATATTCGAACGGCGCCACAAGGGCCGCTTCCAGCAACCGGTAGGCCTGCGATACCATTAGCCCGCCGATGGCCACGGCAAGGCCGGTGGCAAGGAACCACGGCAGGTCATGCAGTGGCGGCCAGACCCAAGGCCGCAGCAAAAAGGCGACCGAGGCATTGTCGGACCCCGCGAACTGCCCTTGCCCCACGGTTAGCCCCATCAGCGTGGACAGGGTGATAAAGCCGCATTGCACATAGAAGGACAGCGTCATGGCAGATTCGCTGTCCTTCATCCGCCGTGTCATCATATGGCTGGACGCATAGCAAAAGGCCGAAACAAGGACGAGGATCGCGGCAGGTTGGATCACCCCCGATCCGGGGCGCAACAGCACGATCACCCCCAGCATCCCCACCGCCACCGCCGCCCAGCGCCGCGGCCCGACCCTTTCGCCCAGCACAAGGATCGACAAAAGCGTGACCAGCAGCGGCGAGACGAAGGCGATGGCCACGGCATCGGCCAAGGGCAGGGCGGCAAGGCCAAGGAAGTAGCACAGATTCGAGAACAGCACGAAGGTGACGCGGATCATGTGATCCTTTGGGCGGCGCGTCAGCACCTGCCGCAGACCCGTGCCCGAGACTTTCATCAGCACAAGCAGGAACACCATGCCGATACAGGCACGGATCAGGATCACCTGATGCAGGGCGTAAGAGCCTGACAGGAACTTGATGGCCAGATCGTTGACCGACAGCGTCGCGCTGCCGCCAAGGGCCAAAAGGATGCCCGTCAGCGTGGTACGGGCCGGTGCTTGCGCGGTCATGATGGGTCCGAATGAACCGCCCCCGCTGCCCCGCGTCTATCCCGCCCGCGACACGGAACGGACCAACCCCGAATTTTCTGCGAAAATGCGCGCCCCATGCCAAAGGCCACAAAACGAGGGGGGCCAGCCCCCCAATCGGCCCTTGGCCGATTTCCCCCCGGGATATTTGGACCAGTGTGAAAGAGGCATGTTTCACCTTGGCCCAAATACTCATGCTTCCGCGGCAGATGCAGGCGCAACGCTGGCAGGCCGGGCGGGATTTTTCGCAGAAATATCGCCCCCCCCGCCGATCAGACCGCCTTCGCCGCCCTGACCACCCGCTCGAGCGATTCCAGAAAGCGTGAGCGGTCGGCCTTGGAAAACGGCCGCCCGCCGCCCTGCCGGAACGGATCGGCGCTGCGCAGGTCCTGCATCAGATCGCGGGTTGCCAGCACATTGCCGATATTGCGGTCGGTCAAAACCTCGCCATTGTGTTTCACCACCACGGCACCCGCCGCTATGACACGTGCGGCAAGCGGAATGTCACCCGTCACCACCACATCGCCCGCCCCGGCGCGGTCGGCGATCCATTTGTCGGCCTCGTCCGGACCGGCGGCCACAAAGACGCTTTCGACCAAGGGGTTGGCCGAAGGCCGGATGCCCCCGTTCGACACGACCAACATCCGCAGGCCATGGCGCGTGGCAACACGTTCGGCCTCGTCCTTGACCGGGCAGGCATCGGCATCGACAAAGACCCTAGGCATGCAAAGCGGCGGCGTGGAAGGCGACATGTTCCTCGATAAAGGTCGAGACGAAGAAATAGCTGTGGTCATAGCCTTTTTGCATGCGGAACGATCCGCCCTGCCGCCGCGCGGCCATGGCTTCGGCCAGCGCCTCGGGCCTGAGGAGATCGAGGAACTGGTCGGCGGTGCCCTGATCGATCAGCATCGGCCCGTCAAAGCCGCGCTTGCGCATCAGAAGCGTGGCGTCATGGGGCGCCCAAAGCTGTTCATCCGGACCAAGATAGGCGGTGAACTGCTTCCTGCCCCAGTCGCTGGCGGTGGGGTTGCAGATCGGCGCAAAGGCCGAAACCGACCGAAAGCGCCCCGGAAAGCTCATGGCGATGGTCAGCGCGCCATGCCCGCCCATGGAATGGCCCGTGATGGCCTGCGCCACCTCGGCCAGCGGAAAGGCGGAAAACAGCACATCGGGCAATTCGTCGGTGACGTAATCCCACATCTGGAAATGCGGCTCCCACGGGTCTTCGGTGGCATTGACGTAGAAGCCCGCCCCCTGCCCAAGGTCGAAGGCCGTGTCATTGGCCACCCCCTCGCCCCGGGGCGAGGTGTCGGGAAACACCAGCCCGATCCCCGCCTCGGCTGCCCAACGCTGGGCGCCTGCCTTGACCATGGCGTTCTCATGCGTGCAGGTCAGGCCCGACAGATACCACAGCAGCGGCACGGGGCCGTCCTCGGCCTGTTCGGGCAGGAAAAGGCCAAAGGTCATGTCGCAGGCGCAAACCTCTGACGGGTGGCTGTAAACGCCCTGAACGCCGCCATGGGCACGGCTTTCCGATACGGTCTTCATTGCGGGTCCCTATCTTCTTTCGCGGCAAATTTTCACGGGCAGCGCGGTCTTGCAACCCTGCGCGTCCGGTCTTGCCCCCGGCAAGGGGGGCTGTCTGCCCCCCACGGCGCGTTCCGCGCCTCCCCCCGAGAGTATTTGGGCAAAGGTGAAAGGGTGAACCTTTCCCCTTCACCTTTGCAAAAATACTCTCGGGGTGAATTGGCCGGAACGGCCAAGAGGGGGGCGAGCCCCCCTGATCCCCGAGCGCGCAAGCGCGAGACATGGCTTGCGCGGGCTTGCCCGCGCGCCGCATGGTCACTGGGTGGGGTGAAAGCGGCCTGCGGGCGAAAGGGTGAAGATCTCGCAGCCAGTGGCGGTGACGCCGACGGAATGTTCGAACTGGGCCGACAGGCTTTTGTCGCGGGTGATGGCGGTCCAGTCATCGGACAGCACACGGGTTTCGGGGCGGCCTAGATTCACCATAGGCTCGATCGTGAAGAACATGCCTTCTTCCAGCACGGGCCCGGTGCCGGGGCGGCCGTAATGCAGCACGTTGGGCGGGGCGTGAAAGACGCGGCCAAGGCCGTGGCCGCAGAAATCGCGCACCACCGACATGCGGTTGGCCTCGACGTAAGACTGGATCGCGTGGCCGATATCGCCAAAGGTGTTGCCCGGCTTCACGGCGGCGATGCCGCGCATCAGCGCCTCATGCGTGACGTTGATCAGGCGCTGGGCGAAGGGTTTGGCGCTGCCTGCCACATACATCCGGCTTGTATCGCCATACCAGCCGTCCAAGATCACCGTGACATCGATGTTCAGGATGTCTTGCGCTTGCAGCACATCATTGCCGCGCCCGGGCACCTTGGCGCCCGGAATGCCGTGGCAGACCACATGGTTCACGCTGATACAGGACGCGTGCTGATAGCCCTTGTAGCCGATCGTGGCCGAGGTGACGCCATGGCGTTCGACCTCGGCCGTGATGAAGGCGTCGATCTCGCCGGTGGTGGCACCGGGCACGACAAGCGGTGCCACCGCGTCAAGGATGGCCGCAGCCACGCGGCCCGCCCTTGCCATTCCGGCGAAATCCGCATCCTCGTGGATGCGGATGCCGTCCCGTGTGATGCGCCCCCGAGTCTCGTCCACGCTGTCGTCCTTTGCGATCCTGCCCCTAGATAGGCAAAAGCGCGGCCAAAGGCCAGACCTGCCCCACGCCCCCCTTTGAAAGGCGGCGGGCGCGGCCTATACCGCCAAAGAAATGCAAAAGACGGAGACTGCGATGCCCAATCCCACCGCCGCGATGCTGGTCATCGGCGACGAAATCCTGTCGGGCCGCACGCGTGATTCCAACATGCACCATCTGGCGCAGCGGCTGACCGACCATGGCATTACCCTGGCCGAGGCGCGGGTGGTTCCCGATCTGCATGACCGGATCGTCGCGGCGCTGAACGATCTGCGCGGCGCCTATGACCATGTGTTCACCAGCGGCGGTATCGGGCCCACCCATGACGATATCACCGCCGATGCGATTGCCGCCGCTTTTGGCGTGGCGATCACCCACCGCGCCGATGCGATGGCGCTGTTGTCGGCCCATTACGACCGCGCGGGCCTGCCCTTCAACGACGCCCGCCAGCGCATGGCCCGCATCCCCGATGGCGCGGTGCTGATCGACAACCCGATCAGCACCGCGCCGGGGTTCACCCTTGGCAATGTGCATGTGATGGCGGGGGTTCCGAATATCTTCGAGGCGATGCTGGCCGGTGTTTTGCCCACCCTGACGGGCGGCGCGCCGCTTCTGTCGCAATCGCTGCGGGTGAACCGCGGCGAAGGCGAGATCGCGGGCAGCTTTGCCGCGCTGGCGGCCGAGTTTCCCGACCTGTCCATGGGCAGCTATCCGTTCAACACCAATGGCGTCTATGGCACCAATCTGGTGATCCGCGGCACCGATGCGGGCCGGATCGATGCCGCCATGACGCAACTGGCGCGGCTGTTCGCATGACGCGCCTTGCCGCCCTCACGCAGGCGACATGGCCGCCCGCCGCGCTGCACCGCGTGGGGCCGTGGCTGATCCGCGAGGGGCAGGGCGGCGGGCAGCGGGTTTCGGCGGCGGGGGTCGCGGGCGACTGGACCGAGGCCGATATTCCGCAGGCCGAGGTGGCGATGGCGGCGCTGGACCAGACACCGCTGTTCATGATCCATCCCGAAGATTCCGCGCTGGACGCGGCGCTGGCGGCACGCGGCTACCGTATCAATGACCCCGTGGTCGCCTATGCCGCGCCCTGTGCCATGCTGGCCGAAACCGCGCCGCCCTTTCTGTCCACCTTTCCGCACTGGCCGCCGCTGGGCATTGCCGCCGCCCTTTGGGCCGAGGCGGGAACCGGGCCTGCGCGCTTGGCGGTGATGGCGCGGGCCGAAGCGCCAAAAGCGGTGATTCTGGGCCGCAGCGGCGACAGGGCGGCGGGGGTGGCCTTTGTCGCCTGCCACGGCGATGCAATCATGCTGCATGCGCTGGAAGTGTTGCCTGCCTTTCGTCGGCAAGGAGTCGCGCACAACATCTTGCGTGCGGCGGCTGGGTGGGCGCAGGATCAGGGGGCGGCCGAGCTTTTCCTGCTGGTGACAGCGGCGAATGCGGGGGCGCGGGCGCTCTATGCTTCCCTCGGAATGGCGGTTGTGGGACAGTATCACTATCGAAAGCGGTAAGCCCGAAAGAGGCCGAGCAGTGACGCGTCAGACCACCCGATCCGCGCAATTTCCGCGCCTTGCCCCGCCTTGGCGGGCGGCCATGCGGTTGGCTGCGCTGTGCTGTGGCTGGGCGCTTCCCGCAGCGGCACAGGGCTTTACGCTGGACTTTGCGCTGCCCGCGACTGCGCTGGGCGAAAGGCGGGCGGAACTGACCTCATACCGCCTGCCCACGGGGCCGTTCCGGCAGGACGGGGTACCGACCGACCTGACCGAGGGGCGGCTGGACCAGACCGCGTGGCGGCTTGATGCGCCGGGGCTGACCACCTTGCAGCTTCTGGTCCCGCTGAGGGCGCAGATCGCCGCAGCGGGCTGGCAGACCGTGTTCGAATGCGAGACCGAGGCCTGTGGCGGCTTTGATTTCCGCTATGGCATCGATGTGCTTCCCGAACCGGAAATGCATGTGGACCTTGGCGATTTTCGGTTTCTTTCGGCACGGCGCATCGGGCCGGGGGGGGACGAGGTGCTGTCGCTGCTGGTCAGCCGGTCGGATGAGCAGGGTTTTGTGCAAATGACGCTGGTGGGTGCCGCCGCCGTGGCTGACCTGAGCGCATCAAGCAAGTCGCCCGTGGCGCTGGACGATTTGGCCGAAGCTGCCGCAGGGCCGCCGTCCGCCGCGCCGCCTGTCGCGATGGCCGCCGCACCTGAACTTGGTCAAGCAGACCCCCCCGCCGCGCCGCCCGCCGATCTGGCATCGGCCCTTGCTGCAGGGCAGCCTTGGCCGCTTGAGGATCTGGCGTTTTCCTTCGGGGTCGGGCGGTTGCAGGCGGGCGATTACGAATCGCTCGTGCAACTGGCTGCATGGATGGTGTCCCATCCCGAAGCTTCGGTCACGCTGGTGGGCCATACCGATTCGTCCGGTGCGGTCGATGCCAATACGGCGCTGTCGCTGAAACGGGCCGAGGCGGTGCGGGCCGAGCTGGCCGCACGGTTCGGCATCGATCCGGCGCGGATCGCGACAAAGGGCGCAGGCCCGCTGTCGCCGCGCGCCGACAATGCCACGCAGGAAGGCCGGATCAAGAACCGGCGCGTCGAAGTGGTGGCCAACCCCGCCCGATAGGGCAGGGGTGTCTCACCACAGGTCGGGGCCCTTGTCGATCAGCCGACGGGCCAGAAAGTCGATAAAGGCGCGCACCTTGGGCTGGGTGAAGCGGCCCGGCGGATAGACCGCATAAATGCCCTGCACCTCGACCGGCAGGCCGGGGATCGCTTCTTCCACAAGGCCCTGTTTCATGGCGTCGGAATACAGGAACGACGGCAGATAGGCGATGCCAAGGCCGGAGATTGCGGCGTTCAGCAGGGATTGCCCGTCATTCACGGTCAGCCAGCCCGCCGTGCGGACCTGACGCTTTTCGCCCGAAGGCGCGGTGATCTTCCAGACATTGCCATTGGCCTGATTGGAATAGTGCAGCAATTTGTGTTCGTTCAGGTCGTCGATCTTCATCGGGCGGCCGTGGCGCTGGAAGTAGCTGGGCGAACCGATCATGCGCTTGGTCGTTTCGGTCAGCTTGCGGGCGCGCAGTGAACTGTCCTCTAGCTCTCCCACGCGGATCGCCATGTCGAAGCCTTCGCTGATCAGTTCGACATAGCGGTTGTTCAGCACCATGTTCACGGTGATGTCGGGATATTCGAGCAGGAAATCCCCAAGGATGGGCGACAACAGGTTGACCCCGAAATCGGTGGCGACCGACACGCGCAGCAGGCCCGATGGCGCCGATTGCATCGATGTCACCAGCGCATCGGCCTCGCCCGCATCGTTCAGCACGCGGCGGGCCCGGTCGTAATAGGCAAGGCCAATCTCGGTCGGGGAAACGCGGCGGGTGGTGCGGTTGAGAAGGCGCGCGCCCAGACGCGCCTCGAGCGCCGAGACGTGCTTTGAGACGGCCGATTTGGAAATGCCCATCTTCTTGGCCGCATCGGTAAAGCCGCCCTGATCCACCACGGTGGCAAAGGCTTCCATTTCGGTCAGTCGGTCCATTGTCTTCCTCTGGCAGGCTATGAGGTCATCCTTGATGGTATTGACGCCGAATCGGGCAGGATCGGGGCGGTGATGCGACCGATCCGCGGTATTGCGAGATATCGTTGCCATGACGGAAACACGGGGCCGCGCCTTTTGGCGCGGATGCGGCATCCGTTGGGATCGGTCAAAGCCTTGCGGCCAGCCGTGCCGCCTGATCGATGGCGCGGCGGGCATCGAGTTCGGCGGCAACATCGGCCCCGCCGATGATGTGGCACGGGCGGCCGAACGAATCGGCAAGGGCGCGGTCGGGTTCCTGCCCCGCGCACAGGATCACGGTATCGACGGCCAGCGTTTCGACCGCGCCGCCGCGTTCGATCACCAGCCCGCCCGCCGTGATGGCGCGATAGGTGACGCCGCCCAGCATCTCGACCCCCTTGGCGGCAAGGCTGGCGCGGTGAATCCAGCCGGTGGTCTTGCCAAGCCCGCGCCCCGGTTTTTCAGCCTTGCGCTGCAACAGCCAGACCTTGCGGGCGGGCGGGGCGGGGGCGGGTTCGGCCAGACCGCCCGCCGTTTCGGCAGGATCGCCCACGCCCCATTCCCGCCGCCACAGGGCGGGGTTCAGCGTCGGGCTTTCGCCCTGATGGGTCAGATATTCCGCCACATCGAACCCGATCCCGCCCGCGCCGATGATGGCAACCTGTTCCCCCACGGGCGCACCCGACAGGGCCTCGGCGTAAGTCAGCGCGTGTTCGCGCCCCTCGACCTCTGGCAGGCGCGGGGTCACGCCCGTGGCCATCACCACCTCGTCGAACCCGTCCAGCGCCGCTGCATCGGCACGCGTTGACAGCCGCACCGTCACCCCCGCCACGGCAAGCCGCGTGACGAACCAGTCGATCAGGGGGCCAAACTCCTCTTTCCCCGGTATCCGCGCCGCCAGCCGCAATTGCCCGCCCAAGGCTTCCGATGCCTCGAACAGCGTCACCGCGTGCCCCCGTTCGGCGGCAATGGCAGCGGCGGTCAGGCCCGCAGGGCCGCCACCCACGACCGCGATGCGCTTGGGGTGCGCGGCTGGCGGATAGGTCAGCTCCAGCTCGTGCCCGGCCCGCGGGTTCACAAGGCAGGACGCGACCTTGCCCGAAAAGGTATGGTCAAGGCAGGCCTGATTGCAGGCGATGCAGGGCGCAATCTCGGCTGCCCGCCCGCTCGCCGCTTTGGCCACAAAATGCGAATCGGCCAGAAAGGGCCGCGCCATGCTGACCAGATCGGCCATGCCTTCGGCCAGCAGGCGCTCGGCCACTTCGGGCGTGTTGATGCGGTTCGAGGCGATGACAGGCACCGTCACCTCGCCCCGCAGCCGCCCCGTCAGATGGGCAAAGGCCGCGCGGGGCACCGATGTGGCGATGGTGGGCACCCGCGCCTCGTGCCAGCCGATGCCGGTGTTCAGCACATCGGCCCCCGCCGCCTGAACGGCGCGGGCAAGGGTTGCGACCTCGTCCCATGTCGATCCGTCGGGGACAAGGTCGATCAGGCTGATGCGGTAGATCAGCAGGAAATCAGGCCCCAGCGCGGCGCGGATGCGGCCCACCACCTCGACCGGCAGGCGCATGCGGTTGGCATAATCGCCGCCCCAACGGTCGGTGCGGCGGTTGGTGCGGCGGGCAAGGAACTGGTTGAGGAAATAGCCCTCGCTTCCCATCACCTCGACCCCGTCATAGCCCGCATCCCGCGCCCGCAGCGCGGCGGTGACCATATCGGCGATCTGTGTCTCGATCCCTGCCTCGTCCAGCTCGCGCGGCGCAAAGGGCGAGATGGGCGATCGGAGGGCACTGGGGGCCACGCAGTCCTTGCCATAGGCATAGCGCCCCGCATGCAGGATCTGCATCGCAATCGCCCCGCCTGCGGCATGGACGGCATCGGTCACGGTGCGGTGGTTGGCGCTGTCGGCAGGCGTGAACAGCCCCGCCGCACCGGGAAAGACGCCGCCTTCGGCATTCGGGGCCATGCCCCCCGTGACGATCAGCCCCGCCCCGCCCGCCGCCCGCTCGGCATAAAAGGCGGCAACCCGCGCCCAGTCGCCGCGTTCTTCCAGACCGGTATGCATAGACCCCATCACCGCACGGTTGCGCAGGGTCAGCGGGCCAAGGGTAAGGGGGGCAAGCAGATGGGGATAGGGCATGGGCAATCTCCTGCCTGCAGTCATGCCGCAGCGGGCGGGCGCTGTCACCCGCAACGTGGCGTCAGCGTGAAACGGGCAGGGGGGCCGTCTGCCCCCCTCGGGCCGTTCCGGCCCTCACCCCCCGAGGATATTTATGCCAGTGTGAAAGCATCAGGCTCTTTCACACTGGTCCAAATATCCTCGGGGGTGAGCCGCCAAGGGCGGCGAGGGGGCGGAAAGCCCCCTTCGATTTTTCGTATAAAAATCGTGGGCGCGGGTCAGGCCGTCTCGACGCAATGCCGACGGAAGGCGCGTTTGAGCATGTCGAGCTCGGCGCGCAAAAGGTCGATCTCGGCGCGCAGGTCGTCTTCCATGGCCACGCCGGTGATGATGGTGAAATGGGCCAGCGTCTCGCCCGTGCCGCGCGCACGGATCAGGAAGGTCTGCACCCCCTCCGACAGGACTGCGGCGGGGATCGGCACCTTGACCAGCCATTCGCCGCTGCGGTCGGGCAGCGGCGTCAGCGTCAGGCCGGGCATGACAACCTCGTTCAGGCGCACCTCGATCCCCGGTTGCGCCACATCGGCGCGCAAGACACCTTCCCACACGCCGTTGCGGATGCGTGTCTTTGTCAGGCTGACCCCGTCCATGCCCTACAACTCCGCCCTTGGCCTGCGGCTGACCGTCAGGTCGCGCAGGGTGATCTGGTTCATTTCCGGCCCCTCGAAGATCAGGTCGATCCAGAGTTTCTCGATCCGCTTTTCATTGACCTTGGTATAGGCAAGGTCGAATTCCACCATGGCCTCGGGCGCGTTCAGCGGCATCTCGCGCACCACCTGTTCGGTGTTCGGGCCGTGCTTGATGTTCAGGCGGGCAAAGATTTCCAGCGGCTTTTCCAGTTCGACAATCGCGTCGATCCGCAACAGATGGCGCAGTTTCAGCCCACGCGCGCCCTCCTCCGGCAGGTCGATGACCAGCGACAGGAACGACCCGTCAAAGCGGAACACATCCATCCGCAGGCCATAGGGGGCGACATCGGCCTCGCGCGTGTTGCGGATCTGGCGCAGCGTCAGTTCCGACTGGCGACAATCGTGAAAGATCGTGGCGCCGTCGCAAACCAGCGCGCGGGTGGCGACCGAGGCCATGCCGGGCACCGGAATCGGGCCGCGCCACAGATCGGGGCGCCAGACCCAGTCGGTGCCGGGCTGGCGGCGGATGGCGTTCGAGCCGATCACCGGCAGGGCAAGGCGGTGTTCGGCCACATGGATGATTCGGTCCAGCTGACGGCGCAGGCTGCGGGCACGGCTGCGCCACAGGCGCAGGTCGCCCAGTTCGGCGCTGGCGGCGGTATCGGCCACCTCTTCCCAGCGGCGCAGGGCCCGCCGTTGCAGCAGCCTGTCCCAGATAAAGTCGAACTTGCCCAAAGTCACCCGGCTCCGCACCAACCACCCAAGCCCTTGCGGGCACAAGCCCTGCTTTTATGCAGCAAAAGCCATGCCGCGCCACTGCCAATTTGCAACAAACCGGCCCAAGGCGGGCGCTGCGCCGCGCGGGCCCTTTGTCTAGCAGCCTGACGCGCCTGTGGCATCGTCGGCCCCGGGGCCGCAGGTGCGGGTCTTGGCATCGGTCTTGGTATTGGCGGCATCCAAAGCGCCCATGGTGGCATCAAGTACCGCGCGGCTTTGGTCCGATGTCAGCGGCGCCTCGGGCGAGCCTGTCACCGACACGGTCGTTAGCCGCCCGCGCAGCCCGCGAAAGGCGCGCCAGTAATCGCCGGTCGCATTGTCGGCCACATGCAGCACAAAGGTCGTGTCGGTGCCGGCAGCAGCCAGAACGCGCACATCTTCGGCCTCGCCCCGCCGGCTAAGGGCGGCGCGGCCGTCATCAGACCGGAAAAAGGCCGAAAGGTCGCGCGCGCCCCCGATCAGCACGCCCGCCGAACCGGCGGGGCCGACCGACAGGGTGATGATGGCGGGGCTGGCGGTCACGGCGGGGCCGCTTGAGCAGCGCCCCATCAGGATGACGGCGCTGTCGTCGCCGCGCATGCCCGCCCCCGGCGAGATGCAATAGCCCTTGGGGGCGGCGGCCACCACGGCACCGTCAAGGATGGGGATGCTGCGGATGCTGCCGGTGCCTGTGACATCGCAGCCCGCAAGCGTGGCCAGCAGCACCACGCCCCGCGCCATGCCCGCCCGTCCGGCCGCTGTTGCCGCTGCACCCATCACCACCATCCCCGCGCGCACGCCGCGCCTGTTCTTTTGACAGGCACGTCTACCCCATCTGCATAGCCGCTTGCGCGGGCCTTCGTCTATCGACTTGCGTCAGGCCTGCGGGCGTGTTGCCTTTAGCAGCGCGCTGCCGTTGAGTGCGGGGCAGGGGTGGAAACGGGGGGAAGCCATGCAGATCAGACCGGTGCAGATGCAAGACCATGACGACTGGCTTGGCCTGTTCCGTGGCTATGCCGCCTTTTACAAAGTCACCCTGTCGGCCGAGACCGAAGCGACGGTCTGGCGCTGGATCTTCGACGCCAAGGAACCCTTCTGGTGCGATCTTGCGATCGATGAAGGCGGGCGAGCGCTGGGCTTTGCCCAGTATCAGCTGATGCACCGATCGCTTGGCGGATCAAGCGTGTGCTACCTGTCGGACCTGTTCACCCTGCCCGAGGCGCGGGGGCAGGGCGCGGGGCGCGCCTTGATCGACCATGTCCGCAAGGTGGCGGGCGGGATGGGTTGCCCCAACCTGCGCTGGCTGACGGCAGAGGATAACGCGACCGCCCGCAGCCTTTACGACAGCTACGCCCCGCGCACGCCCTTTGTGCTTTATGCCATTCCCACCTGATGCGGTGGTGCGGGGGGCTGTCTGCCCCCCGAGGGCCGCAGGCGGCCCTTCCCCCCGAGAGTATTTTCACAAAGGTGAAGGGCAGGGGGCAAAGGCTGCCCCGCCTGCCCTTATGAATTGCAATTCGGCCCCCGTGGCACTATCTGTCCGCAACGACAGACCGCCACGACCGGAAGGCCGCGCCCCGCGATGAACTGGATTTCCAACTACGTCCGCCCGAAGATCAACTCGCTCTTCTCGCGCCGTGAAGTGCCCGAGAACCTGTGGACGAAGTGCCCCGAATGCGGGACCATGCTGTTCCACCGCGAACTGGCGGCGAACCTGAATGTCTGCACCCATTGCGACCACCACATGGCGATCAGTCCGCGTGACCGTTTCGGCGCGCTGTTCGACGGCGGTATCTTCACCGAGGTCAAGGTGCCCGATGCGCTGGTCGATCCCTTGCATTTCCGCGACCAGAAGAAATATCCCGACCGCCTGAAAACCGCCCAAAAGGCGACCGGAGAGCGCGAGGCGATGCTGGTGGCGGAAGGCGAGATTGCCCGCACCCCCATTGTGGCCGTGGCGCAGGATTTCAGCTTCATGGCAGGCTCCATGGGCATGTATGTCGGCAATGCCATCCTTGCCGCCGCCACCCGCGCCGTGGAAATGAAGCGCCCGCTGGTGCTGTTTTCGGCCGCAGGCGGGGCGCGGATGCAGGAAGGCATCCTGTCGCTGATGCAGATGCCGCGCACCACCGTTGCCGTGCAAATGCTGCGCGAGGCGCGGCTTCCCTACATCGTCGTGCTGACCCATCCCACCACGGGCGGGGTGACGGCCTCTTATGCCATGCTGGGCGATGTGCAGATTGCCGAACCCAATGCGCTGATCTGTTTTGCCGGCCCCCGTGTGATCGAACAGACCATCCGCGAGAAATTGCCCGAAGGGTTCCAGCGCGCGGAATACCTGCTTGATCACGGCATGCTTGACCGCGTGACCCACCGCAAGGCGCTGCGCGAGGAACTGGTGACCATCATCCGCTTGCTGACCGGCCAGCCCCCTGCCATCAAGGGCGAGTTGACCGCCCAACCCGCCGAAGCCTGACATCGTGGCAAGCACCGGTTCCGACGCCGTCCTAGAACGGATGATGACCCTGCACCCCAAGGTCATCGACCTGACGCTGGATCGCGTGCACCGCCTGCTGGGGCTGGTCGGCAACCCCGAAGCCGCCATTCCGCCCGTGATCCATATCGCGGGCACCAATGGCAAGGGCAGCACGCAGGCCATGATCCGCGCGGGGCTGGAAGCGGTGGGGGCGCGGGTGCATGCCTATACCTCGCCCCACCTTGCGCGGTTCCACGAACGCATCCGCCTTGCGGGCGAACTGGTTTCCGAACCCGCGCTGACCGCGCTGCTGGATGAATGTGTCGAAAAGAACGGCGCGGACGAGATCACCTTTTTCGAGATCACCACCTGCGCGGCCTTTCTTGCCTTTGCCCGCACCCCCGCCGACTGGACGCTGTTGGAAGTGGGCCTTGGCGGCAGGCTCGATGCCACCAACGTCGTCACCCCGCGCCTGTCGATCATCACGCCCGTATCGATGGACCACGAAGGGTTCCTTGGCGACACGCTGGAAAAGATCGCCGCCGAAAAGGCGGGCATCATCAAGCGCGGCGTGCCTGTGATCGTCGGCCCGCAGTCCGACGCAGGCCTTGCGGTGATCGAGGCGCAGGCCGCCCGACTTGGCGCGCCCGTCCTTGCCCATGGCCAGCACTGGCAGGTCTGGGAGGAACGCGGGCGGATGATGTATCAGGATGAAAACGGCCTTCTTGACCTGCCGCTGCCCAACCTGCCCGGCCCGCACCAGATCCAGAACGCAGGCGCCGCCATCACCGCGCTGCGCTTCCTCGGGCAGGATGAGGCCGCGTGCGAAGCCGCCGTCACCCGCGCCCAATGGCCCGCCCGCATGCAGCGCCTGCGCCGCGGCCCGCTGGTCGATGTCGCCCCCTCGGTCGAGCTTTGGCTCGACGGCGGGCACAATCCCGCTGGGGGCGAGGCGGTGGCGGCCACGCTGGCCCGTATGCCCAAGCGCGAGACTCATCTGATCTGCGGCATGCTCAACACCAAGGATGTGACGGGCTACATGCGCCCGCTTGCCCCGCAGGTGACGAAACTGCACGCGGTGTCGATCCCGAACGAAAAGAACACCCTTCCTGCCGAAGCCACCCGCGACACCGCCCTTGGCGCCGGCATCGACGCGGTCGCGGCCCCCTCGGTAGCCGAAGCCCTCGCCGCCATCGCCGCGCAAAACCCCGCCGCCCGCGTGCTGATCTGCGGCTCGCTCTATCTTGCAGGCTCCATCCTGCGCGAAAACGGCTGATCCTTTCACCTTTGCCCAAATACTCTGCCGGGGGTGCGGGGGATGCAAAATCCCCCGCTCCTGCCGCTTGCATCCGCCGCTTCGCCTGATAGTTTAGAATCATTCCAAACTGAACAGGGCGCCGCCATGATCCCCGGCCTGACCACCCGCCGCCGTTTCTCTGACCTGACCGAGCAGGAAGTTCTCGCCCTCGCCATCTCGTCGGAAGAGGATGATGCCCGCATCTACCGCCTTTACGCCGAACGGCTGCGCAGCGATTACCCCGCCTCGGCCGCCGTGTTCGACGGCATGGCGCGGGAAGAAGACGGCCACCGCCAGCGCCTGATCGACCTCCACCGCACCCGGTTCGGCGAGGTGATCCCGCTGATCCGCCGCGAACATGTGGCGGGCCACTATGCCCGCAAACCCGTCTGGCTGACCGCGAACCTGCCCATCGCCACCATCCGGGCCGAGGCGGCGGGGATGGAGGCGGAAGCCCACCGTTTCTACACCCGCGCCGCGCAGGCCACGACCGATGCCGCCACGCGCAAGCTCTTGGGCGATCTGGCAGCGGCCGAGGCAGGCCATGAACGCCGCGCCGGAGATCTGGAAGGCACCCACCTGACAGACGAGGCGCGCGAAACCGAAGATGCCGCCGACCGCCGCCAGTTCATCCTGACATGGGTGCAACCGGGGTTGGCGGGGCTGATGGACGGTTCGGTCTCGACCCTTGCCCCGATCTTCGCCACGGCCTTTGCCACGCAGAACACATGGACGACCTTTCTTGTCGGCGCCGCGGCCTCGGTCGGGGCGGGCATCTCGATGGGCTTTACCGAAGCCGCGCATGATGACGGCGTGCTGTCGGGGCGCGGGTCGCCGCTGAAACGCGGTCTTGCCTCGGGGGTGATGACCATGCTGGGCGGCATGGGCCATGCGCTGCCCTATCTGATCCCCGATTTCTGGACCGCGACCACCATCGCCATGATCGTCGTCTTTATCGAGCTTTGGGCGATTGCATGGATCCAGAACCGCTTCATGGAAACGCCCTTCCTGCGGGCGGCCTTGCAGGTCGTGCTGGGCGGTGCTTTGGTCTTTGCGGCAGGGGCGTTGATCGGGGGCGGCTGACATGTATCGCAAGGGTGAGGTTCACTATCAGCCGCTGCCCTTGCCCGACCGCGTGCAGGTGCCCGACGCACAATCGCAGGCGCAGGCCGAAGCCTTTCTTGCCCAGATGCGCCGCCGCCATTCCGTACGCCAGTTCGATCCGCGCCCCGTGCCGGAAGCGGTGATCGCCGCCTGCATCGCCACCGCCGGAACCGCGCCTTCGGGCGCGAACCACCAGCCCTGGCATTTCGTGGCTGTCTCAGACCCCGCGCTGAAAGCCCGCATCCGCGAGGGCGCGGAAGAGGAAGAGCGCGCCTTCTATTCCGGTGGTGCGGGCGACGAATGGCTTGCCGCTTTGGAACCCATCGGAACGGGCGTGTCGAAACCGCATCTGACCGATGCGCCCTGGCTGATCGTGATCTTCGCGCAGCGTTATGGCGTCACGCAGGACGGGGTGCGCTACAAGAATTACTATGTGCCCGAAAGCGTGGGCATCGCCACGGGTTTCCTGATCGCGGCGCTGCACCATGCGGGGCTTTGCTGCCTTGAACACACGCCGAACCCGATGAAATTCCTTGGCCCCCTGCTCGGGCGGCCCGACCATGAAAAGCCGGTGATGATCCTGCCCGTGGGTTGGCCTGCCGCGGATGCGACCGTGCCTGCGGTCGCCAAGCGGAAAAAGCCGCTGAACGAGATTCTGTCCGTCTTCCGCTAAGCGATTTCTGACGCAGAAATCGCGCCGGAATTTGACGCAAATTCCGGAAGCTCACGGGCGGGGCGCGGTTTTTGCGTCAAAAACCGTCGCGAAATCTGCGTCAGATTTCGCCTGCCAGCTCCAACAGCGCCGGCAATTCCCGCATCGACGAAAACAGCCGCGCCCCCGTGGCCGCCAGCGCCGAATGGTCGCCCTGCGGTGCATAGCCGAAACAGGGCATCCCCGCCGCCCGTGCCGCCGTGGCGCCTGCCACCGAATCCTCGATCACCACGCAATCCGCCGCCACAACGCCCAAGCGTTCCGCCGCCAGCAGGAACAGGTCAGGCGCGGGCTTGGGCCGCCCGATGGCCTGACCGGAATAAAGATGCCCGCGGAACCGCTCGACCAGCCCGTGCTGGCCCAGCGTGATGTGCATCTTTTCTAAAGTGCCGTTCGACCCCATGGCAAATGGTATCCCCGCCGCATCCAGCGCGTCCAGCACGCCGGTGATTCCATCGATCAGCGGGGTGTTCACGCGCAGCATCGCATACATGCGGGTGTAGAAATCCGCGACCCAACCGTCGGGCAGCCGCGCCCCTGCCGCACGGGCGCGGGTCGCCACGGTTTCGACCGTGCCGCCCACATATTTCGCGTTCAACTCGTCCAGCGTGACGTCCAGCCCGTAGCGCGCCAGATCGGCCTGCACCATCAACAGGGTCGGGTGTTCGCTGTCCACCACCACCCCGTCGCAATCGAAGATCACGGCTTTCGGGGTCATGCCACCACCCGCAGCAGCGTCACATGCGTGTCGCCATAGCGGCGCTGGTCCACCATCGCAAAGCCCGCAGGGGGCAGGGGGGCCACGCCCTCTTCCCAGACCACCAGCGCATCGGGCGCGAACCATCCGCCCTCAAGGCACGAGGCCAAAGCCGCCTCACCCAGCCCCTTGCCATAGGGCGGGTCCAGAAACACCAGCCCGAAGCCCTCACCCCGGTTCGGCCCCATCCGCGTGGCATCGCGCCGCCAGACATCGGTCACGCCCATGGTGCGGGTCAGTTCGATGTTGCGCCGCAGCAGCGCCCGCGCCGTGGCCCCGTCATCGACAAACGCCGCCCGCGCGGCCCCCCGCGAAATCGCCTCAAGGCCCAAGGCACCCGTCCCCGCGAACAGGTCCAGCACCCGCGCCCCCGTGATCGGGTCGCCATGCCCGCCATTCACCAGCAGGTTGAAGATCGATTCGCGCACGCGGTCGGATGTGGGGCGCAGATGCGCCTTCGGGTCCCCGTCCCCGACAGGGGCAAGGTGCAGGCCACGAAACTGTCCGCCGATGATGCGCATGGGCCTACTTGAGCAGCGCCTTGAGGTTGGTCGAAAGGTCGGCAATCGCCGCAGGGTCCACGGTGCGCCCCTGTTCGATCAGCCGCTTGCCCACCATATAGGCGCGGCTGTCATTCATCGCATCCACCGCCAGCAGCGCATCGCCCGCGAAATACCAGAAGGATACGGCATCGCCCTCGGGCCCGCGCGTCACGATCCGGTCATAGCCCGTGTTCAGCCCCGCGATCTGCAACTTGCAGTCATACTGGTCAGACCAGAACCATGGCGCGGCCTGATAGGGCGCGTTTGCCCCCATGATATTGGCCGCCACCGCCTCGGCCTGATCAATAGCATTGCCCACCGATTCCAGCCGCAACCGCCCGCCCTGCCACGGGAAAGACGCGCAATCGCCCGCCGCCCAGACATGCGGGGCCGAGGTGCGGCCCATCGCATCGGTCGCGATGCCGTTTTCGATCACGATCCCCGCCGCCTCGGCCAGCGCCGTGCCGGGCAGGATGCCCACGCCCGCAATGACGAAATCGGCGGGCAGTTCGCGCCCGTCCGCCAGCCGCACGCCCGCCACGCGGCCCGTTCCCAGAATCCGGTCAAGGCCCGTCGATTCAAGGATCGTCACCCCATGCGCGCCATGCAGCGCACGGAAATAGTCCGAGGTTTCGGGCGCCGCCACCCGTTGCAGGATACGCGGTGCCATTTCAAGCACAGTCACGTCGAGGCCCAGCTTCGCGCCCACCGCCGCCGCCTCGAGCCCGATATAGCCCCCCCCCACGATCACCAGCTTGCGGCCCGCCACAAACTCGCCCCGCATCGCATCGACATCGGCCAAGGTCCGCACCGTATAGACCCCCGCGAGATCGCCCCCGATCGCGGCGGGCAGGCGGCGCGGGGTCGACCCCGTGGCCAGCACCAGTTCGTCATAGGCCAGCACATCGCCCGCCACCGTCACGGTCCGCGCAGCGGTGTCGATGGCAGAAACCGGCGCACCCAGCCGCAGGGTGATGTTCTGGTCGGCGTAAAACTCGGCCCCGCGCAGCCAAAGCCGCTCTTCCCCGATCTCGCCCAGCAGATAGCCTTTCGAAAGGGGCGGGCGCTGGTAGGGGGGGCTCGGCTCGTCACCGATCATCGTGACCGCGCCGTCAAAGCCAAGGGCGCGCAACTTGGCCGCACAGGCAGCCCCCGCCTGACCCGCCCCCACGATCACCACATGCGCCATGATGTTCCCCCGTTTGCGATACTGGCCTTATCCAGCGCCGGACCCTATATCCCGCCCTGACAGGAACGCAACGCGAAGAGGGACGAAGAATGACGATTTCCGTGGGGGCAAAACTGCCCGAAGCCACCTTGTTGCACCGTGCCGAAGGGAATGTCTCGCCCGTGCCGCTGGGCGAGCGGCTCAAGGGCCGCAAGGTCGTGATCTTTGGCCTGCCGGGGGCCTTCACCGATACCTGTTCGACCATCCACCTGCCCAGTTTCATGCGCACGCGCGAAAAGTTCGCGGCCAAGGGCGTGGACGAGATCATCTGCGTTTCGGTCAACGACCCCTGGGTCATGGAAGCCTGGGACCACGCCACGGGCGCGGGCAAGGCGGGCGTCACGCTGCTGGCAGATGCCTCGGCCAATTTCACCCGTGCCATCGGCATGGATTTCAGCGCCGATGTGGTGGGATTGCTGAGCCGTTCGAAGCGCTATGCGTTGGTGGCCGAGGATGGCGTGGTGACGGTGCTGAATATCGATGCGCCGGGGGCCTGCGAATTCTCGGCAGGCGACGCGCTGCTCGACAAGCTCTGACCCTGAATTTTCAGCGAAGATTCCGGCGCGTCCTGCAAGGGGCGCGCCTTTTCCTTGCGGGGCAGGGGGGCCAGCCCCCCTTCGGCGTTGGCACGCCGAATCCCCCCGGGATATTTGAGCAAGCGTGAAAGAGTGCGTTTCACCCTTGCCCAAATACTCATGCGCCGCCTGCCACCCGCGCAAAGGCCGGGGGCGGGGCGCGATTTTTCGCTGAAAAATCGGGGGTCAGCCCGAAAGCGCGTCCATCTGTCGCGCGAGTTTGATGTCAAGCTCGCTCAGCCCGTCGCAGTCATGCGTGGTCAGCGTGACGTCCACGGTCTTGTAGACATTCGACCATTCGGGGTGGTGGTTCAGCTTTTCCGCCCAAAGGGCGGCGCGGGTCATAAAGCCGAAGGCTTCGACGAAGTTGCGGAAAACGAAGCGTTTGGCAATGGCATCGCGACCCTGCACCATCTGCCAGCCATTGGCGAAAAGCGGCTCCAGCGCCGTGCGGTCGGCCAGCGGGTCAGCCATTGGCCTTGATCCGGGCCAGTTCCGCATCATCCGCCGCAGCCGCCCGCAGGCGGGCGGGGCGGTCCTTGATGCGGTCCCAATAGGCGGCAAAGGCGGGGCGCTGGGGAAGCGAGCCGAACATCATGCCATAGCCCAATTGCGCCCCGATCACGAGGTCGGCCGCCGAAAACCCGTCACCCGCCAGCCATTCGCGCGCGGACAGCACCTGATCGAGCGCGTCGATGGTGCGGTCAAAGCTGCCATAGCCGACAAAGCCCGATTTTTCGGGCGGCACCTCGACGCCAAGGCCCTTGTTGACCATGGCGGCTTCGAACGGGCCCGCGCCGAAGAACAGCCAGCGGTAATGCGCGGCGCGGTCCTGACCCATCAGCCCCGCTTTCGGGAAGGTTTCGGCCAGATAGGCCACGATTGCGGTGCCCTCGGTCACCACGCGCCCGTCATGCACCAGCGCGGGCACCTTGCCCATCGGGTTGATCGCCAGATAGTCGGGCGCCTTCATCGTGGTGCGGTAGTCCAGATAGACGGTCTGGTAGGCTTCGCCCACCTCTTCCAGCATCCAGCGGGCGGTGCGGCCGCGCGACATGGGGTGGGTGTAAAGCGTCAGGGTCATTGCATTTCCTCGGACTGGGTGCGGCGGAAGGGGCCATAGGCGGTCAGCACCTCGATTTCCTCTTGGGTAGCACGGCGTTCGGCATCGAGGTAGCGCGCAACCGCATCGCGAAAGCCCGCATCGGCGATCCAGTGCAGGGAATGCACGGGCGTGGGCAGATAGCCGCGTGCCAGCTTGTGTTCGCCCTGCGCCCCCGCCTCGACCCGCGCAAGGCCGTTGGCGATGGCCCAGTCGATGGCCTGATAATAGCACAGTTCGAAATGCAGGCAGGGGTGATCCTCGATGCAGCCCCAGTAGCGCCCGTAAAGCGTTTCGCGCCCGATAAAGTTCAGCGCCCCTGCCACGGGCCTGTCGCCATCAAAGGCCAGCACCAGCAGCACATCGTCGCGCATCGTGGCATGCAGTTCCGTAAAGAACCGCCGCGTCAGATAGGGCGTGCCCCATTTGCGGCTGCCGGTATCCTGATAGAAGGCCCAGAAGGCATCCCAGTGCCGTTCCTCGATGGCGTCGCCCGTCAGGGCGCGGATGGTCAGCCCTGCGCTGCGGGCGGTTTCGCGTTCCTTGCGGATGTTCTTGCGCTTGCGCGAGGACAGGTCTGCCAGAAAATCGTCAAACCCGGCATAGCCACGGTTTTCCCAGTGGAATTGCTGGGTCACGCGGTGCAGCAGGCCGTGGCGACCGGCCAGTGCCGTGGCCTCGTCTTCCGTGCAAAAGGTGATGTGCAGCGACGAAAGCCGGTTGCCCTGCGCCAGCCCGATGGCGGCATCGACCAGCGCGTCGCGGGCATAGGGCGCATCGGGGGCGGCAAGAAAGCGGCGGCCCGTGGCGGGGGTAAAGGGCACGGCGATCTGCAATTTGGGGTAATAGCGCCCGCCCGCCCGTTCATAGGCATCGGCCCAGCCGTGATCGAAGATGTATTCGCCCTGCGAATGGGATTTCACATAAAGCGGCGTCGCGCCGACCAGTCGCCCCCCCTCGCGCAGGACAAGTGGCTTCGGTGTCCAGCCGCTGCCCGTTCCGGTCGAGCGTGACCGGTCAAGCGCCGACAGGAAGCGGTGGGTGGTGAAGGGGTCGATGGCCCGGCCTGTTGCCGCTTCGGGGCAGGCGACAGCGTCCCAGTCGGGGGCGGCGATGTCGGTCAGGCTGTCGATGAGGTCTGGTTTCGTCATGTCCTGCCGTGGTCTTGCGGAAAAGCCGGGGGGCCGTCTGCCCCCCGGACCCCCCGAGGATATTTGCCCGAGTATGAAAGCGGCACAGCGACAGAACCTGTGGCGGGGGGACGTGGCGTCAAGCGGGGATCGGGGCGGGATAGCCTTCGAAGGTGACGTTGCGGGCGATGCGCCGCGCCTCGGCCTCGGCCTGTGCCGAGCGGATCGTCCAGCACAGCACCGCAGCACCCTTTGCCGCCAGTTCGGCCACACGGGGGCGGGCCAGATCGGCGGCTTCGTGGCTGATGAAGCTGGCCCCGACGCGGTCGTAATCGGGGATGGGGCGCAGGCGGTCGCAGGTTTCGGGCGGCAGCGGGGCCCAGTCGTCGGGGTCATAGGCCGAGGTGGTCAGCCCGCGCGGGATATGCGGGGCAAGGCGGGCCAGATGGGCGATGCAGGCGGGGTTGAAGGACATCAGCGCCACGGGGCCCGCGTACCCTGCCAGCGCGGCCACGGTCGCCGCTTCCAGCGTGCCATCGGTTTCCGCCATGCGCAGCGTCTGGTCTTTCAATTCCACCAGCAGCGGCACGCGGCCTGCCACCAGCGTCAGGATTTCCGCGAATGTCGGTATCCCTTCGTCGCCGCCGGTCAACGGGGTTGCCGCCAGTTCGGCAGCAGTCAGGTCGCGCAGCCAACCGGTGCGGGGCGTCAGGCGTTCCAGCGTTTCGTCATGGAACACCATCGGCACGCCATCGGCCGACAGTTGCAGGTCGATCTCGATCGCATAGCCTGCCGCAACGGCCGCCCGCACGGCGGCGCGGCTGTTTTCGGGGCGGCCTGCGGCGACATCGTGATAGGCGCGGTGCGCGATCGGCAGGCGCAGGAATGCGGCGGGCAGGGGCACGGGCATCAGCGGATCTCGAATATGCCTTCGATCTCGACCGCCACGCCAAGGGGCAAGGACACCGCCGAAACCGCCGACCGCGCATGGCGCCCCGCATCGCCCAAGGCGGCAACAAGGAAATCGGACGCGCCGTTGATCACCTTGGGCTGGTCGGTGAAATCGGGGGTCGAATTGACGAAACCCGTCAGCTTGACCGCCCGCACAAGGCGCGACAGATCGCCGCCGCAGGCCTTTTTCACCTGCGCCAGCAGCGATATGGCGCAGCGTTGCGCGGCGGCGGCGCCCTGTTCCACCGTCATATCCGCGCCCAGCCGCCCCTTGATCAGGCCCGCCGCGTCTTGCGAGATTTGGCCCGACACATGTACCAGATTGCCCACGACGACGAAGGGCACGTAATTGGCGGCGGGTGCGGGCGCGTCGGGCAGGGTCACGCCGAGTTCGGCAAGGCGGGCTTCGATGGACATGGGGCCTCCGGTGTTCTGGTTCGGCCCGACGCTAGCGGGGGGCAGGCCCCCCGGCAAGCGCCGGATGCGACGCTTTGGCGTCAGGTTTCGCGGAAGGCCTTTTGGAAATAGTCGGTGAAGGGCTTGAGAAGATAGGCCATCGGCGTGCGGTCCGATGTCTTGATGAAGGCTTCGACCGGCATGCCGGGCAACAGTTCCTTGTCGCCCAGTTTCACCATGTCTTCCGCTTCAAGCACGATTTCGGCGCGGTAGAATGCGGCGCCCGATTTCTGGTCGGTAAAGGCATCGGCCGAAAGTTTCGAGACAAGGCCGAAAAGTTCGGGCGTGGTGCGGGCCGAAAAGGCGGGGAAGACAAGCCGCACTTCCTGGCCGACGCGCACCTCGTCGATATGGATGGGGGGGATCTGCGCTTCGATCACCAGCGGGCGATCCTGCGGGATGATATACAGCAGCGGATCGGCGGGGCGCACCACCGCGCGCGGTGTGGTCACGGCAAGCCCCAGCACGATACCCGCCACAGGCGCGCGCACCTCGAGCCGGGCGATCTGTTCCGTCAGCGCGCGGCGGCGTTCCACCAGTTCCAGTTCTTGCGAACCGATGTCGCGCAATTGGGTGCTGGCCTCTTCCCGCCGCTGGGCGGCAAGGCGCAGGGCTTCCAGCTCGATTTCGGTCACGCGCTGTTCGGCCTCGGCCTTTGACGCCTCGAGTTCTCCGGCGCGGCCCAGCATCTCGGCTTCCTGCCGTTGCAGGTCAAGCACGCGGGCCGACTGGGTCAGCCCTTTTTCAAGCAAAGCCTGCTGGCTGGCCAGTTCTTCGCGTACGAAACCAAGCTGGGTGTCAAGCGCGGCCATCTGTGCGGCGATGCCCTTGATCTGTTCGCCGGTCTGGTCGGCCCGTTGCGCCAGCTGGTCTGTGCTGCGCGCCAGCGTGTCGCGGCGGGCGGCGAACAGCTTGATCTGGCCTTCGACGAGTTCGGCCACTTCGGCGCGTGCCTTGGCGGTGGCGGCAAGGTCGGCGGGAATGACGGGGGCTGCGGCATCGTCGCGTTCGGCCTCCAGACGGGCGCGGCGGGCCAGCAATTCGAACAGCTGGTTCTCGACGATGGCAAGTTCGGATTTCACCAGCGTGCCGTCAAGGCTGAGCAGCAGGTCGCCTGCCTTGACGGTCTGGCCCTCTTCGACCGCGATGGCGGCGACGACGCCGCCGTCAGGGTGCTGCACGACCTGCCGGTTCTGTTCGACCTGAATCTGGCCATTCGCCACGATGGCGCCAGAAATGGTGGTGGTCAGGCTCCAGACGCCGAAACCGCCCAGAAGCACTGCCAAGGCGGCACCGCCCAGCAGGATCGGGCCGCGCACCGACCATTTCGGAGCATTCGGGTCCAGCGTCATACCACACCTCCGGGGGTTGCCGAACGGGCAATCTCGTTCGAGTTCTTGACCATTTCGCGCAAGACCTGATCGCGCGGGCCAAAGGCGCGGCGGGTGCCGTCTTCCACCACCAGAAGCAGGTCACATTCCTGAATGGCGGCGGGGCGGTGGGCCATGATCATGGCCGATCCGCCCGCCGCCTTGTGCGCGCGGATCGCGGCATTGACGGCCAAAGACCCTTCGTTGTCGAGGTTCGAGTTCGGTTCATCAAGGATCAGCAGCACGGGGTTGCCATATAGCGCACGGGCAAGCCCGATGCGCTGGGTCTGCCCGCCCGACAGCCGCCCCCCGACCGACGACAGCCGCGTGTCATAGCCGTCGGGCAGCTTCAAGATCATGTCATGCGCGGCGGCGGCCTTTGCCGCCTCGACCACCTTGGCCGGATCGGGCTGGCCCAGACGGGCGATGTTTTCGGCAACCGTGCCGTCGAACAGCGTGACGCGCTGGGGCAGATAGCCGATATAGGCGCCCAACACATCGGGATCATACTGGTCCAGCGTCGCGCCATCGAGCCGGATCTTGCCGCTGGCGGGGCGCCATACGCCGGTCAGGGCGCGCGCCACGGTGGATTTGCCCGCGCCAGACGGGCCTATCACGCCCAGCGCCTGACCGGGGGGCAGGACGAAATTCACCATCCGCAGCGCAGGCACCGTTTCGCCCGGCGGAACCACGGTCAGGGCGGTTACTTCCACATGGGCCTTTGGGCGGGGCAGGGCGGTGCGTAGGGGTTCGACCGGCACGCGGGTCAGAAGTTCTGCCAATCGCAGATAGCCTTCGCGGGCGCGGGTCACGACCGACCATTGGCTGACCGCCTGTTCCACCGGTTGCAGGGCGCGGCCCATCAGGATTGACCCGGCGATCATCGCACCGGGCGACAGGTCGCCATGCAGCACAAGCCATGCGCCAAGCCCAAGGATGGCCGATTGCAGGAACAGCCGGAAGGTGCGCGACGATATCGAATAGCCGCCGCCGATATCCGAGGCCTGCATCCCTTCGGCCACGGCCACGCCACGGGCGCGCTGCCAGCGGTCGAATGCGGCGTTGGTCATGCCAAGGGCGCGAATGGTTTCCGCCTCGCCCTTGAGCAATTCGCCCGCGCGGTCGGCCTGAATACCGGCCGATGTGGCGCGGGCCAAGGGCACCTTGGTGCGGGTCTGGTTGAGGATGGCAATGGTGACGATGATGATGCCGCCGATCACCGCCAAAACGCCCAGCACCCAGTTGAACACGAAGATCAGCGCAAGGAAGAACGGCGCCCATGGCATGTCGATGATGGCCACCAGCGCGGGCGAGGTCCAGAAGCGTTGCACCGCCTCAAGGTCCTTTTGCGCGGCAAGGGCTGCCGGATCGTCGGGCGCGATCATCAGCCGTTTCAGCGCGGCCTCGAACACGCGGCGTTCCAGGCGCTGCTGGATGCGTGCCCCCACGCGGGCCAGCACGCGGCTGCGGGCATGGTCAAGGATGCCCATGATCAGGAACAGGAACACGACCAGCCCCGACAGCGCCCACAGCGTGGGTTCCGACCGGCTGCCCAGCACGCGGTCATAGACCTGCAACATGTAAAGCGGGCCGGTCAGCATAAGGATGTTGACGAAAACCGAAAAAATGAAGGCCGCGACCAGAAGGCCGTTCTGTTCGACCCGCGCGGCGCGCAGTTCGGAAAATCCGCGCTGCAATTCGTTCCGAGTCATCCGTCAAACCTCATCTACCGTAAAAACTGCGTGTATTGTGGGGAAACATGGCGGCTTTCCGCGCCGCCCGATACCGGAAACACGATTGTCCGGTTGTCTGCGAAGGCCAGCGGGCGTATGGCTAGCCTCATTCTGTAAAGATGCCTTGAAGACCCCATATGGGCTGTTCGGTTGCAGCGAAAGTAGAAAGATGATCCGCCAAACTCCATCCCTTTCTTTCTTCCGCTACCGGAAATCTGCCCGCCTCCGCGGCCTTCTGGCCGGTTTCGGGCTGATTGTTGCCGGTGCCGTGCAGGGCTGCGCGCCGGCACCCGCGCCGAAGGGAATTTACGACCCGAACGAGGCGGTGAACCGCAAGGTCCACGGCTTCAACGTCGTGATGGACAAGACGCTGCTGAAACCGCTGTCCTCGGCCTATGGAGATGTCGTGCCCGAACCGGTGGCGGAAGGGGTGCAGAATTTCGCATCAAACCTTGACGGGCCGGGCGATGTGGTCAACGGCCTGTTGCAGGGCAATCCGGCCGGGGCGATGCAGAACGGCATGCGCTTTGTCATCAACAGCACGATCGGCATCGGCGGGCTGTTTGACCCCGCCACCGCGATGGGGCTGAAGGATGCCCCCACCGATTTCGGCGAGACGCTGCATGTCTGGGGCGCGAAAGAGGGGCGCTATGTCGAACTGCCCCTGCTTGGCCCGTCCACCACACGCGATTTCGCGGGCACGGTGGCCGATATGGTGCTGAACCCGCTGCGGCTGGTGCTGGAACGGCCCGAAACCTATTGGATGACGGGGGCCAAGGTCGCCTCAAGGCTTGGTGATCGGGCGCGCTATTCCGCTACGCTCGATTCGATTCTATACGGAAGTGCTGACAGCTACGCGCAGGCGCGCCTGCTTTACCTACAGAACCGGCGGTTCGAACTGGGCCAGACGGGCGGCGCGGACGGCGCGGTCGATGATGCCAATTTCGAGGATCCCTATGCACAATGATGGCTCTTCCCTTCGTCTGACACGGCGCGGTTTCACCTCGGTCGCGCTGGCGGCTTCGGCGGCCTTTGCCCTGCCGCTGCCCGCGGCGGCGCTCGATGTCGATCAGGCGCGGTCCCTGATCGACAAGGCGGTGGCCGATGTGAACGGCATCATCAGTTCGGGCCGGTCGGAACAGCAGATGTTCGGCGATTTCGAAAAGCTGTTCGTCACCTATGCCGATGTGCCGGTGATCGCGCGCTCGGCGCTGGGGGTGGCGGCGCGGTCGGCCAGTCCGGCGCAGATGACGGCCTTCACCAAGGCCTATCAGGGCTATATCAGCCGCAAATACGGCCGCCGCTTCCGCGAATTCATCGGCGGCAAGATCGAGGTGGTCGATGCCAAGCCGATCAAAAGCTATTACGAGGTGATCTCGGTCGCCACGCTGAAGGGCGATGCGCCCTTTGACCTGCGGTGGCATGTCGCGGACAAATCGGGGCGCAACCTGTTTTTCAACATCATCATCGAAGGCGTGAACATGCTCGCCTCGGAGCGGACCGAGATTGGCGCGCTGTTGGACCAGAATGGCGGCGATCTCGACAAGCTGATCGCACAGTTGCAGACGCTGTAAGCGTTTGCGCGGGGTGCGCCACGGCGGCGCACCCGACAGGCGGGACGCATCAGCCGCGGATGGCGGCTTCGATGCCTGCGATGTCGATCTTGCCCATCTCCATCATCGCGCCAAAGGCGCGTTCGGCCACGGCCCCGCCCTTGGCGATGGCCTCGGTCAGCACGCGCGGCGTGATCTGCCAGTTCACACCCCAGCGGTCGCGGCACCAGCCACAGGCGCTGGCCGCGCCGCCATTGCCGGTAATGGCATTCCAGTAGCGGTCGGTTTCCTCTTGATCCTCGGTCATGATCTGGAAGGAAAAAGCCTCGGATTGCGGAAAGGCCGGCCCGCCATTCAGCCCAAGGCAGGCCACACCGGCCACGGTAAACTCGACCGTCAGCACATCGCCCGCACTGCCCGAGGGGTAATCGGCAGGGGCGCGGTGAACGGCCCTGACGGCGCTGTCGGGAAAGGTTTCGGCATAGAACCGCGCGGCGGCTTCGGCATCGCGGTCATACCAAAGGCAGATGGTGTTCTTGGCCATGGGGCGCTCCTGTTTGATGGGACAAGGATAGGGCGCTTTTCGCGCCCTTGGCATGAAAAATCCCCGCGGCGGCCTGTTTTGGCCGATGCCGCGACGTTGAGTATTTGTGGCAAGGATGAAGGGGGGCCCAGTTCCTAATTGATGCCAAGCAGGTCTTTCAGCAGCGATTGCACCGGGTCTTCGGTGCTGCGGTCGCGGCCGGTCTGGGCGGGGGCGGGCGCGGCGGGCGCAGGGGTGCGGCGTTGCTGGGCAAGGGCGGCGTTCGGGTCGTTGGGATCGACGGGCCAGGCATCGGCGATGCCGTCGCCATTGGTATCGATGCCGCCATCGGCCACCGCACCGGGGGGAAGCGGGGTGGGTTCGGTGCCGGGCAGGGGCGGGGCCTTGGCTTCGGGCACGATCAGCGGCAGGGGTTTTGGCGGCACGCCGTCGTTCACGCGCACCATCACCTCGTGCCAGATTTCGGCGGGGATGCCGCCGCCCGTCACGCCTGTCAGGGGTTTGTTGTCGTCATAGCCCATCCACACACCGACCACATAATCGGCGGTAAATCCCACGAACCACGCATCGCGCGCGGCTTGGGTGGTGCCGGTCTTGCCGGCGACCTGACGGTCGGGCAGGCGCGCCCGCCCGCCGGTGCCATGTTCCACCACCTGCGTCATCATCCAGGTCAACTCGCGCGCCGAGCTTTCCTGTATCACCCGCTCCCCGATGCCCCCCGCAGCACCCATCAGCGGTTCCGCCTCGCCTTGCAGACGCAGATCGACCAGACCATAGGGTTTCACCGCCGACCCGCCGTTCAGGATGCCCGCATAGGCCCCCGTCATCTCGAGCAGGGTCGCCTCGGATGCCCCCAGTGCCAGCGCGGGCCCTGCGGCAAGGTCGGATTCGATGCCGAAACCCGCCGCCACCTGCCGCACCAGATCGCGGCCCACAGCTTCGGATACCTTGACAGCGGGGATGTTGCGGCTTTCCTCAAGCGCCTGTGTCAGGGTGATCAGGCCCTTGAATTCCTTATCGTAATTCGATGGCGTCCAAGCCCCCGATCCGGGGATGTTCAGGGTCAGGGGCGTGTCTTCCACATAGTCCATCGGGCTCCAGCCCAGATCGAGGGCGGCGGCATAGACAAAGGGTTTGAAGGCCGATCCGGTTTGCCGCAGCGCCTGCGTGGCGCGGTTGAATGACCCCGCCATTTCCGTCTTGCGCCCGCCGACCATGGCCTTCACGGCGCCATCGGCCGCCATCACCACCACGGCGGTCTGCGCGTTCGATCCCTTTTTCAGCTTGTTGTCGAACACATCGGCCACCGCATCCTCGGCCGCTTTCTGCATCCGCTGGTCAAGGGTGGTGCGGATCACTACATCCTCGGTCGTGTCGGATGTGAAATAGGACGGGGCGGTTTCCATCACCCAATCGGCAAAGTAGCCGCCCGATTTGGTCGCCGCCGCCGCGCTTAGCTGGGCGGGACGGGCGCGCGCCTCGTCGGCTTCGGCCTTGGTCAGGTAGCCTTGCTCCTCCATCAGGCCCACCACGACATTGGCACGGGCGCGGGCGCGATCAAGGTTGTTGGTGGGCGCAAAGGTCGATGGCGCCTTGAGCAGCCCTGCCAGCATCGCCGCTTCGGCGGGGGTGACGGTATTGGCCGATTTGCCGAAATAGCGCTGGGCAGCGGCTTCGAAGCCGCGCGCCCCCGCGCCCAGATAGGCGCGGTTGAAATAGATCGTCAGGATATCGTTCTTGGAATACTTCGCCTCCATCGCGATGGCGAAGGGAACTTCCTTGATCTTGCGGGCGATGCCACCCTTGCGGCAGTCGGCCTCATAGTCGGCTTCCGATTTCCATCGTGTCTGGTCATAGGCCACACCCAGACACAAAAGCTTGGCCACCTGCTGGGTGATGGTTGATCCGCCATTGCCTTCCAGCGGGCCGCGCCCCTCGGACAGGTTGATGCGGATGGCCGAGGCGATGCCACGCGGGCTGATGCCGAAATGGCGGTAAAAGCGGCGGTCCTCGGTCGCGACGACGGCGTTTTTCAGATAGGGCGAAACGGTTTCGGCCGTGATCATGCCGCCAAAGGTTTCGCCGCGCCACGCAAAGACCTTGTCATCCTGATCCAGCAGCGTGACCGACCCCTTGGCGCGGGCGTCGATCAGGTCGGCCATGGGGGGAAGCTGGGCATAGAAATAGCTGACCGCCACGCCAAGGATCAGCGCAAGCGTCACCACCGTGACCTTGGTGATGCCCCAGACGAACCGCCACAAAAGCCCGATCGTGCCAAAGACCAGCCGCTCGATCAGCCCGCGCTTGCGGGCGGGGGGGCGCGGTGCGGCGCGTTTCGGGGCGGGTTTGCGCGGGCCGCCCCCCGAACCGCCACCCGAATTGCCCCCACCGCCGCGCGATGGCGGCTTGCCGCCCGTGCCGGCCGGATAGCGCCGTTCCGCCACCAGTGGCCTGCCTTTGCCCGTGGATGCCATGTGTTTCCGCCTGCTGCTCGTGCCGGATTTTGCAGCAATCTACACAGCGCCACGCGGAATGTTGAGGGGGCCTTCACCGCGATTCGCGTCTGCGATGCGCCTGAATTTTGTGCAAAGCGCACAATAAGTGTAAAATTTGTGCAACCAGCGGGTTTTCCCCGCCCTTTGTCACGCCTCGCTTTCTTGTGCGGGCCTGTCGCTGTGCGCCTGATGGGGGCAAGAACCTTTCGGGGTTCCGCCAAACGAAGGGGAACGACGTGAAACTCATCATAGCAGCAATCAAGCCGTTCAAGCTGGAAGAGGTGCGCGAGGCGCTGACCACCATCGGCGTGCGCGGAATGATGGTGACCGAGATCAAGGGTTTCGGTTCGCAATCGGGCCATACCGAAATCTATCGCGGCGCGGAATATGCGGTGAATTTCGTCCCGAAGGTCCGGCTGGAAATCGTGGTTGCGGATTCGCTGGCCGAACAGGTCGTCGAGACGATCCGCACCACCGCCAAGACCGACAAGATCGGGGACGGCAAGATCTTTGTGCTGGATGTCCAGCACGCCGTGCGCGTCCGCACGGGGGAAACCGATGACGACGCGCTTTGACAGTATGCGGGAAGGGGATACCGGAACAATGAAAACGATGTCGAAACTGAGCGGCCTTGCGGCACTTGCCAGTCTGGCAGCCGCGTTGCCCGCGCTGGCGCAGGAAGCGGCGGGGCCGATCAAGGCGCCGGATGCCGCCGCCATGGCGGGCATGGTGAACAAGGGCGACACGACGTGGATGCTGGTCAGCTCGGCCCTTGTGCTGCTGATGTCGATCCCCGCGCTGGCGCTGTTTTATGGCGGCCTTGTCCGCACCAAGAACATGCTGTCGGTGCTGATGCAGGTCTTTATGATCGTGTCGATCGCCGCCATCGTCTGGGTGGTCTGCGGCTACAGCCTTGCCTTTACCAGCGGCAACCCATTCATCGGCGGTCTGTCCAAGGCCTTCTTGTCGGGCGTGGATGCGACGACCTATGCCGCGACCTTCTCGAACAATGTCTATATCCCCGAATATGCCTTCGTCATCTTCCAGATGACCTTTGCCTGCATCACCCCCGGCCTGATCGTCGGCGCTTTTGCCGAACGCATCAAGTTCTGGCCGCTGATGCTGTTTTCGGTGCTGTGGCTGCTGTTCGCCTATCTGCCCATCGCGCATATGGTCTGGTACTGGTCCGGCCCGGACTTCCTGCCTGACAATCCGGGCGATCACGGGCTCCTGTGGGGCTGGGGTGCGCTCGACTTTGCTGGCGGCACGGTGGTTCACATCAACGCAGGCATCGCGGGTCTTGTCGGCTGTCTCGTGATCGGCAAGCGCATCGGCCACAACAAAGAGGCGATGCCGCCCCACAGCCTGACCATGACGATGATCGGCGCGTCGCTTCTGTGGGTGGGCTGGTTCGGCTTCAACGCCGGTTCCAACCTCGAAGCCAACAGCCTTGCCGCGCTGGCCTTCATCAACACCTTCGTCGCCACCGCCGCCGCTGCCCTGTCGTGGAGCATCGTGGAACAGCTGCACCATGGCCGCCCCTCGCTTCTGGGCGCGGTGACGGGCGCGGTTGCAGGTCTGGTCGCCATCACCCCCGCCTCGGGCTTTGCGGCGCCGATGACCTCGATCATCCTCGGGCTTGTCGTGTCGCCGGTCTGCTATTTCTTCGTGTCGGTGGTGAAATCGAAGTTCTCGTATGACGACAGCCTTGATGTCTTTGGCGTGCATGGCGTGGGTGGCATCATCGGGGCCATCGGCACCGGTATCGTGGCGGCCCCCGCGCTGGGCGGTCAGGGCTTCTTCGACTACACCGTCTTTCCGGCCGTCCCGGGCGCCTATGACATGACCGCGCAGGTGATCACCCAGATCAAGGCGGTTGCCCTGACGGTGGTTTGGACAGGCGTGGTGTCTTTCGTCCTGTTCAAGCTGATCGACATGGTCTTTGGCCTGCGCCCTGCGGTCGAGGATGAACGGCAGGGTCTGGACCAGACCTCGCACGGCGAAAGCGCCTACAACATGTGACGCGTTCGGGGCCGGTCATGCCGGCCCCGCCCTATACGGCGGCCAAGGATCCTCCCCCTTGGGCGAAACTGGAAAGGCCCGCGCATCGCTGCACGGGCCTTTTTTCTGTTTTTCCGAAGGGTTCAGGAAACCTGCGCGATCGCCGCCGCCAAGATCGGCACGGTCCGCGCGTTCAGCCCCGCAATGTTGATCCGGCTGTCGCCCACCATATAGATGCCATGCTCTTCCCGCAGACGCACCACCTGCGCTTCGGTCAGGCCAAGGCGGCTGAACATGCCGCGATGGGTGGCTACGAAATCGAAGCGGTCGGAATTGGTGACACGGCGCAATTCGTCGGCCAAAGACTGGCGCAGGGTCAGCATGTTCAGCCGCACCTCCTCCAGTTCCGCCTTCCAGTCGGCGCAAAGGCCTGCATCCTCAAGGATCATCGTCACCAGCCGCGCGCCATGGTCGGGCGGAAAGCTAAAGTTCTGTCGGTTCAGGAAGTTCAGGTTGCCCTGCAACACGCCCTTGCCTGCCGCCTGACCGATCCCGATCAGAATCCCCGTGCGTTCACGGTAGATGCCGAAGTTCTTGCTGCAAGACGCGGCAATCAGCACCTCGGGGAAAGACTTCGCCACCAGCCGCGTCGCCGCCGCATCGGCCTCGAGCCCGTCGCCGAACCCCTGATAGGCAAGGTCCACCAGCGGCACCGCGCCCTTGGCAACCAGCAGCGTGACCACCGCATCCCATTCGGCGGCGGTCAGGTTTGCGCCCGTCGGGTTGTGGCAGCAACCATGCAGCAGCACCACATCGCCCGGCTGCACGGCCTGCAAATCCGCCATCAGCCCGGCGAAATCGACGCCCCGCGTTTCGGCATCGAAATAGCGGTACTCGGCCATCTTCATGCCAAGGTATTTGATGATCGACGGATGGTTCGGCCATGTCGGGTTCGACAGCCACACCGTGGCATCGGGCGTGGCAAGTTTGACCAGTTCCAGCGCCTGCCGGATCGCGCCCGTGCCCCCGGGCGTGGCGACCGAGGCCACGCGGTCCATGCCCACCGCACCCCCAAGGATCATCCCCGACAGCGCCGCGTTATAGGCAGGCTCGCCCGCAAGGCCCGTATAGGTCTTGGTGGTCTCGGTTTCCCACAGCTTCTTTTCCGCCGCCTTCACCGCCCGCATCACCGGGGTCAGGCCGGTCGCGTCCTTGTAAACACCGACCCCAAGGTCGATCTTGCCGTCCCGCGCATCCTCGCGGAACATCTGGATTAGTTGCAGGATCTTGTCCTGCGGCTGGGCCTTCAACAGGTCGAACATGCGTTATCCTTTTTCGACGGGCAGGTCGTCAAACATGCCCCATTCCGCCCAAGACCCGTCATAAAGCGCGTGGTTCCTGTGGCCGATCCGTTCGAGCGCGAGCGTGATGATCGCCGCCGTGACGCCCGACCCGCAGGTTGTGATGGCGGGCTTGGTCAGGTCCACCCCCGCCTCTTGCAACACCTGTTTCAGTTCGGGCACGGTTTTCATGGTGCCGTTCGCGTTCAGAAGCGTGGCAAAGGGCACGTTGCGCGAATGGGGAATATGGCCCGACCGCAGCCCCGCCCGCGGCTCGGGCGCCTCGCCGCGGAACCGCGCGGCGGAACGGGCATCGATGATCTCGGCCTCGCGCAGTTTCGAGGCATGGGCCACCTGCGTCACATCCTTGATCAGATGGTTCTGGCGGCTGACAGTCATGTGCCGGTCGCGCACCACGGGGGGCAGGTCTTCCACCTCGCGCCCCTCGGCCCGCCATTTGGGGAAACCGCCGTCCAGCACCGCCACATCCGTCTTGCCCATCAGCCGGAAGGTCCACCACACGCGGGCGGCCGAAAACAGCCCCGCCCCGTCATAGACCACGACCTGATGGCCGTCGCCCACGCCCATGGCGCGCATCCGGCTCATGAATTTCTCGACCGGCGGCACGGTATGGGGCAGTTGCGACCGGTGGTCCGAAATCTCGTCGATGTCGAAGAACCGCGCGCCGGGAATATGGGCGGCATCATATTCAGCCCGCCCATTGCGCCCCGCATCGGGCAGATACCATGACGCATCGAGGATTCGCAGATCGGGGTCGCGCAGATGCGCGGCCAGCCAGTCGGT
>JAIXRW010000012.1 GCA_027484985.1 Rhodobacter sp. | reverse complement strand
CTGCCCCGCCCGCCAGCAGAGCAGAGCCCGCGGCGCCCTCAAGCACATCATCGCCGCCGTCACCGCCCAGCGTGTCATTGCCCGCCCCGCCCGAAAGCTGGTCATTCCCGGCCCCGCCCGACAGCGAGTCATTCCCCGTTCCACCCACAAGCGTGTCGTTGAGGCTTGATCCGACAACCGCCTCAAACCCCGCGACAGTATCACCCGCCGCATCCCCGCCCGACACGGCACCCGTGCCAAGGTTGACCGAAACCCCCGCCGCCGACGCCGCATAGGACAGCGTGTCATTCCCCGCCCCGCCATCAAGGCTGTCCGACCCCGACCCGCCCTCGATCAGGTCATCGCCCGCCCCGCCAAACAGCGAGTCATTCCCCGTCCCGCCGGTCAGCGTGTCATTCAGGCCCGAGCCAACAACCGCCTCGAATCCCGCGACAGTATCCCCCGCCGCATCGCCACCCGAAACGGCGCCCGTGCCAAGGTTGACCGAAACCGCAGCCGCCGAGCCTGCATAAGACAGCGTATCATTCCCCGCCCCGCCATCAAGGCTGTCGGCACCGGCACCGCCTTGGATCGTGTCATTGCCAGCCCCGCCAAACAGCGAGTCATTCCCCGTCCCCCCGGTCAGCGTGTCGTTCTGCGCCGATCCGATGACCCCTTCGAACCCCGAAATCGTATCGCCTGCGGCATCGCCACCCGATACCGCGCCGGAACCAAGGTTGACCGAAACCCCCGCCGCCGATGCGGCATAAGACAGCGTATCATTGCCCGCCCCGCCATCGAGCAGATCAGACCCCGCGCCACCCTGAAGCTGGTCGTTGCCGGTGCCGCCATAGATCGTGTCGTTGGTATTGGCGCCGGTGATCGTATCGTCACCGGCATCGCCATACAGCGAATCCCCGAAAGAGGCGTCCCCCTCGGCAAGCGCGGTGATCACGTCATTGCCGTCACCCCCGAACACCGTGTCAAAGGATTGCTGCACCGTGATCGTGTCATCACCGGTGCCGCCATAGACCATGTCATTGTCGGCCGCGCCAAAACCGTTGCCGGTGAACACGTCATTGCCGCCGCTAAGGTCGATAACGTCAACCCCGCCCTGTCCGGCCACCCCCGCATCATCGCTGACGGTATCATTGCCCAGACCGCCAAAGACCGTGTCAACGCCCAGTCCGGCCTGGATCAGGTCATCGCCGCTTTCGCCCTGCATCCGGTCATTGCCGGCGCCGCCCGACAGCGTGTCATTCCCGCCCGTGCCGCCCAGCGTGTCATTGCCCGTGCCGCCATCAAGGCTGTCTCCCGGCCCTGCGGTGCCCAGAAGCTGCACGTCGTCAAGAAGCGGGCCGACGTTGCTGTTCTGCGATGCGAGTTCGCGGAATTCCAGCCGGTCGGCCCCGCCCGAACCCGTGACGGTAAAGGAATAGATCGCCCAGCTTGTCGTCGGCTGCACCGTGGCGATCAGGCTGCCGCGCCAATACACCTCGAAACTGTCGGTTTGTGTGCCGGTCACGCGCTGCTTGGCAGCAAAGCTGAGCGTATAGGTCTGGCCCGCGGCGGTGGCGACATCCTGAAAGATGTTGTCCACCTGGTTGTCGGCGTCCAGTTCCAGATGGGTATTGCCATCATAGCTGGTCGTGCCGTCCTGGCCGGTGCCATGCACTTCCGTCTGGGTGCTGGTGGACCATCCTACAACGGGGGTATAGGCAAAGGCACCGGCGGCAACGGGCGCGTCGAAACTGCCGTTCACGATCAGGTTCGATCCGCCGTAAAGCCGATCATCGCCCGCCGCACCCGAAAGCGTATCGGCCCCCGCCCCGCCATAGGCCGTATCGTTCGAGGCGCTTCCGATCAGGCTGTCATTGCCAGCGCCGGTGTCGAAATTGACACCGGCACCGCTGGCCGTTGTGGTGATCGTGTCATTCCCCGATCCCAGCGCGATGCGCTCGATCTGCGAAAAGGTGGTGCTTTGCCCCGTTGCGGTGATGGTGCCCGCTTCGGTCGCCGTATAGGTGACTGTCAGGTTGTCGGCCGATGACGCGGCATCGATCCGGTCGCCGGTTGCACGCTCGCCGCCTTCGCCGCCGACGATTGTGTCGCTGCCGCTTCCCGTGCCCAGCGTAAAGATATCGTCCCCGTCATCGCCTTGCACATAGTCGTTGCCGGTCCCGCCATCCAGCGTGTCGTTGCCCGCCCCGCCATAGACGGTGTCATTGCCCGCCCCGCCAAAAACAAGCGACGGGTCCGCTGTGGCGTTGATGCCCGCATCGTCATCGAGAAAATCGTTGCCGTCCCCGCCAAAAACCGTGTCGTTCCCGGCCGAGTCATAAATCGTATCGTCGCCCGCATCCCCGAACAGGGAATCCGCGCCATTCTCGCCCCAGATCGTGTCATTCTCGGACCCGCCATAAATCGTGTCCGCGCCTGCCGTCCCGTTCAGGTTGTCAATTCCGGCCCCGCCATAGGCAAGCATCGGGCCGCCGGTCGAATTGCGCCCGCCCGTGTCGTCGATCGTGTCGTTGCCGTCACCGCCGAACAGGGTGTCGGCACCGCCCCCCCCGAACAGCCAGTCTTCACCCAGCCCACCGGTCACCACGTCATTGCCGGTTCCGGCATAAAGCGAGTCGTTCCCATCGCCGCTATCGAGCGTGTCATTTCCGGCGTCACCGGTCAGCGTGTCGTTGCCCAGCCCGCCCGAAACCGAATCGTCGCCATCTTCGCCGCGAACCGTGTCATTGCCCGCGCCGCCCGAAACCGTGTCATTGCCGCCCAGACCGCTGACATAGTCGTCGCCGTCACCGCCATCGGCAAAGTCATTGCCTGCTTCGCTGTAAAGCACGTCATTGCCGGCACCAGCAAACAGCTGATCGTCGCCGTCCCCGGCGCCAAGGAAGTCGTTCCCGTCATCAGCGACCAGCAGGTCATTCCCCAGCCCAGAGGCCAGCGTGTCGGTGCCCGCTCCGCCATAAAGCGAGTCATTGCCCAGATTGCCGATCAGACTGTCATTGCCAGCCGCTGCGGCAATCCAGTCATCCCCTGCCGATCCGTTGCCGGTATCGTTGCCCTGACCCAGCGTGAACTGCTCGATCTGGCTTAGGGTCACGGTCGATGTGCCATCGGTCAGCGTGCCCGTTTCGGCCGCCGAAAGGGTCAGCGTCAGGTTTGACGTGACCCCTGTCGCATCGATGCGGTCGCCCGTGGTTTCGCCCGACTCGCCGCCCAGCACGGTATCGGCGCCAAAGGTCTGGCTGATCTGGAACAGATCATCCCCGCCCTCGCCCTGCATCCGGTCAGCGCCGGTGCCGCCCGCCAGCGTGTCATTCCCGCCCGTGCCAAGCAGCGTATCATTGCCCGCGCCGCCATCGATGCTGTCGCCCGGCCCTGCCGTGCCCAACAGTTGCACATCGTCCAGGAAAATACCTGCACTGTTGTTCTGCGCCGAAAGCTCGCGAAATTCGAGCCGGTCCAGCCCGCCCGATCCCGTTACGGTAAAAGTATAGGTGCTGAAACCTATTGTCGGCACGACCGATGCAACCAGCGTCCCGCGCCAGTAAACCTCGACCGTGTCTGTCGGTCCGCTGCGCTGCGCGGCCTGAAAGCTCAGCGTATAAACGGCGCCCGTTGTGGTCTGGACATCCTGAAACAGGTTGTCCACCGCATTTGCCGCATCAAGCTCGGCAAAGGTGGCCCCGTCAGGCGCGGTCTTGCCGTCAAAGCCCGTGCCCATCGACTCGGTCAGGGTGGCCGTGCTCCAGCCCGAAATTGCGTTGTTGACCCCGCCCGTATTGGCCGCAACCTCCGCGTCGAAACTGCCGTTCACGATCAGGTTGACGCCGCCGAACAGCTTGTCGTTGCCGCCCGCGCCAGAAAGCGTATCAGCCCCGGCCCCGCCAAACAGCGTGTCATTGCCGCTGCCGCCACCCATGCTGTCGGCACCGGCACCGGCATCGACATATAGGTTGCCCGATCCGGCAGCGCCCGCCACCGTATCGGCCCCCGACCCCAGCAGAACCCGCTCGGTATTGGTATAGGTCGCGCTGGTGCCGCTTCCGGTCAGGGTGCCCGCCCCCGCAGCGCCCGTGGTCAGGGTGATGCCCGTGGTCACCCCCGACGCATCAAGCACATCCCCGGTAATCTCGCCCGTGCCGCCGTCGATCGTATCATTGCCCGCGCCGTCACCCAGCACGAACCGGTCCAGCCCCGTCCCGCCCGACAGGCTGTCAGCCCCCGCCCCACCGATCAGCGTATCGTCGCCCGCGCCGCCAAACAGCGTATCGCTCGCCAGACCGCCCGTCAGCGCATCGTTGAAATTCGAACCGATCAGCACTTCGAACCCGCTGATCGTATCGCCCTCGGCATCCCCGCCCGAAGCCGCCCCTGTGCCAAGGTTCACCGTCACCGCGGCATTCGAGACTTCGTAGGTCAGCGTATCGGTGCCGGCGCCGCCATCCAGCAGGTCACCGCCCGCCTGCCCCTGAAAACCGCCAAATATTGAATCGTTGCCATCCCCGCCATACAGCGAATCCGACAGCGCATTGCCGATCAGCGTGTCATTGCCAGCGCCCCCGAACACAAGGTCGCGCCCCGCATGCATCGTGTCGTCGCCCCACAGGGCATCGTCCCCGTCGCCGCCATAAAGCGTGTCGTTGTTTTCGCCCCCCTGCAACGAATCGTTGCCCGACCCGCCATCAAGGGAATCATTGCCCGCACCGCTGTTCAGCGTATCGGCGCCTGCTGCGCCGTTCAGCGTGTCATTGCCCGACCCGCCCGTCATGGTATTGGCCGCCGCCGGATCCCACAGCCCCGTGCCGGCAAGGTTAGAATAGGCCGTGCCCGTCCCCGACCCGCCCGCCGCCGTAATGCTGTAGCTGACCCCCGGCACCAGCGGCGTCGTGGTCACATAGCCCACCACCGCGCTGTTCTGCACCACCTCGTACAGCGTGATCGTGCCGCCCGCAGGGTTGGTGATCGTATAGGCCGTTCCCAGCCGCACCAGCGCATTGGCCGTACCGACTGTGCTGCCATTGCTATTGACCGTGACAACCGCCGTCTGGTCAACATCGGTCAGGCTGGCTGAACCGGAAAAGTTCGAATCCAGAAAACCGTCCGTGACAGTTACCGTCAACCCATTGGCGGATGCCGAGAAATTCGGGTCGAGCGAAAAGCTCGATCCGGACGCCAGAGTCCCCGTAAATGATGACGCGGCATAACCGCCCATCGTAAACGTTGGCATACTACTCGCTCACATACCGCCCCATTTGCGGGGTCTCACTTGGTAACACAGACGAATGTCTGGCATTTCAGCCCTAAAGACCAGTTAAATGTGGCCAAAGATGGGCAAAATCTACCATGCGCGAAACAAAGCCCCGTCCCGCACTCCGTTCCTGTCCGTCCCCGCGTGAAATCCCGTCCATGCGGCTTTACGGCCCAAATCGCAAAAAAATGAATCCGCCCCGCTGTTTGGCCGCCGGGCAAGCCGGGCGCAGCCCAAGCGATCAGACATTGGTCAGGCGGTAATCCTCAAGGCAGCTCGCCTCCATCACGAAGCGGCCATTCGGCAGGTCGTTGCCATCCAGCTTCCAGCCGATCTCGTCCTCGCTCAGCCCGTAATGTTCCCACCGCGCCCGCAAGCGTGCCCGCAACACCGCCTCGGGCACCTCGACCAGCACCGCTATATCGAACAGCGGCCGCAAGGCCGACCATGGCTCTTGCCCGACCAGCAGGTAATTGCCTTCAACGATGATGATATCCGTTGTCGCGGCAATCATCCGTGCGCCCGCCCGCGCGATCTCAAGGTCGCGGTCAAAGACCGGCACGGCCACGAAGGCCTCGCGCCGGTCGCGGATGCGCTGCAATGTCTGCACCAGCCCGCCCACGTCAAAGGTGTCCGGCGCCCCCTTGCGTGGCCGCAGACCGGCGGGCACAAGGTGAAGGTCGTCGTAATGGAACCCGTCCATCGGCAAGACCGCCGCCCGTGCGGGATGGTCACGGTTCAACCCCTCGGCCAGAAGCTCGGCCAATGTCGATTTGCCCGAACCAGGCGCGCCCGCCAAGGCCACGATCACGCGCCCCCCCGCTGCGGCGCGCTGCGCGACCGCGTCCTGCAACTGCTCCAACCCGATCCGCCCGACCGCCATCCCTCGCCCCTCCTGCTGCACGCCCCGACCCAGACCGCGTCCGCTCTTGTTCGCCTCTCCCGCCCCGATCCGCAACCCCGCTCACACCCCGCCCGCAATGCCCAACGGTCGCAGCGAAAGCCGACATCCTCAGACTTGGCTTGATCGCATAAAGTGATCTGACCTGCTCCCCTGAAACGTCCGCTCTTTGAAGTTGGTCTGTTCTCCAGCGAAGGAGACGGACATGAAGCGCAGCAGGATTGCGGAATAACAAATCATCGGCATCCTGAAGGAGCACCAGACGGGGCTGAGTGCGGCCGAACTGTGCCGGAAGCACGGGATCGGCGATGCGACCTTCTGGAACTGGCGCTCGAAGTATGGCGGCATTGAGGTCCTAGAGGACGAGAACAGTCGGCTGAAGACGTTGCTGGCGGAGTCGATGATGGTTGTCTCGACCTTACGCGAGCTGCCAATGATCTGCTCTTCCGGCACTCGTGCCTTCTTCATCGTCCGTCCTCTCCATGGGCTGGACTCTAATCACAGACGGAGGAAAATCCCGTCCTATCCCCCTGTTTTCGCACGCTGTTTTGGCCCGTTTGTTGACCTATTGTTGACCCGCGGTGTGGAACGCAAAAAGCCGCCCATTGGGGCGGCTGCTAACGTCTTGATCTGTATCGTATAGTTTTGGTTGCGGGGGCAGGATTTGAACCTGCGGCCTTCAGGTTATGAGCCTGACGAGCTACCGGGCTGCTCCACCCCGCGACGGTTTTTGTGTTTTGTTTTTGGTTTTGTTTTTTTGCG
>JAIXRW010000025.1 GCA_027484985.1 Rhodobacter sp. | reverse complement strand
GGCCCCGCCCCCAATCCCCACTGCCGCCAGCCCCGCCCATTACAGCCCAAAACCCCACGACAGACACACAGGCCCCTCCCCTGTCCCCATCACCCTTGCAAAAATACTCAAACCCGCCCCACCCCGCAGCAAAGACAGCGGCGGCCACCGCCCTCCCGTCACACCACCCCCGCCAAAGCGCGAAAAAATCCCCTTGCACCCCGAACGCAGTCGCACTATCACCCGCCCCACGGAGTGCGGGCGTAGCTCAGGGGTAGAGCATAACCTTGCCAAGGTTAGGGTCGTGAGTTCGAATCTCATCGCCCGCTCCAGTTGACCAAAGGGCGCCGCAAGGCGCCCTTCGTCATTTCCGGCAGTCATTTTCACATCGCCCCGCCAGCCCCGCGCAAACGGGCCCCTCCATCCCCCCGCCATCCCCGGCAAACGCCCCCCGGGGCAAACGGGCCCCTCCAACCCCCTCACCCTTCCCCCCTCCCCAACACCATCCCAATCCGCCCTATGCGCAAACGGCCCCCCCCACAAACGCACGCCTCCCCGCACCCATCCCACCGGTCATCCCCGCGAAAGCGGGGATCTCCCGCCCCCCCTGTGCGGCAGGACGAATCCAGTTCGAAAGGGATGTGGTTCTTCTGCTGCCTGAACGGCTAGGCCAGTCGCGCCGAGTTCCTCGGGGCAGTGCAGAACAAGCGACGACCTTCCTCGGTCGCGTGGTCTGGCATTGCCGCATCGAGATCGGCCAGCCTTTGCCCGCCGATCGAGGGTGACACCGCGCTTGCCGGGCGTCATCTGTCAGTTGTTGACGGCGCCTAGCCGCTTGATATCCGCATCAATCCCGGCTGCGGTTCGGACCGGCCCCTTGAAGGCCGTGTTGTTGTCACTTCTGGCCTCTGAAGCGGGCGCCATCGGCATCCGGTCTCTGATTTCGCCAAGGACAAGAAGCACCTTATCCGCCGCAAGGAACAACGTTCCGGCCGCAACCAGCGACAGTGCCGCGCCCAGAAACGCCCAACCATAAGACAACATCGCTAGGGCGATGACACCCAGTCCGTAAGCCCCGTAGCCCGTAACTCGTAACATCAGCATGCCCGACCCTCGATTCTGCCGAGATAAGGATACACTCGCCGATTGTGCAAATCGCGCCCCAACGGCTTGCATATTCACCGCAGTCAAGGCTTACGATGGAAACAGCACAGGATACTGAAATCTTGAGCTTTCACCCGAACATCCAACTGGCCTGCGAAGTTTCCGCGCGATTTGCATGTCCGGCGCGGACAGAGGCGCCTCTTTTGCTGGCTCGATTCGGTCAATAGCCCGTCAAAACGCCTTGTTTCATTGCCTTTAAACACTGCTTTCAGGCGTCGCGGCATGCGGCCTTTGGAAAGACCGGCCGCCCCGCTTTACTGCCCTAGCGCAACTTTTGCCCGCACCCGCTCAGCCTCCACCCCCCTTCCGTGCAACCCACTGATTTGCAGCCTGTTTTCAGCCAATCACAGACGATCCCGCTTCTTCCCGCGCCACCGCAGATATGTCTGTCAACGCACAGCTTTCCCCCGCCGATCCCCGCTTCCCCGACCCCGCTCACAAACTTGCGAACCATTCTCATTCCATTTGACTTTGCGAACCATTCGCACCATCTTCCCACCATAAGGCCCTGCAAAGGCCCGAAAGGTTCCGTCTGTCATGATCGACCCTGCCCTTCGCCCCACCCGCCGCCACCTTCTCGGCCTGCTTGCCGCAGCCCCCCTCGCCACAGCGGCCCGCGCCGCCCAGCCAACCGTCATCGCCACCACCGGCATGATCGCCGATGCCGCCCGCGTGCTCACGGGCGGTGCCGCGCAGGCGCTGATGGGCCCCGGCATCGACCCGCACACCTACCGCCCCACGCGGGGCGACATCCTCGCGCTCGCCCGCGCCGACATCATCCTGTGGCACGGCCTCCATCTCGAAGCGCAATTTGCCGAGGTGATGGCAGACCTCGCCCGCAAGAAAACTGTCATCGCGGTCGCCGAAACGCTGCCGCGGGACCAACTGATCTTCCACCCCGAATTTCCCGACCGCCCCGACCCCCATGTCTGGATGGCCCCGCCCCTTTGGGCCAAGGTGGTGGCCGGCATGGCCGGCCCCCTTGCCGCCGCGGGGCTCGACACCACAGCCACCCTGCAACCCTATCTGGCCCAGCTTGCCGCCCTCGACACCTACGCGCAGACCGTGCTTGCCACCGTGCCCCAGGCCACCCGCGTGATCTTCACCGCCCATGACGCCTTCAGCTATTTCGGCCGCGCCTACGGGTTCGAGGTGCAGGGCATCCAGGGCATCTCGACCGAATCCGAAGCGGGCCTCGCCCGCGTGGGCGACCTTGTGAACCTGCTCGTCTCGCGCAACATCGGCGCGGTCTTTGTCGAAAGCTCGGTCTCCGACCGCTCGGTCCGCGCCCTGATCGAAGGCGCCGCCGCCCAAGGCCACACCGTCACCATCGGCGGAGAACTGTTTTCCGACGCGATGGGCGCCCAAGGCAGCTACGAGGGCACCTATCTCGGCATGCTCGACCACAACATCACCACCATCGCCCGCGCCCTTGGCGGCACGCCGCCCCCGCGCGGCATGGCGGGCCTGCTGGCGGAAGGATAAGCCATGGTTGACCCCACCCCCCTGCCCGCCCCCGAAACCGCCCTGTCCGTCACGGGCCTGACCGTCGCCTATACCGGCGCCCCGGCGATCGAGGATGTGACCGCCCGCTTCGCCGCCGCCGCCATGACCGCGATCATCGGCCCCAATGGCGCGGGCAAATCCACCCTGCTCAAGGCCGCGCTCGGCCTGATCCCCGCCGTGGCGGGCGAGGTGCGTGTGTTCGGCCAGCCCTTGGCGAAATCCCTGCCACGCATCGCCTATGTGCCGCAACGCGCCTCGGTTGACTGGGATTTTCCCGCCCGTGCGCTCGATGTGGTTCTGATGGGCCTTTATCGCCAGACCGGCGCCCTTGGCCGCATCGGGGCGCAAGAAACCGCCTTCGCCCGCGCCTGCCTTGCCCGCGTGGGGATGCAGGCCTTCGAGACCCGCCAGATCGGCGCCCTGTCCGGCGGCCAGCAGCAGCGCGTCTTTCTCGCCCGCGCCCTCGCGCAACGGGCCGACCTCTACCTGCTCGACGAACCCTTCGCCGGTGTCGATGCCGCCACCGAATCCGCCATCATCGCGGTCCTGCAATCGCTCCGCGACGAAGGACGCAGCATCGTCGCCGTGCATCACGACCTTGCCACCGTGCCCGCCTATTTCGACCGCGTGCTGCTTTTGAACCGCCGCGTCGTGGCCGAAGGCCCCGTGGCCACCACCTTCCGGCAGGCGCAACTGGCGCAAACCTACGGCGCGGCACTTGCCACCGCCATTCCGGCCTGACGCATGTTCCTCGACGCGCTTCTTCTGCACGCCGGATACAACGCCGCCCTCGTTTCGGTCGGGGCGGGGCTTTTGGGCTTTGCGGCGGGCTGCGTGGGGGCCTTCGTCAACCTGCGCCGCCGCGCGCTGGTGTCGGACGCCATGGCCCATGCCACCCTGCCCGGCGTCGGCCTCGCCTTCCTTCTCATGGCCGCGTTGGGTGGCGAAGGCCGCAACCTTGCCGGCCTTCTGGCAGGGGCCGCGCTGTCGGCGGCCCTCGGCCTCTGGGCGGTGCAGGCCCTCTCGCGCACCCGCCTGCCCGAAGACACCGCCATCGGCGCGGTGCTCTCCACCTTCTACGGCGCGGGCATCGTGATCCTGACCGTGATCCAGAACCTCACCCTCGGCCGCCCCGCAGGGCTGGAAGGCTTCCTGCTCGGCTCGACCGCAGGCATGCTGCGCTCCGACGCGGTCCTCATCGCCGCAGGCGGGGCCGCGGCCATGCTGATCCTCTATGCGCTCCGCCGCCCCCTCACCCTTGTTGCCTTCGACGCAGGCCATGCCCGCATGATGGGCCTGTCGCCGCGCCGCTATGACATGATCCTGATGCTGCTGACCCTTGCCGTCGTCCTGCTCGGCCTGCGGGTCGTGGGGCTGATCCTGATCGTCGCACTTCTGATCACCCCCGCCACCGCCGCCCGCTACTGGACCGACCGCGCAGGCCTTGTGGCCCTGATCGGCGGGGGGATCGGCGCCGCCTGCGGCTATGTCGGCGCCGCCATCTCGGCCTCGCTGCCCGATATGCCCACGGGGCCGGTCATCGTGCTGCTGGCCTTCGCGGCCTTCGTGCTCTCGGCGCTGCTGGCCCCGAACCGCGGCCTTCTCACCCGCGCCCTCTCGCGCCGCGCCCTGCGGCTGGGGGCAGCCCGATGACCGCCGCACCTGTCACCGCCCCCGGGGCGCTGCCCCCCGTCCGCCGGTTCCCCGAACCGGTGGCGTCACCGGCAGCCGCCGATGAGTATTTGGGCCAAGATGAAGCGGGGGCGCGGTAATGGGCTCGGAATTCGTCCCCCTCACCCTGCCGCCCATGGTCATCGCCATCCTTGCCGCGCTCTCCTGCGCCGCACCGGGCAATTACCTGATCCTGCGGCGTCAGGCCATGCTGGGCGATGCCATGTCCCATGTCGTCCTGCCGGGCATCGTCGCGGCCTTCCTGCTCACGGGCAGCGCCGCGCCCCCCATCCTGCTTATCGGAGCACTGGCCGCCGCCGCCCTGTCGGCCGCGCTGATCGAAGGCATCCGCCGCCTTGGCGGCACCGATCCGGGGGCAGCCATGGGCATCACCTTCACCGCCATGTTCGCCGCAGGCGTGCTGATGCTCGAGGTTTCGGGCGCCGCTTCGGTGCATCTCGATGTCGAACACGCGCTTTACGGCAATCTCGAAGGGCTGATCTGGCTGGATGCAACCGGCTGGTCCTCGCTGCTCGACCCTGCCGCCCTTGCGGGCCTGCCGCCCGAACTCCCCTCCCTCGCCCTTGTCGCGGGCGCCATCCTGCTTGCCCTGCGCCTCGCCCGCCGCCCGCTCGCCCTCGCGAGCTTCGACGAAGGCTTCGCCCGCAGCATGGGCCTGCCCGTGGCGGCGCTTTCTGCCGCGCTCGTGGGCCTCACCGCCCTCGCCGCAGTCGCCGCCTTCTCGGCCGTAGGCTCGATCCTCACCATCGCCATGCTGATCTGCCCGCCCGCCACCGCCCGCCTGCTGACCGACGACCTGACCACCCAACTGCGCCTGTCGCTGGCCTTCGCCACCCTCGCCGCCGCGCTTGGCACCCTTGCCGCAGGCTATGGCCCGCCGCTGCTGGGCCTGTCCTTCACCGTCTCGGCCTCGGGCATGATCGCCACGCTGTCGGGCCTCGGCCTCGCAGCCGCCGCCACCCTGTCGCCCCGCCGCCACGGCCACGCGCCCAAAGCCTGACCCTTCCCAAGCCCGCCCGCCGCGCCTATAACGCCCCCGTCAGACAGGAGCCGCCCATGCGTCAGGCCGAGATCAACCGCACCACGTCCGAGACCGAAATCGCCGTCACCGTCAACCTCGACGGCACGGGCGCCTATGACAACCACACCGGCGTCGGCTTCTTCGACCACATGCTCGACCAGCTCGCTCGCCATTCGCTGATCGACATCAGCATCAAGGCCGATGGCGATCTGCATATCGACGACCACCACACCGTCGAAGATTGCGGCATCGCGCTGGGCCAGGCCCTGACGCGCGCCTTGGGCGACAAGAAAGGCATCCGCCGCTACGGCCATTTCAACCTTGCCATGGATGACGCGCAGGTCGCCTGCGCGCTTGACCTGTCGGCACGCCCCTTCCTTGTCTGGAACCTGCCCTTCCCCACCCAAAAGATCGGCACCTTCGACACCGAACTGGTGCGCGAGTTTTTCCAAGGATTCGCCACCCATGGCGGCATCACCCTGCATGTGGACCTGATCCACGGGATCAACAGCCACCACATCGCCGAAGCCGCCTTCAAATCGGTCGCCCGCGCCCTGCGCATGGCCGTGGAACCCGACCCGCGCATGGCAGGCGTGCTTCCGTCAACCAAAGGCGCGCTCTGACCCGCGCGCGCCCGCAAATTTCTTCAGAAGAAATTTGCCAAGGATTTTCAGAAAATCCTTGGCCTCCACACCGGACCCGCAGCCCATGTCCCTCACCGTCCTCGTCGATTATGACAGCGGCAACCTCCATTCCGCGGAAAAAGCCTTCCAGCGCATGGCGGCTGAAACCGGCAGCGGGCAGGTCATCGTCTCGTCGCGTCCCGAAGATGTCGCCCGCGCCACCCGCATCGTCCTGCCCGGTGACGGCGCCTTCCCCGCCTGCCGCCGCGCCTTGGGCGCTTATGGCGGGCTGTTCGAGGCGATCTCGGAAGGCGTGGCGCAGGGCAAACCCTTCCTCGGCATCTGCGTGGGCATGCAGATGCTCGCCACCTGGGGCCGCGAATACGAAGACACCCAAGGTTTCGACTGGATCGCGGGCGAGGTGATCCGCATCACCCCCGCCGACCCCGCGCTCAAGGTGCCGCATATGGGCTGGAACGATCTGGTGATCGACCATCCCCACCCCGTGCTGGCAGGCATCGAAACCGGCGATCACGCCTATTTCGTCCATTCCTACCATTTCCGCGTGGCCAGCCCCGCCCACCTGCTGGCCCATGCCGATTACGCGGGCCCCATCACCGCCATCGTGGGGCGCGACAACATCGTCGGCACCCAGTTCCACCCCGAAAAATCACAGGCCACCGGCCTGCGCCTTATCGCGAATTTCCTGAACTGGCGGCCCTGACCGGCGCCTTGCGCCCCACCGCCACCAGCCCCAGCGCGATCAGCCCGAACCCTGCCAGATGCCGCACCTCGGGCACCTGCCCCAGAAAGGCCACGCCCAGCGCCGTGGCGCTGACCGGAATAAGGAATGTCACCAAAGACAGCCGCACCGCCCCGCCTGACGCAAGGATGGAAAAGAACAGCACATAGGCCAGCACCGTCGAAAACAGCCCCAGCCCCGCCATGGCCAGCCAGACCTGCCCCGCGGGCACCGCCACCCCGCCTTGCGCCAGAACCACCGCCATCACGGGCGCCAGCAACACCGCCGCACTCGCGCATTGGCCAAAGGCCACCTGCATCGGCGCAATCCCCAGCGCCTTGAACCGCCGCGACCAGACGCCCGCCACGCCATAAGACGCCGCCGCCGCCAGACAGGCGATCTTGGCCCAGACCACCCCGTCCCAGTCGCGCCCCCACATCATCACCGCCACCCCCGCCACCCCCGCGCACAGGCCCAGCGCCCGCGGCGCGGTGATCCGCTCGTCCGTGGTGAAAAGGTGCATGGCAACCAGCGTGAACAAAGGCGTCGTCGCGTTCAGAATGGCCGCCAGCGCCCCGCTGATCTGCCCCTGCGCCAGCGCGAACAGGGTGAAGGGCACGGCATTGTTCAAAACCCCCATCCCCGCCAGCGCCAGCCACACCGCCCGCCCCTTGGGAAATCCCGCCCCCGTCAGCCCCAGACACAGCGCCAGCCCGCCCGCCCCGATCATCACCCGCAGCCACACCACCACCAGCGGCGGCAACCCCGTCAGCGCGATCTCGACGAAAAAGAACGACCCGCCCCACAGCAGCGACAAAAGCCCCAGCCTTGCCCAATCCACGCCCCGCATCCTGCCCCCCGCATCGGCCCGCGCGAACCCTGCCCCCGATCGCCCGCAAAGGCGACCCGAATCCCGCGCATCCCGCCCCCGATCCGCGCCATCCGCCTTGCCATGCGCGGCACCGCCCTGCACATTCGCAGCATGACCCATCCAAAGGCGAACCCACCCATGCAGATCAACCGGCGCCTGTTCGGCCTTGGCCTTGCGGGGCTTGCGCTGTCGGCCTGTGGCCCGGGCCTGCCAGCCGCCACCGGCGTCGCCCCGCGCGCGGGCCTTGCGCCCGACCTGCGCCCCGTGCCCAACCCCGCCTATGACGCATAGGTCGCGGGTTTCCGCCCCCGCGCCCTTGCCCGCGGCATCACCCCCGCCACCTTCGATGCGGCCTTTCGCGGCGCGGGCTTCCTGCCCGGCGTCATCACGCGCGACCGCAACCAGACCGAAACCGCCCGCACGCTGGAAGATTACCTTTCCATCGCCGTGTCGGACGAACGCGTGCAAAAGGGCCGCGCCGCCCTTGCCCGCCATGGCGCCCTGCTTTCGGCGCTTTCGGCGCGCTACGGCGTTGCGGCACCCGTCATCACCGCCATCTGGGGACTGGAAAGCTTTTACGGCGAAAGGCGCGGCGATGTGCCTGTCATCTCGGCCACCTCGACCCTCGCCTTTGACGGGCGACGCGGCGCCTTTTTCGAAGGCCAGCTGCTCGCCGCGCTGCGCATCCTGCAAAACGGCGACATCCCCCCCGCCCGCATGACCGGAAGCTGGGCCGGCGCCATGGGCCATACCCAGTTCATCCCCACCTCGTACCTGCACTTCGCCGTCGATTTCACCGGCGACGGGCGGCGCGACATCTGGTCGGACGATCCCGCCGACGCGCTGGCCTCGACCGCCGCCTATCTGCAACGCAATGGCTGGCAGGCGGGCCTGTCATGGGGCGGGGAATCCCCCTCGGGCAGCCTTCAACCACAGGCGGGCGGCCCGCGCTTTGCCACCACCGCCAATTTCCGCGTGATCAAACGCTACAACAACTCGGACGCCTATGCCATCGGCGTGGGCCACCTGTCAGACCGCATCGCAGGCGCAGGCCCGCTGCGCGCCAGCTTCCCGCCCGATGCCAACGGCCTGACCAAAGCCGACCGTATCCGCCTGCAACAGCGCCTGACCGCCCTTGGCCATGATACCCAAGGCGCCGATGGGGTGCTGGGCGCGGGCAGCGAAGCCGCGATCCGCGCCTTTCAGACCAGCCGCGGCCTGCCCGTCACCGGCCGCCCCTCGCCCGACCTGCTGGCCCTGCTCTCGCTGTGAAACCGCAGGAAGATGTTCACCCGAAGCGGGTTTAGGCTGCAATCGCCACAATCCGGCCTCAGGCGCCCACACCAAGGGGCCCGCCCTGCGGTCTGCACTAAAGACCGGATCGTCACCCGCACCGAAACGGGCCAAAAGACCGTCGGGCTGGCGGCTGGCCTTGGCCTATCCGTCCGGACCGTGCGCCTGCGGCTGGTCTGGCCCCGTGCGGACGGGCGCACGGCGCTTGTCAACCGCGCAAGCGTGCCTGCCCGCGTGGCGGAACCTGTGCCGGATCGCATGGTGACACTGGCCCCGCATCTGCGCCGCAGCCTGCGCCTGACATGGGCAGAAATCGCGCGCAGGCCGGGGGGCCTTGCGCGATCAACCGTGGCGCGGTGGCTGGCGCGGAACGGAACGGGGCGCAAGGCCACTTCGACCGGCCGGGCCACCGCATCAGCGGCGCGCACAGGGGCTGCCGCAATCGCGGTGCGGGCCGGGGTCCATGTCGCCATCGATGGCGCAACGCGGCTGGCCTATGTCGGGGTGCTGACCGGCGAACGCCGCGATACCACAGGCTTGCCAAGGCGCGCCCCACGCTGGTTCCACAGGCAGGGCATAGGGGCGACAGAGACCTGTGCTGCCCACCGCTCCCGCCACTCTGCCAAGGCGCTGCGATGGCCGGGTATCCGTCACATCTTGACCCGACCCTTCACGCCAAAGACCAATGGCACCGCCCACAGCTTCCGCCAGACCTTCCCGCGCGAAGGGGCTTGCGGCCTGGCACAACCCGGACCCGACGCCAGAACCGCCGATCCGCCCCGCCCGCTTGCCGCTGGCTTGACTGGCACACCCGGTCAAGACTGCGTTGCGCGATCGACGGCCTGCCCCGGGGCGCAAAGGCGAAGAACCTTCGAAACCCCACCGCCAGACTCGGCGGCCACCGGCCGCCGCGCCCACGGCAAGGCTATTTCACGCGGTTCCACGTGCCGCCATCGCGGCAGATGAACAGCACGCACCCCTCGACCGCCAGCCCGTCGCCGGTCAGCTGCATCTTCGATTTATAGGTCTTGTCCCGATCCGGCGCCCAGATCATGCCGCCGTCATAAAGCCCGTCGCCTTCGGCCTTCATGTCCCAGATGATCTGCTTGCCGATATTGGGGCTGGCCTCCTCGGTCCCGTCCTTGTTGAAGGCCTTGACCAGCACGCCGCAATAGGCCGCTCCACAGGGGGCAATCTGGATATGGCCATAATGCCCGTTGTCATCGGGCTGGGTCTGCCACAGCCCTTCCACCGGATCGGCCGCCTGCGCCGCCCCCGCCGCCAGCACAGCCGTCACCATCATCGCCGCAAACCACCGCATTCCGGGCCCTCCTTGCCACCATTTGCCCCAGCTTCCCCCGAACCGCCCCGCCGATCAAGCCCGCCGATCACGCCTGCCATGCGCGCGCCCCTGCAGCGCCCCTTGCGACCCGCCGCCTTGCATGGCAAAGCGCCCCCATCCCGACCAGCCGGACAGATGCCATGATCCTTTACCCCGCCATCGACCTCAAAGACGGCCAATGCGTCCGCCTCCTGCGCGGTGAAATGTCGGCCGCCACCATCTTTGGCGACGATCCGGCCGCTCAGGCGCTGAAATTCGAACAGGCGGGCTGCCAGTGGCTGCACCTTGTCGATCTCAACGGCGCCTTCGCAGGCACGCCCGTCAATGCCGCGGCGGTCGAGGCGATCCTGAAAGCGGTCACCGTCCCCACCCAGCTTGGCGGCGGCATCCGCGACATGGCCACGATTGCCATGTGGCTGGAAAAAGGCCTTGCCCGCGTGATCCTTGGCACGGTCGCGGTGGAAAACCCCGCCCTCGTGCGCGAAGCCGCCCGCGCCTTCCCCGGCCGCGTCGCCGTGGGCATCGACGCCCGCAAGGGCCGTGTCGCCACCAAGGGCTGGGCCACCGAAACCGATGTCATGGCCACCGACCTTGCCCGCAGCTTCGAGGATGCCGGCGTCGCCGCCCTCATCTACACCGATATCGACCGCGACGGCGCGATGGGCGGCCCCAATATCGACGCGACCGAGGCCCTGGCCCGCGCCGTCACCATCCCCGTCATCGCATCGGGCGGCGTCAGCCGCATGGAAGACCTGATCGCGCTAAAGGGCACCGGCGTGATCGCAGGCGCCATATCGGGCCGCGCGCTTTATGATGGCGCCATCGACCTTGCGGCCGCAATCCGCGCCCTCGGCACCTGACCCCGCCCCACCAGCACAGGGCCCTTGACGCGCGCCTGTCCGCTTGCGCAACCTGCGCGCGTATCGTCGCAAAGGTGCCCCATGTTCGAACCAGACCAAACCCGCCCCGACCTGCTGCATATGGCCGACCCGACCGGCCCGATGCCCGCCTTCGTCTTTCCCGAACCCGCCATGACCCTGCAAGGCGGTTCGCTGGAAGAGGCCGAACAGAACCTGGCCAAAGCCCGCCGGATGCAGGAAGAACTCTATCGCGACTACGAACAGACCGACTGCCCCGCCGTCGTGGAATACAAGCAGAACCTCGATCTTTTGGGCGGGCTGATGGGCTGGGTCTCGCTGGGCACCGGCCTGTTCGGCAGCAAGCTTGCCTTCCGCGTCGGCCTTGGCGCGACCGCGCTGGAATATGTGGCCGAACAGACCGGCAACCGCCGCGGCCTGCGCCACACGCAGGTCGATTGTGAACGCATCCAGGAACGGATCGAGCGCCAGCAGATGAAACTGGAACAGGCGCATCAGGAATTCGTTGACCAGTACAAGACGAAATACGGCATCTTCAGCGCCCATGTCACCCGCAAACGCCAGCGCGAAACCCAGATCCGCGATTGGCGCAACTACCAGTATGATCTTGAAGTCTATCGCAAATCGCTGAACCCCGCCGCCCCCGAACCCCGCGCGCCGGTCTATGCCTTTGCCGCCAGCCCGCAGCCTTCGGAACGGGAAATGTCACTGGTCACATCGGTTCTGAAAGCGCGGGTGGCCTAACCCCCCGAACATGGCAGGGCGGCCGCGCCGCATGGCTGAGGCATCGGAAAACGGGGGCGTTCCGCCCCCACGGGGGGCACGCCGTGCCCCCCTTCCCCCTGAGAGTATTTGGGCAAAGGTGAAGCGCAAAAGGCCGTAGGGACCCCCCTCCCGCCGCATGGCGCCCGCCTGTACCGGGGGGCGTGGCGGCAGCCCTTGTGGCCGGAAAGACCCGTCGCCTTGACCCCGCCCTACCCCGCTTGACGCCGCCCCCCGCCGGGCGCAGCCTGCACCGGTCAACAGTGTCCTTGGGTTCCCATGAAACGCGCCGCCTATATCATCCTTGCCATCATCCTGTTCCTTTGCCTGCTTCCCGTCTTTTCGGTCCTTCTCGCTGGCACCGCCGCCAGCCTTGCCGGTTGCGACCTTGACGAAGGCTCGATCCATGCCTGCATCATCGCGGGTGTGGACTGGGGCGAAACACTTTACACCCTGGCCATGGCGGGCTGGCTTGGGCTTATGACCCTGCCCTTCGCCGCGCTTGCCGCCCTTCTCATCTCGCTTCTGGCGCTTTTCGACCTGATCCGTTACCTCTGGCGCCGATCCCGCCAGCCCCGGTAAGCCATGCTCAAAACCCGCCTTATCCCCTGCCTTGACGTGGCCGATGGCCGCGTGGTCAAGGGCGTCAACTTTGTCAGCTTGCGCGATGCGGGCGATCCGGTGGAAGCCGCCCGCGCCTATGATGCCGCAGGCGCGGACGAGCTGTGCTTTCTCGACATCCACGCCACCCATGAAAACCGTGGCACCATGTTCGACCTTGTCACCCGCACGGCCGAGCAATGTTTCATGCCCCTCACCGTGGGCGGCGGCGTCCGCACGCCCGAGGATGTGCGCGCCCTTCTCCTCGCCGGGGCCGACAAGGTTTCCTTCAACTCCGCCGCCGTGGCCGACCCAGACGTGGTGGCCCGCTCGGCCGACCGCTTCGGCAGCCAATGCATCGTCGTCGCCATCGACGCGAAAACCGTCAGCCCCGGCAAATGGGAGATTTTCACCCACGGGGGGCGCAAACCCACCGGCATCGACGCCATCGCCTTTGCCCGCACCGTCGCCGCCAAGGGCGCGGGCGAGATCCTGCTCACCTCGATGGACCGTGACGGCACCAAGGGCGGCTACAACCTGCCGCTGACCCGCGCCATCGCCGATGCCGTTTCCATCCCCGTCATCGCATCGGGCGGTGTCGGCACGCTCGACCACCTTGTCGAAGGCGTCACCCTTGGCGGGGCATCCGCCGTGCTGGCCGCCTCGATCTTCCACTTCGGTGAATTCACGATTGGTCAGGCCAAGGCCCATATGGCCGCGGCCGGCATACCCGTCAGGCTGACATAGATGGAAACCCTGCCCTTCGACCTAAAGACCTTTCCCCACGTCGCGGCGGGTGAAAGGCTGCTCGCGGCCATCCTGCCGCGCTGGCAGCGGCTTTGGCTGCGAACCAATGTGATCGTTCTCTGGGCCGTCCTCATCTTCTGGATGTTCAAGGCCAAGACCCTGTCCGATCAGGTCCTTCCCCTGCTCGTCATCCTTTGGCTCGTCAGTCAGGTCGCGTTCCACAAGGTGACGACCCGCATCCGCCAAAAAGCCCTGCAAAACGCCTTTTCCAGCCGCGACACCTATACCGTGCGGCTTGACGCGGAAAAGATCACCCTTGCCTCGGCCAATCTCAGGCGCAGCTACCCGCGCGGGGTTGTGCTGAACGTTATCGAGTTTCGGGACAACCTCCTCGTGGTCGTTGACGCGCTCAGCTACATTCCCGTCCCGCCCAAGGCCTTTGCCGACGCCGCCTCCCGCGGGGCCTTCCTCGCCGCCGTCAATTCGCTGATCCCCGCCGAAAGCCCCGCCCCATGACCCTGACCCGCCTCGCCGCCACCATCCAGTCGCGCAAGGGCGCCGACCCCGAAAGCAGCTGGACCGCCAAGCTCCTTTCGAAAGGCCCCGAGAAATGCGCCGAAAAATTCGGGGAAGAGGCGGTCGAGGCGATCATCGAAGCGGTCAAGGGTGACCGCGCCAAACTGACCGCCGAGGCGGCAGATGTCCTCTATCACCTGCTCGTGATGCTCGCTTCGCGCGATGTGACGCTTGAGGATGTTCTAGCAGAACTCGACCGGCGCGAGGGCACCTCGGGCATCGCCGAAAAAGCCGCGCGATAGCGGGCGGCAGGCCCCCCACGGCGTCAGGCCGGTAGCCGGGCCTGCGCCAGCCCCCCGCCCGGCACAAGGCCCCGGTAGAGCGGGATATTCGCCCGCGCAAAGCGCCGGGCCAGATCGTCACTGGCGAATGTCATTTCCGACCGCGCAAAGACATCATGCCGGTGCCCCCAACCGTCCTGCCCGAAACAGGCGGCATCGGCCAGAACACCCCTGCGCCCCTGGGTACAAAGCCGCAGGACGGCATAGCAGCCGAACGCAATTCTTGCGCCGTCATCGACCGAAAGCCAGCTGAAGCCGGGAAGGATATGGTCTTTCATCGGTGCGCCCCAAACTGGATGCCAGATCGTCACGCCGTGCCGATCCGGCGGCCGGAACCGCCGGATCAAGGGCTTACGCCAGCGCCTTGGTCGCCGCGTCGAGCGATTTCAGGCAATCGGCATCATTCTTGGCCGTCATCGCCTTTTCCGCCGCCTTGTAATGCGTCAGCGCGGCCTCTTTCTTCGGACCGGAGGGTGCCTTGTCCCATGCGGTCTTGACGGCTTTCATCTTGTCTTGGGTCGAGGTGTGCAGGTTCATCGTCATGTTCTGGCTTTCTGTTGTCTGCCCTGCTGCAAGGCAGCCCGGCCCCGCGGAAGATGCGGACCGAAACACCATCCTAGGGCCGGCAGAACCGCGCGGGCTGATCCATGTTGGCAGGGGCCGGACAATCCGGGCAGACGGCCCGCCATGGGCCATTTTCCGCCCGACCGCAGCCTCAGCGCCGGACCGAATTGCCACCGTCGATGATCTTCTGGATCATCTCGGCAACCTTGACATGGGTTTCATGCAGCCCGTCCGTTTTCGGCGCGTTCTCATGCGCGGCCACGGCGTCCCGCAAGATACCCATGATCTCCTTTTCCGGCAGGATATCGGCATCATTCAGCGCCAGAAGCAGCGACTCGACAATGGTAAGCGCGGCAAGACCGGCGACGTCGTGGGTTTCGCTCATGGATCTTTCGACTTTCGTTGGGGGTTCTGTCAGTCTGGCGGAAAAAAGCTGTGCCACCGACAATCGCAGAGCATTTCTGCGCGCGACTGATTTCAATCAGTATTACCGCCGGCGATTTCAAGAATATTGCCCCAAGCCAGTCTTGACCGTCGAAGGAGAGAAATGACCGAACCAATCAGTGCCGCCTTTCTTGACAACCCCTTCGCCCGCAAACTGACCGCCTTCGTCGCGCTTTCGCCAAGCGACCTGTCGGTCGTTTCCGATCTCTACCGCCGCCGCAGGCCCTATCCGGTGGGGGTTGACATGATCCATCAGGGTCAAAGCGACCATAGCGCCTACCTGCTCGCATCGGGCTGGGCCTGCTCGTACAAACTCTTGCGCGGCGGGGCGCGCCAGATCGTCGATTTCCAGATCCCCGGCGATTTCATCGGTCTGCGCTCGGTCCTGTTTCGCACCTCCGATCACAATGTCGAACCCGTCACCCCCGTCCACGCCTCGGTCGTCACGCAAACCGAACTTCTCAACGCCTTTTCCCTCACCCCCCGCCTTGCCACCGCCGTGCTTTGGGCCGCCTCGCGCGACGAGGCGATGGTGGTCGAACATCTCGTCGATCTCGGCCGCCGCTCGGCCAGCGAACGGATGGCGCATTTCATTCTGGAACTGAACATGCGGTTGCGTCTTGTCGGTCTGGCCGACAAGGCGGGCTTCGCCTGCCCGCTGTCGCAATACCTGCTGGCCGATGCCTTGGGCCTCAGCGCGGTCCATGTGAACCGCGTGCTGCGCGAGTTGCGCGAAGAAGGTCTTATGACCTTTCAAAAGGGTCAGGTCGTCATCGACAATTACGACGGGCTGGTCGCGCTTTCCTCTTTCGACCGCGATTACCTCGATCATGACGGCCCGCTTCTCGCGTGATCCGCCGCCCTGCCGCAAATGCATACTTTAGTAAGAAAAACTAACCCAAAGCAGCGAAACGTGCCCCGAATCTGTTCATACCCGTAAAGACGGCCGCAAGCGCAGCCATGCGCCCGGCAAAGCAAGCACAGAAGGAAGGCGCGATGCCCTATCTCCCTGTGGTAATGGTGAATGGTAAAGTTGCGTTCAAATCCCTGATGCGGCGCGATTTTCGTGCCGATGTCACCGGCGGCCCGCTTTCGGGGGGCGCCGGTCTTGCCCAGATGCCCCCGCGTCCCGACATGTCAGGCCGCCCCGAAAGCAACGGGCACCAACCGGCAGAACCGCCTCCGGTTCCGGCCAAAAGCGCCGCAGACGCGCTGGGCCACGAATCCCATCACCGCATCACCAACAGCGTGCAGATCATCGCAAGCATCCTTCAGCAAAGCCTGCGCGACACCGTTTCCCCCGAAGCAAGACGCGAGATCGAGGCAGCGCATCACCGCATCATGGCGGTCGCATCGCTTCAGCGGTCCTTTCTCGACCAACAGGGCGACATCGCGCTTGACCCCTATTTGCAGGGCATCGGGCACCGCATCGCGCAGGCTCTGCTCGATACCGGCGGACGGGTCGCGATCACCGTCTCCTGCCCCCCCGTGACCGTTGCCTCGACCACGGCAACCAGCATCGGCCTTGTCGTCACCGAACTGCTGATCAACGCGATCAAGCACGCCTTTCCCGATGCCCGCCACGGCTGCATCCACGTCGCCTTCCAAAGACAGGACGCTGGCTGGACCTTGCGCGTGACCGATGATGGCGTCGGACGGCCTGCCACCGATCACAAAGGCTTCGGCAGCCGGATCATCCTGGCCCTTGCCCAGCAGCTTGACGCGCAGGTCAGCGAACCGCAAAGCGCATGCGGAACCTGCACGGTCCTGCACCATGACCCGCGCGGCCAGATGTCGCCCCCCTGCACCGGCGGTTGACCCCGTCACAACCCCAACCGCGGAATTTCGATCGCGGGGCAGCGATCCATCACCACATCCACCCCCGCCGCCCGCGCCCGCGCCGCCGCCGCCTCGTCCACCACGCCCAGCTGCATCCACACCGCACCCAGCCCCGGCAGCACACGCAGCGCCTCGTCCACCACGGCGCCCGCTTCCTCGGATCGGCGGAAGATATCGACCATATCCACCGGCCCCTCGATCTCGGCCAAGGAGGCCCGCACCACCTCGCCCAGCGCCACCTGCCCCGCCTGACCGGGGTTTACCGGAATGACCCGATACCCTTTGCGGTGCAGAAACGCCGCCACCCCGTGGCTGGCGCGGTCGGGTTTGGGCGACCAGCCCACCACGGCAATCACCTTCACCCGCCCCAGCACATCGCGAATCAGCGCATCCTCGTCTTTGCTATCCATCCCGCAAACCCCTTGGCCCATCACCCACCAGCCTAGCCGCCCGCCCGCAAAAGAAAAAGGCGCCCGAACCTTGCGGGGCCGGGCGCCAGTCGCGGAACGAGGGACAGTGAATCAAAGAGCGGGAGTTCCGGACCCGCCCCTCTGATGTGACATAGAAACCGCAACAGGGAATTAAAGTTCCCCTCAACGGAATGTGAAACATCGCGTCCCCGTATCGCGTCCCCGTATCGCGTCAAGACCCGAAGACCACAGCCCCCCGCGCCCACGCCCTGCCCGATCCGTTCGACCGGCCCCAGACCGCACACCGCACCCTTTACCGCCGCGCGCAGCGCCACCCTGCACCTGCCCCCGCAAGACCAGGACCACTCGCGCGCCGTGTTTCCAGCCGCTCTGGCGCCCGCATTGGGGGCATGGGGCGCCCGCGCCTGGACGCGTCTTGACCTCGCCGCGCTGGACGATGCCACCCTCGGCCACCTCTTGCACCGCGCATGGGCCGCCGCCGGCCCGCAGCCCCGCCGCCGCTACCGCACCGATGCGGCGTAAAGCCCGACCGCCGCCGCGTTCGAAACATTCAGCGACCCGAAGCCCCCCGCAAAGGGAATCCGCGCGATCACATCGCACGTCTCGCGCGTGCGGTCGCGCAGGCCCGGCCCCTCGGCCCCCAGCACCAGCGCCACCGCGCGGCTGCCCGCCTGCGCCAGCGCGTCCGCCAATTCCACCGTCCCCTCGCCATCCAGCCCGATCAGCACATAGCCCATCTCGCGCAGCTCGCCCATCGCATCGGCAAGGTTCGTCACCCGCAGATAGGGCTGCCGCTCCAAGGCCCCGCTCGCCGTCTTGGCCAGCGCCCCCGTCTCGGGCGCCGAATGGTGGCGGGGTGCCACCACCGCCCGCGCGCCAAACACCTCGGCCGACCGCAGCACAGCGCCCACATTGTGCGGGTCCGTCACCCGATCAAGGCACACGACCAGGGGCTTGCCCGCCCCCGAAACCGCCACATCCGCCAGACTGCCCCAGTTCAAGGGCCGCACTTCCAGCGCCGCCCCCTGATGCACCGACCCCTCGTCGATGGGCACATGCACATCGAACTTGCGCGGATCGACCACCTCGGCCTCCAACCCGCCTTCGGCAATCGCCTCGGCCAGCCGGTCGGCGGCGTTCTTCGTCACCACCAGCCGCAGCTTCTCGCGCCGCGGGTTCACCAGCGCATCCCGCACGGCATGGATACCGAACAGCCAAACCGTCTCGCGCGCCTCGGCCCGCTTGCCCCGTTCCTTGTCCACCACCCAGCTCGGTTTCTTCATGGCAACGCCCTCTATCCTGCCATCCTCAATGCCCGCACGCGCCCCCCCGATGCAAGCCGCTTTTCCCGTTCCGATTTTCCCCGCTTATCCCTTGACGCCCCTTTCCCCCTCGGCTATCCCCCGCCTCGCGTCGGGCGACGAGCTGCAAGGTGCGGCAGCGGACTGTAACTCCGCCGGGGAGACCCATGCCTGGTTCGATTCCAGGGTCGCCCACCATTCCTACCTCTGCTAGGGATGGTGGCAGAAACGGTAACGGCGCAGCCTGCATGTCCCAGTCCCCGAAAACGCGCAAATCCGCCACAGATGCCGCGAAAGGCCGCTTCACCATCGTGGCCATCGGCCAGTCGGGCCGCCTGCAATATGAATCCGTCCTCCTCGCCGCCTCGCTGCGTGCCTTCGACCCCGCCTTTGCAGGCCGCCTGATCATCGCCACCCCCGAACCCGGCCCCCTGTGGGACCATGATCCCACCATCACCGACCCCGCCACCCTGTCGCTGCTGGCCAGCCTCGGCGCCGAACTCCTGCCCTTCCCCAGCCGCCATTTCGGCAGCCGCTACCCCTATGGCAACAAGATCGAGGTTCTGGCCCACCTGCCCGACGAACCCTTCCTGTTTCTCGATACCGACACGCTGGTCACAGGCCCAATCTCCGCGCTCCCCTTCGACTTCGCCAAGCCCTCGGCCAGCATGAAGCGCGAAGGCACCTGGCCCGATCCGCCGCTTTACGGCCCCGACCGCACCGGCATCTGGACATCGCTCTACGACCGCTTCGGCCTCGATTTCGCCTCCAGCCTCGATACACGCCACCCCGACGATTACTGGCAACGTTACCTCTATTTCAACGCAGGCTGGTTCTTCGCCGCCAGCCCCCGCAGCTTTGGCGCAACCTTCCTCCGCTTCGCGACCGAGATCGAGGCGAACCCCGGCCCCGCCCTCGCCTGCCAGTCGCTCGACCCGTGGCTCGACCAGATCGCCCTGCCGCTGGCCATCCACGCCCATGGCGGCGGCCGCCCACCCGCCACACTCGCGCCGATGGACACAACCGCCACCTGCCACTGGCGCACCCTGCCGCTGCTCTATGCCCGCGAAAGCGACGATGTGGTGGCAAAACTCGAAGCCGTGGCCCATGCCCCGCCGGTCAAGGCCGTGCTTCAGGCTTATCCCGCCTTCAAACGCATGATCTATCAGGGCCAAGGCGCCGAAATCCGCGCCCTCTTCAACCGCAACGACCTGCCCCGCCGCGAACAGGCCATCCGCAACACGATCAAACGCGCAGGGCTTTGGGTGCGATAGGTCGAACCGGACACGACGAAACGGATTGCCCCCTGGCCCAAAGCCACGGGGCGCGCCGGGCCTGCCCCGCTGCAAAGAGGCCATCCTGAACAGGATCAAACGCGACGGGCTGTGGTTGAGCAGGTCCCCCCCGCCACGCCCCACCGACCGTTTCACATGGCAAAGGCGCGTGCCTTTGCCACGCGCCGCAGGGTCCGCCATCCGGCCGTGTGCCCAAAGCACACGGCCAGCGCCCGCCCCGCCCCCAGGCGGGCGCTTCTCGCCCGCCCGTGACGGGCGCTGGCCTCTGTTTGCTCTCCGGACAGGCGGTGCAACGGCACCGCTCCGCCACGGGCGGGGAAACGCGGATCGCGTTTCCCATTCCGCCCGACACGACATGTCAGGACCGAAAAGTCCCCCCCTACCCCCGCACCACCGGCCACAGTGACAGCACCAACAACCCCGCCATCCCCCAGTTGAACCAGCGCCGCCGCCGCGCATCGGTCAGCACCCGCGCCACCTCGCGCCCCAGCACCGTCCAGACCGAAACCGAAGGCAGGTTCACGCTGGCAAAGACCACCGCCACCAGCGCCATCGCCGCCCAGCCGTGCCCCGGCGCGTAAACCGTGGTCGCCGTCAAGGCCATGGCCCAGGCCTTGGGGTTCACCCATTGAAACCCCGCCGCCTGCCAAAAGGAAAACGGCCGCCCCCCCGCCACGCGCCCCCCCGACTTGCCATTCCCGGGCGCACCCGAGCCCGCAATCTTCCACGCCAGCCACAGCATATAGGCCACCGCCACCACCTCCAGCACGCGGTTCAGCACCGGCCAGACCACGAACACCTCGCCAATCCCCATCCCCACCAGAAACACCATCAGCGCATGGCCAAGGCTGATCCCCAGCATGTGCGGCACCGTCCGGCGAAAGCCGAAATTGGCACCCGATGCCATCAGCATCATGTTGTTCGGCCCCGGCGTGACCGAGGTGACAAAGGCAAACCCCACCAGCGCCAGCAAAACATCCTGCATCCCTGCCCCTTCACCCTTGCCCAAATACTCATGCGACCGCACCGAAGCGCACCGCCCGCAATAACTGGCCCATATCCCGCCCAATGAAATTGCAAATGCACCGCATCCAGCCTAGATTTCACAACAAATGACGAAGATCGACGCCACAAACGCCCGCATATTGCGCGAACTCCAGCGCGATGGCCGCATCAGCAACCTCGACCTTGCCGACCGCGTGGGCCTCTCCCCCTCGGCCTGCCTGCGCCGCGTGCAGGAACTGGAACGCTCGGGCGTGATCCGCGGCTACCGCGCCGTGCTCGATCTCACGCAAATGGGCATCGGCTTCGTGGCTTATGTCACCGTGGGCCTCAACACCCACACCAAAGCCGCGCAAGAGGCGTTCGAACGTGCCGCCGCCCTCGCCCCGCAGGTGCGCGAATGCCACAACATCACCGGCACCGTGGAATACCTCCTCCGCGTCGAATGCACCGACCTCGCCGCCTACAAACACTGGCATACCGAGGTGCTGGGCATCCTGCCGCAGGTCCAGTCGATCACCACCTTCGTCGTCATGGGCAGCCCCAAGGACGACCGCGCCTGACCCTGCCCCACCCGCGCAAGGGGGGCTGTCTGCCCCCCTGCCGGGCCGCAAGCGGCCCTCCCCCCGAGGATATTTGTCCGAGCATGAAAGGGCAAAACCCGCCCGGGCTTTCATACTCGCTCAAATATCCTCGGGGTAGCCCAGCGGTTCGCCATCGGTTCAAGAAGCCGATGGGCTGGGGGGGGCAGACAGCCCCCCGTGCGCGGCCGGGCGCGGGCGAAAGACTTACAAACCCTAAAGCCGGCGATTCACGCGTCTGCATGCCCTGTGCATCCGTTAACAGTTTCGCGCCTCAATGCGCGAACACCCCCTCCATCGTCGGAAATCCCTTGAACTCCAACGGGTTGCCCGACGGATCGCGGAAAAACATGGTCCACTGCTCTCCGGGCTCTCCCTCGAACCGGACCTGCGGGTTTAACTCGAATTTAACCCCCGCTTTTTCCACCCTTTCGGCCAAAGCCTTCCAGTCCGGCAGCAACAGCACCACCCCGAAATGCGGCATCGGAACCATATGCTCGCCCACCTTGCCGGTGCGGGCATTGGCGAATGGCGCGCCCAGATGCAGGCTCAGCTGGTGGCCGAAAAAGTCGAAATCCACCCATGTGGGCGCCGACCGCCCCTCGGCGCAGCCCAGCACGCCACCATAGAATCTGCGTGCCGCATCAAGGTCATGCACATGAAGCGCAAGGTGGAACGGCGTCAGCATCGGCTCTCTCCGGTCTTGGGTCCAAGGGTGTCAAGGCGAAGGCTACACCTGCCGCAGCCCCCCGCAAGGGAAACCCGTTCTCTCCGCCCCGCCCCCGACCAATGCCGCCTTGCTTTTCCGCCCGCCCCCTTTCCACAGGCCCGCCGCTCGCCTAGGCTTGCCGCAGTTTTCACGGAGGACGCCCATGACCACCGACCGCAAACAAGGCTTCGACACCATCGCCATCCACGCCGGCACCGCCCCCGACCCCGCCACCGGCGCGCGTCAGGTGCCGATCTACCAGACCACCGCCTATGTGTTCCGCGATGCCGACCACGCGGCAAAACTCTTTAATCTGCAAGAGGTTGGCTATATCTATTCACGCCTGACCAACCCCACCGTCTCGGCGCTGGCGGCCCGCGTCGCCGCCCTTGAAGGCGGGGCCGGCGCCATCTGCTGCTCGTCGGGTCACGCGGCGCAGATCATGGCGCTGTTCCCCCTGATGGGCCCGGGGCGGAACATCATCGCCTCCACAAGGCTTTATGGCGGCACCGTCACCCAGTTCAGCCAGACGATCAAACGCTTCGGCTGGTCGGCCAAATTCGTCGATTTCGATGACCTCGCCGCGATCGAGGCCGCCATCGACGCCGACACCCGCGCCGTGTTCTGCGAAACCATCGCCAATCCGGGCGGCTACATCACCGATCTCGACGCCGTGGCCAAGGTGGCCGACAAGGCGGGCATCCCGCTGATCGTCGATAACACCACCGCCACCCCCTACCTCTGCCGCCCGATCGAGCATGGCGCGACCCTCGTCGTCCATTCCGCGACCAAATACCTTACCGGCAACGGCACGGTAACGGGCGGTGTGGTGGTCGATAGCGGCACCTTCGACTGGTCCGCCTCGGACAAGTTCCCTTCGCTCAGCCAGCCCGAACCCGCCTATCACGGACTGACCTTCCACCCCACGCTGGGCGGAATGGCCTTTACCTTCCACTCCATCGCCATCGGCCTGCGCGACCTTGGCATGACCATGAACCCCCAAGGCGCGCATTACACGTTGATGGGGATCGAAACCCTAGGCCTGCGGATGCAGCGCCATGTGGAAAATGCGGGCAAGGTCGCGGAATGGCTGGAAAAACACCCCAAGGTGGCGGCCGTCACCTATGCGGGTCTGCCCTCATCGCCCTATGCCGACCGCGTGCCGCGCATCACGCCCAAGGGGGCGGGGGCGCTGTTCACCTTTGCGCTCAAGGGCGGGTATGATGCCTGCGTCAAGCTGATCGACAGCCTGAAACTGTTCAGCCATGTGGCAAACCTTGGCGATACGCGCAGCCTTGTCATCCACTCGGCCTCGACCACCCACCGCCAGCTGACGCCGGACCAGCAGATCAAGGCTGGCGCCGCCCCCGATGTGGTCCGCGTCTCGATCGGGATCGAGGATGTGGCCGACATCATCGCCGATCTTGAACAGGCTTTGGCACAGGTCTGACAGCCCGCCCCTGCCCCGCGCGGCGGTTGCGGCCCGGGGCAGGGGGCACTTTTGCAAGATGCCTTGCAAGGCCATCGGGGGGGGGGCAGGTCGCCCCCCTGCCTTTGGCGGGCCGCTACTGTTCGATCTCGAACACGATGGTTACGCTGGCCGTCATGCCCACCTCGCCGCCTTCGACCGGCACGGCATCGGCCATCGCCGCCTCCATCCGGTACATCGGCATCGGCATCGGCGGCATCGTGCTGCCGCTTTCGTTGATCGACACGATCCGCCCAAGCGTGCCGCCCGCCGCCGTCACCAGCATCTCGGCCCGCGCCCGCGCCGCCTTGACCGCCGCCACCCGCGCCTTGTCCAGCGCGGGTTCGGGATCATCCAGCCCGAAGCTTATCCCGTTCAGCGTATTGGCCCCGTCAGTGATCGCCGCATCCAGCACCGATCCGATCGTGGCCAGCTTGCGCACCCGCACCGTCAGCACATTCGTGGCCACATATCCCACGATCTTGGGCGTGTCCGACCCTTCCGCCTGCTGCCAGTTCGGGTTCAGCGACAGGTTGGAAGTCTGCACGTCGCGGTCGGCAATTCCTGCCGCCTTCATCCGCGCCACCACCGTGGCCAGCGCGGCCGAATTGGCCTCCATCGCGGCACTTGCCGTCTCGCCCTGCGTGGTCACGCCCAGCGACAGCGTGGCCAGATCGGGCGCCGCTTCGACATGCCCTTCCCCCGTTACGGTAATCGTGGCGGCGGGGCCATCTGCGGCCAGAACCGGCGCCGCCACGGCCAGCGCGAAAGACAGGGCCAAAAGGCCGATACGTCGGGACAGATCACGCATTCCGGATACTCCTCTGCTTTGCCCATAAAGGGTCAGCCGACAACCGCAAGCAAGCCGGACAGCCGCCTTTTCCTTCCCTTAGGCGAAAAGCTGCTGTAACAGGTTGAACACCATCTGTGGTCCGTTTCCGCAGCTTTGCCTCATGTGCTAGATCCATAGAATGAAACCCAGCTTTGCCCTGAACTTCACCGATGACAGCGTCTCGCTTCTTCACAGGGCAAAGCGCGGCTGGCTCGAGGTCGGGCGCAGCGCCTATGACAGACCTGACCTTGCCGATGCGATGGCCTATCTGCGCACCACCGCGCTGGCCCTGTCGCCGCAGGGCGTGACGACGAAACTCGTCATTCCGGCCTCGCAGATGCGCTATTTCCAGATCGCGGCACCCGGCCCGTCCGATGCCGACCGCCGCGCCCAGATCGCCGCCGAACTGGAGGGCCGCACCGCCTATCGGGTCGATGAACTGGCCTTCGACTGGTCGGGGGATGGTCCGGTCGTGACTGTCGCCGTCGTCGCCCGCGAAACCCTGGCCGAGGCCGAGGCCTTCGCCCTGGAACATCGCTTCAACCCCGTCTCGTTCGTGGCCCTTGCGCCGCCTGACGGAACCTTTGCCGGCGAGCCGTGGTTTGGACCCACGGGGCACGCGGCCGCCCTTCCCGGCGGAGAGCAAACGGTGGAACGCGACGGCGAGGCGATCACGATCCTGACCCGCCGCCTTGCCCGGCGCGAGGCGGCCGCGCAGGCGGCGCTTCCCTTGCCCGAAGCCGCCCCCCAACCCGTGGCCGCGCAACCCGCAGCGGCCCAGCCTGCCCCGCAACCCGAACCGGTCCCGCCGCCAGCCCCCGCGCCCGATCCGCTGCCCGCGCCCGAACCCGAACCGGTTCCGCCGCCGGTTCCCGCCGACGATCCGCCGCCCGCGCCGGAACAGCCCGCGCCGGAACAGCCCACGCCGGAACCGCTGCCCATCCCGCAGCCCCAAACGCCCCCAGACCCGCCCGAAGGGCCCGACGAACCCGTGCCGTTTCCGGGCTTCGATCCCATAGACGAACCGGTGACGATGGCGCAGCCACAGGCCCCCCTGCCCGCCACTCCGGCACCGTCCGAATTGGCCGAACCTGACGAAGCCCCCATCGCCCTTGATGTCGAAGACCCCGACAGTCTTGACCCACCGCCCCCCGCAAGCCTGCCGCCCAAGGCAGCGGATGCCGCCTCGCCCGCTATCGGCGTGACCGAACCCACGCTCGCCCTTGCGCCCGATGACAGCGCGCTCCCCGCCTTCAGCAGCCGCCGCGCTCCGGCATTGGCGGGCGCCACCGCTGCCGCCGCGCAAAGCATGATCCGCCGCCTTGGCGCGACCCCGCGCCTGACGCCGACCCTACCCGCCGCGCCGCCCCCGCCGCGCCGCGAACCCGTGCTGGCCGTCCCCGCTGCACCGAAACCCAACGCGGCACCACCACCCGTTGCAGCGACAGCCGCCCCCGAACCCGGCGTGCCCGGCCCCGCCTTGGCCGCCACACCGCCGCCAAAACCACCCGCAACCGCCGCACCTGCCACGGCGCGCCCGTCGCGCCCCGCCACGGCAGGCACGCCACGGCCCCCGCGCGGCCTTGCCGCCGCGCAGCGTCCGGTCGGGGGCAAGCCGCGCTATATCGGCCTGATCCTGACGGGGCTTTTGCTCGTCGCCCTCGCGGCGGCGGCGGCCCTGTCGCAATACTATTCGGTCCAGACCGACAGCCCCGAACCCACGGCCATCGCCGCAACCCCCGATCCTGCCGCCGATCCTGCCCCCAGCGAAACGGCCAACGCCCCCGATGCCGCCACGGTTCCCGCCGCAGCTGACGCGCAAACAGCCACGACCGGCGACTTGCCCAGCGTCACCGATGAAATGCTGGCAGACGGGCAAGATGTTCCCGACCCCGCCCCCGACAGCACCGCGCCCCAGGCCACCGCAGCCCCCGCACCGGCAGCCGAACCACCGGCAGGCCCCGCCCCCGATGCCAGCACCTCGGCCCCCGCCATTCAGGCCGAGGCCGCACGGGGCGACGAAATCTACCTGCCCGCCCCCGATACCGCGCCGCAAGCGGTTGATGCCGCGGCCCTGCCGCTGCCCGATGCGCGCGGCGACCCGCCGCCCGGCGCGCCGCTGCCGCCCCCCGCCTTCGGCACGGTGTATAAATTCGACGCCCAAGGACGGATCATCCCCACGCCCGAAGGCATCGTCACCCCCGAAGGCATCCGCCTGATCGCGGGCAAACCGCCCGTCCGGCCGCCCGAACGCCCCGCCGCCCTTGCCCCGCCCGCTCCGGCCACGCCCGAAGCACCCGCACCGGGCGCCGATCCGGCCGACCAGACGCAGGCCTTCCCCGCCGATCCGGCCCTGCGGGGCAAGCGCCCCGCGCCCCGCCCCGCCGCCCTTGCCGCCGCCGAACCTGCCCCGCCCACCGCCACGGACGAAGCCAGCCTCGCCCCCGCCGCCGACAGCCGCCTTGCCGCGATCCGCCCGCTGCCGCGCCCCGGCTCGATCGCCCCCGCCGATGCTGCGCCTGACACCTCGCTCGCACTGCTGCAACCCGATGGCGGCACGGCGGCCCTGGGGGGGCTTGCCCTGTCGCCCCGCCCCGTTGCCCGCCCCACCGTTCTGGCCAGCGCGGTCGAGGCTGCCGTTGCCGCAGCCGCCCGCCTGCCCGATGCCCCGGCCGAACCGGCCCCCGAAGCGGCCCCCGAAGCGGCCCCCGAAGCGGCTGTCATCGATGACGGCAACGTCACCCCCGAAACCGAAATCGAACCCGATTCCAGCTTTGTCGCCCCCGCGGTTCCCACCCGTGCCAATGTGGCCAAGGAAGCCACGGTCAAGAACGTGATCAACCTTGGCAAGATCAACCTGATCGGCGTCTATGGCACGCAATCGAACCGTTACGCCCTTGTGCGCCAACCCAATGGCCGCATCGTCCGCGTCAGCACCGGCGACACGCTTGACGGGGGCCGCGTCGCCGCCGTGACGGATGATGAAGTGCGCTACGAAAAGCGGGGCAAGCTGGTCGTTCTGGCCATGCCGCGCGGCTGATCCGCCCCCGCCCGCCGCGGTGGCGCAAAGACCCGCCCCATCGGGCGCCACAGTAACGATGTCTGACCGGATAGGGTGAATGGAAGGCCTTCTGCTTCAAGCCAGCATGTATCTCGGGGCCGCCGTCCTGATCGTGCCGCTGGCGGTGCGCTTCGGCCTCGGCTCGGTCCTCGGCTATCTGGCGGCGGGCATCCTTGTCGGCCCCGTTCTTGGCCTTGCCGGGGCCGAAACGAAAGACCTCCAGCATTTTGCCGAATTCGGCGTGGTCTTGATGCTGTTCCTGATCGGGCTCGAACTTGAACCCAAAACCCTGTGGGACATGCGCCACCGCCTGCTTGGCCTTGGCGGGGCGCAGGTGGGGCTGACCACATTGGCCATCGCGGGGCTTCTGGTCATGGCGGGTCAGGTCTGGCAGGTGGCGCTGACGCTGGGCCTGATCATGTCGCTATCCTCGACCGCCATCGTGCTGCAAACCCTGACGGAAAAGAGCCTGATGCGTACAGCGGGCGGCCGGTCATCGTTTTCCGTTTTGCTGACGCAGGATATCGCGGTGGTGCCGATGCTGGCCTTCCTGCCGCTGCTGGCCCTGCCCGCCATCGTCACCACCGGCCCCACCGCCGCGCAGTTCGGCGTCACCAACGCCGCCGATGCCGCCACCAAGGCGCCCGAAAACGCCGCCGAACCGCTGCTCACGCTGGTGGACCAACTGCCAAACTGGGCCGCAACCGGCCTGACCCTTGCCATCGTCGCGGGCATCGTGCTGGCCGGCCATTTCCTGACGCGCCCCGTATTCCGCTTCGTCCACGCCTCGCGCCTGCCCGAGATGTCCACCTTCATCTCGCTGCTGCTGGTCTTTGGCATCGCCTTTTCAATGATGCTGGTCGGCCTGTCCCCGGCGCTGGGAACCTTTGTCGCGGGCGTCGTTCTGGCCAACTCGGAATTCCGCCACCAGATCGAGGCCGACATCAAACCCTTCAAGGGCCTGCTTCTGGGCCTGTTCTTCATGACCGTCGGCATCGGCATCGACACGCGCACCCTGCTGGGCGAACCCGTCACCGTGCTGGGCCTGACCTTGGGGCTGATCGCGGTCAAGGCCTTGGTGCTGTTCGGGCTGGCGCTGGTGTTCCGCCTGCGCGGGCAAGACCGCATCCTGTTCACCCTCGGCCTTGCGCAGGCGGGGGAATTCGGCTTCGTCCTCGTCTCTTTCGCCCGCCAGCAGGGCATCCTGTCGGCCAGCAAGGGCGAACTTGCCCTTCTGGTCATCAGCCTGTCGATGCTGCTCACGCCGCTTCTGTTCCTTGGATACGACCAGCTGTCACGCCGCCTGCGCGCCCGCATCCCCGAACAACAACCCGATGAGATCGACGAAAAGGGCCGCGTCATCATCGCAGGCATCGGCCGCTTCGGACAGGTGGTCAACCGCATTGTCCGCATGTCGGGCCTGTCCACCGTGGTCCTTGACGCCGATGCAGGCACGATCGAGACGATGCGCCGCTTCGGCGTCAAGGGCTTCTTCGGTGATCCCACCCGCCCCGAACTGCTCGAAGCGGCAGGCCTTGCCACGGCATCGGTGCTTGTCGTCGCGGTGGATGACAAGGAAAACGCAACCAAGATCGTCCGCTTCGCCCGCAGCCAGCGCCCCGACCTGCACATCGTCGCCCGCGCGCGCGACCGCGTGCATGTCTATGAACTCTATCAGGCCGGCGCCTCCGACATCGTGCGCGAAACCTTCGACAGCTCGATCCGCGCAGGCCGCTATGTGCTCGAAAACATGGGCTTTACCGAATACGAAGCCGCCACCCTGTCGCAAACCTATTTCCGCGTTGACCGCGCCGCCATGCGCGATCTTGCCGAGGTCTGGGTGCCCGGCCAACCCGTCCACCTGAACGCGGCCTATATCGAACGCGCCAAGCAGCTTGACCGCGATCTGGAAACCGCCCTCATCGACCAACTCTACGAGGTCAACCCCATGCGGGCCGACCCTGCCGACGAAACCGCCCCATCCCCGGAAACGAAGGCCCCGCCCGCCTCAGGCGCCTGACACGCCCGCTTCGGCAAATGTGGCCATGCCCGAATGGCAGGCCAAAGCCCCCTTCACGATGCCGATGGCCAGCGCCGCCCCCGACCCCTCGCCCAGCCGCAGCCCAAGGTTCAGCAAAGGCGCCTTGCCCAGCGCCGCCAGCAGCTTGCCATGCGCGCCCTCGGCGCTCACATGGCCCGCGATGCAATGGTCAAGCGACCCCGCCACCGCCTTTTCCAGCACCGCCGCCGAAGCGGTGCAGATGAACCCGTCCAGAATGACCGGTACGCGCAAGGCCCGCGCCCGTGCGATAGCCCCGGCCATCGCCGCCAATTCACGCCCGCCAAGGCAGCGCAACACCTGCAAGGCATCGCCCAAGCGGTCCGCATGCAGCGCGAACCCCGCATCGACCGCCCGCGCCTTGCGCGCCAGCCCCGCATCATCCACGCCCGTGCCGCGCCCCACCCAGTCGGCCCCCGTGCCGCCGAACAATGCCGCCGCCAGCGCCGCGGCAGGCGTGGTGTTGCCGATCCCCATCTCGCCCACCACCAGCAGATCCGCCCCCGCATCCACCGCGTTCCAGCCCGTGGCCAATGCGGCCACAACCTCGGCCTCGCTCATCGCGGGGGCTTGGGTGAAATCCGCCGTGGGCCGGTCCAGTTCCAGCGCATGGACCGACATCGTGGCACCAAAGGCCTTGGCCAGTTGGTTGATCGCCGCCCCGCCCGCGCGGAAATTGCCCACCATCTGCACCGTCACTTCCGGCGGAAAGGCCGAAACCCCCTGCGCCACCACCCCGTGATTGCCCGCAAAGACAATCACCTGCGGCCGGTCACAATGGGGCTTTTCCGTCCCCTGCCAGCCCGCAACCCAGATCGCCACATCCTCCAGCCGCCCCAAAGCGCCCGGCGGCTTGGTCAACTGCCCGTTTCGCGCGCCTGCCGCCTGAACCGCGCCCGCATCCGCCGCAGGCATCGCGCCCAGCAGCGCGGCAAATTCGGAAAGCGAGGCAAAGGGCGCAGCAGTCATGGGACGATCTCTTTCATTGAAGCAAGGCCTGCCCTTCGCTACCTAGAAGCATCCGCAAAGGCCAGTCGGGAAAGGACACTTCCATGCGACCCACCGACACACAGAATGACCCCGCAGGAATAGCCCTTGCCGATATCGTCTCGGCCTTCGGCCTGCTCACCCGCCTGCCCGTGCCGCAGGGCTGGCCGATGCGCGGCGCCGCCTCGGCCTGGGCCTGGCCGATCATCGGTCTGGTCGTGGCCCTGATCGGGGCAGCCACCGGATCGCTCGCCCTTGCCATCGGCATGCCCGCGGGCGTGGCGGCCGCCGTCACGCTGGCAACCCTCGCCATGGTCACGGGCGCCATGCACGAAGACGGCCTTGCCGACACCGCCGATGGCCTGTTCGGCGGCTGGACCAGGGAACGCAGGCTCGAAATCATGAAAGACAGCGCCATCGGCAGCTATGGCACGCTGGCGCTTGTCTTCACCACGCTGGCCCGCTGGTCTGCCCTTGCCGCGCTGATGGCCACGGGCGCCCATTGGGCCGCCCTTGTCGCCGCCGCCGCCACCGGACGCGCCGCCATGGCCGTGACGATCTTTGCCCTGCCCAATGCCCGCGACGGCGGCCTGTCCAGATCGGTCGGCCGCCCCGATGCCCGCCGCGCCGCCGCCGCCTGCGTGATCGCCGCCCTTCTGGCCTTTTTCAGCACGGGCGCCGCCACCCTTGCCCTTGTTCCGCTGGCCGCAATCGCTGCCCTTGGCGTGGCCCTGCTGGCCCGCGCCCGCATCGGCGGCCAGACCGGCGACATCCTCGGCGCAAGCCAAGCCTTGGCCGAAACCGCAGCCCTGGCAGCGGCGGCGGCGCTGCTTGCCTGATCTGCTTCACCTTGGCGAAAATACTCTCGGGGGGTAAGGCGCGGCACGCGCCAAGGGGGGCAGACGGCCCCCCTTTTCGCCGCCCCCCGAAATGAAAAGGGCCACAGGATCGCCCCCGCAGCCCCTTGCAATCCGTTATGCGCCTGTATCAGGCCGCGCGGCCCGTCAGCACCGACCCCACGGTCTTTTGCGCGCCCGCTTCGTCCACACCCGAAACGGCGGCAACCTCGCGGGTCAGACGCTCAAGCGCGGCTTCGTAAAGCTGCCGCTCGGAATAGCTTTGCTCGCGCTGGTCGTCGGTGCGGTGCAGGTCGCGCACCACTTCGGCAATCGACAGCAAATCGCCCGAGTTGATCTTCTGTTCATATTCCTGCGCGCGGCGCGACCACATCGCCCGCTTGACCCGCGCCTTGCCCTTCAGCGTGTCCAGCGCCTTGGTCACCACATCGGGCGTCGAAAGCTGGCGCATCCCGATTTCGGTCGCCTTGTGGGTGGGAACCCGCAGCGTCATCTTGTCCTTCTCGAACGAAATCACGAACAGCTCGAGATGCAGCCCCGCAATCTCTTGTTCTTCAATCGAGATGATCCGCCCCACACCATGGGCGGGGTAAACGACGAACTCGTTGGGACGAAAATCGGGCTTCTTGGTCTTGGTCATTCAACGTTCCTCGAAGGGACACCCGCCCCGCAACAACAAAACCACGCGCACCCCAAGGGACACGTCATGCAGGCCTTATTGTCACAAGAAGAACCCACCCAGGCGAGCAGCGCTGAGACAGGCATCGGGCTTCCGTGCTTTCATGTATGGCAAGTCATATCACAAAAACGTCGTGATTCCAACCATGCCGACACGGGCGCCCCGTGCCGGATGCCTTGATTTTGAACACTTATCCCCAGTCATGTCACAGAAACATGGCAGCTTTGCCGAATCAGTTAACGCGATTCGGCACAGAAGAACCCCCGACAGACGGGATCAGTTCCCTTCGCCCGGCGCTTCCGAGAAGTATTTCGCCAGCTTGCCGGTTTCGCCATCCCGCTCGGTCGCCTCGGGCAGGGGGTCTTTCTTGACCGTGATCACCGGCCACATTTCCGAATATTTGCGGTTGAACGCGACCCATGCATCCATATCCGGTTCGGTATCGGGGCGGATCGCATCAGCGGGGCATTCCGGTTCGCACACGCCGCAATCGATGCATTCATCCGGATGGATGACCAGCATGTTCTCGCCTTCGTAAAAGCAGTCCACCGGACACACTTCCACGCAATCGGTGTATTTGCAGGCGATGCAATTGTCGATCACGACATAGGTCATCGGGGTCTCCCTAGAATATCGGTGGTCTGACTAAGCCGCTTTGCCGGATCATTCAAGCGGCGGGATGCGCCTTTGCGTCCGATCGGCTGCGTCAAGATCGTCATAAAGCAGTTCCGCCTCGCTCGCTGGCCCGCGCCGGTAGCCCAGCGCCACGATCCGCACCACCCGGATCGCGCCGCCCAGCGGAAAGGTCAGCACATCGCCCACCCCCACCGCATGGCCCGGCTTGCGCGTGGGCTGGCCGTTGATCCGCAGATGCCCGTCTGCGGCAAGTTCGGCAGCAAGGGCGCGGCTTTTCAAGAACCGCGCCTGCCAAAGCCATTTGTCCAGACGCAAGGTCGGGCGCTGAACCGTTCCGGATTTTCCGGACGGCCCCGCCAAATCAGGTCCGGTTCTTCAGCGCCGCCAGCACGGCAAAGGGGTTATCGGGATCGATGGGCTTTTCAGCGCGCGGCGGACGGGCCTCGAAGGTTTTGGCCCCCTGCGGCTTGCCGCCCCGCTCTCCCCTGTCGCCCCGCTCGCCCCCGCGATCCTCGCGCCGCTCGGGCTTGCCGCCCTTGCCGCCCTTGTTCGCATCGCGGTTGCCCTTGTAGCCACCCTTTTCGCCCCGGTCGCGGCGCTCGCCCTGCGGGCGCTCGCCCGTGGCGGCCCCCGCCTCGGCAGGCTGCCCTTCGGGCTTTGGCGCACGCTCGCCCCGCGGCGCACCCCGTTCGGGGCGGGGGCCGCGTTCGGGCCGCTGGAAGCGCGGCTTGGGCGCCCAGGTAAAGGTATAGAACGCCTCCATCTCGACTGGCGCCGCCTCGCCCTCGGGCGCGGGTTCAGGCTCGGGTTCGGGCGGCGGGGCCAGCACCGAAACCTCTTCCGGAATGGGCGCGGTCGATTGCGGCTCGGCGGGCTTTGGCGGTTCGACCACCTTGGCCTTGGGCCGCTCGCCCTTTTCGCCCTTGTAGCCAAGCCCTGCCATCAGGTCCGCGAACTGCTCCAGCGTCATGCCGGTGATCGACAGCATCTCGGGCGCGGCCTCGAACCCCGCGCGGCTGTCTTTCGCGCGCAGCAGATCGGCCAGCCGTTCCAGCATGTCGATGCGGATCGCACGCGTTCCCGCAGGGTGATAGCCCGACAGCGTGTAATGCTGCTTTGGCACCTCGGAAATGTTCGGAATCGTCACCAGACCGGGCGGCGGGCTTTCGGGAAACTCGTCCAGCCCGTTCCACAGCGACCAAAGGACCAGCCGCAACCGTGTCGGCGCGGGCTTCAGCAGCGCGGGCAGAAACACCGTGAACTGGCCGAACCGCACGCCATGCTTGCGCAGCGCGCCGCGGGCATCCTGATCCAGCTGTTTGACTTCCTCGTTCACCGCATCGCGCGGCAGAACCCCCAGCGCCTCGACCAGACGGAAGGCAAAGCCCCGCGCCAGCCCCGTCAGCGCCTCGTCGCGGGCCATCGCGGCCAAGGGCTCGAACAGCGCGGCCGTCTTGCGGTCGATGAAATGCTGCAAGCGGCGCTTGACCTTTTCGGCCACATCCGGCCCCGCCTCGTCATCGACAAAGGCCTCGACACTGGCGCGCAGCACCTCGGGGCCCTTCACCAGCTTGCCGACAGCCGTGGTTCCCCACATCAGCCCGCCCTGCTCGGTGAAATCCATCTCGGTATCGGGCGCGTTATAGAAGCGGTCCGCGCGCAGATGGAACTCGGGGCGCAGCGCCTGCACTGCCGCCTGCCGCAGCGTGCGGGCTTCATCGGGCGACGAGGACGCATCCTGATGGAAGCGGAACCCGTCCAGACGGCCGACGAATTCGCCTTCCACCGTCACTTCACCCTTGTCATTCACCTCGGCCACGAGGGTCTCCTTCTGCTTCAACCGCCGCATCAATACACTCGTGCGCCGATCAACAAATCTTTGCGTCAGCCGCGCATGCAGCGCATCTGACAGGCGGTCTTCTACAGCGCGCGTCTCCTCGCGCCAATGTATTTCGTCATCCACCCATCCTTTGCGCTGCGCCACATAGGTCCAGGTGCGGATATACGCCAACCGTTTCGAGATGGCGTCGATATCGCCTTCCGTCTTGTCGATGCGTTCGACGGCCTTGGCAAGCCAATCGCTCGGCACCCGTCCGGTCTTGAGGAACTCGAACAAGCGTTGCAACAGGCTGGCATGTTCCATCCCCGAAGATGACCGGAAATCGGGCACGCGGCACACATCCCAAAGCAGCCGCACATCGGCTGGGGAACGCAAGCGGTCGCGCACCTCGGGCATCTCGGCCAGCACCTTCAGCGCGGTCAGGTCGTCCGAATCCCGCGCCCGCGTCAGCCATTCGTTGTTCGTCGGCTCCTCCAGCGACCGGATCAGCCGCTCGACCGTGCCGAATTCCAGCCGCTCATTGCGCCAATGCAGCTTTTTCACCGGCTGGAAACGGTGGTTTTCGATCGCCTCGATCAACTCGTCATCCAATGGCCGCGCCTCGCCCGTCACGCCAAAGGTGCCGTTCTCGGTATGGCGCCCCGCCCGCCCCGCGATCTGCGCCAGTTCCTGCGGATAAAGCGCCCGCATCCGCCGCCCGTCGAACTTCGCTGTGCTGGAAAAGGCCACATGCCGGATATCAAGGTTCAACCCCATCCCGATGGCATCGGTCGCCACCAGATAATCCACATCGCCATTCTGATAAAGCGCCACCTGCGCGTTCCGCGTGCGGGGGCTCAGCGCCCCCATCACCACGGCGCAACCGCCCTTTTGCCGCCGGATCAATTCGGCAATCGCATAGACATTCTCGACCGAGAACCCGACGATGGCACTGCGCGGCGGCATCCGGCTGATCTTTTTCGACCCCGTATAGGTCAGCGTCGAAAACCGCTCGCGCTTCATGAACTGCACGCCGGGCACCAGTGCGGCAATTGCCTGCCGCATCGTGTCGGACCCCATGAACAGCGTCTCGTGCAGCCCCCGCGCGCGCAGCAGACGGTCGGTGAACACATGCCCCCGCTCGGGGTCGGCGCAGAGCTGGATCTCGTCCACCGCCACGAAATCGGCGCCGATCTCCAAGGGCATCGCCTCGACCGTGCAGACCCAGTATTGCGTCCGTTCCGGCACGATCCGCTCTTCGCCCGTCACCAGCGCCACGACCGAAGGCCCGCGCTGCGCCACGCAGCGGTCATAGACCTCGCGCGCAAGCAGCCGCAGCGGCAGGCCGATCACCCCCGTCCGATGCGCCAGCATCCGCTCGATCGCATAATGCGTCTTGCCGGTATTGGTCGGCCCGAGGACCGCCGTGACCCTTGCAGTCGTCATGTCCACCCACTGTCAAAGGTCTTGACCGGCCGTCGCCTTGGTCAGCCGCTCGACCGAGGCCAATACCTCAGTCATGTGGGGATGTATAGCCAAGGCCGCCTTATACACCTCAAGCGCCTTGTCCGGCTGGTCCAGCTGCTCGAAAATCATGCCCAGCCCTGCCAAAGCCCCGAAATGGCGCGGGTTCAGCGTCAGCACATGGGCAATATCCTGCACCGCAGGCCCCAATTCGCCCATCTGGAAATAGGCCGTCGCCCGCGCATTCCAGCCTTCGGCAAAATCCGGCGCATGGTCGGTCAGCGCGGTCAGGTGTTCGACCGCCGCCGCATAATCCCCCGCCTCCATCGCCGCGCGCCCGCGCTCCAAAAGCAGGTCCATCGCCGCCGACCCCGATTTGGACCATTCGTTCCAGATTTCCTGCTCGATCCGCTGCGACCCCGCCGCATCGGCCGCCTTCAACTCGTCAAACAGCGCGTCCAGCTTGGCCCCGTCGGCCCATGCGGGCGCAAGACAGGCAAAAAGCGCGACAAATGCCGCAACGACATGATTGTGAAATGGCAAGCGCGGTTTCATAAGGGAAAGGTAACGCAACCGCCGTGAAACGCCAGCGGTCTCGGGTCACGACATAGCGATAAGGACAAAACCATGAGCCAGGTGATAGACGCAGCCGTCGCGGCCCTTGCCGCCAAGCTGACCGGCCCTCTGGGCGGGGTGGCGAAATTCGTGATCGAAGGCGAAGGCGCCGTGATGATCGACGGCGAAACCGTCCGCGCGGGCGATGACCCCGCCGATGTGACGCTGACCGCCAATACCGAAACCTTCCGCGCCATCCTCGACGGCGATCTGAACCCCACCACTGCCTTCATGACCGGCAGGCTGTCGGTCGATGGCAGCATGGGGCTGGCCATGAAACTCGGCTCCGTCCTCGGATGACCGCGACCGCCCGCACCGCAACCGCCGCCCTGCCACCCGCGCCCTTCTTTGCCGAAGTGGCCGAAGGTCCGGCAGGGGGCCATGCGGTCTGGGCCACCACCTCCGACGGCGTGCAGGTCCGCATCGGCCTTTGGCCGCAAGGCAGCAAGGGCACCGTCCTGCTGCTTCCCGGCCGCACCGAATATATCGAGAAATACGGCCGCGCCGCCGCCGAATTGGGCGCGCGCGGCTATGCAACCCTTGCCATCGACTTTCGCGGTCAGGGCCTCGCCGCGCGCGCCCATCCCGACCGCATGATCGGCCATGTCGGCCATTTCGACGAATACCAGCGCGACCTTGCCGCCCTTGTGTCGGTGGCCGAAAACAGCGACCTGCCGCGTCCGCTTTACCTTTTGTGCCATTCGATGGGCGGCGCCATCGGCTTGCGCGCCCTCATGCGCGGCTTTCCGGTCAAGGCGGTGGCCTTCTCGGCCCCGATGTGGGGCATCCACCTCGCGCCTTGGCTGCGCCCCTTCACCGGCGCGATGGGGGCGCTGATCGGCCCCCTGCGCCAGACCTTCCGCTATGCGCCCGGCACAACGGGACAAAGCTATGTGCTGACCAGCCCCGCGCAGGGCAATGTGCTGACCACCGATCACACGGTCTGGGACTACATGCGCCGCCAGGTCGCCGCCCATCGCGACCTCTGCCTTGGCGGCCCCAGCCTTGGCTGGGTCAAGGCGGCCCTGAACGAATGCGGCGCGCTGTCAACCCTTCCCGCCCCCGACACACCCTGCCTGACCGCCCTCGGCACCGCCGAAAAGGTGGTCGATACCATTCCGATCCACCTGCGCATGGCAGGCTGGAAAACCGGCCGCCTCGACCTGTACCAAGGGGCCGAGCACGAGATCATGATGGAAACCGCAGCCCACCGCCGCCGCTTCTTCGACTCGGCGGCCACGCTGTTCGACGCGCATCGCTAGGGCGTTTTCTGACGCAGAAAACGCAACGGAATTTGACGCAAATTCCGTACCCCGCAGCCAGCCCCCGGAATTTGCGTCAAATTCCGGCGCGAAATCTGCGTCAGATTTCGCTCCCAAATTCCTTCAAGAGGAATTTGCGAAAAATCTTCAAAAGATCTTTCGCCGCCCTCAGATGTTGATCTGCTGGAACCCGTCGCGCAGCGCCTTTGACCACGCCTCCGACATGGCGCGGAACTGCGCGTCCCCCGCCTCGATCCGCCGCTTGACGCCAACTTTCAGCGCATCGCGCTCGATCACCGCCAGATCCAGCGGCATACCCACCGACAGGTTCGACCGCAGCGTCGAATCCATCGACAACAGCACCGCCTTCTGCGCGTCTGCCAGACTGGTCGTGGGCTTCACCACACGGTCCAGAATCGGCTTGCCGTATTTATGCTCGCCAATCTGCAAGAACGGCGTGTCCTCGGTCGCCTCGATGAAATTCCCCTCGGGGTAGATCAGGAACAGCCGCATCGCGCCGCCCCGCCGCTGCCCCGCCACGATCATCGATGCCGACGCGCCCTGTTCCATCGCCGCAAGCTTGGTGTCGATCTCGCCGCGCACCTTCGACAGCATGTTGCCCACCATATCGGCCACTTTCAGCATTGTCGGCGCCTTCAGGATCGAACTTTCCTCGCTCGCCTCGGGGTCATCGACCGCCTCGCGCAGCCGCGCGATGGTGGTCTGCGTCACCGAAAGGCTGCCCGCCGTCATGATGGCGATCACCCGCTCGCCCGGGTCTTCAAAGGTGAACATCTTGCGATAGGTCGAGATATTGTCGAGCCCCGCATTGGTGCGCGTATCCGACAACAGCACCATGCCCTCGTTCAACAAAAGCCCCACGCAATAGGTCATCCCCGTCCCTTCCCCACTCAGCCGAGCCCGACCCTATTGCTGCACCTGCCGGACCGCAACCGCCACATCCAGCCGTTCCTGCCCGTTTCCGCGCGCCGTGCCCCGGATGGGGGCTGCATCCACCGCATCAAACCCCGATCCAAGCCGGATGTAACGGTCATCGGGGCAACAGCGGTTGGCGGCATCGAACCCCACCCAGCCCAAGCCCGCCACCCACAGCTCGGCCCAGGCATGGGCCGCCTCGGGGGCATCGCCATCGCTGGCGAACAGATAGCCCGACACATAGCGCGCGGGCATCCCCACATGGCGCGCACAGGCAATCAGCGCCTGCGCCTGATCCTGACACACCCCTTGGCCCTGGGCCAACGCCTCGGCCGCGGTGGTGCGCGCCGTGGTCGTCCCCGGACGATAGGCAATCGCCTCTGACACCAGCGCCGACAGCCGGTGCGCCATCGCAAGCGGCCCGTCCGCCTCGCGCGCGGCATCGGCCAGCGTTGCCAGCGCCGCATCGGCCCGCGTCGCCGCCGTCTCGCACAGATACACCTCGGCCGGCACGGTTTCGCGGTGCCCGCGCAGCACGCCCGCCAGATCGACCGTCTCGACCGTGCCCGTCACCCTGACCTCGATCTCGCGCACCGGCCCCTTCACGGTCCAGCCCTGCACGCGGTCTCCCGCGCCGTCGCGGAACATGCCGCCCGCGATGCCATCGCTCACCTCGACCGTCCAGTCCCGCACGGCCTGCCCGTCAAACACCGAAGGCGAAAGCCGGTGGCTCTGCACCACGCCGCGCACGGGGCGGTCATAGATGTATCGCGTCACATGATCGACCGACAGCAGCATCAGCGCATATCCCCGCTCAGATAGGTCTCGTGGATCACCGATCCCAGCTCGGCCGTCCGCCGGATGAAACGCGACAGGAAATCGTGCAGCCCCTCGTCAAAGATATCATCCACCTTCGTCACCGCCAATTCCGCCACGATGGCGCGCGCCTGCACCTGCGCCCCGGTCACGCTGCCATAAAGCTTGGCCACCCGGTCCAGATGCGCGGCCATACCCTCGGCGCAGGTCATCAGCGACCGCGGGCATTGCGTGTTGAGGATCAGGAAATCCGCGATCTTCGCCGCCGTCACCTCGCCGCCATAGGCCCAGTGGAACGCCCGATGCGCCGACATGGCGCGCAACAGCGTGCTCCACTGGTAATTGTCGAACCCCGATCCCACGAAATCGACCCGCGGCAGCAGCACATAATACTTCACATCCATCAGCCGCGCCGTGTTGTCGGCCCGTTCCAGATGGTAGCCGATATTCAGGAAATCCCACCCGTCATTGCGCAGCAGCGTGGCGTCAATAGCCCCCCGCACCATGGCCGCATGACGCATGGTCCATTCGGTCAGGCGGCTCAACTCCAATTCGCTGCGCGGCGTGCGCTCCAACTGGCGCAATTCCTGAAACGCGGTGTTCAGCGCGTCCCAGACCTGCGCGGTCAGCGCGGTGCGCACGATACGCCCGTTTTCCCGCGCCTGCGTGATGCAGGACGCCACCGAAGACGGGTTGTCCTGGTCAAAAAACAGGAAGCTTTCGATATTCCTCTGCACCGCCTCGCCATATTTCAGGGCAAAGGCATCGGCATTACCGCCCGCCCGCAGCAGGCTGTCCCATTCGTTGCGGTATCCGGCCGCCGATGGCAGCAGCGCGATCCGCGCCCCCACCTCCAAAAGCCGCGCGGCGGTTTCCGCCCGCTCCATCGAACGGGCGATCCAATACAGGTTGTCAGCGGTCCGGCTCAGCATCGCATCACTCCGCCAGCACCCATGTGTCCTTGACGCCCCCGCCCTGTGACGAGTTCACCACCAAAGACCCCTCCTTCAACGCCACCCGCGTCAGCCCGCCGGGCACCAGTTCGATCCGCTCGCCCACCAGACAATAGGGCCGCAAATCCACATGCCGCGGGGCAACCCCCTCGGCCACAAAGGTCGGCGTGGTCGAAAGCGCCAGCGTCGGCTGGGCAATGTAATTGCCTGGGTCCGCCACGATGCGGTGACGGAAATTCTCGATCTGCTCCTTGCTCGATTTGGGCCCCACCAGCATCCCGTATCCGCCCGACCCGTGCACCTCCTTGACGACAAGATCACCAAGGTTAGCCAGCACGTATTTCAGGTCATCCTCGCGCCCGCATTGCCATGTGGGCACGTTGTTCAGCAAAGGCTCCTCGCCCAGATAGAACCGGATCATCTCGGGCACAAAGGTGTAAACCGCCTTGTCATCGGCCACCCCCGCCCCCGGCGCGGAACAGATGCTGACCCCTCCCGAACGATAGACATCCATCAACCCCGGCACGCCCAGCATACTGTCCGGCCTGAAACACAACGGGTCGATAAAGGCATCGTCGATGCGGCGGTAAACCACATCCACCCGCCGCGGCCCCTCGGTCGTGCGCATGTAAAGAAACGCCCCTTCCACAAACAGGTCCTGCCCCTCGACCAGTTCGATCCCCATCAGATCGGCCAGAAAGGAATGTTCGTAATAGGCGCTGTTGAAATGCCCGGGCGTCAGCAACACCACGGTCGGCTCGCCCGCGCATTTCTCGGGCGCGACACTCGCCAGCGTGCGCCGCAGCAGCGCGGGGTAGCCATCCACGGGTTCGATCCGGTTCTCGCGGAACAAATCGGGGAACATCCGCATCATGATCTCGCGGTTTTCCAGCATGTAGGAAACCCCGCTCGGCGTCCGGCAATTGTCCTCCAGCACGAAAAACTCGTCCGGCCCCGTCCGCACCAGATCGACGCCGACGATATGGGAATAAACCCCCTTCGGCGGCTTGATCCCCGCCACCGCCTTTTCATAGGCCTCGTTCTGATAGACCAGCTTCGACGGCATCCGCCCCGCCCGCACGATCTCGCCCCGCCCATAGACATCGACCAGAAAGGCGTTCAGCGCCCGCGCCCGCTGCTTGATGCCTTTCTCCAGCCTGGCCCATTCGGCGGCGGTGAACACGCGCGGAAACATGTCGAACGGAATCAGCCTGTCCGGGTCGCCCCCCTCGCCATAGACGGCAAATGTGATGCCGATCCTGCGGAACAACTGCTCGGCCTCGGCCTGTTTCAGGCTGCGAAGCTCGGCGGGCATCGCCCGCATCCAATCCTCAAGCCGCGCATAGGGCGCACGTACAGCCCCGCCGTGATACATCTCGTTGAAATAATCCGTCACCCGCCAGCCCCCGCGCCACGCCTGACCCCGATCTAATCAGCGCGCCACGCCAGTGGGAAGCGCCAGACGGTCACGTTCCGCTGCGCTGGCGTCAAATGCCCGTTTTTTGTGCAACCACCCATCCACCCCGACCGCGCCACCAAACAGCAATCCGTCCGGATCACTCCAGCGACCCCGTCAAAAAACCGGCCAGCCCCTCGGGCAACAACACCGGCCCACCGCTGCGCCCCACACCCTCCAATGCAACCCACTCCCCCCCTAACACCACTCCTTCCTCTCGCACCGGCACCGGCCCGAAGCACGGACCGTAACCGTCCGGCAAAGCGACAAGGAACAGGAACACCACCTCATGCCCGCGCGCGCCCTCATGGAGGAAAAGGTTTTCCATGACGCCAATCTGACCCAGTACCGAAACATCCGCGCCCAGTTCTTCGCGGAACTCCCGCCGCACGGCATCTTCCGCCCGCTCGCCGAACTCCACCTCACCGCCGGGCGGGCGCACCCCAACCACGCCTCCCGTGTCGTCCGGAACCGGAACGACCAACAAACACCCATCCCTACGGCAAGGACCCAATGCCCTAACAACAACCCGAGCCGGTGGCCGCAACACAGCAAAAGCCTCCCCAAAAGGTAAGTCTCCCACAAACCAACGCTACGACAACATTCCTGTCGAGGGGAAACGCCCTCCACCGAAAAAGCCCATCCGCACCCTGATCTCTGACTGCGACCCGAAACAGGATGCCCGCAGCAACCCCCATGCCTGCCCACCCTCCCCGAACCCCACCCCTTCATCTTTGCGATAAATACTCCGGGGGCGCGGGGGCTGGCCCCCGCTGCCACGCCAGCCGCCAAAACGCCCTCCAAACTTCAGCCCGCTGCGTTTGGCCAAACCCGCACCGCGCCCTATACTCCACCCATGGCGCGCACCGATCTTCTCACCTTCACCGACTACGGCATCTACTGCCCCGAGGGCGATTTCCACATCGACCCTTGGCGCCCCGTCCCCCGCGCCCTCATCACCCACGGCCATTCCGACCATGCCCGCTGGGGCCACGGCGAATACCTCTGCACCCGTCAGGCCCTGCCCGTCATCCGCCACCGCCTGGGCGACATCACCGCCACCGGCATCGCCTATGGCGAACCGCTCCGCATCGGTGCCGTCACCGTCTCCTTCTACCCCGCAGGCCATGTGCCGGGCTCGGCCCAGATCCGCGTCGAACGGGGGGGCGAGGTCTGGGTCGTCTCGGGCGATTACAAGACCGAACCCGACGGATTGGCCGAAGCCTTCGCCCCCGTCCCCTGCCACGCCTTCATCACCGAATGTACCTTCGGCCTGCCCGTGTTCCGCTGGCGCCCCCAGCCCGAAACCATGGCCGACATCTCGGCATGGTGGGCGCGCAACGCCGCCCTCGGCCGCCCCTCGATCATCGGCGCCTACAGCTTCGGCAAGGCCCAGCGCCTCATGGCGGGCATCACCCCCTCGGGCCCCATCCTGACCCATGGCGCGGTGGAAGAGGTCACGCGCATCCTGCGCGACCAGGGCTACCCCCTGCCCGAAACCACCCGCGTCACCGCAGGCATCGACGCCAAATCCCACCCCACCGCCCTCGTCATCGCGCCCCCTTCCGCCCTCGGCACCCCCTGGGCCCGCCGCTTCACCGCGGCAGAGGAAGCCTTCGCCTCGGGCTGGATGGCCGTCCGCGGCATCCGCCGCCGCCGCGCGCTCGGCACCGGCTTCGTGCTGTCCGACCATGCCGATTGGGACGGCCTCAACACCGCCATCCGCGCCACGGGCTGCGAACGGGTTTTTGTCACTCACGGCTACACCGCCCCCTTCCGCCGCTGGCTCGAAAGCCAAGGCTATGACGCAGGCATCGTCGAAACCGCCTATGGGCAAGACGACGACGAAGACACGACCGAAACCGCCGGACAGGTGGCCACCCCATGACCCACCCCCACCCCGCCTTCCGCCGCTCAACGGCCCGCCCTGCCCGTCCCCCCATTTTCTGCCCCCAAATATCCTCGGGTGGGGTCCGGGGAGGGCAGACAGCCCTCCCCGGCGCCAGCCACAGGCGCGCCCCATGAAAGCCTTCGCCACCCTCTTCGCCGCCCTCGACGGCACGACGAAAACCACCGCCAAACTCGCGGCCCTGACCCAGTATTTCCAGACCGCGCCAGAACCTGACCGCCTCTGGACCATCGCCCTCCTCTCGGGCCGCCGCCCCAAACGCAGCGTGACCGCGACCGAACTGCGCGAATGGGCGGCCGAGGCGGCAGGCCTTCCCCTCTGGCTCTTCGAGGACTCCTACGCCATCGTCGGCGACCTTGCCGAAACCATCGCCCTGATCCTGCCCCCCGCCAGCGGCACGACCGACCGCAGCCTCACCGACACAATCGCCACCCTGATGGCCCTGACGGGCCGCCCGCCCGAAACCCGCAAGGCGGCGATCCTCGCCCTCTGGGACGAACTGCCCGCCGACCAGCGCTTCCTGTTCAACAAGCTCATCACCGGCGGCTTCCGCATGGGTGTGAGCCAAGGCCTGATGACCCGCGCGCTGGCCACGGCAACAGGGCAGGACGAAGCCACCCTCGCCCACCGCCTGATGGGCGACTGGTCCCCCCAGACAACCAGCTTCGAGGCGCTGACCGGCGGCACCGATCACGATGGCCCCGGCTCTCGCCCCTACCCCTTCGCCCTTGCCGCCCAGCTGGAAGGCGGTCCCGAAAGCCTTGGCGACCCCGCCGACTGGCGCGCCGAATGGAAATGGGACGGCATCCGCGGCCAACTGATCCACCGTGCGGGCATCTTCGCCCTCTGGTCGCGGGGCGAGGAACTGGTAACCGACCGCTTCCCCGAATTTGCCCCCTTGGCCGATTTCCTGCCCCAAGGCACCGTGATCGACGCCGAGGTCGTGGCATGGGGCGCGGACCGCCCGCAGCCCTTCGCCGCGCTGCAAGGCCGCATCAACCGCAAGACCGTGCCAAAGAAACTGCTGGCCCAATCCCCCGCGCGCCTGCTGGCCTATGACCTCTTGGAGGAAAACGGCCAAGACCTGCGCGCCCAACCCTATGATACCCGCCGCGCCCGCCTTGCGGCCCTTCTCGCCAGCCTTCCGCCCGATCTTCCGCTTGCAATCTCTCCCACCCTTCCCTTCGCCTCATGGGCAGACATCACCGCCACCCGCGCCACCGCCCGCGCCGAAATGGCCGAAGGGCTGATGCTCAAACGCGGGTCATCGCCCTATCATGTCGGCCGTAAACGCGGCGACTGGTGGAAATGGAAGCTCGACCCGTGGTCCATCGACGCGGTGATGATCTATGCCCAATCCGGCCACGGCCGCCGCGCCAACCTGTTCACCGACTTCACCTTCGCGGTCAGGGACGGCAACGACCTTGTCCCCTTCACCAAGGCCTATTCCGGCCTGACCGACGCCGAATTCGCCGAAATCACCCGCTGGGTCGGCAAACACACGCTCGAACGCTTCGGCCCCGTCCGCCGCGTGGTGCCCGATCTGGTGTTCGAAATCGCCTTCGAAGGCATCCAGCCCAGCCCCCGCCACAAATCGGGGCTGGCGCTGCGCTTCCCCCGCATGGCCCGCTGGCGGCGTGACAAGGGGGTGGACGAAATCGACACGATCGAAACCCTCCGCGCCCTCTTAAACGCGGCGCAGGGCTGACCCGCTGCAAGCGGGGGGTTTCACACCCCCCGCACCCCCCGTGGGATATTTGTACGAGCATGAAAGCCGCAGGAAGTTTACCGCCTTGTCCGTGGCCCCACCTTGCACCCATCCCCCCCGCAGCCCTAGATGATGCCAACCAACCGTATGAAGGGTATCCCATGACGCTCCCGCTGCCCCGTCCCGTCTTCGACGCCAACGCCACCTCGGGCGCTTTCGGCAACCTGCCCGACTGGGACCTGACCGACCTTTACCCCGCCCCCGATGCGCCCGAATTCACCCGCGATATGGCATGGCTCGAAACCGCCTGCGCCACCTTTGCCACCACCTACGAAGGCAAACTCGGCAGTCTTGATGCAAGCGCCCTGCTGGCCTGCGTGCAGCAATACGAACAGATCGACGTGATCGCGGGGCGCATCATGTCCTATGCGGGCCTGCGCTATTACCAGAACACGATGGACAGCGACCGCGCCAAGTTCATGGCCGACGCGCAGGACAGCATCACCACCTTCACCACGCCGCTCGTGTTCTTCACCCTCGAATTCAACCGCCTGGATGAAACCCACCTCGCAAACCTCCTCGCCCAGAACGCCGCCCTTGCCCGTTACAAACCCGTCTTCGACCGCATGCGCGCCATGCGCCCCTACCAGCTTTCGGACGAGCTGGAAAAATTCCTGCACGACCAGTCCTCGGTGGGCAGCGCCGCATGGAACCGCCTGTTCGACGAAACCATGGCCGGCCTGATGTTCAAGGTCGCAGGCGAAGAAGATGACCTGAACCTCGAGGCCACGCTCAACCTGCTTACCGATGCTGACCGCACGAAACGCGAAGCCGCCGCCCGCGCGCTGGCCGCCGTTTTCGACAAGAACATCAAACTCTTCGCCCGCGTCCACAACACGCTGGCCAAGGAAAAGGAAATCGAGGACCGCTGGCGCAAGATGCCTACCCCCCAGACGGGGCGGCACCTGTCAAACCATGTCGAACCCGAAGTGGTCGAGGCGCTGCGCAACGCCGTGGTCGCGGCCTACCCCAAGCTGTCGCACCGCTACTACCGGCTGAAAGCCAAATGGATGGGGCTGGAAAAACTGCAAATCTGGGACCGCAACGCCCCCCTGCCGATCGACACCCCCAAGACCGTCGATTGGGACAGCGCCAAGGCCATGGTGATGGATGCCTATGGCGCCTTTGCCCCCGAAATGGCCAACCTTGCCAAACCCTTCTTCGAAAAGGGCTGGATCGACGCAGACGTCAAACCCGGCAAGGCGCCGGGCGCCTTTGCCCACCCCACCGTCACCACCGTGCATCCTTACGTCATGCTCAACTACCTTGGCAAACCGCGCGATGTGATGACGCTGGCCCATGAACTCGGCCACGGCGTCCATCAGGTGCTGGCCGCAGGCCAGGGCGAGCTTCTCTCCTCCACCCCCCTCACCCTCGCCGAAACCGCCAGCGTCTTTGGCGAGATGCTCACCTTCCGCAAACTGCTCGACGGCGCCAAGACCAAGGCCGAACGAAAGACCCTGCTCGCCGGCAAGGTCGAGGATATGATCAACACGGTCGTCCGCCAGATCGCCTTTTACGATTTCGAATGTAAACTCCACGCCGCGCGGCGCGAAGGGGAACTGACCCCCGACGACATCAACGCGCTGTGGATGTCGGTTCAGGCGCAATCGCTGGGCGATGCGTTCGACTTCATGGACGGGTATGAAACCTTCTGGGCCTATATCCCCCATTTCGTCCACTCGCCCTTCTACGTCTATGCCTACGCCTTCGGCGACGGCCTCGTGAACGCGCTTTACGCCGCCTATGAAAGCGGCCTGCCCGACTTCCAGACCAAGTATTTCGACATGCTCAAGGCGGGCGGCTCGAAACACCACAAGGACCTGCTCGCCCCCTTCGGCCTCGACGCCTCCGATCCCAAATTCTGGGACAAGGGCCTGTCGATGATCGCAGGCTTCATCGACGAGCTTGAAGCGATGGAAGACTGACCGCAGGGCGGGGGGCTCGCCCCCCGGGCCGCGCCTTCGGGCGCGTCCTCCCCCGAGGATATTTGAACGAATGTGAAAAGGGCGCAGAGGGTTCACCCCGCGCCCTTTCCCTTTCACACTGGCCCAAATATCCCGGGGGGAGTCTGCCGCAGGCAGACGGGGGGCTGGCCCCCCGCGCCGCCTCAGCCAAAACCACCCCTGCCGGAATGGCGCCTAAAGCGAAATCTCGCGCGCCGTGGCAAAGGCCGCGTCGATCATCGCCTGTGTCCCGCGGGTAAACTCCAGCGGGCAGGGATAGGCGGCACCCGTGCGGATGCTGCGCCCGAAATTCTCGACCTGCAACTTGTAATGGTTCGCGCTCGGCCAACGCTCGCTCGTCACCGTCTGGCCGTTATGCAATTCGATCCGCGCCTCGGCAAACAGGTTGGCGTTGAACGGCCCGTTGGCCACTTTCAGCAAGCCCTTGTCGCCGTGGAACGTCACTTCCTGCCGGTTCTGCATCCGCATCGAGGTCATGGCGGTATAGGTCGCCCGCCCCAGCGGCCCCTCAAGGATGGCATCCACCTCGGCCCAGACATCGACGCCATTCTCGCGGATCATCCGGCAGGACAGGTCCACCGCCTCGGCCCCCGTCACGAACCGCGCCGAGCCATAAGTGTAAACCCCGATGTCCCGGATACCGCCGCCGCCCGTATCGGGGCGGTTGCGGATGTTTTCGGGTTCATCCGCGTTGTTGTAGCTGAAAAACGCATCCACATGGCGCAGCCGCCCGATGGCCCCGCCCTGCACCAGTTCGCGCGCCCTGATCCACTGCGGATGGTGCACGATCATATAGGCCTCGGCCACCAGAAGCCCCGCCTTGTCGCGCGCCGCGATCAGCGTGTCGATCTCGGCCGCGGTCATCGAAATCGGCTTTTCGGTCAGCACGTGCTTGCCCGCCGCCACCGCCTTCAGTGTCCATTCCACATGCACATGGTTCGGCAGCGGAATATAGACCGCGTCGATCGTCGGATCGGCCAGCAGCGCCTCGTAACTCACCTGTTTCAGCGACGGGCAGAAATCCCACCCCGTCGCCGCCCCGGGGGCCGAAGTGCCCAGCGCGACCAGCTCGGCATGTTCGGCCATGTGAATGGCGGGGGCCATCTGTTCGCGCGCGAATTTGGCATTGCCAAGCACGCCCCAGCGGACGGTTTTCATCGTGGTATCCTTTCAGAACATTCCGCGCCGACGCTAGGGAAACCGCGCCCCGGTGGCAAGCCTTGGCACGCCCCGCATCACGCCCCGCGTCACGATTGCCCGGCCCCGCCCCCGCGTCGCCACACCAGCAGGATCGCCACCAGATAGGCCCCGACCAGCCCCAGAAGCGTGACCCAAGGATAGGTCAGCAGGGCCGCCACCACCGCCGCCCCGCCCACAAGGATGTATTTGGCATTCTCTGCATAGACCGTCACCCGTTTGAGCGAGGGTGTCCTGATCCGGCTGATCATCAGCGCGCCCATCGCCACCATCCACAGCGCAATGGCCGGCCCCGGCACCTTCAACCCGCCCTGCCAGCAAAAGGAAAGATACATCGGCGCCAGCACCAGCATGGCCCCCGCCGGGCTTGGCACGCCGATAAAGGTGGTGCGTTCCGCAGGTTCCTGCCCCGCCGCCACCTTGTTGCCCACGTTGAACCGCGCCAGCCGCAACATGCAGCACACCGCATAGATCAACGCCGCAATCCAGCCCAGCGACGCCTCGCCATCAAGCCCCCAGAAGAACAGCACCAGCGCGGGCGTGACGCCGAAATTGACGAAATCACCCAGACTGTCCAGTTCGGCCCCGATCGCGCTTTCCGATTTCAGCATCCGCGCCAGCCGCCCGTCCAGCGCATCCAGCGCCGCCGCCAGCCCGATCAGCGCAATCGCCGTGGCGTAGCGCCCGTCCACTGCAAAGCGGATGGCCGTCAGCCCCGAACACAAGCCAAGGATCGAGACGAGGTTGGGCAGCAGATGCAGGATATGCAGCTTGCGGCGCGGCGGCGGGGCCACGTTGTGGGGCGCGTCCATGCCCGTCACTCCATCCGCGCCATGCGCTGCGGGGCCGCCTGCCCCAGCACCGCGATCACCGTCTCGCCCGCCACGCAGTTCTGCCCCAGCGCCACCTGCGGTTCGACCCCGTCAGGCAGATAGATATCCAGCCGCGATCCAAAGCGGATCAGCCCGAACCGCTCGCCCGTCCGCAGTTCCTGCCCCTTGACGGCAAAGCAGACGATCCGCCGCGCCACCAGCCCCGCGATCTGCACCACCGCGATCGACCGGCCATCGGCCATGTCGATCCGCAGCGAATTGCGCTCGTTGTCGATCGAGGCCTTGTCCATCGCGGCATTGAAGAACTTGCCGGGCCGATAGGCGATTTCGGCCACGCGGCCCGCAATGGGGGCGCGGTTCACATGGCAGTTGAAGACCGACATGAACACCGACACCCGCATCAGGGCGTCCGGGCCCATGCCCAGTTCCTCGGGCGGGACGGCGCGTTCGATCAAGGAAACCACCCCGTCGGCCGGCGAAACCATCAGCCCCGTATTTAACGGCACCGCTCGCTTGGGATCGCGGAAGAAGTAATAGCACCAGACGGTCAGCCCCACACCGGCCCAGCCGAGCGGCTCCCATATCCAGAACAGCACCAGCGTCGCCACGGCAAAAGCGGCCACAAAAGGATAGCCCTCGCGGTGCATCGGTTTGAGGAAGGTCTCAAGCATCGTCATCGGCAGCACTCCCGGTCGGGGCGTCCTGGCGGCTGGCCCGAACGGTCAACCGGCCAAGACGGATCATCAAAAAGCCTCGGGCACGGAACGGCGCCGCGCGGTCGAAAGGCTAGATACCGCAATCCGTTCGCCACAGCCACCCTCCCGCGCCGATATGTCCCGCCTCCCCCTGCGCCGGGATGACAGCCCGACAATACCCGCGCCGAAAGACCACGCCCCCCTGCCATCCCAGCGCAAGCGGGGATCTCCCACAGCCCAACCCGCCACACCCCCAGCCGCAAAGCGCGCATGACCCAAACTGACAAAGATCCCCGCGTTCGCGGGGATGACAGCTGGACAGAATCCCCACCCCCCTGTCATCCCCGCGCAAGCGGGGATCTCCCACAGCACAACCCGTCACCAACCCCAGCCGCTAAGCGCGCAGAACGCTAACCGACAAAGATCACCGCTTTCGCGGCCATGACAGCAAGAAAAAACCCCCGCTTTCGCGGAGGTGACAGCCCGATGAAATCCAGCCAAGCAAAGCCCGGAACCGCCTCGCCCGCCCGCAGCAGCCGGGCACCCCGCTTGCGCAGGAATGCCCGTGCCGCGCGCCAATCAGGCCGGTACGACCATGCCCTTGACCTTGGCCAGATCGCGCATCCGCGCCTGCAACTTTTCAAAGGCGCGCACCTCGATCTGGCGGATACGTTCCCGGCTGACGCCATAGCTTTCCGACAGTTCTTCCAGCGTCACCGGCGTTTCGGCCAACCGGCGCTGCATCAGGATATCGCGCTCACGCTCGTTCAGCACCGCCATGGCCTGTGCCAGCAGCCCACGCCGCAATTCCAGCTCGTCGCGTTCGGCATAGGCGCCGGCCTGATCGCTGTCCTCGTCCTCAAGCCAGTCCTGCCATTGGGTGGCCCCCTCGCCGTCGCCGCCCACCGTGGCGTTCAGCGACGCGTCCGCCCCCGACATGCGGCGGTTCATGTCGATGACTTCTTCTTCCGTCACCGACAGGTCTTTGGCGATCTGGGCCACATTCTCGGGGCGCAGGTCGCCCTCTTCCAGCGCGCCCAGCTTGGCCTTGGCCTTGCGCAGGTTGAAGAACAGCTTCTTCTGCGCGCTGGTGGTGCCCAGCTTCACCAGCGACCACGACCGCAGGATATATTCCTGGATCGACGCCCTGATCCACCACATCGCATAGGTCGCAAGGCGGAACCCCTTTTCGGGATCGAACCGCTTCACGGCCTGCATCAGGCCCACATTCGCCTCGGAAATCACCTCGGCCTGCGGCAGGCCATAGCCGCGATATCCCATGGCGATCTTGGCCGCCAACCGCAGATGGCTGGTGACCAACTGGTGCGCGGCCCCCGCATCCTCGTGGTCCACCCAGCGTTTGGCCAGCATGTATTCTTCCTCGGGTTCCAGCAGCGGGAACTTTCGGATTTCCTGAAGATACCGGTTCAAGCCCTGTTCCGGGCTTGGCGCGGGAAGGTTGGTATAGGTGCTCATCTCGCCCCCTCTCTCTCCTCCGGTCTGGTTGCAGCCCCGGCAGGATCGGCAAATCTAGATATGGTCGGCTGCGCTTTCAACCCGCCGCCTCATACCTTTAACGTCACATGGTTACGATTCCGTTGCTGCCCAAGGACCGCTTGGCTGCGCTCACGCAGATGTCAGCCATTGTTTCACCGCGTCCGGCGCCCCAAAGCCCGCCCAATACTCCGCCAGAACGCGCCCGCCCCCGTGCCGTTCCCCGAACGCCCCGTCAGGCCCCCGCCTGCAAAGCAGCAATCAGCGCGGCCATGTCGGGCGGCAATTCCGCCTCGAACAGCATCTCTTCCCCCGTCACCGGATGCACGAACCCAAGCGAGGCCGCATGCAGCGCCTGCCGGGCAAAGCCGTTGCCCAAAGCCGCCGCCCCGTCACCCACCACTTTCGGCGACAGCCGCCGCTTGCCGCCATAGGTCTGATCACCCAGCAGCCCGTGCCCCGCATGGGCCATATGCACCCGTATCTGGTGCGTCCGCCCGGTTTCCAGCCAGCATTCCACCAGCGCGGCCCCGCCCGCTGCCTGCCCGCCACCATAGCTTTCCAAGACCCGCGCCCGCGTCACCGCATGCCGCCCCGCGCCATCCCACACCACCGCCTGCCGCTGCCGGTCGGTCTTGTGCCGCGCAAGGCCGGTGACGATCTTGACGATCCCGCCCGCCTCGAAGCTCACCCCCTTCATCCCGCGCAGGCGCGGATCGGCGGCATCGGGCGTGCCATGGACAAGGGCGATGTAATGGCGGTTGACCGTATGCGCCTCGAACTGCGCCGCCAGCCCGTGATGGGCGCGGTCGGTCTTGGCCACGACCAGAAGCCCCGTCGTATCCTTGTCGATCCGGTGCACGATCCCGGGGCGCTTTTCCCCGCCGATCCCCGACAGCGTATCACCGCAATGATGCAGCAGCGCATTCACCAGCGTGCCCTCCGGCGTGCCGGGGGCGGGATGCACCACCATCCCCGCAGGCTTGTCGATCACGATCAGCGCGTCATCCTCGTAAACCACGACCAGCGGAATATCCTGCGGACGGGCGTCATAATCCTCGGCCGGTGCCAGAACCAGCGCGTAAACCTCGCCCTCGGCCACCCGGGTCTTGGGGTCCGTCACCGCCACCCCGTCCCGCAGCACGTCGCCTTCCGCGATCATCTTCATCAACCGCGACCGGGACAGCGCCGCTTCCTCTGGCACCTCGCGCGCCAAGGCCTTATCAAGCCGGTCAGGCGGATCCTGCCCGATCACCACGGTCAGCAGGGCATCCGTCTCGGAAAGGGCTGGCATGGACGACGCTCCCGAACCCCAGGCACTGCCGCCGGGTCTGAAATTGCTCAAAACTCTCGTGATCGTGCTTCTGGTCACGATGATCGCCGCCGTCATAACCATCGTGGCGGTGATTGTCACCCGCATGCCCGATGGCAACGCCATTCCCCTGCCCGAAAACCTGACCCTGCCCGATGGCGCCGTGGCCCAGTCCTTCACCCTCGGCCCCGATTACATCGTCATCACCACCACCGACCGCCGCATCCTCGTCTTTTCCCGCGACGGCACCTTCCGCAAGGACATGCGGCTCGACTAAGCCAAAGCAATGATTGCCCCGCGCCCGCCACCAGGGGTGGCCGCGCCCCATCCGCGATGGCCCTTCCCCCTTCACCTTTGCCCAAATACTCCGCAGGGGGGGCCGGGGGGCGGCGCACGCCCCCCGGTCCGACGGCAAGGCCCAAAACCGACACCCCGCGCCGCGCGGGGGCATGCCCGCCCCGCATTCCCCCGCCACCCTGCCCCAAAGACAGGAGCATCCCATGATCGGCGACCTTGGCGCGGAAGACGCAACCGAACTGGCCCAATGGGTCGCACGGGGCGATATCACCCCCACCGAACTGCTCGACGCCGCCCTTGCCGCGGTGGCCAAACGCAACCCCGCCCTCAACGCCCTGGTGCTGGTGCAGGAAGAGGCCGCCCGCCGCGCCATCGAACGCGGCCTGCCCCATGGCCCCTTCCGTGGCCTGCCCTTCCTTCTGAAAGACCTCGGGGCCGAGGCGATCGACTTTCCCAGCCACAACGGCTCGCGCCTTTTCGCCAACACGCGCTACAAGCAGAACTCGGCCATCTTCGACCGCATCGCCGCGACCGGAGTCGTCACCTTCGGCCGCACGACCAGCCCCGAAGGCGGCATCGGCGCCGCAACCGAATCCGCCGTCTATGGCGGCCCCACCCGCAACCCGTGGAATCTCGACCACACCTCGGGCGGCTCATCCGGCGGCGCGGGGGCAGCGGTGGCGGCGGGCATCGTCGCCTTCGCCCATGGCTCCGATGGCGGCGGCTCGGTCCGCATCCCCGCCTCAAGCTGCGGGCTCTTCGGCTTCAAACCCACCCGCGCCCGCCTGCCCGATGGCCCCTATGCCGGCGAAGGCTGGGCCGGCATGGCGATCGACGGCTTCCTCACCCGTTCGGTCCGCGACACCGCCACCATGCTCGACGCCTGCATGGGCCCCGACCTTGGCGCGCCCTATGTCGCCCCGCCCCTTCACCGCTCACACGCCGACGCCATCAGCCGCCCGCCCCGCCGCCTGCGCGTCATGCTTTGCGACACCACCTTCACCGGCACCCCGATTGACCCCGAGGTCGCCGCCGCCGTGCGCGATGCGGGCCAATTGCTCGAATCCCTCGGCCACCACGTCACAACCGGCTGCCCAAAGGCCGATGTGCCCATGATGATGCGCGCATGGACCGATATCGTCGGCATCGGCACCGCCCTGTCGGTCCGCTCGGCGCTGAAAGGCCGCGACCCCGAAACCCTGGTCGAGGGCGTCTCTCGCGGGGCCATGGCCTATGCCGAAACCCTGCACCCCACCCGCTATCTTGAAGCCGTGGGCGAAATCCATGCCTTCGGCCGCCAGATGGCCCATGCCTTCGAAGATACCGGAACCGATATCATCCTGTCGGCCACCTTGGCCGAACCCCCCGCCCTTGTCGGCCGCTTCGCCCATACGACCGAAGATTACCTCGCCTACCGCATGGGCCCCGAAGGCGTGTTCCCCTATTCCCCCTTCTGCGCCGTATTCAACGCCAGCGGCCAACCCGCAGCCTCGGTTCCCTTGGGCCAATCCTCCACCGGCCTGCCCATCGGCATCCACCTCGCCGCCCCCTTCGGGGCCGATGAAACCCTGATCTCCCTCTGCGCCGAACTGGAACGCGCCGCCCCATGGGCCGCCCGCCGCGCCCCGATGGCAGGCTGACCATGGCGCTCACCGACCTTTCCGCCTCCGACCTCTCGCGCGCCATCGCCGCCCGCAAACTCGCGCCCTCCGACCTCATGGCCGAAACGCTGGCCCGCATCGAACGCCTCAACCCCGCGCTCAACGCCGTGGTCTCGATGCCCGATCCCGATAGGCTGATGCAGGCCGCCCGCGCCGCCGACGATGCCCCGCGCAAGGGCTGGCTGCACGGCATCCCCCTTGCGGTCAAAGACCTCGTCGCCACCGCAGGCATCCGCACCACATGGGGCTCACCCCTCTACGCAAACCACATGCCCGCCAAAGACGACCTCCTCGCCGCCCGCATGCGCGCCGCAGGGGCGATCTTCATCGGCAAGACCAACACCCCCGAATGGGGCCACGGCTCGCACAGCTTCAACCCCGTCTTCGGCGTCACGCGCAACCCGTATGACCCCAACCGCACGGCGGGCGGATCGTCGGGCGGGGCGGCAGCAGCCCTTGCCGCCCGCATGGTGGCCGTGGCCGACGGCTCCGACATGATGGGTTCGCTCCGCAACCCCGCCGCCTTTTGCAATGTCTATGGCTTCCGCCCCAGCTTCGGCCTCGTCCCGTCCGATGCCGTGGGCGATGCCTTCCTCGCCACCCTCGCCACCGAAGGCCCCATGTCCCGCACGGTCGAGGATATCGCCAACCTCCTCACCGTTCAGGCGGGCGAAAACCCCGCGACCCCCTTTGGCCGCCCCTCCGAACCCTTCGCGGATCGCCTGACCACCGACCTGCGCGGCAAGCGCATCGGCTGGCTGGCCGATTGGGGCGGTGCCTACCCCACCGAGGCGGGCATCCTTTCCACCTGCGAAACCGCCCTGCAAACCTTCACCGACCTCGGCGCCACGGTCGAGGCGCTGCCCCCGCCCTTCCCCGCCGAACAGCTTTGGCAGTCATGGACGACCCTGCGCGCCATGCTCAATTCCAACGCCAAACGCGGCGTTTATGACGACCCAACCAAGCGCGCCCAACTCAAACCCGAAACCGTATGGGAAATCGAACAGGGCCTGACCCTCTCCGCCGATGCCGTCTATGCCGCATCCGAAATCCGCTCGCGCTGGTATGCCCGCGCCGCCCGACTGTTCGACCAATATGACGCGCTGATCCTTCCCTCGGCCCAGGTCTGGCCCTTCCCGACCGAATGGCGCTGGCCACAGGCGATCAACGGCCACCCGATGGACACCTATCACCGCTGGATGGAAATCGTGGTCCCCGTCAGCCTGATCGGCCTGCCCGCGCTGAACATCCCCGCAGGCTTCGGCCCGAACGGCCTGCCGATGGGCATGCAACTTGTCACCCGCTTCGGCACCGATGCGGCCTGCCTTGCCCTCGGCCAGCAATACCACTTGGCGACCGACTGGCCCGCCAAACGCCCACCACCGCTATAGGTCGTAGCGGAACAACTCATCATACCGCGCCCCCTTGGGCGACAGATGCGATTCGTACAGGCAGAAGTGGTCCACCTCCCAAGGCCCCGCCGCGAAACCCGCGCCCTGCGCCACGGCCCGCTCGATCCGCATCGCTTCCTCTGGCGCGGGGGGGTGGAACATGCCCAGCGTCACATGCGGCTGGAACTTCCGCCCCTCGACCGCAATCCCCGCAGCCCGCGCCGCATGGGCAAGCTTGCCCTGCAACCGCGCCAAGGGTTCCGACGGCGCGACCCCCGCCCAAACCGCCCTCGGCTTGGCCCCGCCAAACATCCCCATTCCCTGCAAACCCAGATCAAAGGGCGCAACCCGCACGTCAAGAAACCGCTCATGCGCGGCCTCAAGCACCCAGTCCTGCACCTCGCCCAGAAACACCAACGTCAGGTGGAAGTTCTCCGGCTCCACGGCCTTCGGCAACGGCAGCAGAAACTGCTGCACCCGCAAGGATGACATCACCCCCTCGGGCAAGGGCAGCGCCAGAAACACCCGCCTCATCCCCGCGCCTCCAGCACCGCCAACCGCTCCGACACCTCGGCCCGCACCGGCCCCTCGCGCGACGCATCGAGCAGCGTCACCATCATCGCCTCCTCGGGCAAGGGCCGCCCGCCCCCGCCCCAATCCAACGCCCGCAACACCGCCTCGGCCGCCGCCGGCAACCGCTCGGGCACCGCAAAACCCGCAAACGCCGCCCACAGCGCCGCCCAGCAGCGCCCCACCGACCACGGGTTATAGCCACCCCCGCCCAAAAGCAAAAACCTGTCCGCCAGCGGCAACAGCGCCCGCAGGCACTCCACATAAGCCCGGTTCGACAGGCACAACCGCGACAGCGGGTCTTCGGTCAGGCTATCCGCCCCCGCCTGCAACACGATCACATCGGGCGCAAACGCGGCCACACGCGGCACGATCAACCGCGCCACCACCGCCCGCATCTCGGTATCATTGAACCCGCGCGGCACCGGCAGGTTGAACGCCGCGCCCCCCGCATCATCGCCCAAGCCGCCCGTGAACGGCCAGCGCCCCTCTTCATGCACCGAAATCATCCGCACGCCCGCCTCACCGGCAAAAGCCGCCTCGACCCCGTCGCAATGATGCGCGTCGATATCGACATAGGCCACACGGCCAAAGCCCGCCCGCCGCAAGGCCTGTATCGCCAGAACCGGATCGTTCAGATAGCAGAAACCGTTGGCGCGGTCGGGCATGCCGTGATGCGTGCCCCCGCCGGGCACATAGACCCGCCCCGCCCCGTTCGCCAGCATCTCGGCCGCCAGCATCACGCCCCCCGCCCCCGTGGCAGGCCGCGAATAGATCTGCGGAAAAACCGGGTTCGACAGCGTCCCGATCTGGTGACGCGCCCGCGTTTCCGCATCCACCGTCCCCGTCTCTTCGGCCCGCCGCAGCGCGTCGATATAGTCCACCGTATGGAACCCCGTCAGCGCGGCGGGCTTGGCCTTGGGGCTGGTCACGAACCGCCCCTCCAGCCAGCCCAGCGCCGCGCACAGGTCCGTCACCACCGGCACACGCGGTATCCGCAACGGATGCCCCGCACCATAGGACGACCCGCGATAAACCCGCGACCCGATGAAAACCGCCCCCGCAGCCGCCCCGTCAGCCAACCCCGTCAGGGCAGCAGCGCCTCGATCTTCTTCGTCACCGCGCCCGCCGTCGGCACCGTCAGGCTGCCCCATGTCGCCACCACATCGCCCTGCCCGTCCAGCAGCACCTTGTTGAAGTTCCATCCCGGCTCAAACCCGTAATCCGCCTTCAGCATGGCATAGAACGGATGCGCCTCGGGCCCGACCACATGGGTTATATCGGTCATCGGCAAGGAAATGTCGAAATTGGCGGTGCAATAATCCTTCACCTTCTTGCCGTCCTCAAGCTCTTGGTCGAAATCGTTCGACGGCACCGCCAGCACGACCAGCCCCTTGGGGCCATATTCGTCCTGCAAGCTTTGCAAATCCTTGAACTGCGACGCGAACCCGCACAGCGACGCGGTATTCACCACCAGCACGGGCTTGCCCTTGAACGCATCAAGGTCGATCGTCCCGCCATCGATCGAGGCAAAGGAAAACCCGGCAAAGGCCGGAACCGGAAGCAGGCTTGCCGCGCCGACCAGCACAAGGCGAAAGAAGCGGTGCATGAAAATTCTCCGTTAAACTTCAGGCTGTAACCTAGCCCGCAAGGTCGCGCCGTCAAACCGCGCCACCCGCCAGCCAAGCGCACAGTGCCGCAAAAGACGGCGCTTTGTGCCGCATCCGGCTGAAACGGGGCGCAGTGCGGCAATAAACCGCGCCCCGGAACGTATAGCGTCTGGTCATTCGCCCCGACTTTCGCGCATGATAGACGGGCAGAGCAGGCATGCCCTTTGCAACAGGTCAAAAGACCGGAACGGGGCCGATGAAACGGATGGACAGCGCAGATTTCCTTGTGGCCACCGCGCCTGCCCGCACCCAATGCGGCGCGGTTTGCTGGCGCATGCATCGCGGCCATATCGAGGTGCTGCTGATCACCAGCCGCGATACCGGCCGCTGGGTCATTCCCAAGGGCTGGCCCATCGACGGTCTCGACCTCGCCGCCTCGGCCGAACGCGAGGCATGGGAAGAAGCAGGCGTGCGCGGCCATCTTCTGGCCGACCCGATCGGCCTTTACGGTTATGACAAGGCGCTTGGCCCCACGGCCTCGGTGCCCTGCGCGGTATCGGTCTATGCGCTGCGCGTGGCCGAACTTGCCCCCAAATTCCCCGAACGCAAGCAACGGCGCCGCAAATGGTTCAGCGCCGCCAAAGCCTCGCGCAAGGTGGCCGAACCCGACCTGCGCGCCCTGTTCCAGTCGCTCGCCGAAGCGCCCGACAGATTGGGTGCGCCTGTTGCCCCCGATTGAATTTGCCGCCATTCTGCCTAGCTCAGTGCAGACCCCATGTCCCGACGGTTCCAACCCATGATCCGTTTCTCGCTCAAATGCCGCGCCGACCATGCCTTCGACAGCTGGTTCCAGTCCGGTGCCGCCTTCGATAGCCTGTCGGCGGCGGGCCATGTCGCCTGCCCCGTCTGCGGCGATACCGGGGTCGAGAAATCGCTCATGGCCCCCAGCGTGCGCCCCGCCCGCGATGCGGCCACCCCGCCGCCCGCGCTGCAACCACCCCGCCCCGACCTTGCCGCACCGGCCTCCGATGTGGAGCGGGCCATCGCCGAACTGCGCCGCAAGGTCGAAGAAAATTCCGAATATGTCGGGCTCGATTTCGTGACCGAAGCCCGCCGCATCCACGAAGGCCAAGCCCCCGAACGCGCCATCTATGGCGAAGCCCGCATCGACGAAGCGCGGAAGCTGCTGGATGACGGCGTGCCCGTGGCCCCGCTGCCCTTTCTGCCCGCCCGCCGCACGAACTAGCCCCGCGAACTGCCCCCCGATTGCCGCAATCCGTTAACCATTCAACGCAAGATTGATACGGCACCGCCCCAATCCCGCCACCTTTGCGGGTGATTCCTGTCTCTATCGGCAGCCCCCGGTAGAACAGGTGACCAGATGACGGATGCAACGCAAGCGACGGCCCCGACCAAAGCCATGCTCGACCATGCCACGGCGGTGTTCGAAACCACCGATCTGGCCTGTTTCGTCACCGGAACCCTGATCGACACCGCCGATGGCCCCCGCGCCGTCGAAACCATCCCCGAAGGCACGCTTGTCCTGACCGCCGATCACGGCCCCCAACCCGTGCGCCGCGTGCTGTCAAAGCGCGTCGCCGGCACCGGCGCCCTGGCGCCTGTCCGCATTCCGGCAGGCCTGCTTGGCAACAGCCGCGATCTTCTCGTCTCGCCCCACCACCGCATGATGCTGGCAGGCTGGCAGGCCGAACTGCTGACCGGCGAAACCGAAGTGCTGGTGGCGGCGGGCGATCTGGCCCAGGGCTCCGACCGCATCCACCGCCAGCCGATGGACAGCGTGACTTATGTCCACCTGCTGTTTGACCGGCACGAGATCATCTTTGCCGAAGGCGCCGCGACAGAAAGCTATCACCCCCTGTCGCATGATGCCGAAGACCGCGCCCCCGGCACACAGGCCGAACTGCGCGCGCTCTTTCCGGAACTGCGCGGCGGCCACGCCGACCTGCGCGCCGCCCGCCCCTGCATCGCCCCGCACGAAGCGGCGCTGTTCCGGCTTTAGATCTGCTTTTCGGGCATCTGCACCCGCAGCCCGTCCAGCGCATCCGAAACCTTCAGCTGGCAGGTCAGCCGCGACCGCACCGGATCGGGGTTCCACGCGAAATCCAGCATATCCTCTTCCATGCTGTCCTTCTTGGGCAGCTTTTCCACCCATGCCGGATCGACATAGACATGGCAGGTCGAACAGGCGCAGGCGCCGCCGCAATCGGCCTCGATCCCCGGCACGCCATTGTCACGCGCCCCTTCCATCACGGTCAGCCCGTTCGGCACGTCGATGACATGCTCCTTGCCGCCGAATTCCACATAAGTGATCTTGGCCATCAGTCGGTTCCTTGAAAAACAAACGCCTGTCTGCCCAGCACATAAGAGAAAACGGCGGCCTTTGCCATAGCCGCCCGCGCCGCAGGCAGCGTGGCTGTTGCTCCTTTGCGTTGGTAGTGCTTTCCTGCCCTTGCGGCAGGCGGCAACGTCTTGCGCTTATGGCGCAGGAAAGCCGCAGGCTCCTGACGGGCAGCTTGCCGCACCCTTCCCCCATGTCGGAAAAACTTGCGCTGCGCCGCAAATGTTCTACATTCGTTCCCATGCCCGACATCGCCCCCCGCTTCCGCAGCGTCACCGAAATCTGGTCCACGCCCACGCCGCCGCCCGGCACATGGCCGCGCCCGCCCGCCGCCCTTGTGGCCGAACGGCTGGATGAACCGCCCGTGGGCGCGCGGGTCTGCGTGGCGGGGCTTGTCCTTGTCCGCCAGCGCCCCGGCACCGCCAAGGGCGTGATCTTCCTTACGCTCGAAGATGAAACCGGCACCTGCAACGTGGTGGTCTGGGCCAAGCTTTACGAAGCCAACCGCCGCGCCGTCATCGCCGGCCGCATGCTGCGCGTCACCGGACGTTTGCAGCGCGAGGCAGGGGTGGTCCATATCGTCGCCGAACGGATCGAGGATATCTCGCACATGCTCGACGCCCTCCTGCGCCCCGACTTCCGCCATGACGGCACGCGGGCGGGCGACCAGCCCTGAACGCCCCGCTCTGGCGAAAGCCGCCACTTGCGGCTATCCTCGGCCCCAAGCCCGCCAAAGGGCAAGACAGGCAGGGATCGCAGATGACCGCACAACACGCATGGCTTGCCACAGCATTGCTTCTGGCCGCCTGCACCCCGTCGGTCCCGCTGCCCGCCGTGCCCGCACAGGCCGATCTAGGCGCCGAAATCCTCCGCAGCCGGGGCGATGAACCGCCAAAGGGCCCCGAAGGCGCCTGCTGGGCGCAAGATTCCAGCCCCGCCGTGATCGAAACCGTCACCGAACAGGTGCAGATCACCCCCGAAACCCGCAGCCCCGACGGCACCCTTGTCAACCCCGCCACCTACCGCACCAAAACCGCCACCCGCATGGTGCGCGACCGCGAAACCGTATGGTTCCGCGCCCCCTGCCCGGCCGAGATGACCCCCGACTTCATCGCCAGCCTGCAACGGGCGCTCAAGGCGCGTGGCTATTTCCTCGCCCCGCTCACCGGCCAGATGGACGCCGCCACCACCGATGCCCTGCGCCGCTACCAGACCGAACGCGGCCTTGACAGCCGCCAGCTTTCCCTCGGCGCGGCCCGCGACCTCGGCCTCGTCGCAACCGACCTTTCCGCGCTATGACCGCCGCGCCCGACTGGACCGCCCGCGCCCGCGCCCGCATCGCAGCCCTTTGGGCCGATGCCACCGATGGCGCGCATGATCTGGGCCATCTTGACCGCGTCTGGAAATCCTGCCGCCTGATCGCGATGGACGAACCCGCCGATCCGGCCATCCTTGGCCCCGCCGCCTATTTCCACGATGCCGTGAACCTGCCGAAAGATGCGCCCGACCGCGCCCAAGCCTCGCGCCGCAGCGCCGATCTGGCCATCGCAGAACTGGCCGCGATGGGCTATCCGCCCGAAAAACGGCCCGCCCTGCACCACGCCATCCTTGCCCACAGCTTTTCCGCAGGCATCGCCCCCGAAACCCCCGAAGCCCGCATCCTGCAAGATGCCGACCGGCTCGAAGCCCTCGGCGCCATCGGCATCGCGCGGATGTTCCTGATCGCGGGCCAGATGGGCGGCAGCCTGTTCGATGCCGCCGATCCCATGGCGCTCGGCCGCCCGCTCGACGACCGCCGCTTCGCGCTCGACCATATCCAGGTCAAACTCGTCCGCATCGCAGACAGGATGCAAACCGCCACCGGCCGCGCCATGGCGGCCGAACGGCTGGAATGGATGGAAAGCTTCCGCACGCGGCTTCTGTCCGAAATCGGCTAGGATTTTTGCCGGAACCATCCCGCACCGGCAACAAAGGGGGGGGCCAGCCCCCATCGGCCCAAGGGCCGATTCCCCCGGAGTATTTGGGCAAAGGTGAAAGGCATGACCGATCCCCTTCACCTTTGCCCAAATACTCGTCTTTCCCCCATCCGCACCCTGCGCGCCCGTCTGACGGAAGCGCATGGCAAAGGGGCGGCAGGTTTCCCCGCCGCCCCGTTTGATTAATGCCCAAGCCTTATTTCGTCTCGTCCACGGCCAGCGCCACAAAGCGCGGATCACCGCCACGCCGCACCAGCAACAGCAGCGACTTGCGCCCCGCATCCTTGGCTTCCTTTAGCCGGTCTTGCAGGTCTTCCAGCCGCGTCACCTTTTGCTGTCCGGCTTCGGTGATCACATCGCCCTGCCGCAACCCCTTGGTAAAGGCTTCCGACTCCTCGTCCACCTTGGCCACGATCAACCCTTCGGTCCCGGCAGGCAGGTTCAACTGGTCGATCATGTCCTGCGTCACCGGCTCAAGCGTCAGGCCCAGCACTTCGGCCTGTTCGGGCGCTGCGGGCTTTTGCGCGGCGGCGGGCACGGTTTCTTCCTTCTCGGCCTCTTCGCGGCGGCCCAGCGTGACCGACAGCGTCTCGGTCTTGCCGTCGCGCATCACCACCACCGGCACTGCCGACCCTACGGGGCTGTCGGCCACCTGCCGCGTCAGGTCACGCACCGTGCCGATCTCCTTGCCGTCGAAGGTGGTGATCACATCCCCCGCCTTCAGCCCCGCGTCCTTGGCCGGACCATCGGGCACATCCGTGACCAGGGCCCCTTTCGATGCCGCCAGCCCCATGGCCTCGGCCACGTCGGGCGTCACGTCCTGGATCCGCACGCCCAGCCAGCCGCGCCGGGTTTCCCCGAATTGCTTGAGCTGCGCCACCACCTTATCCACCACATTCGACGCCATCGAAAACCCGATCCCGATCGACCCGCCATTGGGCGACAGGATCGCGGTGTTCACCCCGATCACCTGCCCGTCCATGTTGAACAACGGCCCGCCCGAATTGCCACGGTTGATCGCCGCATCGGTCTGGATGTAATCGTCATAGGTCCCCGAAAGCTCGCGGTTGCGCGCCGACACGATCCCTGCCGAAACCGAGAAACCCTGCCCCAGCGGGTTGCCCATCGCCACGACCCAATCGCCCACGCGCATAAGGTCGCTGTTGCCGAACTGCACGAAAGGCAGCGGCTTGTCGGCCTTGACCTTCAGCAGCGCGATATCGGTCTTGGGGTCGGTGCCCACCAGCTCGGCCTTTAGCTTCTCGCCCGAAAAGAACTCGATCGAGATGTCGTCAGCCCCTTCGATCACATGGTTGTTGGTGACGATATAGCCGTCCTCGGAAATCACGAAACCCGACCCCAGCGCCTCGGAACGGCGCGGTTCCGGCGCACCACCACCGCCATTGCGGTCCTGGAATTCCTTGAAAAAGTCCTCGAAGGGCGATCCTTCGGGCACCATCGGCCCGTCCTCGGCGGGGGCCGCGACCGTGGACATGGTGGTGATGTTCACCACCGAGGGGCTGATCTGCTCGGCAAGATCGGCAAAGCTTTCCGGCGCCCCCCGCGCCGCTGCCGGCCCGACCTGCCCAAGGCCGAGCGAAAGCCCCAAGGCCGCCGCAAGCGCAACGCGCGACAGGCCCTGCGTCAGGGCGCGGGCACCCTGTGCCCCGTGGAAACTTGATTTGGCCAGAGACTGCACCTCGAACTCCTTCTCGTTTCGATGACGCCGCGAACCGAACGTGGCGGCGTCCTGCATGGCCCTGATCATCCGCCTTGCACCGGCAAAGGCAATGCAAACCCAATCGCGCCCCGTCAAAGCCCTGTGATGGTTTTGCGCCGATTGTTACAACCGCGCAGGCTTAGCCCATCCGCCCCGCGGCCCAGATCACCGCCACCCCGGCCGCCAGCACCGCCAGCCCCAGCGCCCGCCGCCCGTCGCGCGACAGCCCGGCCAGCGCCTGCAACGCCTGTTCCAGTCGCAAAGGGGCCAGCGCGATGGCCAGCCCCTCTACCGCAAGCACGATCCCCAAACCGTGCAGAACCGTGTTCATTGCCCTTGCGCCGCGTCTGCGGGGGGCAAAACGCGCCCCTTGTCAGACCGCAGATAATCGAAGAACTCGCTATCCGGGCTCATCACGATCGACGAATTGCTTGCCTGCAAGGCCCGCTCATAGCTGGTCAGCGACCGGGTAAAGGCAAAGAATTCGGGGTCTTTTCCGAAAGCCTCGGCATAGATACGGTTCCTTTCGGCATCCGCCTCGCCGCGCACGACTTCCGCCTGCCGCCGCGCGTCCGAGGTCAGCTCGACCACCGTCCGGTCCGCCGCCGCCCGCACACGGCTCGCCGCTTCGCCGCCGCGCGCGATCTCGTCCGCCGCCTCGCGTTCGCGCTCGGCCCGCATACGGGCAAAGGTCGCCTCAAGGTTCTGTTCGGGCAGGTCGGTGCGCGTCAGCCGCACATCGACCACATCGATCCCGAGCGAGGCCCCCTCGCGCCGCGCGATATCGCGGATCTGGTTCATCAGCGAATTGCGGTCCTCCGACAGCACGCGCCCCGAATCGACCGAACCCAGAACCTGCGGGATCGCGTCGTTCAGAATACCCTCAAGCCGGCTCATCGCCTGCGCCACGCCATTCGGCCCCACCGCTTCGCGGAAGCGCACGGGGTCGGTCACCCGCCAGCGGGCAAAGGCATCAACCACCAGGCGGCGGTCATCGCTCATCGTCACTTCGATGGGCCGCGTCGGCAGGGAAAGGATGCGGTCGTCATAGCGCACCACGTCCTGAATGAGCGGCAGCTTGAACCCCACGCCCGGTTCGTCCCGCACCTGCTTGACCTGCCCGAATTGCAGCACCAGCACCTTTTCGCGCTCGTCCACGATAAACACCGACGACAGCGCCAAGGCCGCGACAATCGCCACCCCCGGAAGAATGAATGCAGCTTTCATCAGTTGCTCCCCGTGCTGTTCACAGCCGCAGCGGGCGGGCCCGCCGGACGGTTCAATTCGTTCAACGGCAGGAAGGGCACCACGCCATTTCCGCCCGCCTCGCCCGAACCGACCCCGTCAAGGATCACCTTGTTCATGCCGCCCAGCACCTTTTCCATCGTTTCCAGATACATGCGCTTGCGCGTCACCTCGGGCGCCTTGACATATTCGTCATAGACCGACGTGAACCGGCTCGCCTCACCCTGCGCGTTGTTCACCACCTCGGCGCGGTAAGCTTCCGAGTTTTCGACCAGCCGCGCCGCCTCGCCGCGCGCGCCCGCCGTCACCTTGTTGGCATAGGCATCGGCCTCTTTCTCCAGCCGGTCGCGTTCCTGCTGGGCCGCCTGCACGGCGCGGAAGGCGTCGATCACCTCGCCCGGCGGGGCCGCTTGCTGCAAGTTCACGCGGATCACGTTGATGCCCGCGTCATAGCTGTCTAGCGTCTTTTGCACCGCCTGCCGCAGATCGGCGGCAATCGCGCCGCGGTCGCGGTTCAGAATGGGCGACAGTTCCGACCGCGCGATGATATCGCGCATGGCCGATTCCGACACCGCCCTGATCGTGTCATCCGGATCGGCAAGGTTGAACAGATAGGCCGAGGGGTCCGAAATGTTCCACACCACCTGAAACCCGATATCGACGATATTCTGGTCCCGCGTCAGCATCAGCCCCGACGCTTGGGCATCCGCCGCCCCCGTGCCCACTTCCGTCTGCCGCTCGCCCGTGACCTGCACGATTTCGGCCGTCACGAAAGGCCAGGGCGCAAAGTTCAGCCCCGACTCTCCGATCCCCGAAAACTTGCCAAGGAACAGCTCGACCGACCGTTCTTCGGGCTTGACCGTGTAGAACGACATGAACGCCCAAAGCACCGCAGCACCCAGCACACCCAGCGCCACGCCCTGCCGCGAAACCAGCGGCCCGCCGCCGACAGGCCCGCGCCCGCCACCACCGCCAAAGCCGCCACGGCCACGCCCGCCCATCAGCACGCGCAGCTGCTCCTGCCCCTTTTTCATGATGTCTTCGATTTCGGGTATCTGCGGTCCGCCCTCGGGCCGGCGACCGCCATTCCTGCGATCATCCCCGCGCCCGCCATTCCGGTCCCCGTTCCGATCGTCGTCACCCGGGCCGCCACCGCCGCCCCAGGGGCCTCCGCTACCTGCCATCGATCTTTACCCTTTTTCTGTCGTCGGGATTAAACTGGTCATGCCCGCCCGAAATTCAAGAAGCCTGTGGCGTCATGCCTGCCGCACGGGCTTTCGCATCGTCACCAATTCTTCCGCCATGGTCGGATGCACCGCCACCGTGCGGTCGAAATCCTCTTTCGTGGCGCCCATCCGCACCGCAATCGCCGCCAGCTGGATCAACTCGCCCGCCTCGGGTGCGACGATATGACAACCAAGCACCCGCCGCGTGGCCTGACTGACCACCAGCTTCATCATCACGCGGTCCTGCCGTCCGGCAAACAGGCTTTTCATCGGGCGAAAGGCGGTTGCGTAAACCTCGATGGGTTCCTGCGCCCGCGCCGCTTCCTCGCCCAGCCCCACCGAACCCAGTTCGGGCTGCGTGAACACCGCCGAAGGCACCATGTCATGGTCAAACCGCGTCGCCCGCCCGCCAAACACCGTATCGGCAAAGGCATGCCCCTCGCGAATGGCGACCGGCGTCAGGTTCACGCGGTTGGTCACATCGCCCACGGCAAAGATCGACGGCACCGCCGTCTGCGACCACTCATCCACCACAATCTCGCCCTGCCGCCCGAAGGCCACGCCCAACGCCTCAAGGCCCAAGCCCGCCGCATTGGGCCTGCGCCCCGTGGCATACAGCACCAGATCGAACTCGGCCTCGCTGCCATCGGTCGCCACGGCAACGATCCCGCCCGCGCTTTTCTCCAGCCCGATCACATCGGTCCCGCAATGCACCGCGATGCCCCGCGCCTGCATGGCATTGGCCACATGCCCCCGCGCCTCGTCATCGAACCCGCGCAAGATCTGCGCGCCACGGTAATATTGCGAAACCTGCACCCCCAGCCCGTGCAAGATGCAGGCGAATTCGGATGCGATATACCCGCCCCCCACCACCAGCGCCCGCTTGGGCAACGCGGGCAGGTCGAACATCTCGTTCGAGGTGATCGCCAGTTCCCGCCCCGGAATATCGGGAACGAAAGGCCATCCCCCCGTGGCAATCAGGATATGCTTGGCAGAAAACCGCGTCCCGTCCGCCAGCTCGAGCGTATGCGCATCCACCACCCGCGCGCGGGCATCATGCACCACCACACCCGCATTCTTCAGCGTGTTGCGATAGGCCCCTTCCAGCCGGTCCAATTCTTTCGCCAAAGACGCGCGGAACCGCCCCCAGTCGAACTGCCCCGCCTGCACATCCCAGCCATAGGCGCGGGCATCCTCGATCGCTTCGGGAAAGCCGCTGGCAAAGACCATCAGCTTCTTGGGCACGCAGCCCCGGATCACACAGGTGCCGCCCATGCGGCTTTCCTCAGCCAGCCCGACCCGCGCCCCCCAGTCGCCACTGGCCACGCGCGCCGCCCGAACCCCGCCCGACCCGCCACCAATGACGAAAAGATCGTAATCGAAGCTCATTCCATATCCGCAAAGATGTTGTCGCTGGGCTTGAACTCGACGAAATCGTCCGATTCCGACCCGTTGTTGATGTCGCGCACCGTCACCCGCCCGTCGCCATGCCCGATCACCACGATGTCGCAGATGTCGATGAACAGCCCGTTCTCGACCACACCCGGAATCTGGTTCAGCACCAGCGCCAATTGCCGCGGATTGCCGATCCGCTTCAGATGCAGGTCGATGATGTAATTGCTTTCATCCGTCATCAACGGCTTGGCGCCATTCATCCGCAGCGAACAGTCGCGGTTCAGCACATCCAGACTGACCAGCGTTTCCTCGATCAGCGCCTTGGTCGTCTGCCAGCCAAAGGGAATAACCTCGACCGGCAGCGGAAAGGCACCCAGTTGCGCCACTTCCTTGGCCGCATCCGCAATCACGATCATCTGGTCACTTGCCGTCGCCACGATCTTTTCCTGCAACAGCGCCGCCCCGCCCCCCTTGATCAGCGCAAGGTTGGGGTCGAACTCGTCCGCGCCGTCAATCGTCAGGTCCAGCCATTTGGCATCATCCAGACTGGTGATCGGCACCCCCACCTGCCGCGCAAGCTCGGCCGTGCGGGTCGATGTCGGCACCCCCACCACGCGCAGCCCCTCGTCGCGGATGCGCTCGCCCAGACAGCGCACCATCCATGCGGCGGTCGATCCCGTGCCCAGCCCCACCTTCATGCCGGTCTCGACGAACTCGGTCGCGCGCTTGGCGGCCACGAACTTGGCCTTGTCGATGGGGTTCAGATCGGCGGGCATGGCGGCTCCTTCATCGGTGCTGCCCCCTTATAGGCAAAGCCGCAGCAGGGTGTAAGCAGGAATTGCCCCCGACCGCCCGCCTGTCAGCCCACCCCGCCCAGCCCTTTCACCACCCCCGGCCAACCCCGCGCCACAAATCCAACCTAAAACCCGTCCAAACCCGAAAAGCCCCCCCTTCACCCTTGCCCAAATACTCAACCGCACGCCCGCCTGCGGCCCAACGGCAACCGGTTTTCCATGCCCAAAGGCCGTCACGGACCGGCCAAGGCCGCCCGCGCCGCCTCGATCTCGGCCAGCGTCAGCCGCCCGTCCGCATCGGTGTCAAAGGCGAACAGCACCTCCGGCCCCGGCCTGCCGCGCAGCGCGGCCTGCCGCTCGGCCATGGCGCGCAATTCGGCAGCCGTCACCGCCCCGTCGGCATCGGCATCGGCCTCGGCAAAGGCCAGCATCAGCCGCGCCCGCGCCTCGGCCGACAGCGTCGCGCCCCGCGTTTCCGCCTCGGCCATCGTCACCGCCCCGTCATTGTCGAGATCGCTTTCCAGAAACGGCCGCAAGGCCCGCACCCGCCGCTCGGCCATCTCGATCCGTCCCGCCGCCTCTACCGCCGCGCGCGTGACCGCCCCGTCCTGACCGTGGCCATAGACCAGCCGCAACCCCGCCTCGGCGAACCGGTCGGGATCGGCGCGCAACCGCTTGGCCTGCGCCTCGGGCAGGCCGGCCAGCGCCGCTGCCGCCGCCCCGTCCGCCGCCGCCCCGTCCTCGGCCCGCGCGGGCGCCAGTGCCACGCCCGCCAGCCCCGCCGCCACCATCACGGCCATCAAACCCCGACACACCATCCCGCATCCTCCGAAAATCCGCGCCCCAGCCTGCCATGATCAGGGTTAACGGCCGGTAAATGCGCCCCCGTGACATATTCCGCACCGATCGCGTCGCTTTTCGCCCTTGTCCTGCCGCGGCACATCGCCACCTTGTCACCAACGCACGCTGGGGCGGTTTGGGGGAGTGGTCCATGTTCCTTTCGGTCTTTGACATGTTCAAGGTGGGCGTCGGCCCCTCGTCCAGCCACACCATGGGCCCCATGGTCGCGGCGGCCCGCTTCCTTGACCTCATGCGCGCCTCGCCCTTCCATTTCCACGGGCTGCGCGCCTCGCTGCACGGCTCGCTTGCCTTTACCGGCGTGGGCCATGCGACCGACCGTGCCACCATCCTTGGCCTCGCGGGGTTCGAACCCGCCACCTATGATGCCGAAAAGGCCGAAACCACCCTTGCCGCCATCCGCGCCACAAAGACCATCACCCCCCCGGGTCTGCCCGAACTGCGCTTCGACCCCTCGGCCGACCTGCTGTTCGATTACGGCCCCGCCCTTGCAGGCCATGCCAATGGCATGATCCTGAAAGCCACCGACGCGCAGGGCGATGTGATCTTGCAGGAAACCTATTACTCCATCGGCGGCGGCTTCGTGCTGACCGAAGCCGAACTGGCCGAAGCTGGCAGCAAAAAGGCCAAGGCCCGCGCCGATGTGCCCTATCCCTTTGAAAAAGCCGATGAAATGCTTGCCATGGCCAAGGCGTCGGGCCTGACCATCGCCCAGATGAAACGCGCAAACGAGTTGAAATTCCGCAGCGCCGCCGACCTCGACCGCGGGATCGACCGGATATGGCAGGTGATGAACGACTGCATCACCCGCGGCATGGCCGGAACCGGCATCCTTCCCGGCGGGCTGAAAGTGCGCCGCCGCGCCAAGGGCATCCATGACGCGCTGATCGCCGAACGCGGGCTGAACATGACCGCGCCGCATACGATCAACGACTGGATGTCGCTTTACGCCATGGCCGTGAACGAGGAAAACGCCGCAGGCGGGCAGGTCGTCACCGCCCCCACCAACGGCGCGGCAGGGGTGGTGCCCGCCGTTATCCGCTACTGGCTTGACCATGTCCCCGGCGCCTCGGCCAGCCGCGTGGGCGAATTCATGCTGACCGCCGCCGCCATCGGCGGGCTGGTGAAACACAATGCGAGCATCTCGGGCGCGGAATGTGGCTGTCAGGCCGAGGTGGGCAGCGCCGCCGCCATGGCCGCCGCAGGCCTTGCCGCCGTGCTCGGCGGCACGCCCGAACAGGTGGAAAACGCCGCCGAAATCGCCCTGGAACATCACCTCGGCATGACCTGCGACCCCGTCAAGGGCCTTGTTCAGGTGCCCTGCATCGAAAGGAACGGCCTTGGTGCCATCAAGGCCGTCTCGGCGGCATCCCTTGCCCTGCGCGGTGATGGCATCCACCTTGTGTCATTGGATGTCTGCATCGAGACCATGCGCCAGACCGGCCGCGACATGCATGAAAAATACAAGGAAACCTCGCTTGGCGGGCTGGCGGTGAACGTGCCCAACTGCTGACGGCGGGTCAGACGCAGCCCCCCGGGGCCCTGCCCCGGACCCCGGAGTATTTGGACAAGGATGAACAGGGGAAGGCGGGTCAGTCGTCGGCGAAAAGCACGCCGGTTTCCGCCACCGCCCGATGCAGCGCGAAATCGCCTGCCAGCTTTTCGCGCAGGTCCGCCATCAGCTCATCCGGCAAGACCGGCACCCCCGATGCCGGCACCGACGAGACATTCTTGACCGGCAGGAACAATCGCTGGCCCAGCCGGTCGGCCAGAAAATCGCGCATCAGGTCCAGCCGCGCATAGTCGAACAGCACATCGATCCCCGCCCGCGCACCGGTCCAGCCGGTAAAGCGGTCCTGCGCGCCCACACGGGCGTAATCGGGCGGATCGTCGCGCAGCACCGCCGCGACGAAGGCCGCGAAATCCAGCCCCTGGGTGCTTTTGCTGTCGCCCGCAGGGTTCTTCTGGCGATAGCGATACCAGCTGTCCAGCCGCGCAAGCGGGTCGCGCACCACGGCAAACACCTCGACCCGCCCGCCCACGCGGTCCTCGACCACGGCGCGCCACTTGCGGTTGAACGGGCCGATCCCGGCATGGCGGGTTGCGCCATCCTCTTGCCACGGCCCCGCCATCGCATGTTTGCGCAGCATTGCCCGCACCGATTGCGTCGCCGTTTTCGGATTGGCCAGAAACACCAGACGCGACGCCTCGATCACCAGCACGCCAGACCCTTTCACTTGCACAGCCCAAATCTAGGGGCCCCTTGCCCGCTTGAAAAGCGCCCGCTGCGGAAAGCCCGCCTTTGCCTGTCGTTTTCGGAATGGACGCCGCCGCGCCGCCCCGATAGCCCTTGGGCATGACAGCGCTTTCCGCCCCCGCCCGCAGCAGTGACCGCATCCTTCCCGGTGTCACCCTCATGCTCGCCTTTTGCGTGCTGGCCCCGTTGCTGGATGTGGCCTCGAAACTGGCCGCGCAGGGCGGCATTCCGGTGGGCCAGATCACCACGGCCCGCTTCGTGGTGCAGGGCGCGCTGATGCTGCCGGTGCTGTGGATCATGGGCCTGCCGTGGCGTGTGTCGCGCCATGTGGCGGGTCTGCTGCTGCTCAGGGCGGTGTTCCTGATCCTGTCCACCTTTTCCTTCGTCTCGGGCATTGCCGTCATGCCGGTGGCCGATGCCCTTGCCATCGCCTTTGTCGAACCCTTCGTGCTGCTCATCCTCGGCAGCCTGATCTTCGGGGACGAGGTTGGCCCCCGCCGCATCGCCGCTTGCGCGGTGGGCTTTCTGGGCGCGCTGATGGTGATCCAGCCCTCGCTTGCCGCCTTTGGCCCCGTGGCGCTGTGGCCGCTGGGCACGGCCTTCTTCTTTGCCTTCTACATGCTGGTCACCCGCGCCATGGCCCCGCTGATCCATCCCGTGACCATGCAGCTGCACACCTCGCTTGCCGGCATGGCCATATGCCTGCCGCTGATGCTGGCCTTCGACGGATCGGGGCTGGCGGCGCTTGATCCCGTCCTGCCCTCGGGGCTGAACTGGCTGTGGCTGTTCGGCGTGGGCTTCTGGGCCTGCCTGTCGCATATGTGCATGACCTATGCGCTGAAATTCGCCCCCTCGGCCACGCTCGCCCCGCTGCATTATTCCGAGATCATCGCCGCCGTCGCCCTGGGCTATCTGGTGTTCGGCGATTTTCCGAACCTGCTTACCTGGGCGGGCATCGCCACCATATCGGGGTCGGGGCTTTACATCATCTACCGCGAAAGGCTCAGGGCCCGGATCAACCGGCAGGCCCCCGCCATTCCGGTCGAAGTGCCCTGATCGCCGCCGCCAGCCGCCCGCGCGGCAGGATCACCAGCATCCCCGGCCCGTCCATCGCCAGCACCACCCGCCCTGCCACCACGCGGTTCGAGGTGCCGATCATCCCGTCCGGCGCAAAGCCGATGCCGCCGATCGGCCATTCCAGCCCCTCGCTTTGCCCCGTCACCGGCGCCATCGGAAACAGCGACAGCCGGTCCCCCGCCCGCAACGAAAGGTCCAGCCGCGCGGGCGCGTGGAACACCACATCCCGCGCCCCCACCAGCACACAGCACCGGTCGGCATGCCGCACCAGCGCATTCAGCACCGCCAGACCGTGATCGACCCGCGCCCCCGTGAACCCCGCCGCCAGCACGAAAGGCGCCTCAACCGACCGCAGCGCCTTGTCGAAATCGGTCGTCGCCTGCTCGGCGATCACGAATTGCCGCCCGACCGGAATAGCCGCCCGCGCCGCCGCACTGATCGAATCGAAATCGCCCACCACCGCCTCGGGGCAATGCCCTGCCGCCAGCACACGGTCTGCCCCGCCATCGGCCGCTAAAATCTTAGGCGCATATCGCAGGCACAGCGCCAGTTCCGCCCTTGAAACCGGCCCTCCACCGACCAAAGTCACACCGTCAGGGGATTGGACAAGGGGGCGATTCATGTCGATACTGATGTCCAATTGCGGCAGGGTCCGGCAGGCAGGGCCATAATCAATCCTTCAAATCACCCCAGTCTGTCCATGAAAAGGAACGACCCCCCGACGATACAGAGTGCGGACTTTGGCAAAAGGCAAGCATCCGATGACCGGTGCGAGTAAGATCCTGACGGTCTCCTACGGGACCTTCTCTTGTACGCTGGAAGGGTTTGACGACCCTTTCAACACCATGCGCGCCATTGCCGAATATTTCCGCGACCTTGCCGCGGATGACCGCTACTTCGGCGCCGAACCGCCCACCCCCGATGCCGCCATGCTCCACCGCATCGCCGAGCGCGAGGTGCAGCGCCGCGTCGATGCCAAGGTGCAGGACAACGGCATCCACCTGCGCGCCACCGATGTGGCCACGCCCGAAGGTCCGGTTGCCGTGGCCCCGGCCGTTGCGCCCGCCATGGCCCCCGCTTTGGCCCCCGTCGCCTCTGCTGCCGCCGATCCGGCCGAAACCATTGCCGAACGCCTTCTGCGCATCCGGTCCGAAGTTGCGGCCCAGTCGCAACCCGCGCCCGCCGCCACCCGCAGCGACACCGCCCCCACCGTCACCCTGCCGCTTGACGGGTATGTCGAGGATCTGCCCGATCCGCGCGCCGCAGCCCCCGCAGCCCCCGTTGCGCCCGCCCCCGCCGCGACACCCGCGCCGGAAACCGCAGCCCCGCCTGCGACCGACATCGCGCCCCCCCTGCCGCAAGATGCCGAACCCCATGACCGGCCCGCCACGGCAGATGCCGCAGCAGCCGCCATTCCGGCCGCGCTGGCCGATACGCTGGCCGCCCCTCTTGACCAGCCCGCCACCCCCGCCTTGGCCGACCCGCTTGACGACCTCGCGGCCGACCACTGGCCCGATCCGCTCACCACCGCCCCCGCGCTGGCCGACCCGCTTGACGACCCCGCCCCCGCCGCGCTGGCCGACGACCTGCCGGGTCCGGCCCCCGCAGCGCGGCCCGAATCCGGTCAATTCTCCGATACCCTGCGCGCCGCACTGGCCGAATCCGACCTGCCCGCCGCAGCCCCCGCCCCGTCGCGCCCACCGCGCCAGCCCGATCCGCTCGACCTCGCCCTGGCCGATTCCGACGATGACACCGCGTCCGATACCGGCTTTGACGGCGATGATGACCTGACCGAAGCCCTGACCCAAGGGCTCGACCAGCCCGCGCCCGAAGATGACCCCGTCTCCGGCCTCGACACGATTTTCGGCGAAATGGGCGATCTGCCGCCCGAACCCCTTGCCGAACTGCGCCCCGATGCCGCCGAAAAGCTGCAACGCGCCCGCGCCCGTGTTTTCCGCATCCGCCGCAGCGACGGCGCCGCACCCGAAGCCGGCGCCGCAACCGAAGCGCAACCCGAACCCGCCGCCGCGCCCCCGCTTCGCACCGCGCCCCATCCCTTTGTTGACGATCCCTCGGCCGAAGATGCCGTCAGCCGCCTCATGGCGCAGGCCGATTCCGAAATGGAAGGCGAAGAAACCAAGCGCCGCCAATCGGCCATCGCCCATCTCAAGGCCGCCGTCGCCCAGACCGAGGCTGAACGCCGCGCGGGCGAAGCCAAGCCCGACGTCCAGCCCTCGCGCATCGCCCGCTACCGCAACGATCTTGCCATGGTCGTGCGCGCCGCCATTCCCGGCGCCGCCGCCCGGCCCCCGGCCGACCGCCCCGCGCCCCTTGTCCTTGTGTCGGAACAGCGCATCGACCGGCCGTCACGCCCCGCCCCGCCAACCGCGCCCCCTGCCGCCGCGCAAACCGCCGCACTCGGCGGCCCCATTCCGGCCAGCGCCGCCGCAGCCCCGCTCCGCCCGCGCCGCGTCACCGCCGCCGGTCAGGGCGGTCTTGCCATGCAGTCCACCCCCGCCTTCGCCCCCGAAGAATCCGAGCTTGACGAGATTGACCGCTCGCTTGCCGAAGCGCTGGCAGATGACGACGATCTCGCCGCCGACCCGCCCGAATCGGAATCCGAAGCCGACCTGCCGCTCACCGATACGCGCTTTCGCGATTATGCCGACAGCCTCGGCGCCTCATCCCTGCGCGACATGATCGAGGCCGCCGCAGCATGGCTCACCTGCGATCAGGGCCGCGCCCATTTCACCCGCCCGCAACTGATGCGCCATGTCGCCATCGTCATCCCGCCGACCGATGCGCTGCGCGAAGACGGGCTTCGCATCTTCGGCACGCTGTTGCGCGACGGCCATATCGCCAAGGTGCGGCGCGGCCTGTTCACGCTGACCGAACGCTCCCCCTATCACACGGGCGCCGCACGCCATCCGGGCTGAGAGCTGCCACTCACGCCCGAAACGGAAAGGCGGACAGGCTTCCTGTCCGCCTTTTCCAATTCACTCGCCCGCGTCCGGATCGGGCTGCCCGATCCCGCGAAACACAAAGCGGAACGGCAGCGCCCAGATGATGCCCAAACCCACATAGACCATCAGCTCAACCAGCATCGACGGCCGTTCGAACCAGCCCACCACGGTCAGCGCCACCACGATGTAAAGCGGCAGCCCCACCAGCAGGATCAACAGCGCCAGCCGCTTGCGTGTCTTGTATTCCAAAGCCATGATCTGCCCCCGTTCCTGCCCGCCGCCATCTAGCCCGCCGCGCGCCCCGATCAATCCGCGAAAGGATCGGTCACAAGGATCGTGTCATCCCGCTCGGGGCTGGTCGAAAGCATGGCCACGGGGCACTGGATCAGTTCTTCGATCCGGCGCACATATTTGATCGCCGCGCCCGGCAATTCGGCCCAAGACCGCGCCCCTGCGGTCGATTCCGACCAACCGGGCATTTCCTCATAGATCGGCACGACCCGCGCCTGCAAATTGGCCGCCGTCGGCAGGTAATCCAGCTTCTGCCCGTCCAGTTCATAGCCCACGCAGATTTTCAGCGTCTCGAACCCGTCCAGCACATCCAGCTTGGTCAAGGCGATCCCCGACACCCCGCTTGTCGCGCAGGTCTGGCGCACCAGCACCGCGTCGAACCAGCCGCAGCGCCGCTTGCGCCCCGTCACCGTGCCGAATTCATGCCCCCGCGTCCCCAGCCGCTCGCCATCGGCGTCGAACAATTCGGTCGGGAACGGCCCCTCGCCCACACGGGTGGTATAGGCCTTCACGATGCCCAGCACGAAATCCACCGCCGTCGGCCCCAGCCCCGTGCCGGTGGCCGCCATCCCCGCCAGCGTGTTGGAACTGGTCACATAGGGATAGGTCCCGAAATCCACATCCAGCAGCGACCCCTGCGCCCCCTCGAACAGGATGCGCTTTCCCGCGCGGCGGGCGTCATGCATCACCTTCCAGACCGGTTTGGCATAGGGCAAAATCTTCGGCGCCACCTCCATCAACTGCGCCTTCAGCGCGACCGGATCGACCGGCCCCAGCCCCAGCCCCGCCCGCAGCGCGTTGTGATGGCCCAAAAGCCGCCCGATCCGCAGATCCAGCGTCGCCTCGTCGGCAAGATCCGCCACCCGCACCGTGCGCCGCCCCACCTTGTCCTCATAGGCCGGCCCGATGCCGCGCCCGGTGGTGCCGATCTTGGCCACGCCCACCTGCCCCTCGCGGGCACGGTCCAATTCGCCATGCACAGGCAGGATCAGCGGCGTGTTTTCCGCGATCATCAGGTTGTCGGGATCAACCGTCACCCCCTGCCCGCGCAGCTTTTCAATCTCGGCCAGCAGCGCCCACGGGTCCAGCACCACCCCGTTGCCGATCACGCTCAGCTTGCCGCCCCGCACGATGCCCGAAGGCAACAGCGACAGCTTGTACACATTCCCGTCGATCACCAGCGTATGGCCCGCATTGTGCCCGCCCTGAAACCGCGCGATCACATCGGCGCGTTCCGACAGCCAATCAACGATCTTGCCCTTCCCCTCGTCGCCCCACTGGGCGCCCACGACGACGACATTGGCCATGACAGAGTCCTTTCAGGTCCGGGAAACCGCACGCTCTATAGCGGTGCGCAACTCCGGACGAAACCGGTAATTGCACCTGCGGCAGCACCCGCCCCCTACAATCTGCGCGCCTCGCCGTTCACCTCGCCAAACCAGTCATTCGGGGCGGGGTGCATCTGCAACAGCGGCAAACCCTGCGCGCCATAGGCCTCCAGCACCCAATAGGTGTGATCCGCGCAGTTCGATCCGATGAACCGGTATCCCAGCCGCTTCATCTCTTCGCCCTTTTCCAGCGCGGCCACCGGGTTGGGGCGCGCGACCGGCACGACCTTCACCAGATCATAGCCGCGCGCCCGCATCGCGGCATACATCGCGGCGGCATCGCCTTGGTCCGACCAAGCGCCGTTGTCGCCCCCCGGCGGCACGAAACCCGATCCGCTGCCATTCTCGGTCGCACCGAACCCGCAGCGCCCGCCCAGCAGTTCGAACCCCCATCCCACATGGCCAAAATGCGCCGAACCGGGGTTGCCCACCGGCGCAGGCGCGCCGTCAATCCGCAAAAACACAAAGCCCGTGCCCATAACGCCGCCCCCCGCTCAGACCAGTTCGATCTTCATCTTGGTATCGACCATGCCACCCGCGGCCCCCGCATCGGCGGGCGGATACAGCACCTGGAACCTGATCTGCTTGGCCCCGGCCGTTTCGGAATAGAAAGACTGGTCCAGACGGGTCCAGCTTTCCGTGCTGTCACAACTCAACTCGTATTCCGCGCGCAAAGAATCATCCTCGTCGATGGCCCGCACGATCAAGGTCACCTCGCCCGCGACACCGGTATCCAGACGGGCCAGAACGATCAGCCGGTAAACCTCGTCACAATCGGGCGGCAATTTGCCCAGCAGGCTTTGCCCCGGCTTCAACGTCGCCGCGATCTCGCTTCCGCCAAAGGTCATCGGAACCCCGCCCTTGGCATCGGGCTCGGGCGCCGCGCCGCCGCCTGCGCCCGTGGTCGCCGCCGCAACCGCAGCCTTCACCTGATCTTCCAGATCGAAATACAGCTCCCGGTTCTGGGCGCCACGGAAAGCCTCGTCTACCCAGCTGATCGCCCGCTCCTTGAAAGCGGCAACCGACAGGCCCAACACCGCCTGCACGATGGGGCCAAGCACGCCTTCGCCCTGCAACACCACGGTGACATCGCTTTTGTCGAATTTGCCGATATCGATCTTCACGCCCAGCGGCGCGATGCAATAGCCCGTCAACCGCAACTTGACCGAGATATGGCCGATGGCCCCGCCCACCGGCAACGTCCAGACCTTTCCGACAGCCACAAGACCAAGCTCGATGGGACATTCGAATATCTTGTGATCCCCCGCCTTGCCGCCGACATGCTTGATGTCACCGACGACAATCTTGACCTCGGCCTCGCCATCCGTCGCGCCCAGCTTGCCCTTCCACGCGATCGAGGGGGGAATCTTCGCCGCCAGCGCGCGCTCCAGCACCTCGCCGTTCAGCACAAGGTCGATGAAGTTCTCGCCAAACTGGCCAAAGGAAATCGGCCTGCGCCGCGCGGTTGTGTCCGTCATGCCGATACCTTTCCACCAATTACTCCGAAACCGCACAAAGCGTGCCAGCCCGCCCCCCCGCGCGTCAAGCGCCGCCGCACCCCGACCCCCGCCTTAGCCCTTGCGCGGCCCAAGCCTTGCGCCTAGATAGGCGCGTCAGTTCCCGATAAAAGCGCGCCTATGGAAAACGTCATCCTCACCATCCACCTGATCCTCGCCCTGCTTCTCGTGGGCGTGGTGCTGCTCCAGCGGTCCGAAGGTGGCGGTCTGGGCATGGGCGGCGGCGGCGGTGGCAATTCGGTGATGACCGGGCGCGGCGCGGCTACGGCGCTGGCCAAACTGACATGGATTTTTGCGGTCTGCTTCATCGGCACCTCGATCACGCTGACCGTGCTCGCCGCGCAAAAGGCAGGCTCCTCCTCGGTGATCGACCAGATCGGCGCCCCCGCCTCCGACGCCCCGGCCGATGCGCCCGCCGATGCCCCCAAGGGCAGCGATCTTCTTCCGCCCCAACCCGCCGACGCCCCGCTTGCGCCGCCGCCGGCCACCAATAACTGACACCACTGCTTGAGCGCGGCTTCAAGGCACAGACAGCATCTAGCGGTCCGGTTGCGCGCGGCCCAAAGCTGCGTTACAGCTTAATTCCCGTGATGATGCGATTCCCCATGCCCGAATCGCCGCTCGATCGCACCGATTGACCTGACCCACGGGAGCACCACATGGCACGCTACATCTTCATCACAGGCGGCGTGGTGTCCTCGCTGGGCAAGGGCCTTGCCTCGGCGGCCTTGGGCGCCCTGCTACAGGCGCGCGGCTACACCGTCCGCCTGCGCAAGCTTGATCCCTATCTCAACGTCGATCCCGGCACGATGTCGCCCTTCGAACATGGCGAGGTGTTCGTCACCGATGACGGCGCCGAAACCGACCTCGACCTTGGCCATTACGAACGCTTCACGGGGGTTTCGGCCCGCACCACCGACAGCATCTCGTCCGGCCGCATCTATTCCAACGTGCTGGAAAAGGAACGCCGCGGCGACTACCTCGGCAAGACCATTCAGGTCATTCCCCACGTCACCAATGAAATCAAAGACTTCCTCCGCATCGGCGATTCCGAGGTTGATTTCATGCTGTGCGAAATCGGCGGCACCGTGGGCGATATCGAAGGCCTGCCCTTCTTTGAAGCCATCCGCCAGTTCATCCACGAACGCCCGCGCGGGCAAAGCATCCTGATGCACCTCACGCTCCTGCCCTACCTTTCGGCCAGCGGCGAGTTGAAAACCAAACCCACCCAGCACAGCGTCAAGGAACTGCAATCCATCGGCCTCGCCCCCGATGTGCTGGTCTGCCGCAGCGAACACCCGATCCCCGACCGCGAACGGGAAAAGATCGCCCTCTTCTGCAACGTCCGCAAAGACAGCGTCATCCCCGCCTATGACCTGAAAACCATCTACGAAGCCCCCCTCGCCTATCATCGCGCAGGCCTCGACCAGGCCGTGCTCGATGCCTTCGGCATCACCCCCGCCCCCAAACCCAACCTCACCCGCTGGGAAGATGTGATGGACCGTCTGGTCCATGCCGAGGGCGAGGTGCGCGTGGCCATCGTCGGCAAATACACCCAACTGGAAGACGCCTATAAATCCATCGCCGAGGCGCTCACCCATGGCGGCATGGCCAACCGCACCCGCGTCCGCGCCGAATGGATCGACGCTGAAATCTTCGAACGCGAAGACCCCGCCCCCTACCTTGAAAACTTCCACGCCATCCTCGTCCCCGGCGGCTTTGGCGAACGCGGCACCGAAGGCAAGATCAAGGCCGCGCAATTCGCCCGCGAAAAGAAAATCCCCTATTTGGGCATCTGCCTCGGCATGCAGATGGCCGTCATCGAAAGCGCCCGCAACCTTGTGGGCATGCAGAACGCAGGCTCCGAGGAATTTGATGTGGAAGCCGGCGAAAAGCGTTTCACGCCCGTGGTTTACCACCTCAAGGAATGGGTGCAGGGCAACCATGTCGTCGCCCGCAAACTGACCGATGACAAGGGCGGCACCATGCGCCTCGGCGCCTATACCGCCAGCCTCGCCCAAGGCTCCAAAGTGGCCGCGGTTTACGGCACCACCACCATCGAGGAACGCCACCGCCACCGCTACGAGGTGGACATCAAATACCGCGACCGCCTTGAAAAATGCGGCCTCATCTTCTCGGGCATGTCCCCCGATGGCCGCCTGCCCGAGATCGTCGAGGTCAAGGATCACCCGTGGTTCATCGGCGTCCAGTTCCACCCCGAACTGAAATCGAAACCCTTCGCCCCCCACCCGCTTTTTGCCGATTTCGTGCGTGCGGCGGTTGATGTCAGCCGTCTGGTCTGAAGCGAAATCTGGCGCAGATTTCGCGCCGTTTCCTGACGCAGGAAACGGTGCCCGTCCGTCGAGGCAGGCGGAATTTGCGTCAAATTCCGCCACGATTTCTGCGTCAGAAATCGTCGTGCCAAGACGTGGCGCGCCGCGCGGCACCCGCCCTCACACCATCTCGATCTTCAACCGCTTGCCCAGCGCCCGCGCATATTTCTGCAAGGTCGCGACCGAAGGCGAAACCCGCCCGCTCTCCAGCCGCGCGATGGCCGATTGCGTGGTCCCCATCCGCTCGGCCAGTTCGGCCTGCGTCACCCCCGCCCCCGCCCGCGCCTTTATCATCGCCTCCAGCGCCGCATATTCCTCCACTGCCTCGTCATAGGCGGCGACAAAGGCCGGATCAGCCATGAGTTGGCGTTTCAGCTCCGAAAGTTCCATCACCCTTCCACCTCCTCCATTCGCTCACGTGCGATGGCCAGCGCCCGCCCCGGTGTCTTTTGTGTCTTCTTCACCAAGGCGTGCGGGACAACCACACGCCGCCCCCTGACCGCAACATAAATTCCCCGCGCGATGCCCCCCTGCGCCTTGGACCGCGCAATTCCCAAGGCGGTCCCTCCAGATGGCTCGCATGCGGCTCGTGCAGCGCCTGCGGCCCCCGCTCGGCCACCAGTTCCAGCAACCGGATGATCCGCGCCCTCAGTCCATCGGACAGCGCCGCGATCTCGCGATCCACACGCGCGTCAAGCGTTTCCACCCGCCATTGCATATCCGCTATATACCCTACACGCTATACCGATCAAGCCCCCCGACATTCCCCCCTTCCGGTTAACGCTGCGTAAAGAAAAAGGGCGGCCCGAAGACCGCCCCCTACCGGATGCGCCCCGCGGGCGCACCGTCACGCCGGAATTACTGCGCGACGACTTCGTTCATCACTTCCAGCAGCGACCGCGACGGGTCGGCGGTGCAGGCCGCATCGGCATCGGCCGCATTCACCTTCAGGCGCTCCAGATCAAAGCTGCTATCGGCGTTCACGCCACCGGTATAGCCGTCCATCCACATGATCAGCGCGCCCTTGGTATCCGCATCCAGTTCCGCGAACGAGGTGCAGGTGATATTGGCGATATCGATCGCCTCGGCAAAGGCGGGTGCGGCAAAGCCCATCGTCATGGCGCAAAGCGCGATCTTGGCAAACTTGGTCATCATTACTCCATACGAAAGATTGAACAGCCCGCCCTGCGCAGGCTGATGCGGCGCTGTTGTGCCGCGTGGGTCGCAGTCGGGCAAGCCCAATTCGTCGCAGATTTTCAATTCACGCGACCGCCGGTGGAAAAGGACTGTTTCCCTTCATCCCAAGCGGTTTTCACCCGCCCAGCGCCGCTTTCATCGCGTCCAGCAGCGACCTGTCGGGGTTCTCGGCACAGGCCGCCCGCGCCGCTTCCACATCTGCCGCCAGACGCGCGGCGTCAAAGGTCGAATCACCCATCAGCCCGCCGGTAAATCCGTCCATCCAGACCAGAACGCCCGACAGCGTCTCGCCGTCCAGCGCCGCCGCCTCGCCACAGGTCATCGCGCCAAGGTCCAGCGCCTCGGCCCGCACCAAACCGGCGCCCGCAACAACCACACCCGCGCCCGCCAGCGCCGCCACCAGAACCCGTTTCACACCCGTTACCATCACATATCCTTACCAGTCACACAGTCCCGCCGCACCACCTAGCCCAGCGCCGCCATCAGCGCGGGCTGCACCTGATGCCAGCCTTCCCAGATCATCTTCAAGGCGACATAGACGATAATGGCAAGCCCGATATAGGCAATCCAGCGATGGCGGTTCAAAAGCCGCGCCACGAAACTCGCCGCCAGCCCCATCAGCGCGATCGACAGCACCAGCCCCACCACCAGCACCGTGGGATGTTCCCGCGCCGCCCCCGCCACGGCCAGCACATTGTCCAGACTCATCGACACATCCGCGATCACGATCTGCATCGCCGCCTGACGGAAGGTTTTCTTCGCCCCGCCCCCCGCAACCGTGCCATCGGCATTCAGGTCGCTATCGGTCAGCGCCTCTTCGGCGCGGTTGTCGTCGCCATGCCCCTCGCGCAACTCGCGCCACATCTTCCAGCACACCCACAGCAGCAGGATGCCCCCCGCCAGCAACAGGCCGGTCAGCGCCATCAGATAGGTCGTCGCGGTGGCAAAGATGATCCGAAGCACCGTCGCCGCGATGATCCCCACCAGAATGGCGCGGGTCCGCAACTCGCGCGGCAGGCCCGCTGCCGCCAGCCCGATGACAATCGCATTGTCCCCCGCCAACACAAGATCGATGGCGATGACCTGCATCAGCGCGGTCAGTCCGGCGGCGGTAAAGATTTCCATAACGACTCCAACCCTCGTATCCGGTGCCCTGCCTACTCTGGTGTTAAAATTTCGGCAATGCGGCGCGAACTCTGTCTGCATCGGTTGTGCATGCCGTCCGGTTCCGCCACGCGGCCCGTTTGCGGCAAGGCTTCGCCCCCGCGCCACGGGTCGGCTTTGGCAAAACCGTGCATCCGGTGTGCATTGCCCAAGCACCCGCTTTGCCTTGATCCGCCTGCCCCGAAAGGGTAGCCAAAGCCCATGCTGTCCTATCAACACATCTACCACGCCGGAAATCTGGCCGATGTCCAAAAGCACGCGCTTCTGGCCTTTGCGCTGGAATACATGACTCGCAAGGACAAGCCGCTGACCTATATCGAAACCCATGCCGGCCGCGGGGTTTACGATCTCGACGCCCCCGAAGCCGCCAAAACCGGCGAAGCTGCGGCAGGAATTTCCCTTCTGGAACAAGGCTTTCCGCCCGACCATCCCTATCGGCGGCGGCTTGCCGAAACCCGCGCCCTGTTCGGCCCCCGCGCCTATCCCGGCTCGCCGCTGGTCGCCGCCCTGTCGCTGCGCGATACCGACAGGCTGCACCTTGCCGAACTGCACCCCCAGGAACACACGGCCCTTGTCGCCAACATGGGCCGCTGGGGGCTCGATATCCAAAAGCGCGACGGCTTTGAAATGGCCCTCGCCCTGACACCCCCCACCCCGCGCCGCGGCGTCATGCTGATCGACCCCAGCTACGAGGTGAAGTCGGATTATGCCAGTATTCCCAAGGTGATAGCCCAGATCGCCCGCAAATGGAACGTGGGCACCATCGCGCTTTGGTATCCCGTCCTGATCGACGGCCCCCACGCCCCCATGCTGCGAAGCCTGACCGAAACCTTCCCCGACAGCTTCCGCCACGAACTTCGCTTCCCCCCCGTCCGCGACGGCCACAAGATGATCGGAACCGGCATGTGGTTTCTGAACCCGCCCTACGGGATTGAAGCCGAAGCCCAAGGCCTTGATCTGCTTTACAGAAACCTGTGATCCCGCAGCCGTGACCCGCCGCGCCTTGCGCGCCTTGGCGCGCGGCATTATCCTGTGGTGATGTTCGAGAACCTTCTCCGCAGCCTTCTGGCCCCCGCCCCGACCCGCCTGCCCGAACCCGATGCGCGGCTTGCCCTTGCCGCGCTTCTGGTCCGCATCGCCCGCACCGATGGCCTTTATTCCGCCGAAGAGGTGGAACGCATCGACCGGATTGTGATGCAACGTCATGGGCTTGGCCCCTTCGAAGCCGCCCGCCTGCGGGCAGAGGCCGAAGAGCTGGAAACCGCCGCCCCCGATACCGTCCGCTTCACCCGCGCCCTGAAATCCGCCACCGCCCCCGAAGACCGCGCCGCCCTGATGCAGGCCATGTGGTCCGTCGCCCTGTCCGACGGCCTGCGCGACGCCGAGGAAGACCGCCTGCTCCGTATGGTCGCCTCGCTGCTGGGCCTGACGGATGTGGAATCGAACCTCGCCCGCCAAAGGGCCGACACCCAATGATCGCCGCCCTTCCTATGTATGACCGCCCGGAAATCCGTGCGGTGACAGACCGTTACTGGCAACTGATCCGCCAAGGCCTTGCCACCCGCGGCATTCCGGCGCCCGAAACCCTGCGCCGTGGCGATGCCGAACTGATGCCGCAATGGACATCGCCCGACCTTCTTCTGTCGCAAACCTGCGGCTTTCCCTTCCGCGCACGTCTGCACGGTCAGGTCGCACTGGTCGGCACCCCCGATTTTGGCGTGAACGGCTGCCCGCCGGGATATTACCGCTCGGTCCTCATCGCCCGCACGGACGACCCGCGCACCAGCCTTGCCGAATTTGACGGCGCGACCCTTGCCTATAACGATGCGCTGTCACAATCCGGCTGGGCCGCCCCGCAAAACTACGCCACCGCCCTTGGCCTTGCCTTCCGCGCTGGCCCCGCCACCGGCGCCCATTCCGCCTCGCTTGCCGCGGTCGCCCATGGCAAGGCCGATCTTGCCGCGCTTGACGCCGTTACATGGTCGCTTCTGTCCGAACACGATCCTGCCGCCGCATCCGTTCGGGTCATCGGCCAGACCGACCCGACACCCGGCCTGCCCTATATCACCGCACGGGGCGCGGATTCAGCCGCGATATTCGATGCCATCGCCGCCGCCATCGACCGCCTAAACCCGGCCGAACGCGCCGCCTTGCGCCTGAAAAGCATCGTGCGAATTCCTGCCGAAGCCTATCTTTCGATCCCCATACCCGTCGCGCCGTAGCGGCTTTTGCCCCCATTCAGGGCAGATTCCACCTTCCGCAACGTCATTTTTGCCAAAACCGCGTTGCAATGCCGTGAAAGCTGGGCATTAGTCGTCTGCCATAGTGAGAAATGACAGACCTTCGTGCCAGACCCTGCAACAGATACGCCCGTTATCCGCATCCGCGACCTGCACAAGAGCTATGGCCAGCTCGAGGTGCTCAAGGGCGTCGATCTGACCGCCCCGCGCGGCCATGTCGTGTCGCTGATCGGGTCGTCGGGTTCGGGCAAATCCACGCTTCTGCGTTGCTGCAACCTGCTCGAAGACAGCCAGCAGGGCGACATCGAATTTGAAGGCGAAGCCGTCCGCTGGCGGGGCGCGGGGCTGAACCGCCACCCCGCCGATCGCGCGCAGGTCACCCGCATGCGTACCAACCTGTCCATGGTGTTCCAGCAGTTCAATCTTTGGTCGCACATGACCATCCTGCAAAACGTGATGGAGGCCCCCGTCACCGTGCTGCGCCGAGACCCCGCGCAGGTGGAAGCGGCCGCACGCGGCTATCTTGCCAAGGTGGGCATCGCTGACAAGGCCGATGCCTGGCCCGCCCAGCTTTCGGGTGGCCAGCAGCAACGTGCCGCCATCGCCCGCGCCTTGTGCATGGAACCCCGCGCGCTTCTGTTCGACGAACCCACCTCGGCGCTAGACCCCGAACTGGAACAGGAAGTGGTCAAGGTTATCAAGGCGCTGGCCGACGAAGGGCGCACGATGATCCTTGTCACCCATGACATGAAACTCGCCGCCGATGTGTCAGACCACGTGGTCTTCCTGCATCGCGGCAAGATCGAGGAAGAAGGCCCGCCAGACCGTCTGTTCGGCAATCCGCAGACAGACCGACTGCGCGGCTTCCTCTCGGCCACCACGGCCTAGGCCTGCTTTCGGAAACCATCACGAAAAGACTGCAAGAAGGGGAGCTCAAATGAAGAAACTGATGATTGCGACGGCTCTTGTCGCCCTGTCGGCCATGACCGCCAGCGCACAGGATACCGTGCGTATCGCCACCGAAGGGCTGTATCCGCCCTACAACCTTGTCAATGACGCGGGCAAGCTTGACGGCTATGAAATCGACCTCGGCAACGAAATCTGCAAGCGCGCGGGCCTTACCTGCGAATTCGTGCAGAACGACTGGGATTCGATGATGCCCAACCTGAATTCGGGCAACTTCGACGTCATCATGGCCGGCATGTCGATCACCGAAGAACGCAAGGCCGACCGGACCTTCACCCAGAACTACTATCCGCCGGCCATTTCCTATTACGTTGCGAAATCGGCGGATGTTGACGTGAAAACCGCTGTCGTCGCGGCCCAGACCGCAACGATCCAGGCCAGCCACGTGGCCGAATCCGGCGCCGAATTGCTGGAATTCAAGACGCCCGACGAAACCGTCGCCGCCGTCCGCAATGACGAGGCCGATGCCGTTCTGGCCGACAGCGAATTCCTCGACCCCATCGTCGCGCAATCGAATGGCGAGCTTGTGATCGTTGACAAGGTCCAGCTGGGCGAAGGCGTCGGTGCGGCCTTCCGCAAGTCGGATACCGAACTGGCCGCCAAGTTCGACAAGGCCATCGGCGAGATGAAGGCCGACGGGTCGATCAACGAACTGATCAAGAAGTGGTTCAAGGAAAAGGCCGTCACCTTCTGATGACGCCAACGGAAAACCGGCCCCGCGCCGGTTTTCCCCCTTTGGGCAGGAGTTCCGATGTTTGCACACTGCGCCGATCCATCGGCCCTTGGCGGGCTGAACTGGCTGCTTTGCTACCTGACATCGGGCAAACACCTGCTGTTCTATTACAGCTTCGGCACGGTTCTTGTGCTTTTGGCCGTTACCGCCCCCGTGGCGCTGGGCATGGGGTTTCTGGGGGCCATGGCCGCGCGGGCGCATAACCGGGCGCTGTCGCTGGTCGGCAAGGCCTATATGCTGATGGTGCGCGGCATTCCCGACATCATCTTCTTCATGTTCTTCGTGATCGCGCTCGACCAGGGGCTGGAAACCGTGGCGCATCACCTGCGATGCCCCGACTGGACCGAACCGATCCGCACGGCGCTGGAATTCAAGGTCTGCCCCGAAGCGAAGATCCCACCGAATTCCGCCCCGCAATATGTGCACCAGATCTACGGCTTTGCCTTGGCGGTCGTCACCTTTGCCATCGTCTTTGGCGCCTTTGCAGCCAATGTGCTTTACGGCGCGATGAACGCCGTGCCCCGCGCCCAGCTTGAAACGGCCGAGGCTTATGGCCTTTCCCCCCGTCAGGTCTTTCGCCGCATCCTTGTGCCGCAGATGTGGGTCTATGCCCTGCCCGGCCTGTCGAACCTGTGGCTGATCCTGATCAAGGCCACGCCGCTGCTGTTTCTGCTGGGGGTCAACGACATCGTCTATTGGGCGCAGGAACTGGGCGGGTCAAAGACCGACAGCTACGCCTATCCGCATGGCGACTGGCGGCTGTGGTATTTCCTGTTCCTGCTGGCCTTCTACCTTGCCTTTACCCGCGTGTCGGAAGTGGTGCTTGGCCGCCTGACGGCCCGTCTGTCGCGCGGGCAGGCCACGATGGCGGGCGAAGCAATGCGAAAGGCCGGCGCATGACCTGTATGGAAACCCTTTCGGCCTATGCTTTTCGCAGTATCGGCTTGGGCGAGCGGATGTTGCCCAAGGCGAACATCACGCTTTGCGAACAATTCACACTGATCGGGTCGGGCCTGATCTGGAACATCTACTACGGCGCGCTTGCGCTTTTTGCAGGCTTTTTCCTTGCCAATGCGCTGGCGCTGGCCAAGGCGGCGCAGAACCCATGGCTCCGCAAGCCCGCCGAATGGTTCATCTTCACCTTCCGCGGATCGCCCTTGTTCATCCAGTTCTTCCTTGCCTATCAGGTCTTTGTGCTGCTGCCCAAAGGCGGGGTCGAATTGGGCGGCATCACGGTGCACACCGATTGGCTGACCAAGGCCTGGGCTGGCGCGCTGGTCGTGCTGTTCCTGAACACTGCCGCCTATTCGGCCGAAATCTTCTACGGCGCGCTGCGTTCGGTGCCCAAGGGCGATATCGAAGCCGCCGATGCCTATGGCATCACCGGCTTTGCCCGCTTCCGTCGCATCCTCTGGCCGACCATGCTGCGCCTTGGCTGGCCAGCCTATACCAACGAGGCGATCTTCCTGTTCCACGCCACCACGCTGGTGTTCTTTTCCAGCTTTCCGGCCTTTCGCCAGCAGGGCGACGCGCTTTACTACGCGGCCTATTTTGCCGACAAGACCTATAACCCCTTTATCCCCTACCCCATCGTAGGCTTCTATTTCATCTGCCTCACCTTGCTGCTTACCTGGGCCTTCAACAGCGTGAACCGGCGGCTGAACCGGCATCTGCCGTCAAACCAGCGTGCAAGAATCCGCTTGCGTCCTCAACTGATCCGATAGTAGCCTAGATTTGATCAAATTCCCCGGGCGCTTTGCACGGGTCTGCCCATAGGGTGGCATTGCGGCATGGGGCTGCATGGGAAGGGGATCGAAACACAAAGGGAAGGATCGGGGCCGGGCGACACGCCCCCCCGCCTGAGTATGATGATGAAGGATTGGCTGAGAAAGCACCCCGACGTGCGGACCATTCGCGTGGCCGCCGCCGATTTGAACGGACAGGCCCGCGGCAAGCGCGTGCCGGCACGATTTGCAGAGAATGTGGTGGCCAATGGCACCCGTTTTCCGTTTTCCGTCCTCAACCTCGACATCTGGGGCGAGGATATCGATGACAGCCAGCTTGTCTTTGAACAGGGCGATCAGGACGGCGTTCTGAAACCCACCGAACGCGGCTTCATGCCCATGCCATGGCTCGAGGCGCCCACCGCGCTTTTGCCGATCTGGATGTTCCGCGAAAACGGCCAACCCTATGAAGGCGACCCCCGCCATGCCCTGCGCGCAGTGGTGGACAGGTTCAAGGAACGCGGCCTGACCCCCGTGGTTGCGATGGAGCTCGAGTTTTTCCTGATCGACGACAGCGGCAAGACGCTGCAAGTGCCGCCCAGCCCCCGCTCGGGCAAGCGCCGCAAGGCGGCTGAAACGCTGTCGATCCGTGCGCTTGACGCCTTTGACACCTTCTTCACCGACCTTTACGATGCCTGCGAGGCGATGGATATTCCCGCCGACACCTCGACCTCGGAAACCGGCCTTGGCCAGTTCGAGGTGAACCTGATGCATTGCGACGATGCCCTGCGCGCCGCCGACGATGCGTGGTTGTTCAAGATGCTGGTCAAGGGTCTGGCGCGCCGCCACGGATTTGCCGCCAGTTTCATGGCCAAGCCCTATCCGGAATATTCCGGTTCCGGCCTGCATACCCATTTCAGCCTGATCGACAGCGATGGCCGCAACGTCTTTGACAGCGGTGGCCCCAAGGGCACGGCAACCTTGCGCTCGGCCGTGGCGGGGTGCCTGAATGCGATGCACGATTCCACGCTGATCTTCGCCCCGCACCAGAACAGCTTTGAACGGCTGGTGCCCGGAAAACACGCCCCCACCGCGATCTGCTGGGGATACGAAAACCGCACGGCGGCCATCCGCATCCCGGCCGGAAATCCGGGCGCCCGGCGCATCGAACACCGCGTTGCGGGGGGCGACGTGAACCCCTATCTGATGCTCGCCGCGATTCTTGGCGCTGCACTTGACGGGATCACACAGGCGATGGAACCGCCCGCTCCGATCACCGGAAACGCCTATGCGATGGAAGATCTGTCCCAGCTTCCCGATACTTGGGAACATGCGATCGAGGCGCTTGAGCAAAGCTCGATCGTGCCACGCTTTTTGCACCCCGAGATCATCAAGAACCTGATCCTGACCAAGCGGCAGGAACTGCACTATATCGGCGAGTTGACCGAAACCGAACGGATCGAGCTTTATCTCGATACGGTCTAGGTGCGCCAGACGCAGACGGGCTGGGGGTTTCGCACCCTCAGCCCCCTTGCCCAAGGCAGGCGCCAGATTTAGGCTTTGGTAACAGGCAGACAGGCACATCCATGCTGATCGGCATCCTACAGACCGGCCTTGCGCCCGAAAACCTCGCCCCTGAAATGGGCGATTACCCCGACATGTTCGCGCGGCTGCTAGACGGCAATGGCTTTGCTTTCCGCACATGGCGTGTGGTCGAAGGTGAATTTCCTGCATCTGTCCACGACGCCGAAGGTTGGCTGATCACCGGCTCGCGCCACGGCGTTTATGAAGACCACCCGTGGATCGCCCCGCTGGAACAGTTAATCCGCGATGCTTACGGCGCCCATGTGCCGCTGGTGGGCATCTGCTTTGGTCATCAGATCGTGGCGCAAGCCATGGGCGGGCGGGTCGAGCGGTATCAAAAAGGCTGGGCCGTGGGCCCGACCGACTATGATTTTGGCGGCCAGACGATCACGCTGAACGCGTGGCACCGCGATCAGGTGGTCGAAAAACCCGCCAACGCGCGTGTCATTGCCAGCAATGATTTCTGCACCAACGCGGCGCTTGTTTACGACGACCGCGCCCTGACACTACAGGCCCATCCCGAATTCCGCCCCGAATTTGTCGATGGGCTGATGAAGACACGCGGCAAGGGCATCGTGCCCGACGATCTTATGGCATCGGCCAGTGCGCGGCTGGCCGATCCGCTACAAGACAAGACCATGGCGGCGCGCATTGCCGCCTTTTTCACGGCACCGCGCGGCTGAACGGGCCGCGTGGAACGCAACCCATTGATAGTGTGACCCATGTCGAACTGGACCGACAAACTTCCCGAAGCCGCCCGCGACTGGATCGCAGGCCGCCGCGTGGACGAGGTTGAATGTATCATCGGCGACATCGCGGGCGTCGCCCGTGGCAAGGCCATGCCCGCCTCGAAATTCGCTAAGCAGGCCAACTATTTCCTGCCAAATTCGATCTTTCTGCAAACCATCACCGGCGAATGGGCTGACAATCCCTCGGGCGCGTTCACCGAACCCGACATGATCCTTGTCCCCGATTTCAGCACCGCAACGGCGGCGCCATGGACGGCCGACATCACCTTGCAGATCATCCACGATGCCGAAGACCAGCAGGGCAACCCCGTGCCCACCGCCCCGCGCAACGTGCTGCGGCGCATCGTCGATTTGTACAAGGCCGAAGGCTGGCAACCCATCGTCGCCCCCGAGATGGAGTTCTTTCTGGTCGCACGCAACATCGACCCCAACATGCCGATCATCCCGCCCATGGGCCGTTCGGGCAGGCGGGCGGCGGGCAAGCAGGCCTATTCCATGTCGGCCGTCGATGAATACGGCAAAGTCATTGATGACATTTACGATTTTGCCGAAGCGCAGGGGTTCGAGATCGACGGCATCCTGCAAGAGGGCGGCGCGGGACAGGTAGAGATCAACCTTGCCCATGGCGACCCCGTGGCCTTGGCCGACGAGATCTTCTTCTTCAAGCGCCTGATCCGCGAAGCGGCCTTGCGCCATGACTGTTTCGCCACCTTCATGGCCAAACCGATCGAGGGGGAACCGGGGTCGGCGATGCATATCCACCATTCGGTGGTGGATACCAAGACCGGCAAGAACATCTTTTCCGACCGCAAGGGCGAGGAAACGCCCGCTTTCCTGCATTTCATTGCGGGGATGCAGGCCCATCTGCCCGCGGCCGTGGCCTTGCTGGCGCCTTATGTCAACAGCTACCGCCGCTACGTTCCCGATTTCGCCGCCCCCATCAACCTTGAATGGGGCCGTGACAACCGCACCACGGGCTTGCGCGTGCCGATTTCCAGCCCCGAGGGGCGGCGTCTGGAAAACCGTCTGGCGGGGATGGACTGCAACCCTTACCTCGGTATCGCGGCCAGCCTTGCCTGCGGGTATCTCGGGCTCAAATCCCAAAGAATGCCCAAGCCGGAATGCACGGGTGACGCCTATATGAACGAAACCGACCTGCCCTATAACCTTGGCGATGCACTGGACCTTCTGGAAGAGGACAGCGCCCTGCGCGAGGTGCGGGGGGTCGAGTTCTGCAATGTGTACACCAGCGTAAAGCGCAATGAATACAAAGAGTTCCTTCAGGTCATCAGCCCGTGGGAGCGCGAGCATCTGCTGCTGAACGTATGAACCTTTTGCATGCCAATGACCGGCGGGGCGAATATCCGCCGTCCTATTACGCCGCCACCCGCACTGCATTTGCCCCCCTGCTTCCGCTGACCGGGGCGGTGCGGGCGGATGTGTGCATCGTCGGGGCCGGTTACACGGGCCTGTCGGCGGCGCTGCATCTGGCGCGGCGGGGGTATTCGGTGGTGGTGCTGGAAGCGCATCGGGTGGGTTTCGGCGCTTCGGGGCGGAACGGCGGGCAGGTGGGCAGCGGCCAGCGCAACGATCAGGATGATCTGGAACGGGTGGTCGGGCGCGAAAATGCGCGGCGGTTGTGGGACTTGGCGGAAGAAGCCAAGGGCATGGTGCGCGCGCTGATTGACGAACATGCCATGCCCGTCACCTTTCGCCCCGGCGTGGCGCAGGCATGTTGGAGCGATGCACAGGTGATGCAGACGCAGGCCTATGCCGACCGCCTGCGCCGCGATTACGGCTATGACCGGATCGAGCCGCTGTCGCGCGATGCCATGGCCGCCCTGATCCCGTCGGGCGTGTTCAAGGGCGGCGCCATCGACCATGGCGCGGGCCATGTGCATCCACTGAACTATGCCATCGGTCTGGCGCAGGCCGCCCTTCGGGCCGGAGCGGTGGTGCACGAGATGTCCGAAGTGACAGCGATCACCCCGGGCGCCAAGGCCACGATCCGCACCGCCCAAGGGCAAGTCACCGCGGACCATGTGATCCTGGCCGCCAACGGCTATCTGGGCGGGCTTGAACCGCAGGTCGCAGCACGGGTGATGCCGATCAACAATTTCATTCTGGCGACCGAACCCTTGGGCGCAGGTGCGGTCAAGGTGCTGACCGAACCCGTGGCCGTGGCCGACAGCCGTTTCGTGGTGAATTACTGGCGCCTGTCGGATGACAACCGCCTGCTTTTCGGGGGCGGCGAAAGCTATGGCTGGCGCTTTCCCGACATCATCCGGACCGTGCGCCCTGCCCTGCTGGAAATCTACCCCGCCCTTGCCGATGCCCGCATCGATTACGCATGGGGCGGAACGCTGGCCATCACGATGACGCGCAATCCCTGCTTCCTGCGGGTGGCACCCAATGTGCTTTCGGCCTCGGGCTATTCGGGGCATGGGGTGGCGCTGGCCACGCTGGCCGGCCGTGTTCTGGCCGAGGCGGTGGCCGGACAGGCCGAACGCTTCGACCTGATGGCCAGCCTGCCCACGCCGCGCTTTCCGGGCGGGGCGGGCCTGCGCTGGCCGCTGCTGGTGCTGGCGATGACATGGTATTCGCTGCGCGACCGGCTGGGCCTGTAGGCGGAAGCCCGCGACTGTCATGAATATGTCGCTGGAATTTTGGCGCCCGAGGGCTTACAGCTTTCCGCAATAGCAGTTTAAGGAAAGCTTCACGCATGGCACCGGACGGACAGGCACTCGGACAGGTCACAGCCCCAAATGTCTATGACGCCGATCCCATCCCCGAAGCCGCGCGGGCCGAGATTGACCGCCTGTTGAAAACGGGCGATCTGTTCCGTTACACCGCCCCCGAAGGCGCCCCCGTCGCCCTGCTGGAAGCGGAATTTGCAGCCCTTCTGGGGTCGCGTTACGCGCTGGCGGTTTCGTCCTGTTCGGCGGCGCTGTTCCTGTCGCTCAAGGCGCTGGACCTGCCGCGCGGGGCCAAGGTGCTGATCCCGGCCTTTACCTTTGCCGCCGTTCCGTCGGCCGTGGTGCATGCCGATTGCACGCCGGTTCTGGTGGAAGTGGGCGACAATTACCGCGTGGACATGGCCGATTTCGAGGCCAAGCTGGACGGGGCCGATGCCGTTCTTATCAGCCATATGCGCGGCCATACCAGTGACATGGACGCCATCATGGCGCTGTGCGATGCGCGCGGTATTCCGGTTGTCGAGGATGCGGCGCATAGCCTTGGCACGGTCTGGGGCGGGCGCAATATCGGGACTATGGGCAAGGTGGGCTGTTTCAGCTTTCAGTCCTACAAGCTAGTCAATGCGGGCGAAGGCGGGATCATGGTAACGGATGACCCCGAAATCGCCGCCCGCGCGGTGATCATGTCGGGCGCCTATGAGGCGAACTGGAAAAAGCATCCCGGTTTGCAGAACAGCTTTGGCCACTGGCAGAACAAGCTGCCGCTTTACAATCTGCGCATGCAGAACCTGTCGGCCGCGGTGATCCGCCCGCAACTGCCCGAAATCGCAAGCCGCGTGGCGCAAGGCCGCGCCAACCATGACTGGGTGGCCGACCGCCTGAACCAAAGCGCGTGGCTGTCCGTTCCGCCCGCCCTGCCGAAAGAGGAACGCGCGCCCGACTCGATCCAGTTCAACCTGACGGGCGGCTGGACCGATGCCGAGGCGCTGGCCTTTCAGGCCGATGCCAAGGCCAAGGGCGTGACGGTTCAGGTGTTCGGCCTGTCGGAAAACAATGCCCGCGCCTTCTGGAACTGGCAGTTCCTGACCGACCTGCCGGAATTGCCCCAGACTCGCGCCATGCTGATGCGGGCCTGCGATGTGCGGCTTCCGGCCCGTCTGACCATGCCCGAGCTGGATTACATCGCGACCGCGTTGACGGGGGCGGCCAAGCGGGTGAAGGGCTAAAATTCTGGCGCAGAATTTTAGCAAATTCCTGATGCAGGAATTTGCGCCTGCTGAAACCGCAGCGATGGTGCGGGACGGCCGGAGCGAAGCCTTGCGTCAGGATTTGCGCGGCTGTCGTGTCAAAATTCGCCACTGACGCGCAAGGCGGGGGCCAGCCACGGCCATTGCTTCAGGGCCGGTGCGATGACCTGTGCCTGAACTTGTGCCTTCAGCGCGCCCGCGATCTGGGCCGGAATGTCGCGCAACACCCCCGCCCGCGCCGAGAGCGAAAGGGTGCGATCAAAGGGTTCGCCGGCCAGGGGCCGCACCTCGACCGCGCCGCGGAACCGCGCCGCATGATGCAGGGCAAGCGGGGTCAGGATCGTCCAGCCCGCCCCGGCCGCGACCATGGCAAGGATGGCGTTATAGCTGTCAAGCTCGAACCGGGTGGCAAAGCGTTGGCCGGTGCGGGCCAGATGCGCCGCGATCTGCCGCCCCATCAGGTGCCGCGCGGTATATTGGATGAAGGGCAATCCTTCGGCCTTGGCCCCTTTTGGCGCAATGACCACGAAGGGTTCGCACATCAGGGGATGCACCTCGCGCCAGCCGGTTTCGCCCGCCTCGAAGCCGCTATCGGCCGCCACCACGACATCGAGCGCGCGGCTTTCCAGCTGTTCGACCAGCCGGTGACTGGCGCCGCTTTCCAGCAGGAAGCGGCATCCCCGCAGCGAAACGGCAAGATCGGCCAGCAGGCGGGGCGTCACCTCGGCATCAAAATCCTCGATCATGCCAAGGCGCAGGGTGGTCAGGCCTGATAGGTCGGCCATGGCAAGGTCGGCGCGGGCCTCGGCCTCGGCGTTCAGGATGGTCTGGGCGTGGCGGCGAAACATCGCGCCGGCGGGTGTGACGGCAATCGGGCGCGCCCCGCGATCAAGCAGGATCGCCCCCAGCGCCGCCTCGAGCGAGGTAAGCTGCTGGCTGACCGCCGAAGGGCTGACGCCCAGCCGCCGCGCCGCAGCGGAAATCGCGCCTTCCTCGGCCGCGGCAAGGAAAACCTCAATCCCCCAAAGGGTGACGCGACCCTGACTGTCAGACACCGGGCCCCCGATTAAAGCTTGGACAGCTTTTTCTGCAATTCGGCCAGCTGGCGCTTGATCTGGGCCAGTTCGTCCCCGTCAGGGGCTGCGGGCGCCGGTTCTTCGCGCGCGGGGCCTGACCCGCCCCAGCCGGGCAGACCGCCCATGAAGGCCTTCATGAACACTTCCTGCTGCTGGCGCATCGCCTCGAACCCCGGCATGGCGGCCATCGGGTTGGGGATGGTGGAAAGGTTTTCCAGCATCTTCGATTGCCCCTCGCGCAGCATTTCGAAGCTGGCGGCAAGGAATTGCGGCACGACCGATTGCATTTCGGTGGTGTAGGACCGGACAAGATCGGTCAGCACGCCGATGGGCAGCACATTTTCGCCCTTGGATTCGTGTTCGGCCACGATCTGCAACAGATATTGCCGCGTCAGGTCATCGCCGGATTTGAGATCGACGATCTGCACCTCGCGTCCGGCGCGGATGAAACCGGCGATGTCTTCCAGCGTGACGTAATCGGATGTTTCGGTGTTGTAGAGGCGACGGCTAGCATAGCGCTTGATCAGCAGCGGCTTTGTCGTATCGGCCATCGGCCCAGCCCTCCCCGGCTTTCTTTCGCAGTCGCAATGGCTGCATTGCAGAGAAGATTAGGGCAGGGATTTTCAAAAAGAAAGGGCGGGCACATGGCCCGCCCGAAACGCCCTTGCAGCCGGGAGGAGGCTGGGGGGCGGTATCTTACTTGGCAGCCGCGGCGGCCTTTTTCGGGGCGGCATCGGTCGCCTTTTTGACGGCGGCGGTGGCGTCGTCCGAGATGTCCTTGCCAGCGGCCAGAACCAGTTCGACGGTTTCCATCTGCACTTTCTTGGCGACTTCCGCGAAGGCGGCCAGGTTTTCGGCAGCCATTTCAGCAGCGGCCGAGGCGAAATCGGTGGCCGATTTGGTGTAATCGGTCACTTCGGTCTTGGCTTTCGACACATCGGCCAGCTTGGCGATGGTGTCCTTGGCCCATTTCGAGGTGATCTCGGTCGATTTCTCGGCCGCTTCCAGCGCGACTTTCGACAGTTTCTCGGCCATGGCGGCCTGGGTCTTGAACGCGTTCTGGAAGGCGGACTGGTCCACCGGGAACGAGGCCATCATATCCTGCATGACTTTGGTGAAATCGGTCGCTTTGTTCATGGTCTTGCTCCTGGCTGTCGGGCGGTGCCCGGGGGTGCGGTTCCTTGAAGAAGATATAGATGCTGCACCGCAGCATTGCAAGATTTTTCTGCATTGCAGCATAAAGCCCGGAGCCGCCTGTGCCGTGCCGGAAAGTCGGTGGCAAATTCAACCACTTGTCAGGCGGCGGGCACCGCCGTCACATAGGTGCCCGGCGCGGGCGCAAGGATTTCGCCCCCCGAATCGCCCGGCACCCGCGCCTTGACCTGCTTGCCCGAGCGTTCCGCCAGCCAGTCGCGCCAGCGTGGCCACCAACTCCCCTGGTGGAAGGTCGCGGCGGCCTTCCAGTCCTCGGGGGCGCCGGTGATGGCGGTGGTGCCGGTGTAGTGGCCGTATTTGCCCTTGGACGGCGGGTTGATGATGCCCGCGATATGGCCGCTTTCCGACAGGATGAAGGTCTTGTCCTGTGACCCCATCTGCGCCACGCCGTTGAAACTGCCGCGCCAATGGGCGATGTGGTCCGTCTCGCAGGCGATGGCGCACAGGGGCAGCGTGATGTCTGACAGTTTCACGCGGTTGCCGAACACGGTGAACCCGGCTTGCGCGAATTCGTCGCGCTGGCAGAGGCCGCGCAGATATTCCACGGCCATCTTGCAGGGCAGGTTCGTGCCGTCGCCGTTCCAGTAGAGCAGGTCAAATGCGGGCGGCGCCTCGCCCAGCATGTAGCTTTTGATCGCGGGCTGATAGATCAGGTCGTTCGATCGCAGATAGCTGAAGGTCCGGCTCATAAACAATTTCGACAGGATGCCATCCTGCCGCGACTGGCGTTCGATCCCGTCCACGAAATCGTCGTTCAGGAACACCCCCACCTCGCCCGGATCGGAAAAATCGGTCAGCGTGGTGAACAGGGTGGCCGATCTGACCGACGGGTCGCCCGCCTGTGCCAGATGCGCCAAGGTCAGGGACAGCGTGGTTCCCGCGATGCAGTAACCCACGGCATTGATCTGCTTTTCACCCGTGATGCGCCGCGTCTCGGCCATGGCGCGCAGGAAACCGTCGCGGATATAGTCGTCCATTCCCACATCGCTGTAGCTGGCATCGGGGTTGACCCAAGACACCACGAACAGCGTAAACCCTTGATCGACGATCCATTTCACCAGCGAATTGGCGGGCTTCATGTCAAGGATGTAGAATTTGTTGATCCATGGTGGAAAGATCAGCAAGGGCGTCTGGTGCACGGTTTCGGTGGTCGGCGCATACTGGATCAGTTCGAACATACGGTTGCGATACACCACCGATCCGGGCGTGGTGGCGATGTTCTGGCCGATGTGGAAGGCCTCTTTGTCGGCCAGCGTGACCAGCAATTCGCCCGAATTGGCCTCGATGTCATGCACAAGGTTTTCCAGCCCCTGCACAAGGCTGGCGCCATCGGTCGCCACGGCGCGTTCCAGCGCATCGGGGTTGGTGGCCAGAAAATTCGTTGGCGCGAACATATCGACGATCTGTTTGGTGAAATATTCCACCCGCTTGCGGTCGGCCGGGTCGAGCGTTTCGACATCGGCCAGCGCGGTGGTGATCGCTTCGGCATTGATCAGGTATTGCTGTTTGACGAAGTTGAAGAAGGGATGGGTTTCCCACAGCGGGTTGGCAAAGCGGCGGTCCTTGGGGGTTGCATCTTCGGGCGCCTTCAACTCTCCGCTGGCGAGCGCCTTTTGCGCCTCGACATAGTGGCGCAGGCTTTTGCTCCAGTAGCCGACCTGATGCTCCAGTATCTTGGCGGGGTTCTGCATCATCTCGGCCAGATAGGCGGCGGCGGCCTTGACATAGACATCGCTTGACGGACCGTTGAGCGCGGCGTCATGCGCCTTTTTGCGCGACAGGGCCGCGACAAGCCTTTCGGTCAGGGCTTCTACTTTCGCAAGGTTGGCGTTCAGCCGTTCGAGCTTGTCACTTGCGTCATTCTCTTGCGTTGTCATGCCGCAAATTCCCCCCTATCCTCGCAGGTGCAGCATAGCCTTGCCATGATGGCGGGGAAAGCAGCGAATTCGGGGCCCGTTGCGCCCTGCGCGGGAGACGACGTTGCGGTACATGTTCACCTATGACCTGATGGAAACGGCACGGAACACGAATGAATGGCTGGGCGCCACGGCCCGTGCCATGGCATCCTATCCGGCCTTTGCCCTGTCGATGAACCCCGCCTTGCCGCTGATGGCGGCATGGGGCGAAGTGACGGAACGGTCATTCAGCCGCATGACGGTTAAACCTGACTGGGGCATCCGCAGCATCGTCGGGCCAGACGGGCAGGACCATCTGGTCGATATCGTGCCGGTGGTGGACCGCCCCTTTGGCAGCCTGATGCATTTTTCGGTGCGCCGCCGTGCGCCCATGGCGCGCAAGGTGCTGCTGGTGGCACCCATGTCGGGACACTATGCCACGCTGCTGCGGTCAACCGTGGCAAGCCTGCTGCCCGATGCCGATGTATATGTGACCGACTGGCACAATGCCCGCGATATTCCGGTTTCGGCCGGAAAGTTCGATGTTGAGGATTATACGCTTTATCTGGTTGATTTCATGCGGGCGCTGGGCCCCGATACCCATGTGATCGCCGTCTGCCAGCCCGCGCCGCTGACATTGGCCGCGACCGCCTATCTGGCCGCCGAAGCCCCCGAGGCACAACCCCGCAGCCTGACACTGATCGGCGGGCCGATCGACCCCGATGCCGCCGCCACCGATGTGACCGATTTCGGGCGCCGCATCACCATGGGACAACTGGAACAGATCGCCATCCAGCGCGTGGGATTCAAGCACAAGGGCGCGGGGCGGCTGGTCTATCCGGGGCTGTTGCAGCTGCAAAGCTTCATGTCGATGAACGCCGAGCGCCATTCCAAGGCGTTTTCCGAACAGATCCTGCGGGTGGCGCGGGGCGAGGCGTCGGACCATGACGCCCATAACCGCTTTTACGACGAATATCTTGCCGTGATGGACATGACGGCCGAGTTCTACCTTTCAACCGTCGAACGTATCTTCAAGAACCGCGAGATTGCACAGAACATCTTTACGGTGAACGGCAAGCGCGTGGATATCGGCGCGATCACCAAGGTTGCGGTGATGACGGTCGAAGGCGCGAATGACGACATTTCGGCCCCCGGCCAATGCGTGGCCGCCCTTGGCCTGCTGACCGGCCTGCCCGAGGCCAAGAAGGCGCGGCATCTGGAACCGGGTGCCGGGCATTACGGCATCTTCGCGGGCAAAAGCTGGCGGCTGAACATCCGCCCGCTGGTGCTGGGCTTTATCGATGCCCATTCGGACGCGCCCAAACCGGCAAAGCGGGTCAAGCTGGCTTCGGTTTGATCCGGCGCAACATAAGCGGACCTGACAGGAAATCGGCCAAGGCGGCGGTGACGGATTCGGGCTGTTCAAGCGTGGGCAAGTGGCCTGCATCGGGCAGCACGACAAGCCTGCCATAGGGCAACAGGCCTGCGGTGAAATCCTGCCGCCTGAGGGGGGTCAGGGGGTCCGCCTCTCCGGCCAGAACCAGCGCGGGCAGCATGGCCTTGCGCAGGGTTTTCTGATGGTCGGGGCGGCGTTGCAAGGCGCGCGACTGACGCATGAACACCCCTTCACCAAGGCCAAGGCCCATATCCTGCATCAACGCCATGATCTCGGGCCGCCACGGGCTGGGGGCAAAGCTGTCGGACGGGTATTCCTGCAAGATCGCCTCGGGCAGGCGGCCGGATCGGGCGGCGACGATCCGCGCCTCGCGCGCGGCGGCGGCGGCGGGGGGTTCGGCAAGCGGATCGGTCGAGACAAGGACAAGCCGTGTCACGCGGTCCATATCGCGGCGCAGGATATCAAGCGCCACGTTGCCGCCAAGCCCATGGCCGACAAGGACGAATTTGGCAGGCGCGGTGGCAAGGATGCGTTCGGCCATCTGTTCCACCGTCTCGTCCTGCGCGGGAACGGCGACCTGAACGGCGTGCTGGCCACCCAGTTGCACGATCTGCGGCAGGAAGATGCGCGCGTCGCACAGGATGCCGGGGATGAACAGGATGGGGTCGGTCACTGGGCTCGGGTATCCTTGACGGGCGGGGTCAGGTTAGCGGGGCTTGGCGACGCCACCAAGAGCGGAATTTGACGCAAATTCCGCGACGATTTCTGACGCAGAAATCGGCGTCGGGCGTCGGGCCCCGGAATTTGCGTCAAATTCCGGCGCGAAACCTGCGTCAGGTTTCGCTTTGCGACACATCCGCGACCGCCTGTTCGATCAGGCGCAGGCAGGCGGGGGTGGAAAAACGGTGATCCGCGCCCTTGACCAGCGTCAACCGCAGATCGGGGCTGTCTGCATGGTCCATCAGGCGCAGCGCAACAACGGGTGGCACGTCGGTATCGGCAGTGCCTTGAAGGATACGGACAGGGAAGGGCAGCGGAAGCGGTTGCCGCAACACCAGATGGTTGCGCCCGTCCAGCACCAGTTTGCGCGTGAAAACATAGGGTTCAGGCGAATAATCCGACGGGCGGGTGATGTGGCCCTTGTCCATCATCTCGGCCTGTTCGGCTGCTGTCATGCCCGCCCAGACCGAGTCTTCGGTAAAATCGGGCGCGGGGGCGATGCCGACCAGACCTGCCACCCGTTCGGGCAGGGCGCGGGCGACCAGAAGCGCGATCCAGCCGCCCATGCTGGACCCGACCAGAACCTGCGGGCCGGTCGTCAGTGCGGTGATCGCGGCCATGGCATCGGCCAAGCCGTCACCGATGCAGTATTCCATGAAATCGCCGCTGCTTTGGCCGTGGCCCGAATAGTCGAACCGCAGGAAGGCGCGGCCCTGCGCCTGTGCCCAATCCTGCAAATGCAACGCCTTGGTGCCCTGCATGTCGGATTTGAACCCGCCCAGAAACACCACGCCCGGCCCCTGCCCCATCAGGCGATTATAGGCGATGCGGCGGCCTTCGGGCGTGGTCAGGAAGTCTGTCATGGCATCTCCTTGGCTTGGGCTCCCTTTTACCCGCGCCGCCGCGCCATGCCAGACCATTTCGCGGCTGCGACGCGGTTGACTTTCCCCCTGCCTTTCGCCACGAAAGCGCCGATACCAACCCGCAACCGGGCGTTCCGTGGGCGCCAAACCGACGAGGAGCAGGCCGATGGCCCAGATTTCCCTGACATTTCCCGATGGCAATACGCGCAGCTATGAGGCGGGCGTGACCCCTGCCGAAGTGGCGGCATCCATTGCGCCCTCGCTGGCCAAGGCGGCCATTTCGGCGCAGGTGAACGGCCGGCACTGGGATTTGCAGTGGCCCATCGCCGAAAACGCCAATGTCTCGATCAACACGATGAAAGATGACAAGCCGGCGCTGGAACTGATCCGGCATGACCTTGCCCATATCATGGCGCGTGCGGTGCAAGAGATTTGGCCGGATGTGAAAGTGACCATCGGCCCCGTGCGCGACCATGGCTGGTTCTATGATTTCGACCGCGCCGAACCCTTTACGCCCGAAGACCTTGGCCAGATCGAAGCGAAGATGAAGCAGATCATCAACGCCCGCGATCCGGTAAAGACCGAGATATGGGACCGCGCCCGCGCGCTGGCCTATTACGAAGAACGCGGCGAGCCCTATAAGGTTGAACTGGTTCACAAAATCCCCGAAGGGCAAGACCTGCGGATGTATTGGCACGGGGCTTGGCAAGACCTTTGCCGCGGCCCGCATCTGGCCCATACCGGGCAGGTTCCTGCGGACGGGTTCAAGCTGATGAACGTGGCGGGGGCCTATTGGCTGGGCGATGCCAGCCGCCCGATGTTGCAGCGCATCTATGGGGTCGCGTTCAAGAACCGCGACGACCTCAAGGCGCATCTGACCATGCTGGAAGAGGCCGCGAAACGCGACCACCGCAAGCTGGGCCGCGAGATGGGCCTGTTCCACATGCAGGAAGAAGCGCCGGGTCAGGTGTTCTGGCACCCCAACGGCTGGACCATCTATACGACCTTGCAGGACTATATGCGCCGCCAGCAGCGCCGCGACGGCTATGTCGAGGTGAACACGCCGCAGGTGGTGAACCGCAAGCTGTGGGAAGCCAGCGGGCATTGGGAAAACTACCGCGAGAACATGTTCATCGTCGAAGTGGACGAAGAAGGCGCGCGGGAAAAGGTCATCAATGCGCTCAAGCCGATGAACTGCCCCTGCCACGTGCAAATCTTCAATGTGGGGCTGAAATCCTATCGCGACCTGCCGCTGCGGATGGCGGAATTCGGGTCCTGTGCGCGGTATGAGCCGAGCGGCGCCTTGCATGGCATCATGCGGGTGCGCGGCTTCACGCAGGATGACGCGCATATCTTCTGCACGCTGGATCAGGTCGAGTCGGAATCGAAGAAGTTCATTGAATTCCTTGCGAAAATCTATTCCGACCTTGGCTTTGACAAATGGCGGGTGAAGCTTTCCACCCGGCCCGAAAAGCGGGTGGGGTCGGACGAGATCTGGGACAAGATGGAGACGGCGCTGGCCAATGCCTGCAACGCGGCGGGCTACCCCTATGAGCTGTTCCCCGGCGAGGGGGCGTTCTATGCGCCCAAGCTGGAATTCGTGCTGACCGATGCCATCGGGCGCGACTGGCAGTGCGGGACCTTGCAGCTTGACCCCAACCTGCCCGAGCGGCTGGATGCGGCCTATATCGGGGAAGATGGCGCCAAGCACCGCCCCTTTATGCTGCACCGCGCCTGCCTTGGGTCGTTCGAGCGGTTCATCGGGATTTTGATTGAAAATCATGCCGGTAAGCTGCCCTTCTGGCTGGCGCCACGGCAGGTGGTGGTGGCATCCATCGTGTCGGATGCCGACCCCTTCGTACATGAGGTGGTGGCCGCCCTGACCGCAGCAGGGGTGCGGGCGGAAGCCGATACCCGTAATGAGAAGATCAACTACAAGGTGCGGGAACATTCGGTGGGCAAGGTGCCGGTGATCCTGGCCGTGGGGATGAAAGAGGTCGAGGAACGGACGGTATCGGTGCGCCGTCTGGGCGAGACACAGACCGCGACCATGGACCTTGAGGCGGTGGTGGCCGAGATGTCGACGGCGGCGCTGCCACCCGATCTGCGTTAACCTTTGCGTTAACGCTTTGTTAGGAAAGGAGCGCACGGTGCTGCGCTCTTTTTCGGTTCGCGGTCAGTGCGCGTCGGGTTCGTGTGCCGCCAGTGCCAGCGCCCCACCAAGGGCGCAAAAGCCGATGGGGAACATGGTAAAGACGTTGAAGCCGAAGGCGACATAGACCGCCAGCGCCGAGGCCGAAAGTAGCACAGCCGCCAGCCTGTTGCGCGACCGCGCCATGGCACCGCCCGCGATGGCCAGAAGCGGGGCCAGAAAGCTGGCCGCACGGATCAGGCCGGGGTTATCGACCTGCGTGGCAAGGGTTCCCACCGCGCCATGGGTGGCGATGAACTGGGTGTAGCCAAAGCCGAAAAACCCCACGATCATCGCCCAGATACCGCCGATGATGCCCAGAACCAAAGCCGCATTCCGCATGGTTTTCCGCCTTTATCCCGCTATTTCAGCCAGTTGCGCCACGTTTTCATGACGCTTGATTTTACAATAGGCTTTGGCATGATTTCCGCCAGTGACGACTGACTTTCTGACCCTGCCCCTGCGGTAGCCGGAACGATGAAAGACCGGGCGCACGGCCCGGCGGCATGTCGCCGACGGGGGGGACGGGAACAGGGAGAAACGGCATGCCGACCGGCACCGTGAAATGGTTCAACGCAACCAAGGGCTATGGTTTCATCGCGCCCGATGATGGCGGCAAGGACATCTTCGTGCATATTTCGGCCGTCGAACGCGCCGGGCTCAAGGGGCTGAGCGACAACCAGAAGATCGGCTATACGCTGCAATCGGGCCGCGACGGGCGCGAGTCGGCGGGCGATCTGCAACTGATCTGACCCTGCCCCCCGCGCGGGATGCACCCTGCCCTATCGGGCGGGGTTTTGCCGTTTTTACAACAGCTTGGCCTGAACCGCATCATCCCAGCCAAGGTGCCAGTCGGCCCCCTGCCGGATGATCGGGCGTTTCATCACGGTGGGTTGTGCGGCGATCTGCGCCTCGGGTTCCGACATTTTCAGGAAATCGGAAAAACCGCGATAGGTGGTCGAGGATTTGTTGATCACCCTGTCGCCAAATTCTGTCACGATTTCCGTGATTTCCGCCGCAGTCAGCGGCTGGGCGCGCAGGTCGCGGAAGGTGACGTCATGGCCTGCCGCCGCCAGCGCCTTGAGCGCCTTTTTGCAGGTGTCGCAGGTGGGGATGCCGTAGAGGATCATCGAAAGCTCCGATGCGGGCGGGTATGCACAGGTTATGCAGACGCGCGCGCAAAAAGGGTTACGAACCGTTCATTTCTTTGGGCCATGCCGCGGGCGGCGTTAAGACATTCGGACGGGGCGCCGTGGCCTTAGCCGACCATGCGCGCCGCTGTCACGCCCGCCCATGCCGCCACCGCCGTCAGCACCGCGCCCCATGTCACATCGGTGGCGACCATGGTCCAATGCCAGTCTTTCATGATGGCATAGCTGGTGAATTCATAGGTGCCATAGGCCATGGCCCCGATCACCGCCGCAGGCAGGACCACCGCGCCGCCGGTTTTCAGCGCCGGGACCGAGACGAGATACAAAATCCCCGCCACATAGGCGAGGTAGAACACCGCCGCAGGCCCCGCGCGGAAGGATTCAAGCATCAGCGGGCCGATATGGGTAACGAAAAGCGGCTTCATCACCAAGGTCAGCATGATCGCATCGAGGATCAGAAAGGTCGCTGTGGTGGCAAGGTAGAGGACGAGGATTTGCATGGGTAACTCCCTTTGGCGAAAGATAGCACGGCGGGGCGGGGCGGAAAGGGGGTGTTAACCATGCGCGGTGTAGGAGGGTGGACGAGGGGACAGCAATATGGGATACGTATAGCGTATGATCCTTGGTTTTGCGGACAGGGATACCGAGCGGCTTTTCAACCTGCAAAGGGTGGCGCGGTTTCAGACGGTGGAACGGGTGGCCCTGCGCAAGCTGGCCATGCTGGATGCGGCGCGGCGGATCGAAGACCTGACCGCTCCGCCCGGCAACCGGCTGGAAGCACTGCGCGGCGACCGTGCCGGGCAATGGTCGATCCGCGTCAATGACCAGTGGCGCATCTGTTTTGTCTGGAGGGACGGGAATGCTGAAGCGGTTGAACTTGCCGACTACCACTGAGGCGCTGGCCCCCGTCCACCCCGGCGAGGTGCTGGCCGAGGAATTTCTGGCCCCCAAGGGGCTGACCGCCGCTGCCTTGGCGCGGCATATCGGTGTGCCCGCGAACCGTGTTTCCGAAATCGTGGCGGGGCGGCGCGCGATCACGGGCGACACGGCGCTGCGGCTGGCGGCGGCTTTTGGCACCACGGCCGAGTTCTGGATGGGCTTGCAGATGCGGTGGGAGTTGCAGGTGGCACAGGCGCGGGGTGTGGGAGAGATCGGGGCGGTCTGAGTTGCAGGCAGCGCGTGCTGCCTGCGCGGTGGGGCAGGATGGCCCTGCCCTGCCAGTCCGCCCCGCGCACGGGCCGCGCCCGCCCTGCGGGGGGCGGGCGCGCGTGGCGCACCCGCCCGGCGGGCGCGGCCCGTGCCTGATACGGCGGGGTGGCGGATGGCCCCTTGCGGCTTCGTTGCCGAAGCTGCAATCGTACCGGCCCTGCGCGCCACTGGCGCGTTGCGCGTCGGTCCTTTGGTGCCTCGCGACTGTCATCCCCGCGAAAGCGGGGATCGCCCTCAGACGGTGACCCAGAGATCCCCGCTTGCGCGGGGATGACAGGGGTCTTTCGGGGGGATGGCGGGGTTAGGCGGGCCTCAGGCGCGGAGCCATTCGGTCAGGGTACATCGGGGGGATTCATAGCGGAGGGGGTGGTGGTGGATTTGGCGCCACCCCTCGCCAAACTCTGGGAAGAACGCATCCGCGCCGTCCACCGTCACATCCACCTCGGTCACGACCAGACGGTCGGCCATCGGCAGCAGGGCGCGGTAGATCGCTTCGCCGCCGATGCCGTAGAGGCGGGTGTGGCCTGCGGCGCGTGCGATGGCGAGGGCGGCTTCGGGCGTGGGGGCGGTGGTTTCCCACAGGCCCGTGTCGCGGGTGACGACGATGTTGAGGCGGTTTTTCAGCGGCTTGAAGGGCAGGCTTTCCCATGTGCGCCGCCCCATGATGACGGCGCCGCCCGTGGTTTCGCGCTGGAAGGCGGCGAGGTCTTCGGGCGCGTGCCACGGGATATCGCCGGCTTTGCCGATGGCTCCGTTCCTTGCGCGGGCGACGACGAGGGTGAGCATCACACGGCCACCGCTGCCTTGATGGCGGGGTGCGGATCGTAGCCGGTTACGGCGAAATCCTCATACCGGAAATCGAAGATCGAGGGCACGGCGCGGGTGATTTCCAGCTTTGGCAGGGGGCGGATGTCGCGGGCAAGCTGGGTTTGCACCTGTTCGAGGTGGTTGAGGTAGATATGCGCGTCACCGATGGAATGGATGAAATCGCCCGCCTCATATCCCGTGACATGGGCGAGCATGACGGCGAGCAGGGCGTAAGAGGCGATGTTGAACGGCACGCCAAGGAACATGTCGGCGCTGCGCTGATAGAGTTGCAGGTGCAGTTTGCCGCCAAGGATGCGGACCTGCCACATGGTGTGGCAGGGCGGCAGCGCCATATGGGGCACATCGGGCGGGTTCCATGCCGAAACGATCAGGCGGCGGCTGTCGGGGCTGCGCTGGATGGTTTCGACAAGCGTGGCAATCTGGTCCACACCGCCAAAATCGCGCCACTGGCGGCCATAGACGGGGCCGAGATCGCCGTTTGCATCGGCCCATTCATCCCAGATGGTCACGCCGTTTTCGTTGAGGTAGCGGATATTCGTGTCACCCTTCAGGAACCACAAAAGCTCATGGATGATCGAGCGCAGGTGCAGTTTCTTGGTGGTGACCAGCGGGAAGCCGTCGGACAGGGGGTAGCGCGATTGCAGGCCGAAATGGCTGATCGTGCCGGTGCCGGTGCGGTCTGTGCTGCGGGTGCCCTGCGACAGCACGGTGCGAAGCGCGTCATGGTATTGCTGCATCGGAACCTCTGGGCTTGGACGAGTCGGGCGCTACCATATCTTGCGGTGGAATTGGCGGCGATGCCATGCGTAATGTGGACGCCGGAAACGGGAAGGAGAGTCCGATGGGACTGACATATTTGCATACGATGGTGCGGGTGAAAGACCTTGACGCGTCGATGGCGTTTTATCGCCTGTTGGGGCTGGAAGAGACGCGGCGCTACGAAAACGAGGGCGGGCGTTTCACGCTGGTCTTCATGGCGCCCCCCGGCCAGCCCGAGGCGCCGATCGAGCTGACCTATAACTGGGATGGCGACGCGGGCCTGCCCAGCGACAGCCGCCATTTCGGGCATCTGGCCTATGAGGTGGATGATATCCACGCCACCTGCGCGCATCTGGCCGCGCATGGCGTGGTAATCAACCGCCCGCCGCGGGACGGGCGGATGGCATTCGTGCGCAGCCCCGACAACATCTCGATCGAGCTGTTGCAGAAGGGCGCGGCGCTGGAGCCGGTGGAACCGTGGAAATCGGCGCCAAGCGTGGGGCATTGGTGACACAAGCGGGGGGTTTCACACCCCCCGCACCCCCCGTGGGATATTTGAGGGCAGAAAATGACGCGCGGCGGGTCAGAAGCGCCAGCGGGTCAGGATATCAGGGCCATGGGTTTCTTGCCCGACGAGATGCGGGCGGGGGGCTGCTGCGAGGCTGGTCAGGCCGAGCGGGCCGAGAACGGGGCTGCCTTCGGACCCGATCAGCGCGCCTGCGGTGAAAAGGGCGAGTTCATCGACGAGGGCATCGCGGATCAGCGCGGCGGCGAAGATGCCGCCTGCCTCGACCAGAATACGGGTCAGGCCTTCGGCGGCGAGCAGGCGGAAGGCGGCGGTGAGGTCGAGATGGTCGCCGCGGGCGGGACATTCGATCAGCCGCGCGCCGGTGGCGGCCCATGCGGCGCGGGCTTCGGCGGGGGCGGCGGCGCTGTGCAGCACCCAGACGGGATGTTCGCGGGCGGTGCGGCCAAGGCGGCTGGCCGCGCTGTGGGTCAGGCGGGCGTCAAGCAGGAGGCGGAGCGGTTGGTGGCGGGCGCCCATGTCGCGGGCGGTCAGGTCGGGGTCGTCGATGCGGGCGGTGCCGCTGTTGGTCAGCACCGCGTCATGGGTCAGGCGCATGGCATGCACCGCGCGGCGGGCGGCGGGGCCGGTGATCCAGCGGCTTTCGCCCGTGGCGGTGGCGATGCGACCGTCAAGCGTGGCGGCGAGTTTAACGGTGGTGAAGGGCAGCCCTTGGGTCACCCGTTTCAGGAAGCCCGCTTGCAGCGCGCGGGCCTGCGGTTCAAGCACGCCTTCGGTGACGGTGATGCCGGCCGCCCGCAGCAGGGCATGGCCACGGCCGGATACGCGGGGGTCAGGGTCGGTTTGGGCGGTGACGACGCGGGCGATGCCCGATGCGATCAGGGCATCGGTGCAGGGGGGCGTCTTGCCGTGATGGGCGCAGGGTTCGAGCGTGACATAGGCCGTGGCGCCCCGTGCGCCCTGCCCTGCCTGTTCCAGCGCCATGCGTTCGGCATGGGGGCGGCCACCCGGCTGGGTAAAACCGCGCCCCAGGATGCGGCCCCCGTTCACGATCACGCAGCCGACCGACGGGTTGGGCCATGTGCGCCCCAGCCCCCGCGCGGCAAGCGCGAGGGCGTGGGACATATGGGCTTCGTCGTCGGGGCGGATCACTCGTCAGGGGTGGTGTTGGGGCGCAACTCGCTGACGAATTTGTCGAAATCGTCGGCGGCCTGGAAGTTTTTATAGACCGAGGCGAAGCGCACATAGCCCACGGTGTCGATGCGGGCGAGGGATTCCATCACGATCTCGCCGATCACCTTGGACGGGATGTCGGTTTCGCCAAGGCTTTCCAGACGCCGCACGATGCCGGAAATCATCTGGTCGATGCGTTCGGGTTCGATCGGGCGTTTCTGCATGGCGATGCGGATCGAGCGTTCCAGTTTCGAACGGTCGAAATCTTCGCGTTTGCCCGAGGATTTGATCACCACGAGGTCGCGCAGCTGGACGCGTTCATAGGTGGTGAAGCGCCCGCCGCAGGCGGGGCAAAAGCGGCGGCGGCGGATCGAGACGTGATCTTCGGCCGGGCGCGAGTCTTTCACCTGGGTGTCGATATTGCCGCAGAACGGGCAGCGCATAGGCCCCCTCCCCTTGCTTGTTGGTTTTGTTGCCTGCCTCGTACGCTCGGGGTTGTTCCCCCGTTCTTGACGCAAACTATAGGGGCAAGGGGCAGGTTTCGGCTAGGGGGAAGAGGGGGGCGCAGGATATGGGGGGCGCCGGGTGTGGCGGGCGGGACTCACATCGGCAGGGTGGGAGCAACGGTTCGTTAACCAAACGGGACTAAAGCCGAGCGGCAGGAGCAAAGGGTTCTGCCATGCCGGTTGTCAAAATCCGCTTCGTCTTGCGCCTGTTGGCCGATGATGGCTGGTATCTTGTCGCCACGCGGGGCAGCCATCGGCAGTTTGCACACGCCGTGAAGGCGGGGCGGGTGACGGTGGCGGGCAAGGATAGCGACGACTTGGCACCCGGCACGTTCAACTCTATCTTGAAACAGGCGGGGCTGAAGGGGCACTGACATGCGCTATGCGGTTGTGATCGAAAAAGCGGGCGAGGGTTATTCGGGCTATGTGCCCGATTTGCCGGGCTGCGTGGCGGCCGGGGCAAGCGTGGCGGAGGTGAAGCGCGAGTTGGCCGAGGCGATCCCGTTCCATCTGGAGGGGATGGCGGCTGGCGGAGTGGCTGTCGGTGCGCCGGAGAGTGTGGTGGAGTGGGTGGAGGTTTGAGGGGGCAACCTGCAAGGAATCTTGGCCGCGCCTCGAATGCGATACTAGACTTTATTGGGCTTTCTTGACGGACCTGACAAAAATCCCGAACTTCGAGCCCTTGCCAGAAACGGTCAGCTGGTCTCCAGGCTTCAGGCTGCTCCTGAATTCTTCTGTCAAGCCGCAGAGGCTATCGAAAAAGAATAAACTGTCACGCAGCTCTACGCGATGTCTGCAAGATTTCTGCGAGGAAGCACGAGGATTTTCAACGACCACACGCACGTCTCGCTCGTTTCCCAAAACTGCTGAATAGATTAACGGGAGACCGGCAAAAAAAGCAGCGTAGACAACAAATGCAGAGAAAGCAGAAGCCGCCGCGGCGACTATGGCATCCTTTAAAGAATCCATTGAAGAAACCGGCTTGATCGCAATCACGAGAAAAACGCCTGACAGGACACCGATCAATACAACAGCGGCCACCAACGGGCTTTGACTTGATGCTGCCGATCCATGCACGGGAAGGAAGAAACTTCGCAGTAGCATCGGTATCACTGCCAAAATTGACAAAGCAAAATACAGAAAAACCACGGCTTTTGTTACAGGTCCGATCTTGGCAGGCGGTGTGGTTCCCATATTCACCAACTCACTCATTCATAACCACAACCGCGCAGCAGTATTGGGGCGTTTCTAAGAGACGGTGGGCAGCAAGCACATACCCAAATAAAAAGCGCCCCGAAGGGCGCTCTTGATTATTGGTCGAGGAAACTCCGCAGCTTCCTGCTTCTGCTCGGATGCTTCAGCTTCCGCAACGCCTTCGCCTCAATCTGGCGGATGCGTTCGCGGGTGACGCTGAACTGTTGGCCCACTTCTTCCAGCGTGTGGTCGGTGTTCATGCCGATGCCGAAGCGCATGCGTAGGACGCGTTCTTCGCGGGGGGTCAGGCTGGCGAGGACGCGGGTGGTGGTTTCTTTCAGGTTTTCCTGAATGGCGCTGTCGAGCGGCAGGATGGCGTTCTTGTCTTCGATGAAGTCGCCAAGCTGGCTGTCCTCTTCGTCGCCGATGGGGGTTTCCAAGGAAATCGGTTCCTTGGCGATCTTCATCACCTTGCGGACCTTTTCGAGCGGCATTTGCAGCTTTTCGGCCAGTTCCTCGGGGGTGGGTTCGCGGCCGATTTCGTGCAGCATCTGGCGGCCGGTGCGGACAAGTTTGTTGATCGTTTCGATCATATGCACCGGAATACGGATGGTGCGGGCCTGATCGGCGATGGACCGCGTGATGGCCTGACGGATCCACCATGTCGCATAGGTCGAGAATTTATAGCCGCGGCGGTATTCGAATTTATCGACGGCCTTCATAAGGCCGATATTGCCCTCTTGGATGAGGTCAAGGAATTGCAGGCCGCGGTTGGTGTATTTCTTGGCGATCGAGATGACGAGGCGAAGGTTGGCTTCCACCATTTCCTTCTTGGCCTGACGCGCCTCTTTCTCGCCCTTTTGCACCTGGTTCACGATGCGGCGGAATTCGCTGATATCGACGCCGATATATTGGCCGACCGTGGCCATTTCGGAACGCAGGTCTTCCACCTTGTCGCGCGATTTCTCGAACAGGGTCTGCCAGCCGCGACCGCCCTTGGCAGCCATGCGGTCGGCCCAGTTCGGGTCAAGCTCGTAGCCTTGGTATTCGTCGATGAATTCGCGGCGGTTGATGCGGGCGGCATCGGCCAGTTTGACCATGTTGGAATTGATCGCCATGATCTTGCGGTTGATGCCGTAAAGCTGGTCGATCAGGGCCTCGATCCGGTTGTTGTGCAGGTGAAGTTCGTTCACCAGCACCACGATTTCGGAGCGCAGCTTTTGATAGGCGGCTTCGTCCTTGGCCGAGAAACTGCCCTTTTCGGTCAGCGCGGCCGACATCCGCAGATCCTGCATCTCGGCCAGCTTGACGTAATCGCGGGCGATGATTTCCAGCGTTTCCAGCACTTTGGGCTTCAACGCGGCTTCCATCGCGGCGAGCGACATGTTCGAGGCTTCGTCATCCTCGTCATCGTCTTCGGCCCGCGACAGCGGGTTGCCATCGGCATCAAGTTCGGGTTCGTCATTGCCGCCGGTGCTGCGGCGGGGGGCGGCGCTGTCAAGTTCGACACCGCCCAGTTCCGGCCCGTCCATATCATCTTCGCCGTCGAGCGACCGGCCAAAGGTGGCTTCCAGGTCGATCACATCGCGCAACAGGATGTCTTCGGACAGAAGTTCGTCGCGCCAGATGGTGATGGCCTGGAATGTCAGCGGGCTTTCGCACAGCCCGAGGATCATGGTGTTGCGACCGGCTTCGATGCGCTTGGCGATGGCGATCTCGCCCTCGCGCGACAGCAGTTCGACGCTGCCCATTTCGCGCAGATACATGCGGACGGGGTCATCGGTGCGGTCGAGCGTTTCGGTGGTGGCGCCCACCACGGCAACCTCGCGCGAGGTTGATTCGGTTACCACCAGTTCGCCACCGGCTTCGGCGTCGTCCGCCTCGTCATCTTCGATGATGTTGATGCCCATTTCGGACAGCATCGACATCACATCCTCGATCTGCTCGGACGAAACCTGTTCGGGCGGCAGGACGGTGTTGAGCTGTTCGTAGGTGATGTAGCCCCGTTCACGCGCGTCGGCGATCATCTTCTTGACGGCGGCCTGGCTCATATCAAGGGAAACGTCGGCTTCCTGCTCTTCGGGCTTCGCGTCGTCGGTGTCTTTGAGTGCCATGGATGCTCCTGAAGATGCGGGCGCGTGGAGGCTATATGGGAGGCCCCGCGACGAATCAAAGGGGCGCCCGCCGAATCAATAGCGCGAATCACGACAGGTGTAAGGGGGCGGGGGTGATTCTTTGCAGGAAGGCGGGCGGCTAGGGGCGGTTTCCGCCCTTGTCGAAGCGGATCGAGTCAAAGACGCGGCGGGACTGTTCCAATTCGTCCTTGTCGAGTGCCACGCCATTGGCGGCGATGATGCTGTCGCCGGTCTTGTCCTGCGGGCCGCGCTGCGCCTCGGCCCGTGCTTCGGTCGCCTTGCGCAGGCGCCATGTCAGGCCTTCGTCGGCCACGCCCTCGATATCCTGCGCGGCATCCTCGATCTCGCGCAGGCGGCCGCGTTCGGTGGTGAGCAGGAACAGATCCTGCGCCACGGCAAATTCGGCCTTTTCGGTATCGTCGGGGTGCAGGATGGCAGGGGCGTTCCTGACATGGGGATGGGCAAAGATGGTTTCCACCGCTTCGGGGCGCTGTTCGGCCAGAATGGCGCGGGGGTCATCGGCATCGGCGTGGATGAGCAGAAGGTCGCGCAGGCGGGCATGGCCGGGGCCGGTAAATTCGCAGCGGTCGAGGGCGGATTCGAAGCGGGCGATCAGGCGCGGATGGGTCATCAGCGTGGCAAGGATCACCGCCTCGCGCAGGGCTTCCTCGGGGCCGCCGGCCTGCGCCAGAAGCGAGGCGCGGGTGCTGGGCATGGGCGAGACCGGACGGGGTGGCGCAAAGCGCCCGCCCCCTGCCCCGGGCTGGCGCGGCACCCATTCGCGGAAGGGCTTTGCCTCGCGCCCGAAAAGCTGCTGGCGCAGGGTCTTGATATCTTCGCCGTAATGGCCGCGGATCGAGGGGTCGGCGATCTTGGACAATGCCGCCCGCAGGCGTTTGTCGAGCGCGGCTTTCCGTTCGGGGCTGTCGAACACCTTGCCTTCGGTTTCGCGCCGCCACAGCAGGTTGACCATGGGCTGCGCCTCGTCCAGCACCTTTTGCATGGCGGGGGCGCCTTGGGCCTTGATCAGGTCGTCGGGGTCTTGCCCCTGCGGCAGCACGGCGAAACGCAGCGCCTTGCCTGCCTCAAGCAGGGGCAGGGCAAGGTCGATCACCCGCAGCGCGGCGCGGATGCCTGCGGCATCGCCGTCAAGCGCGATCACCGGCTCGTCGCTGATGCGCCACATCAGGCGAAGCTGGTCTTCGGTGACGGCGGTGCCCAAGGGGGCCACGGCGGCGCGGAAGCCCGCTTCGGACAGGGCGATCACATCCATGTAGCCTTCGGCCACGATGAGCGGCAGGCCCTTGCCCGCCGCTTCGCGGGCGGGGCCGTGGTTGAAAAGGTTGCGGCCTTTGTCGAACAGTTCGGTTTCGGGGCCGTTGAGGTATTTCGCGCGGGCGTTTGGGTCCATCGACCTGCCGCCCAGCGATATGGCGCGGCCGCGCCCGTCGCGGATGGGAAAGATGATGCGGCCGCGGAAGCGGTCGTAGGGAGCACCTCCGTCATCGGGTTTGGCGCAAAGGCCGCTATCGACGATCAGGTCGGGCGCGATGCCCTTTTGCACCAGCGCGTGAAACAGCGCCTGCCGCTGGTCGGGCGCGAAGCCGATTTCCCAGCGGTCCTGTGCGGCGGGGCTGAGGCGGCGCTTTTCAAGATAGGCCCGCGCCTCGGCGGCGGCGCTGGTTTTCAGTTGCAGGCGGAACCATTTGACCGCCTCTTCCATCACTTCGGCCAGTTGGGTGCGGCGGTCGGCTTTCTGGGCGGCCTGCGGATCGCGGGCGGGCATCTGCATTCCCGCCTCGCGCGCAAGCGCCTCGACCGCTTCCATGAAGGACAGGTTGTCGTTTTCCTTCAGGAAGCTGACCGCATCGCCCTTGGCGTGGCAGCCGAAGCAGTAATAAAAGCCCTTCCTGTCATCGACATGGAAGCTGGCCGATTTTTCCTGATGGAAGGGGCACGGCGCCCACCAGTCGCCCTTGGCCATGTTCGACTTGCGCATGTCCCACGTGACCTTGCGCCCCACAACCTGTGAGAGCGACACGCGGCTGCGCAGTTCGTCAAGGAATCCGGGTGGCAGGGACATGGGTTCTATATCGGCCCGCGCGTGGCCGCTGTCAAAGCAAGATGGGGGCATTCTGCCCCCGTCGCCGTTCCGGCGCCCCCCCCTGAGGATATTTGAAGGGCAGAAAATGGGGCTGCGGGCTGTGCATTTTCTGCCCGGCAAATATCCTCAGGGGGTGAGCCCCGCAGGGGCGAGGGGGCGCGAGCGCCCCCTTTTTTACGCCATCTGGTCGAAGCGGGCGGCGACGGTTTCCAGCGCCTCGGCCAGTTCGTGCCATGCGGTGCGGGCCATCGAGCGGAACACCATGATTTCGTAGGTTGCGGCGTCGCTGCGGGTCAGCACCATGGCCATGTGGTTGAGCCCGCTGCGCGCGGTCATGCCCACGGGGAAGGCGGTTTCGCGCAGGTCGAGCGGGACAAGGCGTGCCAGCGTGTCGCGGGCCAAGGGGCCCGACAGGGTGAGGATGGCCCAGCCGTCGGACTGGCCGGTGACGGCGGCGGCCGCGCCCATTTCGGGGGCGGGCGCGCCGATCAGGAAGGCCTGTTCGCGCCCGGTCCAGAGCAGGCGGACGGGGCCGTTGCTGCTTTGGCCATTGGGCGCGGGAAAGCTGAGCCCGAGCGGTTTGAGCGCGGCATTGACTGCCTTGGTCTGGCCCGGAAAGGGCGCGATGGCGGTGATGTCGGTCATCGGCGCTTCGGCCAGCGTGGTGGCGGCGCGGGTCAGGGGCGCGTGGCCGGCAAGGGCGGATTTGGCGATCAGTTCAGGCACGGAGTTTCGTTCCTTCCTTGTCGTGGAACACGGGGTCGCAGACTTCGCACAGAAGGTCGATCCCGCGCAGATGATCGACAAGGCGGATGCGTTCGCCATGCCGCGCGCGGCCGTTTTTCAGGAAGGCCAGCCCCAGCCAAGCGCCCAAGGTGGGCGAATAGCCGACCGAGGTGACATAGCCCTGATCATTCTCGCGCTTGATCGCGTCACCGGGGGTGAAGAGATGGGCGCCTGCGGTGATGGCGGCATCGGACAGGGGTTTGAGGCCGACAAGCTGTTCACGCTCGGCCCCGTGCATGCCGGGGCGGGCGGCTGCGGCCTTGCCGATGCAGTCTTTTTTCGGGCTGACCATCTTTTCCATGCCGATGTCGAAGGCCGTGGTGCGGCCGTGGATTTCGGCATGGGTGATGAAGCCCTTTTCGATACGCAGGACGTTCAGCGCCTCCATCCCGTAGGGGCCGCCGCCCATGGTTTCGGCGCGGGCCACGAGGTCGCGGAACAGCGCCTCGCCATAGCGGGTGGGCACGGCGAGTTCATAGCCCTGCTCGCCCGAGAACGAGATGCGGAACAGGCGGGCATTGATCCCGCCAAGCGATACCGGGGCCACGCCCATGAAGGGCAGATCGGGCGCGTTGTCGATCAGGCTGTCGAGAAGGGCGCGGGCTTTCGGCCCGGCAATGGCGAATTGCGCCCATGTTTCGGTCACGCTGATGAAGCGCACATCCCAATCGGCGCAGAAGGCCTGATGCACGAAATCGAGATGGCGCATCACCAGCCCTGCCGCCGCCGTGGTGGTGGTCATCAGGTAGTGGTTCTCGCCCAGACGCGCCGTGGTGCCGTCATCGAGGACATGGCCATCCTCGCGCAGCATGAGGCCATAGCGGACACGGCCCACCGGCAGGGTCGAGAAGGTGTTGGTATAGACAAGGTCAAGGAAGCGGGCGGCATCGCGCCCCTGGATGTCGATCTTGCCAAGGGTCGAGACATCGGCCACGCCCACGCTCGCGCGGACCATGTTCACCTCGCGGTCGCAGGCTTCGCGCCAGGTGGTTTCGTCCGGTTTGGGGAAGTAGCTGGGGCGATACCACAGCCCAGCCTCGATCATCGGGGCGCCGCGGTCGCGGCTGGCTTGATCCGAGGTGAGGAAGCGTTGCGGGGCAAAGCCCGCGCCGCGCCCGCCTGCCCCCATCGCAGCGATGGAGACGGGGGTATAGGGCGGGCGGTAGGTGGTGGTGCCGGTCTGCGGGATGCCACGCCCCGTGGCATCGGCCAGCACGGCCAAGGCCCCCACATTCGAGTTCTTGCCCTGATCGGGGGCCATGCCTTGGGTCGTGTAGCGCTTCATATGTTCGACCGAGGCAAAGTTTTCCTGTGCGGAAAGGCGAACATCCTTGGTCGTCACGTCATTGGCGAAATCGAGCCATTGGCGGCCCTTGGCCCCTTCGGTTTCCCAGAAGGGGGTGATGGCATAGGGCGTATCCTCGGCCAGCGGAAGGGGCGCGTCGGGGGCGGATTTGCCCAAGGCGGCAAGGGCCGTGCGCGCGGCATCGGCCCCTTCGCGCAAGGCAGCGGCGGTGCTGAAGGCGCCGTTGCAGGCCCCTGCGGGTGTCAGGCGCGGCACGGCGTTGGGGGCGGGCACGAAGGCCGCGATATCCTCGCGCCACTGGGGCCGCCCGTTCATGTGGCAGGTCAGGTGGACGGTCGGGTTCCAGCCGCCCGACATGGCAAGGCAATCGGTCTCGATTTCCGCCGTGCCGCCGGCATGGGCGACATGGATGGATTTCAGGCCATGGCGCCCGCGCGTGGCGGTGATGGTGGCAGAGAGGTAAACGGGGCAATCCTCGACCGCGCTGGCGTTGGGCCGGGTGTCGAGGATGGCCGCGACCTTGACCCCTGCGGCGATCAGGTCACGGGCGGTGGCGCGGGCGGAATCGTTATTGGCGATCAGCGTCACGCGTTGGCCCGGGGCGACGCCGTAGCGGTTGAGATAGGCGCGCAGGGCGCCTGCCATCATGATGCCGGGGCGGTCATTGTCGGGAAAGGCGATGGGGCGTTCGAGCGCGCCCGCCGCCAGCACGGTCTGGCCCGCCACGATGCGCCAGAAACATTCGCGCGGCAGATGCGGCGCGGGGCTGCGGTGCAGCGACACCCGTTCCAGCGCGCCGAAAGTGCCATCATCATAGGCGCCGGTCACCGAAGTGCGGGTCATCAGGCGCACATTGGGCAGGGCGGCCAGTTCGGCCAGCGCGGCATCGACCCAAACCAGCGCAGGTTTGCCGTCAATCTCGCCCCCGTCCGACAGAAGCCGCCCGCCCATGCGGGCATCTTCGTCGGCAAGGATTACATCGGCCCCGGCCCGCGCGGCAGTCAGCGCGGCCATCAGGCCCGCAGGCCCCGCGCCGATCACCAGAACATCGCAAAAGGCCCATGCCTTTTCATAGGGGTCTTCGTCATGGCGGCCCGACAGCGAGCCAAGGCCCGCCGCGCGGCGGATCAGCGGTTCGTAGAGTTTTTCCCACAGCGCGCGCGGCCACATGAAGGTCTTGTAATAAAAGCCCGCCGACAGAAAGGGCGAGGCAAGGTCGTTGACCGACAGCATGTCGAACCGGAGCGAGGGGAAACGGTTCTGGCTTTGCGCGCGCAGCCCGTCATAAAGTTCCTGCACCGTGGCGCGGACATTGGGGGTTTGCTGGTTGCCCTGCAACACCTCGACCATGGCGTTGGGTTCTTCCGACCCTGCGGTCAAAATCCCGCGCGGGCGGTGGTATTTGAAACTGCGCCCGACAAGTTTGACCCCGTTGGCCAGCAAGGCGGATGCGAGCGTGTCGCCCTTGAAGCCCGTCATCTCGCGCCCGTCGAACCGGAAGCGGACGGGTTTGGTGCGGTCGATCTGGCCCCTGCCCTCGATCCTCATTTCGCGGCCCCCTTCTTCGCGGCTTGCGGTGCGGCGACGGCCTGAACCTGCTGGATTTCGTGGGTGACGGTGTTGCGGGTGACAAGAAGCCACGCGCCGCAGCCCATATCGTGATACCACAGGTCGTTCGTCAGACCTGCGGGGTTGTCGCGCAGGTGCAGGTAGTTGTCCCATGCGCCGGGTTCGGCATCCGCTGCGGGGCGGTGCAGATAATCCTCGGCGCCGTAATAGTAGAATTCGCGCCGGTCGCGCGGGCCGCAAAGGGGGCAGGTCAGGCGCATGGCTTTGCCTTGTTCTGGTCGTTGAAAACAGAGAGGGGCGCTGCCCCTCGGGCGCAGGCGCCCTCACCCCGGAGTATTTGGGCAAAGGTGAAACCATGCGGCTTCATCCTTGCAAAAATACTCTCGCCGAAGGCGTGGGGTCGGGCGGGGCGCTGCGGGGTCATGGTCAGTGCAGGTTGTGCTGCGAGCCCGTGCCTTCCTCGTCGAGGATATGGCCGGTGGCGAAGCGGTTGAGCTTGAAGCGGGCGGCGACGGGGTGGCTTTCGCCGGTTGCCATGAGATGCGCCATGCACCAGCCCGAGGCGGGCACGGCCTTGAAGCCGCCATAGTTCCAGCCGCAATCGACGAAAAGGCCGTCGATATGGGTCTTGTCGATGATGGGTGATCCGTCGGGCGACATGTCCATGATCCCGCCCCAGGAGCGCAGCACCTTGGCGCGGCCGATCATGGGCATCAGGGTCATGCCCGCTTCCATCACATGTTCCACCATGGGCAGGTTGCCGCGTGAGGCGTAGGAGGCGTAGAAATCAAGGTCGCCGCCGAACACCAGACCGCCCTTGTCGGACTGGCTGATGTAGAAGTGCCCCATGCCGAAGCTGATGACATGGTCGATCACGGGTTTCAGCCCCTCGGTCACGAAGGCTTGCAGGATGTGGCTTTCGATGGGCAGGCGCATGCCGGCCATGGCGGCGACCTGACTTGAGCGGCCTGCGACGACCATGCCGACCTTTTTGGCCTTGATCGCGCCGCGGGTGGTTTGCACGCCGGTGACGCGGCCGTTTTCGATGTCAATCCCCGTCACTTCGCAGTTCTGGATCAGATCCACCCCGCGCCGGTCGGCGCCGCGGGCATAGCCCCATGCCACCGCATCATGCCGCGCCGTGCCGCCGCGCGGGTGCAGAAGCCCGCCATAGATAGGAAAGCGGGTCTGTTCGAAATCGAGATAGGGCAGATGTTCGCGCACGCCGTCGCGGTCGAGAAGGATGGCGTCATCGCCCTGGTTGATCATGGCATTGCCGCGCCGCACGAAGGCATCGCGCTGGCCATCGGAATGGAACAGGTTGATCAGCCCGCGCTGCGAATGCATCACGTTGTAATTGAGGTCGGCTTCCAGCCCTTCCCACAGTTTCATGGAATGGCTGTAAAATTCCGAGTTGCCTTGCAGGAAATAGTTGGCGCGCACGATCGTGGTGTTGCGGCCGATATTGCCGGACCCAAGATAGCCCTTTTCCAGCACGGCGATATTGGTCATGCCGTGGTTCTTGGCCAGATAATAGGCCGTGGACAGGCCGTGGCCGCCGCCGCCGATGATGATGGCATCGTATTCGGCCTTGGGTGCCGGATCGCGCCATGCGGGCTTCCAGCCCGTATTGCCGAACAGCCCCTGCCGGATGACTTCAAGACCCGAATAGCGCATCACTTCCCGCCCCGTCCAAGACGCGCCAGTCAAAGCGCGCCGCGGCGGAGGATGCAACCCCTGCCGCGAAAAGCCAAGGCCGGTTGCGACAGGATCGTGTCGCTTTACACATTTGCGGGCGGGCGCGACGCCCTGTCACAGCGGGGGCGCGGTCAAAGCCCCTTGGACCGGTAGGTTGCCGCCACGCGGCCGATGGACACGATATAGGCCGCGACGCGCAGATCCTGCACATCGGGGCGGCCGTGCCAGACGGCGCGCATGGCCTGATAGGCGGCGCGCATGGTGTCATCGAGACCCGAGCGCACCAGTTCCAATTCCCCCGCGCCGCGCAGGTAGCCTTCCTTGAAGCCGGGGCTGAGCGTCCAGCCAAGGCCGCGATCGGCCGAGAGGCGTTCGAGTTCGGTGACGAGAAGCTGGTGGCGGTATTCTTCCTGCCGGCGCTGCATGCGGCCAAAGCGGATATGCGACAGGTTCTTGACCCATTCGAAATAGCTGACCGTCACGCCGCCCGCATTGGCATACATATCGGGGATGATGACGCAGCCCTTGGCGCGCAGGATTTCATCGGCGCCAAAGGTGACGGGGCCATTGGCGGCCTCGATGATCAGAGGGGCCTTGATGCGGTCGGCGTTGGACAGGTTGATGGTGCCTTCCATCGCGGCGGGGATCAGCATGTCGCAGGGGCGTTCCAGTTCGGCGGCGCCGTCTTCGGTAAAGGTGGCATCGCCATAGCCCGCCAACAGGCCGCCCGTGCGGTTCATGTGGTTGCGGACGGCTTCGACGTTCAGGCCGTTTTCATCGATCAGCGCGCCGTCGCGTTCGATGATGGCGGTGATCTTTACGCCGTCTTCTTCCGACAGGAATTTCGCGGCGTGATAGCCCACATTGCCAAGGCCCTGCACCACGGCGCGTTTGCCCGCAAGCGTGCCCGAAAGCTGCGCCAGCGCCACATCTTCGGGGTGGCGGAAAAATTCGCGCAAGGCGTATTGCACGCCGCGGCCCGTGGCCTCGACCCGGCCCTGGATGCCGCCCGCATGGGGCGGTTTGCCGGTGACGCAGGCCTTGGCGTTGATGTCGGTGGTGTTCATGCGGGCGTATTGGTCGGCGATCCATGCCATTTCGCGTTCGCCCGTGCCCATATCGGGGGCGGGCACGTTCTGGGCGGGGTTGATCAGGTCGCGCTTGATCAGTTCATAGGCGAAGCGGCGGGTGATCTGTTCCAGTTCGTGTTCGTCCCATGCGCGGGGGTCGATGCAGAGACCCCCCTTTGACCCGCCAAAGGGGGTTTCGACGAGGGCGCATTTATAGGTCATCAGGGCGGCCAGCGCCTCGACCTCGTCCTGATGCACGGAAAGGGCGTAGCGGATGCCGCCCTTGACCGGTTCCATATGTTCGGAATGGACCGAGCGGTAGCCGGTGAAGGTTTCGATCTTGCCGCGCAGGCGCACGCCGAAGCGGACCGTATAGGTCGAATTGCAGACGCGGATCTTTTGTTCCAGCCCTGCGGGCAGGTCCATCAGCGCCACGGCGCGGTTGAACATGAGATCGACAGAGTCGCGGAAGCCCGGTTCCTTGGCGGTCATGGTGCTGGTCCTTTTGCAATCGTCCAAACCCTGCCCGGCAGTCTAGCAGGCCAAAGCGGCCCGACGCAGCGCCAGAAAGACGGGTCGGGGGCAGAATGGACCGGCAATGTGACAGGAATTGCGGCCAGAACGCCGGGGGCGGCGCGAATTCCGGCGGGGCGGGCAGTGATGGCAGGGGCGCGCGCGGCGTTAACCTGTGGGGCCAAAGCGTGGCGGGGTGGTGCAGAATCGGACGAACCTGCCATCGGGCGGGCCGCATTGACCGCCAAGGCGCCCTAAAGTCTGCACAATCGCCCGCTAGCCATACGGTCAGACGGCGCCCCGCGATCCGCCCCCGGACGGGGCAAGGCACGGGCCGACCGATGACGGTGATGGTGCGACATGGTGCGATTGACGGATTTCCTGCGCGGCGATGCGGGGTCGATGACCCAGACGGGGTTGGTCTTTACGCTGCTGGCCATTCTTGCCGGGGGCGTGTCGGTCGATGTGATGCGACACGAGAATACCCGCGCCCGCGTGCAGCAGGCGCTGGATTTCTGCACGCTGAACGCGGCCACGGTGGAACGGCCGGGCACGGTGACAACGGGCAATACCACGACCACCAACCCCGAGCTTTCCGGCGTGGTCACGGCCTGCATGTCGCGGCTGGGGGCGGGCAGTCTGGTGAATACGGTCACGGCCAGCAGCACGGGCAATTTCAAGCCGGTCAGCGCCACGGCCACGGGCAGCCAGACCAACCGCTTCATGCAGATGGTCAATATCAGCACGCTGGGCGTGGCGGCGAGTGCGACGGCAAGCGTGCCGGCCACCGCACGGGTCGAGGTGGCGCTGGCCTTCGATACGGGCAACGCGGTTCAAGCCGTGCCAGGCGCGGCCACGATGCGGACGGGGCTGAAGGATTTCATCACGCGGCTGGCCGACAGTTCGGGGTCGATCACGCCTTCGGTCACGCTGGTGCCCTATAGCAACGGGGTGAATATGAGCACGACGCTGATGGGGCGCTACAATTCCGTCGCCAACGTGTCGAACGTGACCAACGTGAACTGCATTGACGTGCCTGCGGCCGATTTCTCGACCGTGCCGGTTCTGACGACGACATCGGGCTATCGGACGATGCTGTATTTCGATCTTGAATCCACCAGCGGCGCCACGGCGCCGGCCATTGCGACGACCTATCAGGTGCCGACCAGTTCAACCTATGGAACGGCGCTGTCGAACCAGCCCAGCACGCCCTGCACGCCGTCAAACGTGAATATCCTGCGCCCGCAACAGGATGCGGCGGCGATGGCGACGATGAACACCCAGATCGACGCGCTGGCCTTCAACTATGGCGGCACGCGCTGGGACCATGGCATGAACTGGGCGGCGGCGATGCTGGACCCTTCGGCCAATGCGGCGATGGGGACGCTGGGATCGGCTTCGGTCAACACGCGGCCCTTGGCCTATAACACCGCCGATTTGCAGAAGGTGCTGGTCTTTGTGAACCATGCCGGATCGGGCACCAGCCCGTCTGACGGGTCGGTCAGAACGCTGGCCAGCGCCTATACCTCGGGCAACTCGCCCATCTATCGCAACAACTCGGCCAGCCCGCCGACCTATTGCATCGACCTGACGGGGCTGCGGACGGGGGTGAACAACTTTTACCAACCCGCGACGAACACCTGGGGGTCAAGCTGTGGCAGCTTTACCCGCCTGACCTGGCCGCAGGTGTGGAACAGCGTGCGCGTCAGCTGGGTGGCGTGGCAGCTATACGGGCGGGGCATCCAGACGACCTCGAGCCCGACGGCGGCGCAGATTCTGGCGGTCTATAACACCTGGATGACGAACTTTACCGGCACGATCAGCTTTGCCACGCAGGAAGCGAACTTTCTGGCGCAATGCACGGCGGCCAAATCGGCGGGGATCGTGGTTTACACGGTCGGCCTGCAACAGGTGGACCGCGCCAAATCTGCGATGCGCAGCTGCGCCACATCGCCCGCGCATTACTTTGATGCGACGACGGCGAATTTCTCGGACGTGATGAAGGTCATCGCGCAGACCATCAACCAACAGGGATATCTGCAATGACGCGGGCCCTGCACGGTTTCAAGGCGGCGCTGGGGCGGTTCGGGCGCGACCAGTCGGGCACCAGCACGGTGCAATATGTGCTGATGATCCCGCTGGTCTTTGCCATCCTGCTGCTGGCGCTGGACAGCGGGCTGAGCACGATGCGCGCCGCACTGATGGACCGCGCGATGGACATGACGGCGCGGTCGATCCGCAACGGCACGCTGGCCAGCCCCACGATCGGCAATATCCGCACCGACCTGTGCGCACGGATGACGATGTTTCCCAACTGCGCGACCACGCTGAAGGTGCAGATCTACAGCGTCGAGCGCGCCACCTTTACCATGCCCGCGACCACCCCCGCCTGCGCCGATAGCGGATCGGCCGTGGCGCCGGTGCGCCGCTATACCCCGGGCGGGGCCAGCAACCTTGCCGTGGTGCGGGCCTGTATGGAGATTTCGACCTTTACCCCCACGGGGTTGATCGGACGGCCGAGCCTGTATCGTTTCTATTCCGCCACCGTAGTTGCGGGGACCGCATCGTGACGCGCAAAGACCTGACCCGCCGCCCCCTGCCGCATCTGCGGGCCTTTCTGCGCGATGAAGGCGGCAGCGCGGTGATCGAATCGATGATGATCATTCCGGTGATCCTGATGGCATGGATCGGCACCTATGCCTTCTGGGAGGCGTTCAGCGCCCGTGGCACGGTGCAAAAGGCCAATTTCGCCGTTGCCGACATTCTGTCGCGCGAGATGGTTCCGGTGACGGATACGTTTCTGGACGGGCTGGATACCACGATGGAATACATGGTCGGCCCCCGTTTTGACGTGAGCGCGCGTTTCACCGTCTATAGCAAGACCGGCCCCAATGACACGGATGTGGCGGTGCTGTGGTCCTATTCTCCGGGGACGGCGATGGCCGTGCTGACGACGGCGGGGCTTCAGGCGCGGGGGGCCAACCTGCCCAAGCTGACGACCGGATCGACGGCGATCGTGGTCGATACGCAGATGGCCTATTCGGTGCCGTTCCGTATTCCGATTGCCAGCTATGTGGTGCCGTCATCCTTTAGCGATACGGTGGTGTTGCGGCCGCGCTATCTGGCCAAGCTGTGCCGTGCGGGGGCGACGACCTGCTAGGGCGGCAGGCGGCGCGGGCAGGCGCTGTGCGCTGGCGCACAGAAACCGGGCGGCGCGGGGCGGTTGCCGCCGAGGGGGGACGCGCCTAGCTTTGGCAGGACGCCAAGAAAGGTGAAGCCCATGTCGATACGCCCCGTTGCCCACGAAAACCGCGCCATGCCCACGATGGAGGGCGCAGGCGTGCATCTGCACCGCGCCTTCGGGTTCGGTGACCCCGAACGGATGGACCCGTTCCTGCTGTTCGACGATTTCCGCAACGAGGACCCGCGCGATTACATGCGCGGTTTTCCGTGGCATCCCCATCGCGGGATCGAGACGATCACCTATGTGCTGTCGGGCAGCGTCGATCATGGCGACAGTCTGGGCAATGTGGGCACGCTGCGCGGCGGCGATGTTCAGTGGATGACGGCGGGTTCGGGTATTCTGCATCAGGAAATGCCCAAGGGAAACGCCAAGGGCCAGATGCACGGCTTCCAGCTTTGGGCCAACCTGCCCAGTCATCTGAAGATGACCAAGCCGCGCTATCAGGATGTGAAATCGAAAGACATCCCCGAGATCATGGATGATGACGGCACCGTGGTGAAGGTGATCGTGGGGTCGTTCTGGGGCAAGACCGGGCCGGTGGACGGCATCGCCGCCGATCCGCAATACCTTGATATCTACGTCCCGCCGGGGCGGCGCAAATCGTTCAAGATCGACACCTATCGCCGCGCATTCGCCTATATCTTCGAAGGCAAGGGCACCTTCCGCGATGCAAGCCGCCCGCAGGGGGTGCTGCTGGAAAAGGAAGTGATGGGCGAAGAGGTGAACATCCGCGACCTGTCGGGCGACCGCACGCTGGTGCAGTTCGGCACCGGCGACGAGGTGACGGTGCAGGCGGGGCCTGACGGCATCCGCTTTCTGCTGATCTCGGGCGCGCCGATCCAGGAGCCTGTGGCATGGCACGGCCCAATCGTGATGAACACGCAGGCCGAATTGCGGCAGGCGATGGCCGAGTTGCGCAACGGCACCTTCATCAAGCCCGCGCATTGAGGGGGGGGCGAAACCTGACGCAGGTTTCGCGCCGGAATTTGACGCAAATTCCGTCTGCCCACGGCGGGGCCGGAAAATGCGTCATTTTCCGCCGCGGAATTTGCGCCAAATTCCGCCTTTCCGCTTCAGGTGCAGACAAGCCGCGCCTTTCGCGCTAAGTCTGGGGCATGATGTTGCGACCGATCTTGCGCCCTGTTGCGCGCCCTGCCCTGTTCGCGGCGCTGTGCCTGTTATGTGCCTGCGCCGACTGGCCAGCGGGGCCACTGCCCGCCAAGGCCCCGCCACCGGGGCTGTTGCCGTTGGAGATGCCGGGCGCGACCCCGCCGTCACGACTTTTGCCCGAGAGCGGGGCTGCGCTTGCCGCGCAGGGGGCGGCGCTGCGGGCGCGGGCGGCGCCCTAGGCGGGGCGGGCCGCGGCTGATTGCAAGGCGGCCAGCAACAGGCTAACAGGACGGCAAATGCCTGCCGATGGAGCCGCCCATGCCGACCCCCCTTCGCCTTGGTCTTGCCGGTCTGGGAACCGTGGGCATCGGGGTGGTCAAGATCGTGCAGCGCCATGCCGAACTGATTTCGGCGCGGGCGGGGCGGCCTGTGACGATCACCGCCGTTTCGGCACGCGACAGATCGAAGAACCGCGATGCCGACCTGTCGGGTTACGCATGGGAAACCGACCCCGTGGCGCTGGCGCGGCGCGACGATGTGGATGTGTTCGTCGAGGTGATGGGCGGCCATGACGGCCCCGCAAAAGCCGCGACCGAGGCCGCGATTGCCACAGGCAAGGATGTCGTCACCGCCAACAAGGCGCTTCTCGCGCATCACGGGCAGGCGCTGGCCGAAACGGCCGAAGCGGCGGGCCGCGTGATCCGGTTCGAGGCTGCCGTGGCGGGGGGCATCCCCGTCATCAAGGCCCTGACCGAAGGGCTGGCCGCCAACCAGATGCGCCGCGTGATGGGCGTGATGAACGGCACCTGCAACTATATCCTGACCCGTATGCAGAATGCGGGCCTGCCCTATGAGGTGGTGTTCGAGGAAGCCCGCCAGTTGGGCTATCTGGAAGCCGATCCCACGCTGGATGTGGGCGGCATCGATGCGGGCCACAAGCTTTCGCTGCTGGCCGCCATCGCCTTTGGCACGCGCGTCAGTTTCGACAAGGTCGAGCTGGAAGGCATCGGCAATGTCTCGATCGACGATATCCGCATGGCCGACGAGATGGGCTATCATATCAAGCTGCTGGGTGTGGCGCAGATGACGGGGCGGGGGCTGGAGCAGCGCATGACGCCCTGTCTTGTGCCCGCTGACAGCCCGCTGGGGCAGTTGCAGGGCGGCACGAACATGGTGGTGCTGGAAGGGGATGCGGTGGGCCAGATCGTGCTGCGCGGCCCCGGCGCGGGCGAAGGCCCCACCGCCAGCGCCGTGATGGCCGATGTGATCGACATTGCCCGTGGCTTCCGCCTGCCCACCTTTGGGCGCCCCGCTGCCAGCCTTGCCGCCGCGATCCCCGCGAAATCGGCCACGCCCGCGCCCTATTACCTGCGGATGACGCTGCTGGACAAGCCGGGCGCCCTTGCCAAGGTCGCGGCCTGTCTGGGCGAGGCGGGTATCTCGATCGACCAGATGCGCCAGATCAACCAGAAGGGCGAGGATGACGATGCCATCGTGCTGATCGTCACGCACAAGGCCTCGCCGGCCGATATCGGCCATGCGCTGGGGCAGTTCGCGGCGACGGGCGTGGTGCGGGGGCCGGCCGTGGCGATCCGCATCGAAGAGGTGTGACGGCGCGGGCCTGCGTTACAGCGCAAGGCCTGTGATGTTACATCTGTCATCCCTGCGTTACAGCCTCATTCAGGTGCTGCATCCCTGAGGCGGTGTCGCCTTTGCGGCCAGACCGGATAGGTAACGATCAACCGATTGCCGGTGCCGATAGCAAAGCCCGTCCCGCCCGGGGTGGTCCTGTGCGGTGCGCGGCCTTCGGGATGTGTACCATTTGGCCGCACCGGCCGCCGATTGCTGGAGATGATGATGCCGCACACGAACCCCGAACCGGCCCTTCGCATGGCCGCCGAGCAGTTTGACGCCAAAGCCCAGCCGCAGGCCGAGCTGACGCTGACCAAATCGCGCCTGCACATGCTGGCGCATTTCGTGTTCGATGCGACGCGCATCACCTTTCTGGACGAAGCTTCCAGCGATGTGGACCGCATTTTCGGCGTCGATACCGAAAACGAGGTGTTCTACGACCGCGCCGCAGCCCGGATCGAACGGCTGAGCCCGGCGCAGACCGGACAGGGCATTGCCGCGCTGGCCTCGGCCCGGCAGATGGCCGCCGAATGCCGCCGCCTGCCGCGCGATCAGGGCCGGACCAAGGCCCGCAACCTGATCCGTGCGGTGGATGCCGTGATGGAGCGCATCTACCGTCTGGGGCCGATCGACAGCGACCCGAACACCGCCTATGTGACGCGCCGCCCCGCCCTGTTGTAACGGGGCCTGCGCGGCGGGGCTTGCCCGCGGACGCGCGACCGCCCAGACAGGGGGCAGGGTTTCGCGCCGGAGGATGCGATGTTCAGCCATGCCACGCTTGGCACCAATGATTTCGCGCGGGCGATGCGGTTCTGGTCGGCGGTGATGGCCGGACTGGGGCACCGCCCGCGCTTTTGTGACGAAACCCGCCCCTGGGCAGGGTGGGAACCGGCCGCGGGCGGGCGGCCGCTGTTCCTGCTGGTGGCGCCGCAGGACGGGGCGGCGGCCAGCGCGGGCAATGGCGCGATGCTGGCCTTTGACTGCGAAAGCCGCGCCATGGTGCGCGCGGTCCATGCCGCCGGATTGCACCACGGCGGAACCGATGCCGGCGCCCCCGGCCCGCGCCCGGCCTATCACCCCGACTATTACGGCGCCTATCTGCGCGACCCCGATGGCAACAAGCTGGCGCTGGCCTGCCACCACCCCGCCCCAGTGCAATAGGGGCCGGACCGGCGTGGCACGTGATCGGGTGGGAAACCGGAACCGCCCGCCACAGACGAAGCGCCGCCCAAACGCGGCCGTCACGGCATCAAGGGCCATTGCAAACCGCCAACTCGCCAAACACCGCGCCAAAGCCTGTGTATCCGGCGTCCAGCACTGCGTTCTTGACCGATGCGGATGAAACGAACACCAAAAAACATGGCGCCCAGCGACGCAAGGGTTCGTTTCAAGATCAGGTGGAAAGGTGGTGCTGCAAAAGAGGAATGAGCCCCACATAATCGTTATAAATCAATTTTTTAGTCACATTTTTTTGGTATCGTAACGGACGAATTTGTGGACAAGAAAGATCATCGGATCATGTTCATGTAGGGCGATGCTACACTGCTTATCAGTTGCGCCAACAGGCGTCCGTCAGAGCTATTTTCGTCCGTCGCGCTGCCCGATCCATAGCGCAAAGGCCGGGCTGCAAGAAAGTTTTCATCGAAGCAAAAGAATGCGCGGCAACATAGTCAGCTACGCTGTAACATGACGTTGAAATACGGCTCCACTGGATGACGGCCAGATTTTGGCAACCTTGGCTGGCAGCGTTATAGCATGTGACTAGGTGCCGTGCGCCGATTTGAGTGAGGTGTTTGTTGCTGGAAAATCTTCTGTCATGGCCGGGCAAAAGCGCCGCGACACCTGCCGATCCCGAACACCCCGCCATCTACCACATGCTGGACGTGGCGGCTGTGGCCGAAATCTTGATTGGGCCGTTCGCATTTGACGCAGCAACGCGCGATGCGCTTATCCTGCTGACGGCACTGCATGATCTGGGCAAGGTGAACGCTCAGTTTCGAAAGATGCTGAGGGGGCAGCCCTACCAGTCCAATTCGCATTGGTGTGTGACCGAAGTTCTATTGAACGCGCATGATGATATTCTCGCCGGGCGCCTTGGATCAAAACGGTTGCGACGAGAACCGCTTTATGCGGCAGTTGCGGGGCATCATGGCCAACCGTCGAAATGGTCGGGCAACGATGAACAAATCCTTTCGGTGACCGGCGCCGAGGCGGTGCGGGACGCGCGCGCCGTCATTGCGGCTTTCCTTGACCTCTGGCCTGACGCGTCCTTGCAAGCGGTCTCGCGCGAAGACGCGTTGGCGCTTTCGTGGTGGTTGCCCGGTCTGGTGTCGGCGGCGGATTGGGTCGGATCGAATCCCGATTGGTTTCGGGCCGAACAGCGGGTGATGCCCTTGGGCCAATACCTGATGCTGGCGCGTGCGAAAGCCGCTGTTGCGGTCCAACAGGCCGGTCTTGCCGGAGTGGGGCCAAGAGCGGATCGGCTTTACACCTTCAACCTGCGCCCGATGCAGTCGGCCTGTGCCGAAATCGCCTTGCCGGATGGGCCGATGCTTGCGGTCATCGAAGATGAAACCGGTGCGGGCAAGACAGAGGCAGCACTGATCCTTGCACAGCGGATGCTTTGCGCGGGCAAGGGGCGCGGGCTGTTCGTGGCTCTGCCCACCACGGCCACTTCAGACGCAATGTTCAGCCGGCTGAAACATGATGGCGTCATCGGCCGGTTGTTCGACGCCCCGCCGATGCTGACACTCGCCCACGGCAAGGCAGGGTTGTCGAATGAATTTCGTGATTTGATCGACGCGCAGGAAAACGCGCCAGAAGACCCGTCTTGCACGGCATGGCTGGCCGATGGGCGGCGAAGGGCGCTCATGGGCGATGTCGGGGTCGGCACCATAGATCAGGCCCTGTTGGCCGCCCTGCCGACGAAATTCCACACGCTGCGCCATTTTGCGCTGTCATCGAAGATCCTGATCGTGGACGAGGTTCACGAGCTGGGCGAACCCTATATCGACGAGGTGCTGGAGCGGCTTTTGCAACTGCATCGGCAGGCAGGCGGGTCGGCGATCCTGCTGACCGCGACGCTGCCCTTGGCGTTACGCAAAAAGCTGATGGCGACATATGGCGGCGGGGATGATGATCCGGCATATCCGGCGCTGTCGATTGCGGGCGGTGCTGCACGGCGGGATTTGCCGCAGGAAACCGGCGCGCGGGGGCCGGTTCAGGTGCAGCGCGTGCCTGACACCGCCGCCGCTGTCGCGTTGCTGGCGGATGCGGCGCGGGCCGGGGCGGCCTGTGTGTGGATTCGCAACGCGGTGGATGATGCCATCGCGGCGGTGCAGGCCCTGCGGGACGTGGGGGTTGAGGCGGATCTTTTGCACGCGCGCTTTGCATTGGTGGACCGCAAGCGGATTGAACAGGCCGCGCTGGCCCGTTTTGGCAAGGCGGGGACTGACCGTGCCGGAAAAATTATCATTTCGACACAGATTTTCCAGAGTTCGATCGATGCCGACCTTGACGTGATGGTCAGCGACCTTGCCCCCATGGCAGGGCTGATCCAGCGGGCGGGGCGGCTGTGGCGGCATATGGCCCTGCGCCCTGCGGCAAATCGTCCGGTGCCTGCGCCGGTGCTGCATGTTGTGTCACCCGATCCGGATGCCGTGACGGATGGCCAATGGCTGATGCGGGTGCTCGACAGGGGGGCCTATACATACCCGCAGGGGGTGCAATGGCGCACGGCAAAGCACTTGTTTTCCGTGGGCAGCATCATTGCCCCCTCTGGTCTGCGCGGCTTGATCGAAGCGGTCCACGGCGAAGGCGCGCTGCCGGTGCCTGACGCGTTGGAAAAAGCGGACCGGGAGGCGGAAGGGAAAGCGCTGGCCGATAAATCCCATGCGTGGCAAAATCGGATCGACCTAAGCCTATCCTACCGCGAGGCCAGCGGAGACGGGCGCGATGCCGATTACCCCACGCGCCTTGGGGCCGCGACGCGCAGGCTGGCGCTTGCCCGGATGCAGGACGGCCAGATTGTCCCGTGGGGCGGATCATGGCCGATGGCCGAGGTATCGGCGCGCAAGACCCGTCTCGATGCGCTGCCCCTGCCGGACCAAAGCCACCCCGCCATTGCTGCGGTGAAGAAACACTGGCCAGAGTGGCGCCGGGACACGGTCACGGTCTGCCCTGTGGCCGAGGATGGCACGATCTGCGACGGGCTAAGTTACAGCGCAGATGTCGGGTTGCGGTTTGGCTAGTATGTGCGGTGTGCTCAACATCTTGCGGCGTGCGGGCTGCGCTTGTGTTTTCGCAGCGGACGTCGTTGGATGCATCCGCCCCGCGTTTTTGGGGGATGAACCGCTCAGTTGGAAATCACCGACTCGTGGCCATATCTGTTCCCCGTCTGCGGGGATTTTGTAAGCTCAGGTAGAAATCACCTATTTCGCTTGACACAACTTTGGCGTGTGGGCTACCAAACAAAAAGCCGGGACGATGCGATGCATCATCCCGGCTTACTGTGACCGACAACAAGGTTGCGCCAACAACCTTTTTCCAGAAAGGAGAATGGAATGGCTCCATAGATTTCCGGAGTTATCGTGCCCTGATTTCATACATCTTGAAGCGCTGGGGCACAATAGCCCTGCGGGCGGCGGTGGCCTTGCCCGCAGATTTCTTCGCTTTACACGGTGCTGGACGATGGGTTCAATGCACCTATAGATTGTGTGGAGGACGTGTGTTTGTCCCTGAACTTGATTGATGACGCGTGGATTCCCGTCCTTCTGAAAGATGGATCGCGGCATGTGATCGCCCCGTGGCAGATGGCCGACAGCGATGTGATCAGGCCCGATTGGCCGCGCGCAGATTTGAACCTGGCCTGTCTCGAGTTGCTGATCGGGCTGGTCTATCTGGCCGATCCGCCCGAACATGTCGAAGACTGGGACGACCGCCGCACGCCCGATCCGGCCCGTCTGCGCTCGCGTCTGGCCGCTTATGCCCCGGCTTTCAACCTGCTGGGCGAGGGGCCGCTGTTCCTGCAAGACCTTGAACCGCTGGAGGGGGAGGCGAACCCCGCCGACATGCTTTTCATCGACAGTGCGGGGGCCAATACCGCGCGCAACAATGCCGATCTGATGGTCCATCGTGACCGCTACGCTGTGCTTGATCCGGCCTTGGCGGCAATGGCGCTTTACACCTTTCAGGCCCATGCTCCGTCGGGTGGGGCGGGCAACCGGACCTCGATCCGCGGCGGGGGGCCTTTGCTCACGCTGGTCGATCCGGGGCGCGGGCTTTGGGATATGGTCTGGGCCAATGTGCCGGACGGCGTGCCCGGCCAAATGATCGATCTGCCGTGGATGCGCGCGACGCGTGTGTCAGACAAGGGCATGGTGACCCACCCGCCCGAAGGCAAGACCTTCGGAGTCGAGGCGTTTTTTGGAATGCCGCGCCGCCTGCGTCTGGTGGCAAATGAAATGGGTGTCACAGGGGTGATCCAGCGCCCTTATGGCACCAATTACGGCGGCTGGGTTCATCCGTTGACGCCCTATTACCGCATGAAGGCCGGCGAAGAACTGCTGCCCGTCCACCCCCGCGCCGGTCTTTTCGGCTATCGCCACTGGCTGGGAATTCTGGCCGGGTCAGCCGATGGCCTTCGGGACCGCGCAGCCTGTCTGACCGCGTGGCAAAGCCGGGATCGTCGGGCGCAGGTCACCGTTCTCGTTGCCGGTTGGGCGATGGACAACATGAAAGCCCGCGATTTCACCCTGTCCTCCCAACCCTATGTCGATCTGCCGCCAGCGTCCCTTGCCATGGTGCAGGGCATGATCCTTGCTGCGGAACAGGCTGCGTTGTCGCTGCGGGGGGCGTTGGAACCGGTTCTGGCGGGCGGCGAGGCGCGCGAGGCAGAGCGCGAGGCGTTCTACCTTCGCACGGAAGCCGACTTTCTGACCTGCTTTGACGCGTTGAAGTCCGGCGCGGCACCTGCCGAAGTGGCAGTGCACTGGCTGGGCCATCTTCAGCGGCACGCGCTCAGGCAGTTCGACGATCTGGCGTTGCAGGGGCTGGACCAGCGCGAAACCGACCAGATTGCACGGGTGGTTCAGGCACGGGGTTATCTCGGGTCAACCTTCAGGGGTTACGGCAAGGCAGGCGGGGAATTGTTCGCCCGACTTGGCATGGAAAAACCGGCAAAAAAGGGCAAGGCAGCATGAGCGAGGCAAAGGAAAAGACGCCGGGGCAGATCATCCTTGGCTGGTGGTCGCAGGAGTTGACCAATCCAAACAGTGCTACCGCACGGGGTTTGGCAGCGCGTTTGCGTCGTGCCACTCCCTCAAGCGCACTTGCCGAACGAGCCGTTCATGAACTTGCAGCGCGGCTTGACGAAGTTCAGATACGACTTGGCTTTCCCCGACATAGTGCTGAACGCCTGTCTCTTCTGGTGCGGCTTTTGGCCGAAGTGCGTGAGCATACTCCCGAGGCTTTGGCAAAACGATTGGGCGGACCAGAACCCGTTCTGTCTTCCTTGCGGTTCCAACGCCTGATGCGGGCCGAGGGACATGAAATTTGCGACGCCCTGCGCCGCGCCATCGGCATGGCAGACGGGCGCTGCAACGTCGCGAGCCTTGGGCAGGATATCCTGCGCTGGGACGACAAGACGCGCATGGCCTGGTGTTTCAACTATTTCGGGGAAACTGCCCCGCAAACCGAAAAGACGGAGTCCGAGTGATGACAACCTTTGTGCAATTTCACCTGCTGACGGCCTATGGCCCCTCAAACCCCAACCGTGACGATCAGGGCCGCCCGAAACAGGCGATGGTCGGCGGCGCCCCCCGCCTGCGGATGTCGTCGCAATCGCTCAAGCGGGCACTGCGCGAAAGCAGTTTCTTCGCGCTGGACCTGGCGGATCACAAGGGCACCCGCACCAAGCGCCTGCATGAAAAGCTGGTCGAAAAGCTGGTGGTGGACGGCGTTGCTCTGGCAGACGCGCAGAAGGCGGCAGATAAAGTTGCGGTGATTTTCGGCAAGCTGGACACATCAGACAAAAAGGCTGTCGATGCCAAGACGGTGGCGACAACACTTGCCTTTATCTCTCCCGATGAATGGGCGCTGGCACATGATCTTGCCGCCAAAGCTGCGGCAGGTGAAGATTTGCCTCCTGAAAAGGACTTCAAGAAACTTGTGCTGCGCAAGGCCGATGGGGCGGTGGACATTGCCATGTTCGGGCGGATGCTGGCTGATGACCCTGAATTCAACCGCGAAGCGGCAGTGCAGGTGGCCCATGCCATCACCACCCACCGGGCGCAGGCAGAAGAGGACTGGTATTCCGCCGTCGATGATCTGAACAAGGCCGAAGACACTGGCGCGGGGCATCTGGGGGAACATGGCTTCGGATCGGGCATCTATTACCAATACGTTTGTGTGAATGTCGATCTGCTGACCGAAAACCTGAAAGGTGACAAAGCCTTGGCGAAAAAGGCGATGGCGGCGCTGGCTTCGGCCCTGCCGGTCACAACGCCCAAGGGCAAGCAGAACAGCCATGCCAACCATCCGACGGCCTATTATATCCGCGCCGAACGCGGCCCGCGTGCCCCGCGCGATCTGTCGGGGGCTTTCTTTACGCCGGTTGATACCCGCCTGCGCGAGTTGGGCGCGAATGACCTGCAAACGGCGTCGATCCGGGCGATGGACTCAACCGCCGCAAATCTGGACAAGTGCTATCATGCCGGTATGGCCGAGGATCACCGCATCCTGAACGCCCTGACCGGCGAAGGCACCTTGGCCGAGATCGTGGCCTTTGCCGAAGGCGCGGTGGAATGATGCAGCCGCATCTCGTCTTTACCCTTGCCGCCACGATGGCGGCGATGGGCGATCTGGCAGGCCATGAACGGCGCGGGTCGCTGCTCTGGCCCGGTCGGTCGGCCATCCTCGGGCTGATGGGGGCGGCGCTTGGCCTCAGGCGCGGGGATGATTTTTCCGCGCTGGACGCACTGTCGGTCGGGGTGGCGGTCTTCGAACAGGGGGCGGGCCTGCGAGACTACCATACGGTTGAAACAATCCCGACTGCGGTGGCAAAACGCCCGAATTCGCGCCCTCAGGCGCTGCGCGCAGACCCCTTGCGGAACAACACGACGATCACCCTGCGTGATTACCGCGTTGGCGTCCTTTACGGTGTCGCCGTCTGGGGTGGCCCGGTCGAGACGCTTTGCACCGCGCTGAATTCCCCGCACTTCACGCTCTATCTCGGCCGGAAATCCTGCCCCTTGTCCGCCCCGCCGGGTGCGCGGGTGGTGATGGCTGCCGAACCCGCGGCCGCATTGACCCAGATGATCCTGCCGCCGTGGTTTGCGGGCCGCAATGCCACGCGCTTCATCACCGACCATGACGGCGCAGGCGGGCATGTCGAGCTGCGTCACGATGCGCCGCGGGACCGCCAGCTTTGGCATTTTGCCCCGCGCCAGGTGGCTTTCCAAACCGTCGATATCCGGCCGGAGGGGGCGGCATGACGCTCTATCTTTCGCGCCTGAAACTGTCGCGGTCGCCTTCTGCCCGTGCGCTCGAGGCCCTATTAAACCCCCAGGATCATGGGCGGCGACTGGACGCCCACCATCGCCTGCTGTGGGCCGTTTTCTCTGACGGCCCGGAAAGGCAGCGCGATTTCCTTTGGCGCGCGGAAGGCGAAGGGGTGTTCCTGACCCTTTCGGCCCGTCCACCGCAGGAATCGGAACTGTTCGAGCGGCCCGAGGTCAAGCCCTTCGCCCCTGCCTTGCAGGCAGGGGACCGGCTGACCTTTGCCCTGCGCGCCAATGCGACCCGGACGGAAAGCAAAGGAACGCTGTCGGCCTCGGGCAAGGAGCAAAAGCGGCATATCGATCTGGTAATGGACCGCCTGCACCCCATTCCCGGCCAGAAATCGCTGCCGGAAGGTGAACTGAGTGCGCGTCCCCACCACCGCATGGACCTCGCGCGGGCGGCGGCGGCGGATTGGATGGCCGGGCAGGGCACGCGCTCGGGGTTTCGGCTGATCGGGGCGGAGGTTGCCGATTACTCCACCGTGGCCCTGCCCGGTCATCATGGGGCGACAAAGCGGCCACAGTTCGGCATCCTCGAAATGTCCGGTATGCTTGAGGTAACAGAACCGGCCATGCTCCTTGACCGGATCGCACAGGGCTTTGGCCGGGCCAAATCCTACGGTTGCGGCCTGATGCTGATCCGGCGCGCATGAGCGGGGGCACTGTCCCCGGTCTGCCGCCGCCCCGGCCCATCCCGCTGAAAGATCGCGCGTCGCTGGTCTTCGTCGAGCGGGCGCAACTCGATGTGCAGGACGGGGCCTTTGTGGCGGTCAACGCCGATGGCACCCGAACGCAGATTCCGGTCGGTGGACTTGCCGGCCTGATGTTGGAACCGGGTGCAAGGATCAGCCATGCGGCCGTCGCGCTTGCTGCGCGCGTTGGCACGCTGATCACGTGGGTGGGCGAGGGCGGAGTCCGTCTTTACTCCGCCGGACAACCGGGCGGGGCCCGCGCCGACCGGTTGCTCTGGCAGGCCAAGATTGCGCTCGACGATGCCGCCCGCCTGCGCGTGGTGCGCAAGATGTATGCCCTGCGTTTCGGCGAGGACGCCCCGCAACGCCGCTCGATTGAACAACTGCGCGGGATCGAGGGCGTGCGCGTCCGCGAAACCTACGCTCTCTTGGCAAAGCAGCACGGCGTGGATTGGAAACGCCGGTCCTATGATGTCGCGGATTGGGAGGCGGGCGATATTCCGAACCGTTGCCTCTCGGCCGCGACCGCCTGCCTTCACGGGCTGACCGAAGCCGCCGTGCTTGCCGCAGGTTACGCCCCCGCACTGGGTTTTCTGCACACCGGCAAACCGCTGTCCTTTGTCTACGACATTGCCGATCTTTGGAAACTCTCGACTGTCGTGCCAGAAGCGTTCCGCATCGCCGGTCTGGCGGCCAAGGGCAAGCTCGAGACATCGCCGGATCGTGCTGTCCGTCTGGCCTGTCGTGATGCCTTTCGCCGCACGGGGTTGTTGCAAAAGATCATTCCCGGCATCGAAGAGGTGCTCGAAGCGGGCGAACTCCCCCGCCCCGATCCACCGCCCGAGGCAATGCCCGTGGCCTTCGCCGATCCCCCGCCGTCCGCAGACGAGGGGACGCGAGGATGATGGTGATCGTCACCGCCAATGCCCCGCCCCGACTGCGCGGACGTCTGGCGGCATGGCTTCTGGAGGTGCGGGCCGGCGTCTATGTCGGCGACTACAGCGCGCGCACGCGCGAACGGATCTGGGAACAGGTGACAGCCTATATCGAGCAAGGCGACGCTGTGATGGTCTGGAAAGCCCCCACCGACCAGGGCTTCGACTTCGCAACCTGCGGCAAAAACCGCCGGATGCCGCAAGACTTCGACGGGCTGAAACTGGTCAGCTTCTTCCCGGAAAAACCGGCCTAAAAGCCGGTGCGCTCTTTGACATCGTGAAAACTGTGGTGCATCAATGCCCTACACGAAGAGTGTTCCCCGCCCACGCGGGGATGAACCGGGGCCGGTCGCATCGTCCAGCTCGGCACCAAAGTGTTCCCCGCCCACGCGGGGATGAACCGGCGGCGGCGGCCTATCGGGCCAGCACCGAGGAGTGTTCCCCGCCCACGCGGGGATGAACCGTTGGAAGCGGATTACCGCAATCCCCACGGCGTGTGTTCCCCGCCCACGCGGGGATGAACCGGCTTGCCATCCCGCGGATTCGGCGGCGGTCAGGTGTTCCCCGCCCACGCGGGGATGAACCGCGGTTTCTGGGATTTGGCGTCAGGGCCGGTTGGTGTTCCCCGCCCACGCGGGGATGAACCGGCGCTGTCGATTGCGGGGCAGATGCCGAATTTGTGTTCCCCGCCCACGCGGGGATGAACCGGCCATCACCACCGCCGCCGCGCAGACCTATGTGTGTTCCCCGCCCACGCGGGGATGAACCGGATATGGCTGACGCGCTGGAAAGGACGCACGGGTGTTCCCCGCCCACGCGGGGATGAACCGACCGCGAAAGCAATCACAACCGCTGCCGCGCAGTGTTCCCCGCCCACGCGGGGATGAACCGAGAACAGAACTCGACGGGCTGTCCTTTGCGTCGTGTTCCCCGCCCACGCGGGGATGAACCGCAACGCATGGGCCGCGCTGGCTGGCGGTATCGGTGTTCCCCGCCCACGCGGGGATGAACCGTCCTGCGGGTTCGCACCCGAGGCTTCGAGGGTGTGTTCCCCGCCCACGCGGGGATGAACCGGTTTCGAGGCGGTTCAGCAGGGCGAACAGGATGTGTTCCCCGCCCACGCGGGGATGAACCGCTGCTGGCCCATGCCGTCGTGGACGGCCCGGCGTGTTCCCCGCCCACGCGGGGATGAACCGCCTCGCCACCGCGCTCTTGCCCGCCCTGTCGCGTGTTCCCCGCCCACGCGGGGATGAACCGACGTCCGGGGTTGCCCCCAACCGCGCGTCGGGGTGTTCCCCGCCCACGCGGGGATGAACCGCCAGCCCTGCGATGGCGGTGATCACGGCGATGGTGTTCCCCGCCCACGCGGGGATGAACCGTCGGCGGGTTCGAGCTTGCCCAGCGCGGCTTTGTGTTCCCCGCCCACGCGGGGATGAACCGGCCCCGCCGGATCTGGTCCGGCGGGGCGGGGCGTGTTCCCCGCCCACGCGGGGATGAACCGCGTTGCCCTCCATCGCGGCGATACGTTCGGCCGTGTTCCCCGCCCACGCGGGGATGAACCGGCCATCACCACCGCCGCCGCGCAAACGTATGTGTGTTCCCCGCCCACGCGGGGATGAACCGGATGTGGGTCCGTTCCCGCTCTGTCGCTACGTGTGTTCCCCGCCCACGCGGGGATGAACCGTCCGGTCGTATCCCCCGCCAAGACGAGGAGACGTGTTCCCCGCCCACGCGGGGATGAACCGGCTTAAAATCACAGCCCCAGCCGATGTGAAGAGTGTTCCCCGCCCACGCGGGGATGAACCGTTGCCCTTGGCCTTGCCGCCATGCGCGATCTGGTGTTCCCCGCCCACGCGGGGATGAACCGCGGCGCTAGCAACTGCCGATGCTCTGGCGGGAGTGTTCCCCGCCCACGCGGGGATGAACCGCACCAAGGGACGACCGTGGCGCAAGCCGCCAAGTGTTCCCCGCCCACGCGGGGATGAACCGCGCGGCGATGATCTGCGCAGACAGATCACGCAGTGTTCCCCGCCCACGCGGGGATGAACCGGTTGCCATGTGGGGCATCCAGCAGGACGCGCTGTGTTCCCCGCCCACGCGGGGATGAACCGGCGCAGACCATCGCCCGGATTGACGGAAAGCAGTGTTCCCCGCCCACGCGGGGATGAACCGCGCAGTAGGACGAGCATCCGCTTTGCGATAATGTGTTCCCCGCCCACGCGGGGATGAACCGTATCGCCGCGACCTATGGGGCGAACCACTTCAGTGTTCCCCGCCCACGCGGGGATGAACCGGTGGTCGGATCGACCGGCATCGCGCGGCTGGTGTGTTCCCCGCCCACGCGGGGATGAACCGCGCGGGGTACACCGCAACCGGCTGGCACGGATGTGTTCCCCGCCCACGCGGGGATGAACCGATAGGGGAATGCGTCCTTCGTCCGCTCGATCCGTGTTCCCCGCCCACGCGGGGATGAACCGATGCGCCTTGCCCATAAGGCGCGGTTTGAAGAGTGTTCCCCGCCCACGCGGGGATGAACCGACATTGAAATCAATCACAACCGCTGCCGCGCAGTGTTCCCCGCCCACGCGGGGATGAACCGGTTGCCGACCTCAACCGCACTGCGCTTCGTAGGTGTTCCCCGCCCACGCGGGGATGAACCGCCGACGTTGGCAACGGCACGGGGCCGGACTTGGTGTTCCCCGCCCACGCGGGGATGAACCGCTGGGCACGCTACTGGCGCGGCTGACGACGGAGTGTTCCCCGCCCACGCGGGGATGAACCGGTGGCGGTCGGCGGGCCGACGATGACACCGAAGTGTTCCCCGCCCACGCGGGGATGAACCGGCGTTGTCGATTGCGGGGCAGATGCCGAATTTGTGTTCCCCGCCCACGCGGGGATGAACCGCGGGATAGGTCAATTCGACCCCGCCGATCTTCGTGTTCCCCGCCCACGCGGGGATGAACCGGCCGGACAGCGCGTCAGGGCGCGTGGCCCCGCGTGTTCCCCGCCCACGCGGGGATGAACCGGAGGCGGGAACGCCGCAGACAAGGGAGCCACCGTGTTCCCCGCCCACGCGGGGATGAACCGTACCATCGCTTCATCGCTTGCGTTTCTCAGACGTGTTCCCCGCCCACGCGGGGATGAACCGTGACCAGTACCCCCATCCTGACCCGCGTCCGCGTGTTCCCCGCCCACGCGGGGATGAACCGCCGCGTATGTCGATGCTGGCGGCAACTGGCGTGTGTTCCCCGCCCACGCGGGGATGAACCGGTTCCGGTCGGCGTCTTGACGGGAGAAATAGCGTGTTCCCCGCCCACGCGGGGATGAACCGCGGGCGGCACGAGAGGTCATCGTCGTATGAGTGTGTTCCCCGCCCACGCGGGGATGAACCGCGCGACGGGCCGAGCGCGAGGGTCGGCACCTGGTGTTCCCCGCCCACGCGGGGATGAACCGGCGGGCAAGGTCAGCCCCGCCACCGTGAAACAGTGTTCCCCGCCCACGCGGGGATGAACCGTTCTGGGCAATCTCGATCTTGAATACCAGGCAGTGTTCCCCGCCCACGCGGGGATGAACCGTGGGGGCGGTGATGCGGATCGACGGATGGGAAGTGTTCCCCGCCCACGCGGGGATGAACCGTGTTCCAGAAGTCGAACATCTATCCGTCATTCGTGTTCCCCGCCCACGCGGGGATGAACCGCTCGTAGGCGTTGGAATAGGGGCTGCACGAGCGTGTTCCCCGCCCACGCGGGGATGAACCGAGGATCGAGCCGAGCGCCGCTCCGATGATGACGTGTTCCCCGCCCACGCGGGGATGAACCGCTCCTGCCGGATCGGCCCCGGCGGGATCGTGAGTGTTCCCCGCCCACGCGGGGATGAACCGGCGTTTCGGGCAACTCTCGGAGGTTGGCAATGGTGTTCCCCGCCCACGCGGGGATGAACCGAACGATATCGATGTTGCTGCGGTGATTTCGACGTGTTCCCCGCCCACGCGGGGATGAACCCCACCAACGAGGCCTAGACCATGGCGGTGTTGCGTGTTCCCCGCCCACGCGGGGATGAACCGGGTGGCGCGGGCGGCGTCCCCACACTCACACCGTGTTCCCCGCCCACGCGGGGATGAACCGTCTTCGGCGGCGCTTCAGGAAAAGCTAAACGCGTGTTCCCCGCCCACGCGGGGATGAACCGGGGGTGAGGCCGTCATGTCCCGGCGGGGCGCGGTGTTCCCCGCCCACGCGGGGATGAACCGTTTGCCGCCTTCGACCCAAACTTTTGCGCGGCGTGTTCCCCGCCCACGCGGGGATGAACCGGCGACCGTCATGTGAGGGCAGATCGGCGGGTTGTGTTCCCCGCCCACGCGGGGATGAACCGCAGGGAAACAACGTCTGGTGCGATTTGCCGCCGTGTTCCCCGCCCACGCGGGGATGAACCGCCGATGATCACGAATGATGTGGTCGATGTGGTGTGTTCCCCGCCCACGCGGGGATGAACCGGCGTCGTCCTTTGCGCGCTTGGGGTCGTGCAGGTGTTCCCCGCCCACGCGGGGATGAACCGGATATGATCTTTGAACCCGCTTGGCAGGGTGAGTGTTCCCCGCCCACGCGGGGATGAACCGATTTGGCGGCAAGGCTTGGTTGCCGGTATCGAGTGTTCCCCGCCCACGCGGGGATGAACCGGTGTGTTGCGCGCCCGGCTGCGATGACATAGCGTGTTCCCCGCCCACGCGGGGATGAACCGCAAAGTCGTTTGCCGAAACTGTTTCAGACCTAGTGTTCCCCGCCCACGCGGGGATGAACCGGTCAGCGGCAATTCGGCGGTCATGCCCGTATCGTGTTCCCCGCCCACGCGGGGATGAACCGATGGTGCCGGGTTTCCGCGCCTGATCACGCCGGTGTTCCCCGCCCACGCGGGGATGAACCGCTGGTGCGGGGTATCGCCCGCGTGCCCGCAACGTGTTCCCCGCCCACGCGGGGATGAACCGGACATTCTGGCCCTTGCGGATGATGAGAAAGCGTGTTCCCCGCCCACGCGGGGATGAACCGCCGTCTGGCAAGCGCAACTGAAATTGGTTCGCGTGTTCCCCGCCCACGCGGGGATGAACCGGGCCTTGTCGGTCTTGCCTTGCACCAGCTCGAGTGTTCCCCGCCCACGCGGGGATGAACCGCGGAATGCCCGTGTCGTGCGGCCTGATGGTCCGTGTTCCCCGCCCACGCGGGGATGAACCGGAGACCTCGGAAGACCGGAAGTACCTCTATTAGTGTTCCCCGCCCACGCGGGGATGAACCGGGCGTTCAGGCGTTGCGATTTGCACCAGTGACGTGTTCCCCGCCCACGCGGGGATGAACCGCCGACGTCGGCAACGGCACGGGGCCAGAGCTCGTGTTCCCCGCCCACGCGGGGATGAACCGACCGCCCGCCGCATCGCCGCCGCGATGGCCGAGTGTTCCCCGCCCACGCGGGGATGAACCGCCGTGACGCATAGGCATCGGCCTTGAGCGCGGGTGTTCCCCGCCCACGCGGGGATGAACCGGCTTTTTCTGATTGATCGGCTTCCGCAGGTGCGTGTTCCCCGCCCACGCGGGGATGAACCGATCATCGCCGTCGACAGCCCGTTCTGGGATGAGTGTTCCCCGCCCACGCGGGGATGAACCGTTGCTGAGCGCATCGCCGCGATGGAGAGCAATGTGTTCCCCGCCCACGCGGGGATGAACCGCCGCGCGGCTGGCGGCTGGCGTGTCCGAAGCCGTGTTCCCCGCCCACGCGGGGATGAACCGCGCGGGGCTTACGCTGACGACGTGGCGCAAAAGTGTTCCCCGCCCACGCGGGGATGAACCGCGGGCGATGTGGGGCGTGCAACAGGACGCGCTGTGTTCCCCGCCCACGCGGGGATGAACCGCGACATCGATCACGATGACAGCCGGGGCCGAGGTGTTCCCCGCCCACGCGGGGATGAACCGGCCGCAAGGTTCCGCCCAGCCGCACGCCCCCGGTGTTCCCCGCCCACGCGGGGATGAACCGCCGGTGCCTGCGGCCCCCGAGGAGCTGAGCGAGTGTTCCCCGCCCACGCGGGGATGAACCGTCGGAATCGGTCAGCGCGGCATAGGCGGCGCGGTGTTCCCCGCCCACGCGGGGATGAACCGGCGGTTCCGGATCGACCGGTCGCCGCCGCACAGTGTTCCCCGCCCACGCGGGGATGAACCGATGGGTCGGCCTGCAGTGTGGTCACTGGTGCAGTGTTCCCCGCCCACGCGGGGATGAACCGACCGCCCGTCGCATCGCGGCCGTCATGCTGGAGTGTTCCCCGCCCACGCGGGGATGAACCGGCAACCGTTGCTTATGTGGTGGAACGGACAGGGTGTTCCCCGCCCACGCGGGGATGAACCGCCCTGCCCTGTTGACGTTCTGTGTTCGTTCTAGTGTTCCCCGCCCACGCGGGGATGAACCGACCTGGCAGGCCGAGATCACCTGTGACCGCACGTGTTCCCCGCCCACGCGGGGATGAACCGGAGTGGCGCAGGTCATGCAGCCGCACCCCCTCGTGTTCCCCGCCCACGCGGGGATGAACCGGGCGAAGGCGCGGGCGGCATCGCTCAACGCTCGTGTTCCCCGCCCACGCGGGGATGAACCGGGAGGTCATCGTCGTATGAGTGTTCTGGACAGGTGTTCCCCGCCCACGCGGGGATGAACCGCTTTGACCAGCTCCGCCCAAGAGGTTCGGCCCGTGTTCCCCGCCCACGCGGGGATGAACCGCACCCACTCACGGAGCGGCCGACCATCGGCGTGTGTTCCCCGCCCACGCGGGGATGAACCGCCGCCAAGGACATGGCTGAGGCGCTGGAAAATGTGTTCCCCGCCCACGCGGGGATGAACCGCCGTTCGGGGCGAGGTGCTGACCAAGTCTGGCGTGTTCCCCGCCCACGCGGGGATGAACCGTCCTTGAACCGGCCGGTGGCGGAACCGGAGGTGTGTTCCCCGCCCACGCGGGGATGAACCGCACCGTCCTCAACATTTCCCCGCTTGTGGTCTGTGTTCCCCGCCCACGCGGGGATGAACCGCGACGCCTGCCAGACCGGCCAGCGCAACGGTTGTGTTCCCCGCCCACGCGGGGATGAACCGGGTTGGGGCTGACATTGCGGCATGGTTAAGCGGTGTTCCCCGCCCACGCGGGGATGAACCGGCCTACCAAATCCTTGAACCGGTCGCGGCTGAGTGTTCCCCGCCCACGCGGGGATGAACCGCCCAGCCCTTGTCGATTCCGGCAGGCGCACCGGTGTTCCCCGCCCACGCGGGGATGAACCGATCGGCAGCAAGTTTAGAGAGACGAACAGACAGTGTTCCCCGCCCACGCGGGGATGAACCGCGGACCCAGACGCCTTGCGCGTCCACATCCTCGTGTTCCCCGCCCACGCGGGGATGAACCGCCCGCCCTGCTGGCACTGGCCAAACTCGAACAGTGTTCCCCGCCCACGCGGGGATGAACCGAGGTAGGGGCTGGCCACATCGATGTTCGCGCGGTGTTCCCCGCCCACGCGGGGATGAACCGGCGTAGCGCCCGATGCCAGACACCACGCCAGCGTGTTCCCCGCCCACGCGGGGATGAACCGGCTGCGAGCAATGCTGCCCGAGGTCCAGAGCGGTGTTCCCCGCCCACGCGGGGATGAACCGCGGCGGCGCGGTCGGCCTCGGGCGGGGCGATCGTGTTCCCCGCCCACGCGGGGATGAACCGATCAATCGCGCCACGGGCGAACCCTCCTTGCTGTGTTCCCCGCCCACGCGGGGATGAACCGGTGATCGTCAACGTCATCCGCCGGAACAGGAGGTGTTCCCCGCCCACGCGGGGATGAACCGATCGACTAGCGGCCCCGCCATCGTGCGGGGCTGTGTTCCCCGCCCACGCGGGGATGAACCGCTTGGATGGAAACCGCAATGACCGACCTTACCGTGTTCCCCGCCCACGCGGGGATGAACCGGCGTGAAAATCCCACTCGATCCAGTCATTGCTGTGTTCCCCGCCCACGCGGGGATGAACCGGACCAATCAGCCACCTCGAGACAGGCGCGGATGTGTTCCCCGCCCACGCGGGGATGAACCGCTGATCGGGGTGGCAACTGCTGCCGCGGCCTCGTGTTCCCCGCCCACGCGGGGATGAACCGCCTTGGCTGGTGTGATTCACTTTCTGCGAGGCAGGAGGTGGTCATGGGGCGGAATCTGTATTGGCTGAGCGAGGCCGAGTGGCTTCGGATCGAACCGCATCTTCCGAAGGGGCGGCGGGGCGCG
>JAIXRW010000022.1 GCA_027484985.1 Rhodobacter sp. | reverse complement strand
GGCTTTACCGACAAATACTGGATGACCACGCTGATCCCCGAACAGGGCCAGCCCTTCACCGCCGTCACCAAATTCGTCCCCTCGGCCAGCATCTACCAGACCGAGACGCGCCACCCCGTCCAGACCGTCGCCCCGGGCGCCACCATCACCTCGACCACCCACCTGTTCGCAGGCGCCAAGGAATGGGAAACCATCCGCGCCTACCAGAAAGACCTCAACGTCCCCGGCTTCATCGACAGCATCGACTGGGGCTGGTTCTTCTTCTTCACCAAGCCGATCTTCTTCGTGCTGCACTGGCTGCATGGCCTGATCGGCAATATGGGCCTGGCCATCATCGCCCTCACCTTCGTGCTGAAACTGCTCGTCCTGCCGCTCGCCTACAAATCCTATGTCTCGATGGCCAAGATGAAGGAACTCCAGCCGGAAATGGAGGCGCTCAAGGAACGCGCGGGCGACGACAAGCAAAAGCTGCAAAAGGAAATGATGCAGCTTTACAAGGACAAAAAGGTCAACCCCGCCGCGGGCTGCCTGCCCGTGCTGATCCAGATCCCGATCTTCTTCTCGCTCTACAAGGTGATCTTCGTCACGATCGAACTGCGCCACGCCCCCTTCTTCGGCTGGCTCAAGGATCTTTCGGCCCCCGATCCCTCGTCGCTTTACAACCTGTTCGGGCTGTTCCCCTGGGCCCCGCCCGCGCATCCGTCGCTTCTGGCCACGCTGTTCATCGGCGTCTTGCCCATCCTTCTGGGCATCACCATGTGGCTGCAACAAAAGCTCAACCCCGCACCCGCCGATCCGGTGCAACAGCAGATCTTCAGCTACATGCCGTGGCTTTTCATGTTCATGCTGGGCAGCTTCGCCTCGGGTCTCGTGGTCTACTGGATCACCAACAACATCATCACCTTCACCCAGCAATACCTGATCATGCGCAGCCACGGCCACAAGCCCGACCTGTTCGGCAACATCCGCTCGGGCTTCCGCAAAAAGCCCGCGCCGGCCGCGGCCAACAGCCCCACGCCCCCCAAGGGCAAGGCCAGAAAATGACGGGCGGGCGGCTGACCGATATCTGCCGCCACCCGATCAAGGGACACGGACGCGAAACCCTCGCGTCCGTTCGTCTTTCTGCGGGCGCATGCCTGCCATGGGACAGGCATTGGGCCGTGGCCCATGACGCGGCGAAACTTGCCACCGACCGCCCCGATGGCTGGACCCCTTGCGCCAATTTCGCCCGCGCGGCGAAAGCGCCCCAACTCATGGCCATCACCTCCGAACTCGTTGAGGCCACCGCCACCGTCACCCTGCACCACCCCGACCGTGGCCCCCTCACCTTCCGCCCCGACGATCCGGCCGACCTGCCCGCCTTCCTCGCTTGGGTCGCCCCCCTCAACCCCGCCAACCGCGCCCAACCGGCGCAGATCGTCAAAGCCAAACGCGGCATGACCGACAGCGATTTTCCCTCGGTCGCCATCCTCAACCGCGCCTCGCTGGCCGACCTGTCGGCCCGCATGGGCCACGACCTCTCGATCCACCGCTGGCGCGGCAACCTCTGGCTCGACGGCGCCCCCGCGTGGAGCGAGTGGGGCTGGATCGGCCGCACCCTCCGCATCGGCCAGACCCGCCTGCGGATCGAGGAACGCATCACCCGCTGTTCCGCCACCACCGTCGAACCCGACACCGGCATCAGCAATGCCGATACCCTGCGCGCGCTCGACACCCATTTCGGCCATCAGGATTTCGGCCTTTACGCCACCGTGCTTGCGGGCGGCCCCATCGCCACCGGCGACGAATGGACCCTTGAATGACCAGCCTGCAATTCACCCTCGCCCCCGAACCCGAACAGGCTGACCGCGAAGCGGGCCGCCTGCTCTTTGCGGGCCCCGTCACCTTCGTCAAAGGCGTGGTCGCCATGTCCGGCCTGCCCCCCGCCGACCGGATCGAGGTCTGCTTCGCGGGTCGCTCCAACGTGGGCAAATCCTCGCTGATCAACGCGCTGACGGGTCGCAAAACCCTCGCCCGCGCGTCCAACACCCCGGGCCGCACGCAGGAACTCAACTATTTCGCCCTTGGCGGCGAAGGGGCACATGCGCCGAAATACCTCGTCGATCTGCCGGGCTACGGCTATGCCGAAGCCCCCGTTGCCATCGTGGCGAAATGGCAGGCGCTCCTCAAACAATACCTCTCGGGCCGCCAGACCCTGCGCCGCGCCTTCGTGCTGATCGACACCCGCCACGGCGTGAAATCGGTCGATGCCGAAATCATGCAACTGCTCGACCGCTCGGCCGTCACCTTCCAGACCGTGCTGACAAAAGCCGACAAGGTCAGCCGCGCCGAACGCGCTGCCACCGTCGAACAGGTCAAGGCCGCCCTCGCCCGCCACCCCGCCGCATATCCCGAACTCGTCGTGACCAGCAGCGAAAAGGGTGAAGGCCTCGAAACCCTCCGCGCCATCATCGCCACATTGGCCTGACCCCCCCCCGGCCGCCCCCCTGCGGGGAACCAGTCGCCAAGGGGGCCAAACGCCCCAACCGCCCGCGCCACCGCCCCTCCCCGCGTTAAGGTTAACGCGCGCCCCCGAACCGCCCCCCCATTCACACTTGCCCAAATATCCTCGGGGGGAGTCGCCGTCAGGCGACGGGGGGCAGACAGCCCCCCTGCTACGGCAAAAGATGAACAAAGCCTAAACCCACCGCGCAACGCGTCTGCATCCGCTGTGCATCCCGCCACGCCCCGCCGCAGAAGGCCAAACCTTACCCGATGGTTAAGCCAGCGTTTTGCGCGTCTGCATCACCTGTGCATGCCCTCAGACATGCTGCGCGCCGTTCACCTCGATCTCGGCGCCCGAGATATAGGAAGACTGGTCCGAACACAGAAACCAGATCACATCGGCCACTTCACGCGGCTGGCCCAGCCGCTGCATGGGCAGCTTTTCCACGATCTTGTCGGTCCCGGGGCTCAGGATCGCCGTCTCCACCTCGCCCGGTGCAATGGCATTGACCCGAACCCCCAAGGGCCCGAAATCATGGGCCATTTCCCGCGTCAGCGCCGCCAGCGCCGCCTTCGACGTGGCATAGGCCGCCCCCGCAAAAGGGTGCACCCGCGCCCCCGCGATCGAGGTCACATTGACGATCGACCCCTTGGCCGCCTGCAATTCGTCCTTCAGCCCGCGCGCCAGAATCACGCTGGCAAAAAAGTTCACATGGAACACCTGCCCCCATGTCCGCAGGTCGGTTTCCAATGTATTCAACCGCTTACCCCCCTCGCCCTTGGGGGAAATGCCCGCATTGTTCACCAGCGCATCCACCCTGCCCCCCACCTTGGCCTTGATCGTCTCGATGGCGGCAATGGTCTTGTCGGGGCTGGCAAGATCGATCTGGATATGGTTCTCCTCGCCCCCCGGCCAGGGGCAACGCGGATCAAAGGGCTGGCGCGAACAGGTCAGCACCCGCCACCCCTCGGCCGAGAACCGCTTGACCGTGGCATGGCCGATCCCCCGCGAAGCCCCTGTTAAGACAAGTGTTTTCTGGCCGGTCATGGTCAATCTCCAATTCGCCCCGATCCTAGAACGCCCCCCGCCGAAAGGAAAGCGCCCGCTCTCGAAGCCGCTTGGCAGAACGCCCCCATGGGTCTAAGCAAGTCCGTCAGCAGCCCCCACCCGAGGCCCCATGAAACCGCAGACCAGCACCATGTCAGACGCAGCCTTCACCGCCAAAATGCTCTCCGAAGCCCTGCCCTATCTCCAGCGCTATTCCGGCGCGGTGGTGGTGGTCAAATTCGGCGGCAACGCCATGGGCGACGATGCCGCCATGGCCGAATTCGCCCGCGATATCGTCCTGATGCGACAGGTCGGCGTGAACCCCGTCGTGGTGCATGGCGGCGGCCCGATGATCAACGAAATGCTTGAAAAGCTTGGCATTAAATCGAACTTCGTCCGCGGCAAACGTGTCACCGACAAGGCCACCGTGCAGGTGGTCGAGATGATCCTGTCAGGCCTTGTGAACAAGCGCATCGTGCAAGCCATCATGGATGCCGGCGGCCGCGCCGTGGGCATTTCCGGCAAGGATGACGACCTCATGGTCTGCGAGGCGGATGATCCCGAACTCGGCTACGTGGGCCGCCCCATCGAGATGAACGTGCAGGTCCTGCGCGACCTTTACAACGCGGGCATCATCCCCGTCGTCGCCCCCGTCGCCACCGGCATGGCCGACAACGAAACCTTCAACGTCAACGGCGACACCGCCGCAGGCGCCATAGCAGGCGCGCTGAAAGCCGACCGCCTGCTGCTGCTCACCGATGTGTCAGGCGTCAAGAACGCCGCCGGAGAGGTGATGACCGCCATCACCCCCGAAGAGGTGCGCGAGATGATCGCAAACGGCACCATCGGCGGCGGCATGATCCCGAAAACAGAAACCGCCCTGGCCGCGCTTGACGAAGGCGTCCGCGCCGTCACCATCCTTGATGGCCGCGTTGCCAATGCCTGCCTGATGGAGTTGTTCACCGATCACGGCGCGGGCAGCCAGATCCGCTCGACCGAACCGCGGGTCAAACCCCGCGTCAAACGGTGACGCTGGCAGACCGTCTGGCCGAGAACCGCCTTGAAATCCTTGGCGGTTTTCACGCCACGCCCGATGATGGCCTGCCAAACGGCACGCAAACCCTGCTGCTGCTCGGCCCGGCCGAGCCGGGATTTTGGCCGCACATCACCGCACAGCCCGAATGGTCCGACGGCCAGCCCGACCCCATCGACCGCTGGTCGCGCCGCGTGATCGGGCGCATCGCCTGCGACCTTGGCGCCAAGGCCCTGTTCCCCTTTGGCGGCCCGCCCTACCACCCGTTCTACCGCTGGGCACTGCGGTCCGGCCGTGTCTGGGAAAGCCCCGTGCGCCTGCTGGTCCACCGCTCGCAGGGCCTGATGGTCAGCTTTCGCGGCGCGCTGGCGCTGCGTCAGGCGGTTGACCTGCCGCCCCCGGCCGCCAAGCCCTGCGATAGTTGCACCGCAAAGCCTTGCCTGATCGCCTGCCCGCCCGCTGCCCTGACGGCGGCAGGCTATGACGTGCCCGCCTGCCACGCCTTTCTCGATACCGCAGCCGGTTCACCCTGCCTGACCGGTGGCTGCGTGACCCGTCGCGCTTGCCCGGTGTCGCAAGGCTATGCAAGACTTGCCGACCAGTCGGCCTATCACATGCGCCGATTCCACGGGGTGGCCGAACACCCCTGATCAACGGGGGCCTGCCACGACATGAAGCGCCTGATCCTGACGCGCCACGCAAAATCCAGCTGGGACGACCCGCTTACCCCTGACCATGACCGCCCGCTCAACGAACGCGGCAAGGCGGCGGCGGCAGACCTTGGCGTCTGGCTCGCCTCGCGCGGCTATGTCCCCGATGCGGTGCTGTGTTCCGACGCCCTTCGCACCCGCAAAACATGGAGCGGGATCGCCCCCGCCCTGCCCGGAACGCCGGTGCTCGACCTCAAACCCGCGCTCTACCATGCGGGGCCCGATGTCATGCTGGCCGTGCTGCGCCACGCGCAGGCCGATTGCGTGATGATGATCGGCCACAACCCCGGTATCGCGGAATTTGCCCGCAAACTGGTGGCCCGGAGCCCCGCAAACCCCGAATTCGACCGCTACCCGACAGGCGCCACGCTGGTCTGCGACTTTTCGGTCGATACATGGGAAGAAGTGGTCTGGGGCAGCGGCGTGGTGGACGATTTTATCGTCCCGCGCGAGATCGTCGCCTGACCAAATTCCTTAAAAAGGAATTTGCAAAAAATCTTGCAAGATTTTTGCGGGCTACGCCACCGGCGCAGCCCGCATAGCTGTCAGTGGCCCAAGATTTGCGACAGGAACAGCTTGGTCCGGTCGCTTTTGGGGTTGTTGAAGAATTCCTTCGGTTCGTTCTGTTCGACGATCTGCCCCTGATCCATAAAGATCACGCGGTTCGCCACGGCTTGGGCAAAGCCCATCTCGTGGGTCACGCACAGCATGGTCATCCCCTCTTCGGCAAGGGCGATCATGGTATCCAGCACTTCCTTGATCATCTCGGGGTCAAGGGCGCTGGTCGGTTCGTCGAACAGCATGATCCGGGGTTTCATGCACAGCGACCGCGCGATCGCCACGCGCTGCTGCTGCCCGCCCGAAAGCTGGCCGGGGTATTTATGCGCCTGTTCGGGGATTTTCACCTTTTCAAGGAAATGCATCGCCGTGGCTTCCGCCTCGCGCTTGGGCACCTTGCGAACCCAGATCGGCGCCAGCGTGCAGTTTTCCAGAATGGTCAGATGCGGGAACAGGTTGAAGTGCTGGAACACCATGCCCACTTCCGACCGCACCTTGTCGATATTCTTCAGGTCGCTGGTCAATTCGGTCCCGTCAACGACAATCTGGCCCTGCTGGTGTTCTTCGAGCCGGTTGATGCAGCGGATCAGCGTCGATTTGCCCGAACCCGAAGGCCCGCAAATGACGATCCGCTCGCCCCGGTTCACCGTCATGTTGATGTCGCGCAGCACGTGGAAGGTGCCATACCACTTGTTCATGTTGCTGATACGGATCGCAACTTCGTCCGAAACCTGCATTTTCTGTGCTTCAGCCATGATGATCCCTCAGCGATGGTCGGTCTTCAGCTTCTGTTCCAGATACATCGAGTATCGGGACATGCCGAAGCAGATGAGAAAGAAGATGACGCCGACAAAGATATAGGGCTCCCAGTAGATGCCCTTCCAGTTGATGTCGGCGCGGACGATCTGTGTAACCCCGCGCAAGGGGTCGAGCAGCCCGACAAAGCTGACCAGCGTGGTATCCTTGAACAGGCCGATAAAGGTGGAAACGATGCCCGGGATCGAGATTTTCAGCGCCTGCGGCATGATGATCAGCCGCTGCGCCTGCCAGTAATCCAGCCCCAGCGCATCGGCGGCCTCGTATTGCCCGCGCGGCAGGGCCGCCAGACCGCCACGAATGACCTCGGCGATATAGGCGGCGGCGAACAGCGTCACCAGAATGACCACGCGCAGGATCAGGTCGAAATTGGTGCGCGGCGGCAGGAAGTATTGCAGCAGCAGCGATGCGGTGAACAGCATGGTGATCAGCGGCACGCCACGGATAAACTCGATGAACCCCACCGACAGCGTCTTGATCAGCAGCATGTCGGACCGCCGCCCGAGAGCAAGCAGGATGCCGATAGGCAGCGAACAGGAAATGGCCGTCACCCCGATCACGAAGGCCAGCAGAAAGCCGCCGAACTGGTCGGAATTGACCGGCACCAGTTCGGGCGGCACACCCGCCAGCGCCGCGGTGACAGACCCCTGCACGAACAGCCAGTACAGGCAGGCCGTGATGAACCCCGTTGCCGTGCCCATGACAACGCCAAGACGCGGCTGGATCAGGCGATAGACCAGCACCATCACCCCGAACCCCGCCAGCGTGGCCACCGGTTTCCAGATCGACCCGCCCCACAGCAACCAAAAGGCAAGGAAGGGGTAAAGCAGCGTCACATAGACCAACCGCTTGGGCGCAACCCACGCCAGCGCGAACAGCCCCGCCATGACCACCGCCGCCAGCACGACATGCCCAATGTCATGGTCCAGCGCCGCCAGCGACACCACGGTCAGCACAGCGACTACCCCCACCAGCCGCGCCCCCGACCGCAGCCCGTAGTAAAGCACGGGCGCCAGCGCGACGAACATCAGCCCGAACGCCACAATGGGGCGCCAATACATGTCCTGCGGGTAAAAGCCAAAGATATACTGGTGCCAGCGCGCCTTGATCACGGCCCAGCAGGCCCCGCCTTCGGGGCCCGCGATCGTGCGGCATTCGCCCAGCGATGTGGCATTCCACACGCCGTTCAGCCACCACGGCAGCGCCAGCTGCACCAGCCAGAACACCACGAAAAGCGCAACCAGCGTCAGCGCGGTGTTGGTCCAGCCGGCGAACAGATTCTCGCGCAGCCATTTGACCACCCCGCGTTCGGTGACGGGGGGCAGTTGCGGGCCAAGCATCTCGGTGCGGATGAAGGCGGTTTCGGCATGGGTGTCGGACATGCTCAACGCTCCTTCAGTTTCACGGCGGAATTGAACACGTTCATCAGCGACGAGATGATCAGGCTGATGGTCAGATAGATCAGCATCATCAGCAACATACACTCAAGTTCGCGCCCCGTCTGGTTCAGCGTGATGCCGCCCAGCGTGCCGCGCAGGTCAAGATAGCTGACTGCAATGCCCAGCGAGGTGTTCTTGGTCAGGTTCAGATATTGGCTGATCAGGGGCGGAATGATCACCCGCAGCGCCTGCGGCAGGATGATCAGCTTCATCGTCCGGCCGGGCCGCAGACCCAGCGCATAGGCGGCCTCGGTCTGGCCGCGGCTGATGGCCAAAACCCCGCCGCGCACCGCTTCCGCGATAAAGGCGCCGGTGTAAAGTGACAGCGCGATCAGCAATGCGCTGAAGGAATGCATCACAAGGATGCCGCCCTGAAAGTTGAAGCCTTTAGAGACACCGGTTTCATCGGTCGGAAAGGCGGGCACCTCGATGTGGAAGCCAAGCGCCAGCAACAGCAGGATCGTCGGCGCAAACAGCACCAGCAGGCTTTGCCACCATGTCGTGGGCCGGTCGCCGGTTTCTTCCTGTATCCTGCGGGCACGGCGCAGGATGGCGCGATTGACCAGCACCGACCCGACAATCGCCGCGATCACCGCCAGCAGCGTCAGGTTCACCGGCACCGAACCGACATTGACCACCCCCAGCGGGCGCTCCACCAGCGGCGCGGGAATGTTCCAGCCGCGGTTGGTAATGGCCACAGTCCCGAACAGGATTTTCTGCGCGGGGGGTTCCGCCCCCGTCTGCACCATTTCGGCCGTAACCTTGAAATCCTTGGGCTGCGGCGCGGTTTCCGATGTCACCACGAAAACCACGATGATCCACAGCAGAAGCGGTACGTTGCGGAACGCCTCGACATAAACGGTCATCAACCGCGCGACGAGCCAGTTCTTGGACAGCCGCAGCACGCCGGCAAAGACACCCAGCACCGTGGCAAAGATGCAGCCCCAAAAGGCCACGACCAAAGTGTTCAAAAGCCCGATAATCGCGGCGCGGCCATGGGTGCTGTCATTGGTATAAGGGATCAGTTGCTGTTCGATGTCATATCCGGCCCTGTTCCACAGAAAGCCGAAATTTATGTCCTTGTCCTTGGCGGCAAGGTTCTGGACCGTGTTGTCCACCAGCCAAGCAATGCCCATCAGCACAAGCAGCAGCACGATCACCTGAATGGTGAACGACCGGAACCGCGTGTCGTAAATGAGCATGGAAAGCCGAAAGCCATCTTTCGGCGCCTCAGAGGCCATCGCCATCGTCAGAACTTCCCCTGTTTCCGCCCGTTGCTCCGGCTTGTGCCGGTTATGTCGCGGCGGGGCCGCGCGGGTCGGGTCATGTCTTCGGGTTGGAATGGGGGCGCCCGGTTTCCCGCGCGCCCCCGGTCAGATCAGATCAGCGCAGCGGCGGGGCGTATTGCAGGCCGCCCTGCGTCCACAGCGCGTTCAGGCCACGGGCCAGACCGATCGGGGTCGAGGTGCCGATATTGGCTTCGAAGATCTCGCCATAGTTGCCGTTGGCGGCGATGGCGTTCTTGGCCCAGTTGTTGTCCAGACCCATCATCACACCGGCATCGCCTTCAAGGCCCAGCAGACGGCGCACTTCCGGGTCGGTCGTGGACGAGGCGACTTCCTCGATATTGGCTTTGGTGATGCCTTTTTCTTCGGCGATCAGCAGCGCGTAATAGGTCCAGCGCACGATGTCGCCCCAGTTGTTGTCGCCATGGCGAACGACCGGGCCGAGCGGCTCTTTCGAGATGATTTCCGGAAGAATGATGTGGTTTTCCGGATCGGCCATCGTGGCGCGCGAAGCGGCCAGACCCGATGCGTCGGTGGTGTAGGCGTCGCAGGCGCCGGCCAGATACTGGCGCTGCGCTTCCGAATCGTCCTGCACGGTGACGGGGGTGTACTTGATGTTGTTGAACTTGAAGAAGTCCGCCAGGTTCAGTTCGGTCGTGGTGCCGGTCTGGATGCAGACGGTCGCGCCATCAAGCTCTTTGGCCGAGGAAACGCCGAGGTCCTTTTTGACCATGAAGCCCTGACCGTCATAATAGTTCACGGCGACGAAATCGAACTTCAGGTCGGTATCGCGGCTGAAAGTCCAGGTCGAGTTGCGGACCAGCAGGTCAACTTCGCCCGAAGCCAGCGCGGTAAAGCGGGTTTCGCCCGTGGTCGGGACGAACTTCACCTTGGCCGGGTCGCCCAGCACGGCGGCGGCGACAGCGCGGCACAGCGAGACGTCAAAGCCGACCCAGTTGCCGTTCGCATCGGGCGCACCGAACCCGGTCAGACCGGTGTTCGACCCGCAGAGCAGCTCGCCCCGCGCCTTGACGTCATCAAGCGTCGCAGCCGAAGCAAAGCCCGCCGTCATCGCAGTGGCAGCGACGACACCGAGGAATACGGATTTTTTCATTGTTACCTCTTCCTGAGTTATACCGCCCCAAACGGAGCGGCGTTTTGTTTTTCCGCCTGAACGGAGGGAGGGTTGCCTTGGGGCTTCCCCTCGCCGGTATCGGAGAGTTTCCCCGAAAGCGCTTTGAAAGGTCAAGCCCAAGCCTTCAGCCCTGGCAAATCGCAACAAAGGCAGACGGTTAGCTATATCTTCCAGCGAAACGTGCAAGGGCTGCATGCGAAATAAGCAGCATTGTCACCCGCACAATGCGTAGAATCGGGCCGCTTGCAGGAAATCGGCATGGCGGACGGCTTCCGATGCGGCGGCCTCTTCATCCTCGCCCCATTGCTCGGTCTGCCATGCCTCGTCGATGCGCGATGCCTCCCACGCCGCCTGCGGGGCAAGCCTGCCGCGTGTGACGGCAAAACCAAGCACCAGCGATCCGGAAATGGCGACCAGATCGTGAAATCCGGCCAGCTGGAACGGCGACAGCGTCATGACCAGCGCGCGCAGATTCTGCAACGAACGATCATCCTGCGCGATGTGCATCACGCCCGCCGTGGCCCGCAAGGGTGCGCCCAGTTCAGCGGCTGACCAGTCGAGCAGCGGGTCCCACGTCGCCGCCTGCCGCGCCACCAATGCCTCGGGCCCCGTGGCGCGATAGCACAGAAGGTCGGTGCCGCCATAGGCCGCCAGCATGTCTGCAACATCTTGAAATTGCGGGATGATCTTGTCCAAGGCCGAATTTGCCGACCGGGTGAAGGGCATGGTTTCAGGCTTGACCGCGCCGGTCTGCGCCTCCCATTCCGCCGCAATCGCCTGCGCCATGGCAAGCGTGGGCACAACAAGCAATGTCTTGGCGGGGGTCTTTACGGGGCGCCCGTCCAACTGGACGGTATAGCCCCCTTCGGTTTCGGTCGCGGTTGCCTGTTTCCAGAACCGCTTTGCCTTCCATGCGCTCACTTGAACACCTCGAAGGGGTCGGCGGGCACGTCGTCTTCCTTCCAGTCGAGCGTTTTCCACGTCTTGGCCATGTGGTCGGGCAAGGGGGCGGTAAAGGTCATCAGTTTTTTGGTGATCGGGTGTTCCACGGTCAGCATGCGGGCATGCAGGTGCAGTTTGCGGCTGATGTCACCGCCCACCGCAGCGCCCCAGCCATCGCCCAGATTTTCCTGTTCCCCGCCGCCATATTTGCCATCGCCCACGATGGGGTGGCCGATTTCGGACATATGGGCGCGCAACTGGTGGGTGCGGCCCGTGACGGGTTCAAGCGCCATCCACGACAGCCGCGTGCCAAGGAACCAGAGCGTGAAGAAATCGGTATGTGCCCGTTTTGCCTCGGGAAATTCGGCCATCTTGGCGGGATGGACGCAGACCATCTTTTCGCCTTCGCCGCGCTTGCCGTGGCCCGGGGCTTTCATCAGGCCGTATTTGATGCTGCCCTTGCGGGGGTTCGGCACGCCAGCCACTACGGCCCAATAGATCTTGCGGGTGTTGCGGTGGCGCAGGGCTTCCGACAGGGCGCGGGCCACGCGGTCGGTGCGGGCCAGCATCAGGACGCCGGAGGTGTCCTTGTCCAGCCGGTGGACCAGTTTCGGGCGGTCCTTGTAGCCGAATTTCAGCGCCTCGGTCAGGCCATCGACATGGCGGTCGCCTTGGCCAGACCCACCCTGCGAGGGCAGGCCCGGCGGCTTGTTCAGGACGATCATATGGTCGTCCTTGAAGATGACGCAGTCCTGAATCATCTTTGTATCAGAAGCACTTACCCCGTCAGGGCGGGGGCGCGAGGGGGCCTCGGTCTCGGGGAGGGGGGGGACGCGGATGGTCTGGCCGGGGATGATGCGGTCGGCGGCTTTGGCGCGGGCGCCGTCGACGCGGACCTGTCCGGTGCGGCACATCTTTTCGACGGCCCCTTGGGTGATCTGGGGGAAGCGGCGCTTGAACCAGCGGTCGAGGCGCTGTTCGCCTTCGTCTTCCGAAACGGTCAGGAGTTTCACGCCGCTCATGTCAGGGCCTTTTGGGCTAGGGCCGCGCCAAGGGCGCAGGCGGAAAGGGAAAGCACCACCGAGAGCACGACATAAAGCGCGGCCTGCGCCACAGCGCCCGCCTGCCATAGTTTGAGGGCGTCGAGCGAGAAGGCGCTGAATGTGGTGAAGCCGCCAAGTATTCCGGTCATCAGAAGCGGGTGGCTGCGCGGGCCGATCAGGGCGAAAAGCACGCCCATGGCGAAGCAGCCCAGAAGGTTCACGACCAGCGTTCCCAAGGGCCAGCCCGGCACAAGCCGGCCCGCGCCAAGCACGGCGAGGTAGCGGGCGACAGAGCCGATGGCGCCGCCAAGGGCGACTTGAAGAAGGGTCGAGACCATGCCCTGTCCATCGGCCCACGGGGCCGATTTGTCAACCGCTACGGGTCGGACAGGGATGCACAACCGATGCAGACGCGTTGCGCGCAGGGTTTACGGTTTTTTCACCGCTTGCCGGCCTGCCCGTGGCAGGCGTGGCGGGGGGGCTGTCTGCCCCCCGTCGGGGCCCCGGGGGCCCCGCCCCCCCCCGAGGATATTTGATCCAGTGTGAAAAGGGGGGGGGCGCGTTAACCTTAAAGCGGCGTCAAGGGGAACGGGCGGGCAAGGTTGAGGGTCCGTGCAGTCTGAGGCGCGGGGGGCAGCGGCGCGACGGGACGGGACGGTCGGGCGGGTCAGGTGCCCTGACGCTTGATGCGGAGCTTGGCGAAATATTCGATGCGCTTTTTCAGCTCGCGTTCGAAGCCGCGTTCGGGGGGGGCATACCAGACGGGGCGCTTCATGCCTTCGGGGAAATAGTCCTGCCCCGAGAAGGCATCTTCCTGATCGTGGTCATAGGCATAGCCTGCGCCATAGCCGATGTCTTTCATCAGCCGCGTGGGGGCGTTCAGGATGTGTTTGGGCGGGGCGTGGCTGCCGGTTTCGCGGGCGGCGGTGCGTGCGGCCTTGTAGGCGGTATAGACGGCGTTCGATTTGGGGGCGAGGGCGAGATAGACCACCGCCTGCGCCAGCGCGAGTTCGCCTTCGGGGCTGCCCAAGCGTTCATAGGTTTGCCAGCCTTCCAGACAGACCTGCTGCGCCTGCGGGTCGGCAAGGCCGATATCTTCGACTGCCATGCGCGTCAGGCGGCGGGCGAGGAAGCGGGAGTCTTCGCCGCCTTCGAGCATGCGGGCGAACCAGTAAAGGGCGGCGTCAGGGTCGGAGCCGCGGATGGATTTGTGCAGCGCCGAGATCAGGTTGTAATGTTCATCGCCCGATTTGTCATAGCGGGTGGCGCGGCGCATCAGGCGGGTGGACAGCTGGGCGCGGTCGAGCGGGCGGTCCACCCTCCACGCGGCGACCTGTTCGATCAGGTTCAGAAGCGCGCGGCCATCGCCATCGGCCATTTCCAGCAGCGCCTCGCGTGCCTCGCCCGTGAGGGGGAGGTTGCGGTTCATCTCTTTCTCGGCCCGCTGGGCCATGTGTTCGAGATCGGTGAGAGAGAGGCGTTCGAGGACGATCACCTGCGCGCGCGAGAGGAGGGCCGCGTTCAATTCGAAACTGGGGTTTTCGGTGGTGGCGCCGACGAGAAGGATCGTGCCGTCCTCCATATGGGGCAGGAAGCCGTCTTGCTGGGCCTTGTTGAAGCGGTGGATTTCATCGACGAAAAGCAGCGTGCCCTGCCCGTTCTGGCGGCGGATGCGGGCGGCTTCGAACACCTTTTTCAGGTCGGGCACGCCGGTGAAGATGGCCGATATCTGCACGAAGGCGAGGTCGGTTTCATCGGCCAGCAGGCGGGCGATGGTGGTCTTGCCCACGCCGGGGGGCCCCCAGAGGATGAGCGAGGAGAGCGATTTTGCGGCCAGCATGGCGCCAAGCGGGCCTTCGGGGGACAGCACATGGCCCTGCCCGATCACATCGGACAGGCGGCGCGGGCGCAGCCGGTCGGCCAAGGGGCGCGGGCCATCGGCGGCGGCGGGGGTGGGGCTGTCGAACAGGTCGGCCATGATGGGGCGAGGATACAGCCCCCTGCCCCGCCTTGGAAGGCTAGAAGCGGAAGCGCAGGCGCAGCGGCTGGCCTGCGCGCAAAAGGTCGATCGCCCAGATGCGGGTCTGGTCTTGGGCGGCCATGGCCACATCGGCGGGGGCGATGATGGCGCGGCCGTTGATGGCCACGACCAGATCGCCGCGCTGGAAGCCTGCCCGCCCCGCGATGCCCCGTGCGTCGGTGACGACCACGCCGGATGCGTTCAGCGGCAGGTCAAGTTCGGCCACCACGGCGGGGTTGATGCGGGCGACCGTCAGGCCGTTCAGCGCCACATCGTCGGTGATGGTGGTGGTCTGGCGGTCGGGTGTGTCGGGGGCGGTGGCGAGGGTGACGGTGGCGCGCATCTGGCCGCCATTGCGCAGCCAGACGATTTCGGCCCGTGCCCCCAGCCCCAGCGAGGCGAGGCGGTAGATGATTTCCTGCGGCGTGTTGGTGGGTTCGCCGCCCAGCGACAGGATCACATCGCCCTTGGCGATGCCTGCGGCGGCAAAGGGGCTGTCGGGATGCAGGTCTGACACCAGAACGCCGTCGGGGCGGGGCAGGCCGAGCGATTCGGCAAGGCTGGCATCCATGGCCTGACCGGACAGGCCGGCCCATGGCTTCTGGAAGATGGTGGCGCCTGCTTCGGCCTGTGCGACGATGCTGGCCACCAGATTGGCGGGAATGGCAAAGCCGATGCCGTTCGATCCGCCGCCGCGCGACAGGATGGCGGTGTTGATGCCCACCAGTCGCCCCGAAGTATCGACCAAGGCACCGCCCGAATTGCCGGGGTTGATGGCGGCATCGGTCTGGATGAAATAGCCCGATCCGTTGCCCAGTTGAAGGGTTGACCGCGCCAGCCCCGATACGATGCCCGAGGAGACGGTTTGCCCCACGCCAAAGGGGTTGCCGATGGCAAGGACCAGATCGCCCACCTCAACCTCGTCCGAATTGCGCAGGGGGATGGTGGGCAGGTCTGTCGCGCCGTCGAGTTTGAGGACCGCGAGATCGGCGGATTCGTCGCCAAGGATGACCTTGGCCGCGTATTCGCGGCGGTCGTTCAGCACGACGCGAATCTCGGTCGCCTGGCCGACGACGTGGTAGTTTGACACCACGATGCCGCCGGGGGTGAGGATGACGCCCGAGCCGAGCGAGTTTTGCACGCGGGGTTGGCTGTTGCCGAAGGCCTGGAAGAACTGGTCGAAGAAGGGGTCGTTGGCGAAGGGGCTGGCCTGTTCCTGCACCACGCGGGTGGCGTAGATGTTCACCACGGCGGGGGCGGTGGATTTGACGACCGGCGAGAAGCTTTGCGCGATCTGGGCTTCGCTTTGCGGCACGGTCTGGGCGGGGGCTGCGGCGGGAAGCAGCACCAGCAGGGCGAGGGTCACGGAACGAAGCATGGCGCACCTTTGGAATAAGCCGCCTTCGGTATGAAATCCGAAGGCGGCCTTCGCAAGCCGGGGGGCGTTCAACTTGCGGTGCGCGGTCAGTGAAGTTTGGTCTGCATCGAGATGGTGACGCAGACGGACCGCAGGCCGCCTGCCTCCATCACCGGCCCGGCCGCCACGCAATCAAGCCCGACGCGGCGGGCAAGGCGCCACGAGTTTTCGGGGATGATGCCCAGCAGGGTGCTGGCGCCAAGGGTGCGGGCCGAGATGACCATTTCGTGGATCAGTTGCATCTGCACGCGCAGGCGGTTGGCGGCAGGCACGCGGTCGGACACGAAGACGCGGCTTGATTCCCACACGTTTTGCGCGACGGGGGCGGGAAAGCCCAGCAGGTCGCGCGGGATCGAGGGGAGTAGGCCAAGCTGCGCGTCGCGGATCATGTAGCTGTAGATGCCGCAGCGGTGGGTGGTGGGGGTCAGGCGCACGCCGGCCAGCACATCGCCGCGTTCATGCACGGCGACCCAGCGGCTGGCGGGGGTGTCATACTGGTCAAACTCCATCCCGTCGGCCTGCGGCAGGTCCCATCCCGCGCCGTCGATAAAGGTGCGGTGGCGGGCGCGCAGCAGGTTGGCGAACAGGGTGCCGTGGTTGTGCAGATTGTCAAAAGACAGGGTCGTCGCTTCCATCATAGTCTCCTTCACTGGTTGATGAACCGTTGAAGGGACCGGCACGGTTATTCCAGAAGGCGGTATTCGCGCACCTTTCTGATGGCCTCGGATGTAGTTCTGGCTTCAAGCCGGATGCGCGCGGATTTCAGCCGCGCCTTGAACGCACTTTCGGTTATTCCCAGTTTCTCAGCCGCCGCCGCGTGCCTGTCCCCATTGGCAAGGCAACGCAACGCCTCGATCTGGGCCCGTGTCAGATCGGTGGGCGGCTTTGCCTCGATATGGAGCTGGATCGTGGTTTCCCGCAGCTTCTCCAGCTCTCCGTCCGTGAACTCGCGGTCGCTGCGGGCGATGCCCACGATGGACCGCGACGTGATCGGGCCGTAGGAGGACACCGCGCCGTAGTTGAGACCATGGGCCGCTGCCTTCTTCATCACGCTGAAGGGATCAGGCAGGGGAATGGCGCTCCACCTTGTGGTGCCTTCCACCCCGACCCCCCAGAACACAAGGGGGTCGCGGAGATAATAGGACTGGGAATTATATTGATCGACCCAAGCGGCGGGGTACGAGCTTCGATAGACGAGCGGCGTGGCAAAGCGGATGTGCAGCCCGACCGTATAGCCAAGCGGGGCGAGTTCATCCAGTTGGTCCAGCAGCACCATCAGCGCCTTGCGTTCTGCCATATCGTGCCCGAAACGGGCTCCCTGATTACTTAAAGATGCAAAGCAATCGTCCTTGCATCTTTAGATTGCACTTTTTTCGTGTCGCAAGACAAGGCGATACGAAGCGGACTTTGGCCAAAGCGACAAAAAAGAAAAGCCCGCACGCGGCGGGCTTTCCAAGACGTGAAGCGGATGACGTTAGGTTATTCGTCCGCGGCTTCCGCAGCCTCGGTGCGGGCGCGGTCGCCTGCGCCTTTGGCCGAGGTGTCGCGGTCAACGAATTCGATGATCGCCATCGGGGCCATGTCGCCATAGCGGAAACCGGCCTTGAGGATGCGGATATAGCCGCCCTGACGGTTCTGGTAGCGGGGGCCAAGGATGGCGAACAGACGCTCGACATGCTTGTCTTCTTTCAGCGCCGCCTGCGCCTGACGGCGGGCGTGCAGGTCGCCGCGCTTGGCCAGCGTGATCAGCTTTTCAACGATCGGGCGCAGTTCCTTGGCTTTGGGCAAGGTGGTCTTGATCTGTTCATGTTCGATCAGCGAGCCGGACATGTTCGCGAACATCGCCTTGCGGTGTTCGTGGGTGCGGTTCAGCTTACGGTAGCCGTTCGAGTGACGCATGGTGGTCTCCTAGCGTTTATACTTTGTGTTGCACGGCCTGCGTAGGGCCGGGCTTCGTTGGGGCGGGATTGCCCATGTTTTCCCCGGCGGTCCGGGCATTGGAGGCCCCGGGTCAAGCCCGGGGTTTCGGAACGGGCCCGAAGGCCCGCTCCTCAAAACTGGTCTTCGAAGCGCTTGGCGAGGTCTTCGATGTTTTCCGGCGGCCAATCCTCGACTTCCATCCCGAGATGCAGGCCCATGCCCGAAAGCACTTCCTTGATCTCGTTCAGCGATTTGCGGCCGAAGTTCGGGGTGCGCAGCATCTCGGCTTCGGTTTTCTGGATCAGGTCGCCGATATAGACGATGTTGTCGTTCTTGAGGCAGTTCGCCGAACGCACCGAAAGTTCGAGTTCATCGACCTTTTTCAGCAGCAGCGGGTTGAATTCAAGGCCGGCATCCACTTCGCCCAGCTTGGCCGATTCGGGTTCGTCGAAGTTGACGAAGATCGACAGCTGGTCTTGCAGGATGCGGGCGGCATAGGCCACCGCATCTTCGGGCGTCAGGGCGCCGTTGGTTTCGATCTTCATGGTCAGTTTGTCATAGTCGAGCACCTGCCCCTCGCGGGTGGGGGTGACTTCGTAGCTGACCTTTTTGACCGGCGAGAAGATGGCGTCGATGGCGATCAGGCCGATGGGCGCATCTTCGGGCTTGTTCTTGTCGGCGGCGACATAGCCCTTGCCGGTGTTCACGGTCAGTTCCATGAACACATCGGCGCCATCGTCGAGATGGCAGATCACGTGGTCCTTGTTCAGAACCTCGATCCCGTTGGATTCGGAAATGTCACCGGCGGTCACAACACCCGGGCCCTTGGCGGAAATCGACAGGCGCTTGGGCCCTTCCACTTCCATCTTGAGCGCGACACCCTTGAGGTTCAGCACGATGTCGGTGACGTCTTCGCGCACACCGGCGACCGAGGAAAATTCGTGCAGGACGTTATCGATCTGCACGCTGGTGATGGCCCCGCCTTGCAGCGACGACAGCAGCACGCGGCGCAGGGCGTTGCCCAGCGTCAGGCCGAACCCGCGTTCCAGCGGTTCGGCGATCACGGTGGCCACGCGCACCGGATCGGCGCCGGGGCGCACCACCAGTTGCGTCGGCTTGATGAGTTCTAGCCAGTTCTTGTGGATCATGCTGTCGCCTCCATACTTGCCCGCTGCCCATGTCCATAAGCAGCCGACGCCCGAGGATCAGAAATAGATAAATCGGGCCGCGCGAATCCGCACGGCCCGACAGGGTAGAAAATGCTTAGACGCGGCGGCGCTTGGGCGGACGGCAGCCGTTATGCGCCAGCGGGGTCACGTCACGGATCGAGGTGATGTTGAAACCCACGGCAGCCAGCGCGCGCAGCGCCGATTCACGGCCCGAGCCGGGGCCCTGCACTTCGACTTCCAGCGTTTTCACGCCATGTTCCTGTGCCTTGCGGCCCGCATCTTCGGCGGCCATCTGCGCTGCATAGGGGGTCGATTTGCGCGAACCCTTGAAGCCCATCGTGCCGGCGGACGACCACGAGATGGCGTTGCCCTGCACGTCGGAGATCAGGATCTTGGTGTTGTTGAACGACGAGTTCACATGCGCCACACCGGCGGCGATGTTCTTGCGTTCTTTCCGCTTAATACGGGCGGCGTTCTTGGTGTCACGTGCCATTTGTCAGCGCCCCTTATTTCTTCTTGCCAGCGATGGCTTTGGCCGGGCCCTTGCGGGTACGCGCGTTCGTGTGCGTGCGCTGGCCGCGAACCGGCAGGTTCTTGCGGTGACGCAGGCCACGGTAGCAGCCAAGGTCCATCAGACGCTTGATGTTCATCGACACTTCGCGGCGCAGGTCGCCTTCGACCGTGAAGTTTGCGTCGATATATTCGCGGATGGCGAGCACTTCGGCGTCAGACAGTTGGTTGACGCGGCGGGCGCGGTCGATGTTCAGCGCGGCGCAGATGGTTTCCGCATTATGCGGGCCGATGCCGGTGATGTAGGTCAGCGCGATCGGAACCCGTTTCGCGGTCGGGATGTTGACGCCAGCAATACGTGCCAAAGCGTGTCTTCCTTTTCGTTGCGGTTCCGTGATGCCAGAACCTTTTTTCACAACTTGACGGTCGGGCCCTTGCCCATCCGCCGATTCAATCTGCGCGGCCAAGCATCAGATAGGCCGCACGATTCCCTTACGGGACGCCGTGCATTAGGGGCTTTTGCCCCGCCCGTCAAGGGCAGAGCGCCGCCCTGCCCCACGGATTTCTAGCGTTTGTCAAGCACCTGCGCGATGGCGGCGGCCACGGCATCCATCGCGGCCAGACCATCGACCGAGGAAAGCTGCTGCTTGGCGTAGTAGTAGCCGATCAGCGGCGAGGTTTTCTTATAATATTCCATCAGCCGCTGGCGCAGCGCATCTTCGTTGTCATCGGCGCGGCGCACCATTTGGGTGCCGCCGCAGACATCGCAGGTGCCGGGCTTGGCGGTGGGTTTGGTCACATCATGATAGACCGCGCCGCAGCTGCCGCAGGTGAAGCGGCCGGTGATGCGTGCCACAAGGGCCACGTCATCCACCTGCATCTCGATCACCGCATCCAGCGTCTGGCCGGTGCGCGCCATCAGCGCCCCCAGCGCATCGGCCTGTGCCAGAGTGCGGGGGAAGCCGTCGAAGATGAAGCCGCCACCGGCATTGCCGGTGATCTTTTCCTCGATCAGGCCGATCACGATCTCGTCCGTCACCAGCTGGCCCTTGGCCATCACCTCGGCCACGCGGTTGCCCATGTCGGTGCCGCTGGTCTTTGCCTCGCGCAGCATGTCGCCGGTGGACAGCTGCACCATGTGGCGTTCATCGACCAGACGCTTGGCCTGCGTGCCCTTGCCTGCGCCCGGCGGGCCGAGGAGGATGATGTTGACCATGCCGCCCCCTTAGCGCCGCGCGGGGGCGCGCGGGGCCGTGCGCTTTTTGCCGCGCAGTTGCGACTTTTCGATCAGACCTTCGTATTGGTGGGCCAGAAGGTGCGACTGGATCTGGTTGATCGTGTCCATCGTCACCGACACCACGATCAGCACCGAGGTGCCGCCGAAATAGAACGGGATCGACAGTTCGTTGCGCAGAATCTCGGGCAACAGACAGATCAGCGCCAGATAGCCCGACCCCAGAACGAGGATGCGGTTGACGACGTATTCCAGATATTCCTCGGTCTTTTTGCCGGGGCGGATACCGGCGATGAAGCCGTTCTGGTTTTTCAGGTTCTCGGCCACGTCATCAACCTTGAAGGCGACGTTGTGGGTGTAGAAATAGCTGAAGAACACGATCATCGCGGCGAAGAACACCAGATGCAGCGGCTGGCCGGGGCCGAAATATGCAAGGATCGTTGACATCACGGGGCCGGTCTGCTGGCCCGAGAAGGTCGAGATCGTGGTGGGAAGCAGCAAGAGCGACGAGGCGAAGATCGCGGGGATCACGCCCGCGGGGTTCACCTTGACCGGCAGGTGCGACGAACCGCCATCATAGATCTTCATGCCAACCTGACGGCGGGGATACTGGATGTGGATCTTTCGCAGCGCCCGTTCAAGGAACACTACGAAGGTGATCACAACGACGATCATGACAAAAACGCCAAGGATCACGATCGGCGACACCGCGCCCGAACGGCCGCTTTCCAGAAACTGCACCAGAGCGCGCGGAATTTCCGCCACGATGCCCACGAAGATGATGAGCGAGGTGCCGTTGCCGATGCCGCGTGCGGTGATCTGTTCACCCAGCCACATCAGGAACATGGTGCCGCCGACCAGGGTAATCACGCAGGACAGTTTGAAGAACAGGCCCGGTTCGTGGGCCAGATTGCCCGCTTCGATCGACGCGGCGATGCCGAAGGCCTGGAAGGTGGCCAGAAACACCGTTGCATAGCGGGTGTACTGGTTGATCTTCTTGCGGCCCTGTTCGCCCTCTTTCTTGAGCGCCTCGAGATGGGGGACCATCGACGAGAGAAGCTGAACGATGATCGAGGCCGAGATATAGGGCATGATGCCAAGGGCAAAGATGCCCATCCGGCTGATCGCGCCGCCGGTGAACATGTTCAGCATGCCCCCGATCCCCGCGCCAGCGCTTTGCATGAAGTCGCGCAGCGCGGTGCCGTCGATGCCAGGAACGGGAATATAGGTTCCCAGCCGATAGACCATCAGCAGGCCAAGGGTAAAGAAGATGCGTTGACGAAGGTCGGTCGCCTTGCCAAGGGCGGCCCAACTCAGGTTCGCCGCCATTTGCTCTGCAGCAGATGCCATGCCCGGACTCTTTCTAAGGAAAACGCCGCCGAACCGTTTTCCGGTCGGCGGCGCGGGAAAACTTCGCCTTGTGATGTAAGCGGTCTGGGGGCCGCTCACAACACCTTATTCGGCTGCGACCGCGGCCGCCTTGACGGTAAGGGTGCCACCGGCTTTCGCCACCGCTTCCACGGCCGAGGCCGAGGCGCCGGTCACGACCAGCTTGATGGCGGTCTTGATCTCGCCCTTGGCCAGCACGCGGATGCCGTCATGCTTGGATTTGGTCAGGCCGGCGGCGACGATGGCGTCTTCGGTGATTTCCGATTTCGCATCGAGCTTGCCGAGGGCAATGAATTTCTCGATCAGGCCAAGGTTGACCACCGCAAATTCCAGACGGTTCGGCTTGTTGAAGCCGCGCTTGGGCAGGCGGCGATAGAGCGGCATCTGGCCACCTTCGTAGCCGCCAATGGCGACGCCCGAACGCGATTTCTGGCCCTTGATACCGCGCCCTGCGGTCTTGCCCTTGCCCGAACCGGGGCCACGCGCCACGCGCTTTTGCTTTTTGGCCGCACCGGGATTGTCGTGCAGTTCATTCAGTTTCATGTCGCATACTCCATGGCCGGAATGCCCATCCTGCGACGGATGAAGGGCAACGCGGCGTTTCTTGATTCTCGTGGGCCAAGAGGCACCACCCGCGGGCGTATAGAGCGAATGGCGGCGCGGGGCAAGTTAGGACTTTGGGGCGCCTTTGATCCCGGCAAAGGCGGGATCGCCAGGGCGGCGGGGATGGTTGAGATCCCCGCTTTCGCGGGGATGACAGACAGCGCGGCGGTGGGGGACGGGATGCCGCGACACCAAAGAGGAGCGAAAGGGTTCCGGTGGAGCGTTTCGCTCCTTTGACGGTAGGTGTGCGCCCGGCACGCGGGGTGGGCGCTTCATGCGCCCGCCCCGGGGGGCGGGTCGGGCGCGCACCGTGGCTTTGGGCCACGGTGCAATCCGTTTCGTTGCGCCCGCGCAAAAAGATGACGTTCCTTCGAACAAAAGGGCATTCCTTCCATTCCATACGCCGTGGCAACCGCCTTGGTCGGGTTTTTCGATGAGCTGCACAAGAGAGAACGCACCGACAACCTTCCGCCGATGCGCTGCCCAAGGTGGAACGGTGGGCGGGCTAGGGGTTTTCCGGTCATGTTCCCGCCGGACGAACCGGCGAAGCATGGCGGAAAACACGATGGCCAACCAAGGCAAGCAATCGGACCAGAATTCGGGCCGCGGTCAGGTCAAGAACCCCAAGCATGACGCAGGGTTGAAGGAAAACGGTGGCGGTCAGCAGGGTCAGGGTCAGGTGCAAGACGCAAAGAACGACGACCGGCTGAGGGACAAGCGGGATCGCTAAGCCGAGCCTGCTTTCCGCCAACTGGGGCGCAGAAAAGCAAAACGCCCCGCGTTGATGCGGGGCGTTTTGTCATTTCTTCGGAACGCTATCAGCCGCGTTCTTCGATGATCTGCACGAGGTGCTGTATCTTGCGGACCATGCCGCGGACCGAAGGTGTGTCTTCCAGCTCGCGCGTGCGGTTCATCTTGTTCAGGCCAAGACCTTTCAGGGTCGCGGTCTGGATGGCCGGGCGGCGGGCGGCCGAGGCCACCTGCTTGACGACGATGGTTTTCTTGTCAGCCATGATCAAGCCTCCACGGTTTCGGCTTCGGGCTTCTTCAGGATCTCGGCCACTTTCTTGCCGCGACGGTTCGCGACGTGACGGGGCGAGGATTCCTGCTTGAGGCCGTCGATGGTTGCGCGGATCATGTTGTAGGGGTTGGCCGAACCGATCGACTTGGCCACAACGTCCTGGATGCCGAGCATTTCGAACACGGCGCGCATCGGACCACCGGCGATGATGCCGGTACCGGCAACGGCCGTGCGCATGACCACTTTACCGGCGCCGTGACGGCCTTCGATATCGTGGTGCAGGGTGCGGCTGTCTTTCAGCGGCACG
>JAIXRW010000028.1 GCA_027484985.1 Rhodobacter sp. | reverse complement strand
GCCCCTGCAACCGCCTCAGTGCCGCCGGAACGCCACGATCGTTTCCGCCGCATCGCGCGACATGCCAAGCTCGCGCCCGATCTCCTCGGCCTCGACCCCCGATTTTGCCAGCGCGATGGCCTGCTCGATCATCCGCTCGCCCGCCAGCCATTCCACATCCGATTTCAGCCCAAGGATTTCGGCCTTCAGGTCCGCCAGCGCATCGGCCTGCGCCTGCGTCTGCGCGGTCAGCAGCCCCTCGACCTGCGCCACCACCTGTGCCGCCACCTGCGCGGCGCCCTCGGTTTCGGCCAGCGCCACATCATCGGCAACCGGCAAGGCAGCGCCCACGGCGCGGCGGTGCCGTCGCAGGCCAAGCCCCATCAGGGACAGCCCCGCCACAAAGGTGGCAAGTAGTGCAGCCATTGCGCCAGCGGTCATTCGTCGTCACTCCGTCAGGTCAGGTGTCTTGCCGTCCACTGGCAAGTTTCAGGCCATCATCTTCACGAAATCCTGAAACAGGCTTTCCGTGATCTTCTCAAGGTCGATGGGGTACTTGCCCTCTTCGATCGCCTGCTTGATCTTCGAAACGATCTCGAGGTCGATGGGCGGCCCGCCCGCCAGTTCCTCGGGCAGGGCCGTCGCACCCGCGCTCAGCGCGACCGTATCAGCCCCCGGCGCGGCAGGCGCCGCAGGGGCCGCAGACGCACCCGCCGCAGGCGTGCCGACCGGCGTTGCAATATCTTCCCCCGGCTTGGTGATCCGGGGTCTTGGCGTGAAGGAAGAAATGATATCAACCATGAGAGCCTCCGTTTAGCCCGTTTACGGACACCCCTCACGGGATGTTAGCCTGCACCGAGACAATATTTCTGCCGGTCACGAACGCCTTCACCTCGCGCCGGCTCGACAGGTTCACCACGCGGATCACATCGCCCAGTTGCCCGTCCTCCAGCGCCTCGGCAGGGGCCGAAACGGTCAGCCCGTCCACGCTGGCTGTCAGCACCAGCGGGTTGCCCGCCTCGACCAGCAGCAGCGGCTCCAACTGGCGCAGCAGCACCGGCTGCCCCTCGCCCAGACCGACCCGCGCCCTGCGGCCCACCACCATGGCAGGGTCGGTGAATATCTGCTCGTTGCCCCGCTCGGGCAGGGGGCGCAGCACCACATCGCCCGCCCCGATCATCGCCCCCCGCGCGACCGACCGCGCCAGCGTCACCACCATCGGCCCGCCCTGCGACCCATCGGGCCGAACAGTCCGCTCTACCGCAGGTTCCGCCCCCGTGCGGATCGCCCGCACCCAGACAGGCGCGGCGCAGCGCAACTCGGCCGTGGCCCAACTGCCCTCGCGCGGGCGCACCACGGGTTCGCCGTCACAGGCCGGAAAGCCGCGCACGGGGTCTGCGAAATCGGGCGCCGCCTCTCCGGCGGCGGCCATCGCCGCACGCACCATCCGCCCAGCCTCGGCCCCCGGCACGCCCTCGGGCCAACCGGCACAGGCTGGCAACGCGACCAAGGTGAACATGCCTGCCAGCCGCCACATCAGCCGCGGATCCCGGTTTCCAGAAACCGCACCGCCCGCCCCGCAAAGGCAGCGGCCGGACGGTTCGGATCAAGCGGCCGCAAGGTCACGCCCTCCGATGACAGGCCCACCACCTCAAGCATCTCGGTCGTGGCATCCCCATCGGCAGTAAAGGCGATCGCCCCCTTGGTCAGCCCCTGCCGCCGCCCCACGGGTGCCGTGATCTTGCCCCCCGCCACGGCAAGATGCGTCAACACCGGCTTGCAGGTTTCCACATCCAGCAGCGCGGTCATCGCCCGGTCCAGCCCCGCCGTCAGCCGTGCCGCCAGCCGCCGCCGGTCCGGTTCAAGCAGCGCCTGCGCCCGGCCCAGCAGGCGCGGCCCGGGCAGCGCGACCTGCCGCTCGACCCCCTGCCGCGTCACCTCGCCATTGCCGCCCAGCAGCACCAGATCGATCCGCAGCACAAGGTCCGGCCGCAGCCCCGCCCCGCCCAGATCGACCCTGACCACCGGCACAAAGCCGTGCTCGCCCGCGCCCAACCGCACCGACCCGCGCGTCAGCACGGTGTAATCCACCCGCTCGCGCGCCTCGGTCATGTCAGGCAAGGCGCGGTCGGTGACCCGCAGCGTCTCGACCGACGGATGCGCCTGCATCTGACGGATCAGGTCATTGGCCACCTCTTGCGCCAAGGGCACCGCCCAGGCGGGCGCATAGGGCGACACCTCGATCTGCGGCGCATAGGCCGAAATCACCATCCGCCGCCGCGACTGGCAATCGCCCTCGGCCCCCGGCCCCACGCGCGCCTGCAACACCACCTGCCACGTATCGCCCGCCTTGGTGGCCGAAACCAGCCGATGCTCCTTCACCCGCCCGACAGGCCGCACGATCAACAGGTCCGATGTCACCACCGACCGGTCCACCACGGTATGCGCCGCAACATCCGCCCCGCCCGACAGCGCCGCCATCAGCAAGGCATCGGCAACGGCGCGGCGCTTGGCACTGGCCGCATCCTCGGCCCCCGACTGCACGGCAAAGCCCTGCGCCTCGATCCACAGATCCCCCGCGCGCAGGGGCTGGGCCAGCACGAGCAGCAAAAGCAGCCAGACCCGCATCAGACCCGCCCCTTCAACGCCCGCACGATATAGGCCACCGTCTCGCGGTCCAATTCCATCTCGACCTCGTAACTGTCGCTGCCCTTGGCAGTGACACGCAGGGTCTTGGCCCCGCGCAACGTGCCGTTCACCACCGCGTTCAGGCTGTCATCGGCAACCACGGCATCGCGCACCGTCGTGCTGGCCGAAAGCCGCACGCCATGAACCTGCTCGGCCAGATCGCGCAGCGCATCCACCCGTGCCGCGCGGATCGCCATCAACCGCTTCTCGTTTTGCGTCTTGCCGGGCTGGCCCGCAATCTGGGCAAAGCCCAACCCCTTCAGCGGCGCCGCCGCCTGCGCCGAAAGCCCCGGCATGGCCCCGCCCCCCGCCACAGGCGCAGGCCCTGCCATCCGGTCCGCCGCATCCAGATCATCCTTGATCGCGGCCAACTGCCTGACAGGCGCCCGCGCATCAAGCGGCAAGGCCGATTTGGCTGTGGGCGCACCCGTCGCACAGCCCAACAAGGCAAGCGGGATCACAAGCAAAACAGCACGCATCACATCTCTCCGGCATCGAATGGCAAGCCCGTTGTGCAAACCGCGTGCCAGCGGCAACCGCCGCAAAGGGGGGGCCGCCTGCCCCCCCACGGACCGCGCGTGCCGCGCGATCCTCCCCCCGGGGATATTTGACCGAGTATGAAAGCAGCATCACGTCAGGCTTTCACATTCGTCCAAATATCCTCGGGGGGAAGGGGCGCGCCCTGGCGCGGCCCGTGGGGGCGGAACGCCCCCTCAGCCTTTGGCCCGCGCCTCGCGCGGGGCAAAGGGCATGGCGCGCGGCGGCACGCCGCTCCGCAAGGTCACCGTGCGCGGCGCTCTGGCACGGCGATTGCACAGGCCAGACTGACCACTTTCCCAATCAGGGCCCGACATCGCATGACGACCGCAACGCCTCGTTCGCTTACCCGAAAGGCCACCGCATGAGCGGGGCCGCCACCCTTCCCCAGAATGGGCTGAAAGCGCAGCTCGGCGGGCTCGCGCTGCCGGTGGGCGTCTTGCTGATCATCGCCATGATGGTAATGCCGCTTCCCGTCCTGCTGCTCGACCTTTTCTTCGTCGCCAATATCCTCTTGTCGCTCGTCATCCTGATGGTCGCGCTCTACAGCTACCGGCCGCTCGATTTCTCCAGCTTTCCCAGCCTCTTGCTGATCGCCACCATCTTCCGCCTCGCGCTCAACGTGGCCTCGACCCGCGCGGTGCTGACCCATGGCCATACCGGGCACGATGCGGCCGGACAGGTGATCAAGGCCTTCGGCGAATTTGTCATCGCGGGCAATTTCGTCGTGGGCCTTCTGGTCTTTGCCATCCTTGTCATCATCAACCTTGTTGTCATCACCAAGGGCGCGTCCCGCGTGTCCGAGGTTTCGGCCCGCTTCACCCTCGATGCCATGCCCGGCAAGCAGATGGCCATCGACGCCGACCTCAACGCCGGACTTCTGACACCCGATGCCGCCCGCGCCCGCCGCGCCGAGGTCGCCGCCGAGGCCGATTTCTACGGCTCGATGGACGGCGCGGGAAAATTCGTCAAAGGCGACGCCATGGCAGGCATCCTGATCCTTGCCATCAACATCATCGGCGGCATCCTGATCGGCACCTTGCAGCATGGCCTGACCATGGGCGAGGCCGCGCAAACCTATGTCCTGCTGTCCATCGGTGACGGCCTCGTCGCGCAGATCCCCGCGCTTTTGCTGTCGATCGCCACCGCCATCATCGTTACCCGCGTCTCGTCCAGCCACGATATGGGCGGCCTGATCGCCCAGCAGATCCACCTGCGCGCCGCTTGGATGCCCGTGGCCGCCGTTCTTGCCATCATCGGCCTTGTTCCCGGCATGCCCACCGGCGTTTTCCTTCTGGCCGCAGGCAGCGCCGCCGCCATCGCCTGGTTCGGCCGTACCGACCTTGGCCAGCAGGACAACCCCGATGCCCCCGGCACCGATGTGATCGAACCCGACACCGGCAAACCCTCCGAAGGCATCACGCCCGACGATGTGGCCGACCACGCCCCCGTCTCGCTCCAGATCGGCTATGGCCTGATCCCGCTCGCGGGCGAAGGCGGCGGCGCGCTTGTCACCCGCATCACCGCCATCCGGCGCGAGGTGTCAAAGGCCATGGGCTTTGTCGTCCCCGGCGTCCGCATCCGCGACGACCTGACCCTGCCGCCCAACCAGTATCGCATCCGCATCGGTCAGGTGATCCGCGCCGAGGATGTGGTCTATCCCGACCGCAAACTTGCCATCCCCGGCAACGGCTCGGCCCGCAAGCTCAAGGGGATCGAGGTGAAAGACCCCTCCTTCGGCCTTGATGCCGTCTGGATCCTTCCCCATCAGCTGGCCGAGGCCGAGGCCGATGACCATGTGGTTGTCGAACCGGAATCGGTGATCGCCACGCATCTGTCACAGGTCCTCTACAAGCACGCGGCCGACCTGATCGGCCCCGATGATGTGCAGGTTCTGCTCGACACCCTCGCCCGCGTGGCCCCGACGCTGGTCAATGCCGTGGTGCCGAAACTGGTGCCCCTGCACAGCGTCACCGCTGTCCTGCGCACGCTTCTGTCCGAACGTATCCCGATCGGCGATCTGCGCCGCATTCTCGAAGGCCTTGCCGAACTTTCGGGGCGCAACCTCTCGGCCGCCGACATGGCCGAAGCCCTGCGCCCCATGCTGGTGCCGCTTCTGCTCCAGCAGATGACCCCGATCAACACGCCGCTGCCTCTGGTCACGCTCGACCCCGAACTGGAACAGCTTTTGCTCCGCGCCCGCCGACCCGGCGACGAAGGTCTTGTCATCGACAACGGGCTTGCCGGCACGCTGGTCAAATCGCTGTCCGACGCGCTCGAGGAAGCGACCGGTCAGGGCAAGCAGGCCGTGCTGATCGTGGCCAGCCAGTTGCGGCGCAGCCTTGCAGGCTTCCTGCGCCCGCACCTGCCCGATGCAATCGTGCTGGGCATCAACGAATTGCCCGAAAACCGCAGGGTCGAGGTCGTGGCCTCGATCGGCGGGCAAAGCCAGCTTCCCCCGCGCTGAAAGGGTTGATCCATGACCACCATCACCGTCCGCGCCAAGACCAGCCAGAAAGCGATGGCCGAAATCCTTCGCCGCCTCGGCCCCGATGCGCTGATCCTTTCGACCCGCAAGGTCGATGGCGAATACGAACTTTGCGCCAGCGCCGATGCCGCCGATGCCGATGCCGATACCGCGCATGATGACAGCGAAGACAGCGCGCAGGCCACCATCCCCGCATCAGCCGGCGCCGCGCGCCGCACCGACAGCCCCGCGCGCCCCGTGTTGCGCGCCAGCCGCGATCCGTCACCTTTCGAACGCAGCTTCCGCGCCGCCACCACGCGGCCGGCGCCGAAACCGCCCGTAAACGATCCGCTGGCCGATCTTGCACGGCGGCTGTGCTTTGCGCCCGGCCTTGAAGAACCCATCCCGCCGCGCACCGTGATCCTCGGGCCGCCCGGTTCGGGCAAATCGCTGCTGGCCGCCCGCATCGCCGCGCGCATCCTGCAAGCCGACCGCCGCCTGCAACCGCGTCTCATCGCGCCCGCGCCCGGCCTGCACCTGACCGAAGGCGCCCTGCGCGGCTGGGCGCGGCTGATGGGCCTGCGTCTCGACCGGCCCACCATTCAGGCGGCGTTGGAAAGCACCGACCCCGACCCCGCCTTCCCCGAAATCTTCGATCTTTCCGATGCGGGCGACCATGTTCCCGACCTCGCCGCCCGCCTGATAGACAGCGACGATGCCGAACTGATCCTGACCATCCCGGCAGGCACCCACCCCGCCCTCACTGCCCGCCTCTGCCGCGACTGGGCGGCATGGCAACCCACCGTCTGCCTCACGCGGCTCGACCTGTGGGAACCCGAAATCCCCGAGCTTCAGGCCATCGCCGATGCCGGGCTCAAACTTGGCCATGTGGCCCAAGGCACCGGCATCGTCGGCTGCCTGCGCCGCCCCGGACCGGCCGACCTTGTGCATTGGTCCGGCGGCTGGGCCGCTCAGAAAGGGATCGCCGCGGAATGAAACCTGCATATCGCGCCCAAGTCATCATAACGAAAGGGCATGCCTGATGCTCGCGAAACGTTACCCCGAACAGGACGGCCCCAGCCCCGAAAAGCTGGTCCGCAGCCATATGGACCTTGTCCGCAAGATCGCATGGCACATGCACGGCCGCGTCGGCCGCATGGCCGAGGTCGAGGATATGTTGCAAGTGGGCTACATGGGCCTTGTCGATGCCGCCCAGCGATATACCCCGCGCCAGGGGGCGACCTTCGCCTCTTACGCCGCGATCCGCATCAGGGGCTCGATCGTCGATTACCTGCGCGCCTCGTCCTCGCTCTGCCGCGCCACCATCGTGATGCAGCAGAAGAAACGCGCCTCGGTGCTGAAACTCGAACAGCAACTGATGCGCGCGCCGGAAAAGGCCGAAATCGCCGCCGACATGGGCATCACCGTGGCCGAACTCGAGGATTGGGAAACTCAGTTCGGCGCCAGCTCGATCAAATCGCTGGACGAGGTTTACTCAGACCATTCGATGCTGTTTTCCGACACCAACCGCACCGTCGAAGACCAGATGCAGGCCGACCAGATGCGCCAGATGCTGCGCCGCGCCCTTGGCCAGTTGCCCGAACGCGAGGCGATGGTGCTGCAACTCTACTTCGTCGAGGAACTGAACGTCTATGAAATCGCCGAAATCCTCGGCGTCACCACGGGCCGCGTCAGCCAGATCAAAAAGGCCGCCGTGGGCCGCCTGCGCGACGCGATCCGCGAAATGGAGGGCGACGACTAATCTAGCCCCCGCGCCGCCAGCGCCAGCCTGCGCCGCAGCGCACGGTCGCGCTTAAGGTGCCATTCCCGCCGCATCGCGGCGCGGCGGTCGGGCAGACGTTCGGCATAAAGCAGGCGCCATGCCCGCCCCCGCGTCGTCTTTGCGCCGCTGCCCGCATTGTGCATGGCAAGGCGACGTTCAAGGTCCAGCGTCCAGCCCACATAGGTCACATAGCCCCCCGCCCCGGCACAGCCGAGCACATAGACGAACCCTGCCTGCTCGGCGCTGCTCTCGGTCTCTGGCATCCTTTGCCCCCGCCGTCACAGGGGGGCCGTCTGCCCCCCACGGCGCGTTCCGCGCCTCCCCCCGAGGATATTTGAGCAAGCGTGAAAAGAACAGAAGTCCGGCCTGCTTTCATGCTCGTCCAAATATCCTCGGGGTGAATTGGCCGCAGGCCAAGAGGGGCGGAAAGCCCCTGTTCTTCTTGCCCCTTTACACCTGACTATTTTTGTCGGAAATAGCGCGCATGGCCCGACAGGCCCCCAAGCGATGCGAAAGACCCGCCATGCGCCTGCTTTACGCCCTTGCCCTTTTTCTGCCCGCCCCCGCCTGCGCCGCCACACCCGTCGGGGTGGTCGCCGGTTATGCCGACCTGGCCGAGGCCACCTTCACCGACAGCCTGACCACCGCGCAGGCCTTGCAAACCGCCGTTGCCGCGTTTGTTGCCGCCCCCGCGCCCGAAACGCTGGCCGCCGCTCGCGCCGCCTGGCAGGCCGCACGCCTCCCCTATGGCCAGTCCGAGGTGTTCCGCTTCGGCAATCCGGCCGTCGATGACTGGGAGGGCCGCGTCAACGCTTGGCCACTTGACGAAGGGCTGATCGACTATGTCGCCACCCCGCCACAGGCCGACAATCCGCTCGCCACGCTGAACATCGTGGCCACCCCTGCCTTCACCCTGTCTGGCCGCCGCATCGACGCCACCACCCTGACCCCCGCCCTCCTGCGCGCGCTGCACGAGGCTGGCGGGATCGAGGCTAATGTCGCAACCGGCTATCACGCCATCGAATTCCTGCTCTGGGGGCAGGATTTCAACGGCACGGGCCCCGGCGCGGGCAACCGGCCCTATACCGATTACCTGCAAAGCGCGGGCTGCACCCATGGCCATTGCGACCGCCGCGCCGCCTATCTGACCGCCGCGACCGGCCTTCTGGTCAGCGACCTTGCCGAAATGGCAGCCCGCTGGTCGCCCGGCGGCGATGCCCGCCTTGCCCTGACCGCAAATCCCGCCCATGGCCTTGCCGCCATGCTGACCGGCATGGGCAGTCTGGGATATGGCGAGCTTGCGGGTGAACGCATGAAGCTTGGCCTCATGCTCAACGACCCCGAGGAAGAGCAGGACTGTTTTTCCGACACCACGCCCGACAGCCATTACTTCGATGCCGTGGGAATAAGGAACGTCTATCTCGGCAGCTATACCCGCCCTGACGGCAGCACCCTCACCGTCCCCGCACTATCGGGTCTGGTCGCCGCGCAAGACCCGCAGCTTGACGCCACCCTGCGCCTCAGGCTCGACACCGCGCTTGCCGCGCTTGACGCGATCCGCCACGCCGCCGCCGCTGGCATGGCCTATGACCAGATGCTCGACCCCGCCAATCCCCAAGGCGCCGCGCTGATCGGCACGGCCATCGATGCCCTTGTCGCCCAGACCGAACAGATGGGGCAGGTCGCGGCCACGCTCGGCCTGCCATCCGTCAGCCTCAAAGGCTCGGACAGTCTTGATGCCCCCATGGCGGTGTTCCAATGATCCGCACCGCCCTTCTGGCCCTTCTGGCCCTTCTTGCCGCTCCCGCCTGTGCCGCCGACCTGCCCAACACCCTGCCCCGCACCGCCGCCGAAACCGCCCGTATCTCCGCCGCCGTGGCCCCGACGACCGATTTCTCGAAACCCGAACCCTACGAGGGCTTGCCCGCCGGCGCCGCCACCACCCGCCACAGCGAAACCGCCGATGCCTTCAGCCACCCTTCGGCCAATATGCCCTTTGAACGGCAGATGCGCTTTCAGCTTGGCAATGCCCTGTTTACCAAGGCATGGGTCGCCGCCCCTTCGTCAACCCGCGCCTCCGACGGGCTGGGGCCGCTGTTCAACGCCCGCGCCTGTCAGGAATGCCACATCAAGGATGGCCGCGGCCGCGCCCCCGATGCCAATGGCGGCGACCATTCCCTGCTGCTGCGCCTGTCGCTGCCCGCAGGCACCGGCCCCGCCGACATCGCGGACTGGATCGCCACCCATCCCGACCCCGTCCTTGGCGCGCAACTGCAAGACCGCGCCATCGCGGGGCACGATGCCGAAGGCGCGATCACCCTGTTCTACAACCCCGTCCCCGTCACGCTGGCGGGTGGGCCCACCGTCACCTTGCGAAAACCCGCCTACAGCATCGATGCCCCGGGCCAACCCGACCCCGCGCTCATGCTGTCCCCCCGCCTTGCCCCGCCGATGATCGGCCTTGGCCTGCTCGAGGCGGTTCCCGCCGCCGAAATCCTTGCCGCCGCCGATCCCGATGATGCCGACCATGACGGCATCTCGGGCCGCCCCGCGCTTTTGCCTGCGTCCGATGGCCCCGCCCTTGGCCGCTTTGGCTGGAAAGGCGGCACCGCCACCCTGCGCGACCAGTCCGCCGCCGCCTTTTCCGGTGACATGGGGCTGTCCACCCTGCTGCACCCCGATCCGTGGGGCGACTGCACACCCGCGCAAACCGCCTGCCGCGCCGCGCCCGCAGGGGCCGAACCGGGCATCCGCGACGGGGTGGAAGTGTCGGACGAAAGCCTTGACCTTGTCACCTTCTACGCCCGCAACCTTGCCGTGCCGGAACGCCCCCTTGCGGGCGATCCGGCCGTGTTGCAGGGCAAACGGGTGTTCTATGACGCAGGCTGCATCGCCTGCCACAGCCCCAAACATGTCACCGCCCGCCTGACCGGCCAGCCCGAGCAAAGCTTCCAACTCATCTGGCCCTATACCGACCTGCTCTTGCACGACATGGGCGAAGGCTTGGCCGACCACCGCCCCGACGGGCGCGCCACGGGCAGCGAATGGAAAACCCCGCCGCTTTGGGGCATCGGCCTTGCCGCACAGGTGGCGGGCCGCGCAGGCTATCTGCACGATGGCCGCGCCCGCACCCTGCTCGAGGCGGTTCTGTGGCACGGGGGCGAAGCCGCCCCCGCCCGCGACCGCATCATCGCCCTGCCGCCCGCTGACCGCAACGCGCTGGTCACCTTTCTCGACAGCCTCTAGAAGATCGGCGTCACTTCCGAACCGGCGGCAATGCGCTTGCACCATTCATGCACATCCGCCCCGATCCGCGCGCCGATATCGGGATATCCCGCCATCGCCGCAAGCGCCGACAGGTCGCGCGGCTGGTCCCAGCCCACGGCTGATGCGTCAAACACCTGCCAATCGGTGCCGTTCACGCTCACCTCGGCATGGTCGGGCGTGCCGCGCACGATCCAGCCCATGCCATACAGGTCATAGCGGTATTCGCCCTCGGGCAAACCGGCATCGCGGTCATGGATCATGTGCATCCGCACATAGTCCTTCACCACGTCACGGGTGCAGCGCAGCACCTCGGCGATGATCTCGGGCCAACCCTGTTCCAGCCCGTTTTCAAGCACATGCCAATCCGCTTCCGTGCCGGTCACGCGAAAGCCCAGCGCCTCAAGTTGGTCTGACCGCGCCATGTCATAACTCGCCTCGCCGATCCGCAACCGCGCCATCGGGCTGAACGCGGCCCCGTCATCGGCCAAGGGTGCCGGCGCGGGCGCAGGCTCGGGTGCGGCAATGGCCGCCTCTTGCGGGGCTGTTCCGTATCCCTGATGCGCCAGAATCCCCTCGGCCACCGGCGTCAGCACCAGCTTGCCGCCCCGCGCCTCGGCCAGACCGGCGATCCGCAGCGCCATCGCCTCGGTGCTGTTGGGGGTTTCGCCGCAGGCAAACCGCAAAAGGCCGCGCAGAACCGGCGATGCCGCCCCGTCATCGACCTCGACCACATCCTCGATCAACCGCAACGTCCGCCGCGCCGAAACCGCAATCGCCGCCTCGGCCAGCAGAACCTCGCCCGCCAGCACATCGGCCAGCATCTGCAATTGCCGGATCATGCCCTGGCTCAGCGCGCGCGGCTTGTCGTCCATCACGCCCAACAGACCCAGCACCGCGCCCGTCGGCGCCCGCAGCGGAAATCCCGCCCAGAACTGCCAGCCGTGCAGCCCGCCTGCCCCCGCCTCGGCCCCCGCTTCGCCATGCAGCAAGGCCGCAGGCAGATCGGTCAGGTCCGCGCGCGGCGGAAAGAACGCCACCTGCGCCCCGTGGTCATGCGCGATGCGGATACAGGCCCCGCTCGCACCAGAGATTGCCCGCGCCAGCGCCGCGACCGCCGCGAAATCCCCGCCCGGCAGCACACGCCGGCCCCGGTCAGCGGCCCCGTCCACTTCGGCCCGTTGTGAATAGATTTGCGCGACTGCCATGGCGATGCTCCCTTGCTCTGCGCCTTTACGGCGCGACGGGCAGCAGGTTTAGCCGCTAGATCCACATCGCCAGAACTTCGCCCAGCCCCACCAGCGCCGCCGCTAGCACCACGGGCACCACAGCATTCCCCCGCACCGACAGAACGGCAGGTGGCTGCTCTCCGGGCGCAGCATAGGCACGGCCCAGAACGTGCAGAATGCGGTTGTTCGGCAATCCCTTCGCGACAGGATACATGGCAGCCCCCGGAATAAGACCGACACCCTACCACCGCGCCCCGCCCCAACGCCCTCTGGCAGCCGGATGGGACGCCGCGCCAAAAGCATATCCCACAGGCAAAGGGCTGCGCCTGACACCTTCACCCGCCGCCCGAAATTCGGTATGCAACGGTATGCGACAAAAACTGACCGAGATCCTCGCCACCCGCATCGCCGCCGGAACCCTCCGGCCCGATCCGGCGCAGCATGCGGTGCTAGAGCAACTCGAATCGCTCCGCCTCTGGCTCGAAACCAATGCCGACCGCCGCGTCGGCCTCTTTGCCGGACTGTTCGCCAAACCCGTCACCCCGCCACCGGGGCTTTACCTCTGGGGCGGGGTCGGGCGTGGCAAGTCGATGGTCATGGACCTCTTTACCGAAGCGACCGACATCCGCGCCAAACGCCGCGTGCATTTCCACGCCTTCATGCAATCGGTCCATCACGGCATGCATCAGGCCCGCAAACAGGGGGTCGAAGACCCCCTCGCCCCCGTGGCCGACGACATCATCCGCTCGGCCCGCCTGCTGGCCTTCGACGAAATGCAGATCACCGACATCACCGATGCCATGGTGGTCGGGCGCCTCTTTGAAAAACTCCTCGCCGCGGGCACCGTGATCGTCACCACCTCGAACCGCCCGCCCGCCGACCTTTACAAGAACGGCCTCAACCGCGCGCTCTTCCTGCCTTTCATCGACATGCTGGAAACCCGCTTCACCGTCACCGAACTCGTCAGCCCGACCGATTACCGCCAGCACCGCCTGTCGGGAATGCAGGTCTATTTCCACCCCGCCTCCCGCGTCTCGGCCCAGATCGATGCCCTCTGGTCCGACCTGACCGGCAGCGCCAGGGGCGAGCCGCTTTCCCTTCCCGTCAACGGCCGCAGCGTCACCGTGCCGCGCTTTGCCAACGGCGTGGGCCGCGCCTCGTTCTGGGATCTTTGCGCCCAACCGCTCGGCCCCGGCGATTATCTGGCCATCGCCTCGGCCCTGCGCGTGCTGATCCTCGAAGACATCCCCCAGCTTTCCGCCTCGAACTACAACGAGGCGAAACGCTTCGTCATCCTGATCGACGCGCTGTACGAGGCACGGGTCCGCCTCATCTGCTCGGCCGCCGACATCCCCGAACGGCTCTATCTCGAAGGCACCGGCGCCTTCGAATTCGAACGCACCGCCTCGCGCCTGCGCGAAATGCAAGGCGCAGATTGGTCAGCCTAGGCGCCCTGCCCCACCCCCGGTGAGGGTTTCCACCCTCCCCGGACCCCTCCCGAGGATATTTTCAGGCAGAAAATGCCAAAAAGGCCGGAATGTCATTTTCTGCCCCGAAATATCCTCGGGGGGTGAAGGGGGGCAGACGGCCCCCCTTCGTCGTCGGGCGTCCGCCTTCCGCCGCGCGCGGCAGCCCGGCCGAGCGGGGGCTCGATGCCCCCCGAGGCCGGGGCCCTCACCCCGCCCAGACCTGCCACAGCAACCGAAGCGCCATCGCCGTCGAGGTGCCCACCAAAAGCGGCTTGATCAACCGCGCGCCCACCCGCATCGCCAGCCGCGATCCGATAGAGGCCCCGGCCACCTGCGCCAGCGCCATGGCAAAGCCCACCGCCCACCATGTCGCGCCGGAAAAGACAAATACCGCCAAAGACCCGATATTGCTGGAAAAATTCAACAGCTTGGTATGCGCCGTGGCCTTCAGCACGCCATATCCCGCCAGCATGACGAAACCCAGCATGAAGAAAGACCCCGTCCCGGGCCCGAAGAACCCGTCATAGGCCGCGATCAACGGCACCGCCGTCAGCGCAAAGACCGCAGGCCTGATCCGCTCGACCCTGTCCTTGTCGCTCAGCCCGGGTTTCAGCGCGAAGAACGCCGCCACCGCCACCAGCACCACAGGCATGACCACCCGCAGCACCTCAACCGGCAGCAAATGTGCCACCAGCGCCCCCAGCCCGCCGCAAACAGCCGAGATCACCGCCATCCCCGCCTGTTCGCGCAGCCGCACATGCCCCGCCCGCGCATAGGTGACCGTCGCGGTCGCCGCGCCAAAGGTTCCCTGCAACTTGTTGGTCGCCAGCGCCTCGATCGGTGATGCCCCCGCCAGCAGCAGCGCCGGAACCGAAATCAGCCCCCCGCCCCCCGCGATGGAATCGACAAATCCCGCGCAAAAGGCCGCCAGCACCAGCAGCACGACGACATGCGGCAGAACCTCGAACATGCAGCGCGCCCCTTCTTCCGCGCGGTCCGTCCCCGCGCCAGCCCCGCCCGCGGTTAGACCGGCGAAAGCTCCGATGTGCAAGAAACAAAGTCTTCCCGCGCATAGCCTTGCAGGAACAGCAGCGCCGTCAGATCGCCATGGTTGATGCGGATGTCACATTCCGCCGCCACCACGGGTTTGGCATGCAGCGCCACCCCCGCGCCCGCCCGTTTCAGCATGCCCAGATCATTCGCCCCGTCCCCCACGGCCAGAACCTGATCTTCCCGCAGGCCTAGCCGCCACGTAATCTCGACCAGCGCATCAACCTTGGCCTGCTTGCCAAGGATCGGCGCGCCCACCTCTCCGGTCAGAAAACTCCCGTCCGAAATCAAGGTATTGGCGCGGTTCTCGTCAAACCCCAACACCCCCGCAATGGCCGAGGTGAACGCCGTGAACCCGCCCGACACCAGCGCCGCATAGGCCCCGTTGGCCCGCATCGTCGCCACCAGTTCCCGCCCCCCCGGCATCAGCGTGATCCGGTCGCGGATGACGCTGGCAATCACCGCCACAGGCAACCCTTTCAGCAACCCCACCCGCTCGCGCAGCGCCGCTTCAAAATCCAACTCCCCGTTCATCGCCCGCCGCGTAATCTCGGCCACCCGCTGGCCCACCCCCGCCTCGTCAGCCAGTTCGTCGATACATTCCTGCTCGATCATGGTCGAATCCATATCGGCCAGCAGCACCTGCTTCCGCCGCCCCTCAGTCTTTTGCACCACCAGATCGACGCCGATCCCCTGCAACCCTTCCCACACCTCCCATCGGTTCAAGGGCATGGTTTCAAACGCAAATTCCGCCGCCACCCCCGGCTCCAGCCACACCGCATCCCCCCCGCCCCAGGCATTGCGCAATGCCTCCACCGTGGCGCGGTCAAGGATCGGGCGGGCAGGGGCGGTCAGCAAGGTGGCTGTGAACATCATGTTTCCGATAGTGAACAGGGCTGTCGCTTTTTCGTGACGATGCGGCGCTTTACGACGATTTTCCAGCTTGTGCCACCCCGCCCGCCCCGCTAATTCCGGCAGCGGGACACCCTTCCCCACCGAAGGGCAAATATCTGGAAGGATACCATGACCG
>JAIXRW010000062.1 GCA_027484985.1 Rhodobacter sp. | reverse complement strand
GCCTATCTTGACAATTTCAATGTCAACTACCTGAATTCACTCAAGTTTTCCGACAGCATGATGAGCTGCTCGGTGCCGTCGGGGTTGGACGCGCCCGGCGCGGAAGGCAGCTGCGACTGGACACGCACGACCGTCAGCCACAGAACGCAGGATTCCTTCGGCGGCCTGACATTCGAAACCGGCGTCGTAAACTCGGTGATCGGCATCCAGCGGGCTGTCGGTGATGGTGACTGGCGCGTCGGCGGTGCCTTCGGCCTGATGTCGTCGCAAACCAAAAGCGAAGCGGGCGACCGTTCCGACACCAGCAACATCCAGTTCGGGGCCTCGGTCAAATACGCCCCCGGACCGTTCACGCTGGCCGCGGCACTGACCAGCAGCGCCGGAGATGTGAACACGACCCGCTTCGTGACCATCGAGGACCAGACGCAGACCCTGTCGGCCAAAACCGATCAGCGGACCTATAACCTGAAACTGCGCGGGTCTTATGTGCAGGAACATGGCAGCGTTTACCTAAAGCCGCAGGCTGACCTGAACGCAACCCTGATCCAGTCCGGCGCCTTTGCCGAGACGGGGGGCAATGCTGCCCTTGCCATCGAGGGCATGAACCAGACGCTGTTCAGCCTTGCCCCTGCGGTCGAACTTGGCGTGACCCACCGCAACGACAATGGCGGCGTGCTGCGGGCCTTTGGTCGCATGGGCGCGACGTTCCAGTCCAAAGGCGGCGTCGATCTGACCAGCGCCCTTGCCACGGATGAAACCGGCGTGCGCGGCTTTACCCTTGGCGCGGGCGGCGACACCGAAGTTCTGAACCTTGGCGTCGGCGTGACGGCGTTCAATGTCGGAGGCTGGTCAGCCGAAGCGCAGCTGAACTGGAACATCGGCGAACACACGGATGAACAGGTCGCAATAGTCAAACTTCGCACGACGTTCTGATGCTGGCTTGGTCCTATACGGACGCCACCGTGAAAGCGGCGGCCCGTCCGTCAGAAATGGATATTGGCGCGGGAACCTGCGCCAATACCCCCCCGGCCGGGCATTCGCCGGGGCGGGGCGAGCTGTGGTTTGTGTCCGTGCTTGTTTTGCTATCCTCTGTCATGTTCGGGGTGTTCGGCGTTCTTGCATTTGACGCCCTGACCACAATCGGCTGGTCGATGCTGCCGTTTCTGCTGATGATCGGGGGGCTGTTCTATTGCGCCCTGGCCTATCAGGTCATCCGCTGGGGCACGGCGCAACGCGGGCGGTCGGTGGCGCAAAGCTGGGATCAGGCCCTTCTCAAGGCAAACGCGCCTGACGTTACGGTCCTTATCCCGTCCTTTCAGGAAAGCCGCAGGGTCGTTATCGGAACGGTGCTGTCCGCAGCCCTTGCCACCTATCGCAACAAGCGCATCGTCGTGCTGGTTGATGACCCCCCCGATGCGGTCGAGGCGCTGGCCGAAACCCTTCAGGCCATCGAAACGGTGCGTGGCTGGCTGCGCCAAGCGGGCATCATTCGCGATACCGCCTTGGCGAAAGGCGACCGCCTTTCCATTGCGCGGGCCTATGCCGGCCTTGCGGATTGGGTCGATGCGACGGGGCGGCTGATCCGGTCTGAAAGCGACCCGTCCTTTGCCCATGTGGACGATTTCATGGTCAACCGTGTGCTGAACACGCTTGCCAGCCGTTACCGGAACGCGGCGCGGCGCCTGATCGAAGACCGCTCGGCCGATATCGAACCGTTCCGGGATGCGCTGTGCTGCATCGCGACGGGTGACATCCAGAGTTTCCAGCGCAAAAGCTATGCCAACCTGACCCATGCGCCGAACAAGGCGATGAACCTGAACGCCTATCTTGGCCTGATGGGCAAAGGCTGGACCATCCGCAAGGAACAGGGGCGCATCAAGCTTATCGAGGCGCCTGCAGGAACCGAAGACGTTTATGTGCCGGAAAGCACCTATGTCCTGACGCTTGATGCCGACAGCGTCATCCTGCCCGATTACATCCTTGCCCTTGTCAGCGTGCTGGAACGCACCCCCACGGCCGCCGTGGCGCAGACCCCGTACCTTTCGTTTCCCGGTGGCCCCTCGCCGGTCGAGCGAATTGCGGGGGCAACGACCGATATCCAGCACCTGATCCATCAGGGATCCGGTCATTACGGCGCGGCCTATTGGGTGGGGGCAAATGCCATCCTGCGGATGCGCGCCTTGCACGATATCGCCACCTTCCGCCAGGACGGCGAAGCGAAAGTCACCGTTTTCGTTCAGGACAAGACCGTTATCGAAGATACCGGCTCGACCATCGATCTGCATGACCGTGGCTGGCATGTGCACAACCATTTGACCCCTATGGCCTTTAGTGCAACGCCCGCCGATTTCGGGGCGTTGGCGATACAGCGCAAGCGGTGGGCGAATGGCGGGCTGATCCTGTTCTTCGACCTGCTTCGCAGCCATTTCCGCCACCCCCGCGCGCTGCGCGAGCTTCCGCGGCTTGTGGTCCAGTCGCATTACCTGCTGTCTCCGGCGATCGGAAACATCGGTATTCTTGGCCTGATGCTGCTTTGGACAAGCACGCCGCATGCCATTTTCTGGACACCGCTTTTCATGGTGCCCTATTTCCTGCTCTACATGGTCGATCTTGAACGGATGGGCTACCGCTGGTGGGAACTGTTCGGCGTCTCGTCCCTGAACCTGATGCTGCTGCCCGTGAACCTTGCTGGCATCCTTGCATCCGTCTGGCAGATGCTGGGGGGGCAGCGGCACAAATTCGTGCGCACCCCCAAACTTGCGACCCGCACCTTCATTCCGCCCTATGCGTTCCTGTTCAACCTTACGATCCTGCTTCTGATGATCGGCTATGTGGTTTCGGGTCTGGTCGAGCGCAAATTGCTTGGCACCGTGATCCCGGCACTGAATGTCCTGTTCTACAGCTACGGGATCTATCGCTTCATCGGGCTGCGTGACGGGTTTCATGACCTGCTGCTGCGATGCGGCCAGATTCTGCGGCTTGGCAGCCGGAAAATGGACGGCGCGATTGCCGTTCCGGCGACAGCGTCCGATACGGCACGTTTGGGCAATACGGGCCAAGCCCTGCTGTCATCCGCTGCACTTCCCTCACTTACGTCCAAGGAAAACCTATGAAACACACTTTCCAGATTGCGTTGCTGTCGATGACCCTCGCCTTGGCACAGGGTCCCGCAGCGATGGCGCAAACCACGCCGCTAACGGGCGAGGCACAGGCCGACCAGATCATCGAAGCAGGCAATGCGGACGCCTATGGCCAGGCCTTCGACCTGTATGTTGCGGCCGCCGAATCCGGCTCGGTCTGGGCCCAGTACAAGGCCGCCGAAATGCTGTACGAGGGCAAGGGCGTCACACAAGACCGCGCGAAGGCGGCCGAGTATTATCGCAAGGCGGCCGCACAGGGTAACGCTTGGGCGGAATACAAGCTTGGCGCCATGATGCTGAATGGCGACGGTATCCCGGCAGCTCCGGCCGAGTCGGTCAAACTTCTCGATTCAGCGGCGCGGCAGGGCAATATCTGGGCCAATTATGTGCTTGGCGATGCCTATCTTTCCGGCGAACAGATTCCGCAGGACCTGACACGCGCCAAGTATTTCCTTGATCGCGCCGCGCAGCAGAACAACGCATGGGCGCTTTTGCGGCTGGGTGAGATGTACCGGGATGGCCGCGGCGTGCCGCAAAGCCCCAAGGACGCGCTGACGCTTATCGAACAATCCGCAGCCCAAAAGAACAGCTACGCCATGCTTGCGCTGTCGGATCTGGTTGCCGACACGGACGCTGACAGGGCCAAATCGCTGCTGCTCGAGGCGGCTGCGCTTGGGAACGAAGAGGCAAAGGCGAAGCTTGGGCAATAGGGC
>JAIXRW010000063.1 GCA_027484985.1 Rhodobacter sp. | reverse complement strand
TTGAGGGCCCGAAGGGCCTGTTCGACGTTATTGTCGCGGACGCTGACCTGCATGTGGTTGTCACCACCTTCCTAAGTTAGAGTTGCACTACAGTGTGCAGGCGCGCGCCCTATAACAAAGCGGCGGGGACTTGTCCACCAATGGGAAAGGAAGCGGCGATGGCGGCGGAACAGACGGGCGATGGTGCGGCGGTTGACTGGAAGGACACGGTTCTTGAGGCGGCGCTGCCCCATGTCGCCTTTGACGGCTGGTCGGAAACCACGCTGAAGGCGGCGATTGCCGATTCGGGCTGTGCGCCTGCCCTGGCGCGGGCGCTGTTCCCGCGGGGCGGGATCGATCTGGCGGTGGCCTACCACCAGCGCGGCGACCGGATGATGCGCGAGGGGCTGGCAGCGGCAGATCTTGGCGCGATGCGGTTCCGCGACCGTGTGGCCCATGCCGTGCGCCTGCGGATCGGGGCGGTGGACCGCGAATTGGTGCGGCGGGGGACCACGCTGTTTGCCCTGCCGCAGCATGCGCCCGAGGGGGCGCGGCTGATCTGGGGCACGGCGGATGCGGTGTGGACCGCGCTTGGCGATACGACGCGGGATCTGAACTGGTATTCCAAGCGGGCGACGCTGTCGGCGGTTTATGCCTCGACCGTGCTATACTGGCTGGGCGATGAAAGCCCCGGGCATCAGGCGACGTGGGATTTCCTTGATCGGCGGATCGGGGATGTGATGCAGATCGAAAAGGCCAAGGCGGCGCTGCGCGACAACCCTTTGGGCAAGCTGCTTGCGGGGCCGATGAAGGTGATGGAGAAATGGCGGGTGCCAGACGTGCCGGATGACCTGCCGGGGCGGATGATGGACCGATTCCGCTGAGAGGCTGACGATATGGAACTTTCCCACACGATGCGCGCCGTGGAGATCCGCGAACCCGGCGGGCCCGAGGTGCTGGTGCCGGTGACAAAGCCGGTGCCGGTGCCGAAACACGGGCAGATCGTGATCCGCGTGGCCTATGCCGGGGTGAACCGGCCTGATGCGCTGCAACGGGCGGGGTCTTACGCGCCGCCCGCCAATGCCTCGCCCTTGCCGGGGCTGGAGGCGGCGGGGACGGTGGTCGAGGTGGGGCCGGGGGTGACGCGCTTTGCCATCGGCGACAAGGTGTGCGCGTTGCTGCCGGGGGGCGGGTATGCCGAATATGTGGCGACGCCCGAGGCGCATGCGCTGCCGGTTCCGGCGGGGATGGGGCTGCGCGAGGCGGCCTGTCTGCCGGAGACTTGTTTCACGGTGTGGTCGAATGTGGTGATGCGCGGCGGGCTGAAGGCGGGCGAGCGGTTTCTGGTGCATGGCGGGTCATCGGGGATCGGCACGACGGCCATCCAGATCGCCAAGGCGCTGGGGGCGCGGGTGTTCACGACGGCGGGGTCGGACGAGAAATGCGCGGCCTGCGAGGGGTTGGGGGCGGACAAGGCGCTGAATTACCGCACCGGCGATTTTGTCGCAATGATGCATGACGAGGGGGGCGCGCAGCTGATCCTTGACATGGTGGGGGGGTCTTACCTGCCGCGCAATGTGAAGGCGCTGGCGACCGAGGGGCGGCTGGTGCAGATCGCGTTCTTGCAGGGGTCGAAGGTCGAGCTGAACTTTGCCGAGGTGATGATGCGGCGATTGGTCATCACGGGGTCAACTCTGCGGCCGCAAAGCGATTTGGCCAAGGCGCGGATCGCGGCCGAGGTCGAGGCGAATGTCTGGCCGATGATCGCGGCGGGCAAGTTCCGGCCGGTGATGGATAGCGAGTTTGCGCTGGAGGATGCGGCATTGGCCCATGCGCGGATGGAGACGAGCGGGCATGTGGGCAAGATCGTGCTGAAGGTGGAGTGAGGGGCCAGGGCGCCTGAGAACCGGCGCTCAACGCGCCAGTGGCGCGTTGAGCCGGTTCGATTGCGGCTGAGGTGGAAGCCAATGTCTGCCCGATGATTGCTGCGGGCAAGTTTCGGCCGGTGATGGACAGCGAGTTTGCGCTGGAGGATGCGGCATTGGCCCATGCGCGGATGGAGACGAGCGGGCATGTGGGCAAGATCGTGCTGAAGGTGGAGTGACAGGCAAGAGCGCCTGAGAACCGACGCGCAACGCGCCAGTGGCGCGTTGAGCCGGTTCGATTGCGGCTGAGGCAACGAAGCCGCAAGGGGTTTTCAGCCTGCCTGATGGATCAGGCACGGGACGCGACCGCCCGGCGGGTGCGATTTATCGCGCCCGCCCCCCGCAGGGCGGGCGCGGCCCGTGCGCGGGGCGCACGGGCGGGCATAAGGAGACGCGGGCGCGTGGCAAAGGCGTGGGCCTTTGCCATTTCAAGGGGTGCCATCCCCGCGCAAGCGGGGATCTGTCGGGCGTTTGGGGCGGTTGGAGATCCCCGCTTTCGCGGGGATGACAGGGTTACCGCACGGGTTCCATCACCGCATCGGTCAGCGTGCAGTCGCGGCGTACATCGGCGCCGCAGTCGCGGGGGGTGAGGTCGCGGGTGAGGCAGATGCGGACCTCTTCGATCATGCCCTGGTCGCAGGTGACGGTGATGCCATCGGGCGAGAGTTGGGGGTTCGCCTCGAGGAAAGCGTCCTGCACCACGCTGGCGGGCAGTTTCACCCGTTTCGACAGGCCGCGCAGCACGGGCGGGATTGTCACCGCGTCATAGGCGCGGCGCGAGGCGGCGAAATAGTCGGCGGGCGAGAGGCCCGAGCAGCGGCCATGTTTCTTCCATTCGTAGAAGGCAAGGCCCGCCCCGCCCATGATATCGGCCATCGCCGCCGTCTGGCCGCGCGAAGGGTCGGGCTGGCCGGTGCGGCAGTATGAGGGAAAGCCGCTTTCATAGTTCGGCCACAGCCCGTGCAGGGTGAAATCGTGCTTGCGGCCGATATCGCATTGCGGATCTTCGCGCCCATCGCCGGTCAGGCGGCACCAAGTGGCCGACCATGACAGCGACATCACGTAATAGTCGAAATCACCCGCCCTTTCGCCTTCGGCCCAAAGGGGGGCGGGGGCGAGCAGGGCCAGCACAAGCACAAGGCGGGGCAGGATCATTTCCACTTTCCAATCACGGCAAAACTCACTATACGCGGGCTGAACTTCCCCGACATCGTGGAATGGCGGCCCCGGTCGCAGCCGATTTACCGGCCCAAGGTTCCATGGCTGACGCAAGATTGTAAAGGAGCATCGCATGACGACGAAGCCGCTTATGGCCAAGGCCACCGCCGTCTGGCTTGTTGACAATACCACGCTGTCCTTCAAGCAGATCGCTGATTTCTGCGGGATGCACGAGTTGGAAGTGCAGGGCATTGCCGACGGCGATGTGGCGACCGGTGTGAAGGGGTTCGACCCCGTGGCGAACAACCAGCTTGACGCCATCGAGATCGAAAAGGGCCAGCGCGACCCGCTTTACACGCTGAAGATCAAGTTCAACGCCGCCGCCGTGGGCGAGGAAAAGCGCCGTGGCCCGCGCTATACCCCGCTGTCCAAGCGGCAGGACCGCCCCGCCGCCATTCTTTGGCTGGTGAAGTTCCACCCCGAATTGTCGGATGGCGCGGTGGGCAAGCTGGTGGGCACCACGAAGCCCACGATCCAGTCGATCCGCGAGCGGTCGCACTGGAACATCAACAACATCTCGCCGATCGACCCCGTGGCGCTGGGCCTGTGCCGCCAGTCGGAGCTGGACGCCGCCGTTCAGGCCGCCGCGCGCAAGAAGGCCGCCGAAGGCACGGTGATGACGGATGACGAGCGCCGCAAGCTCGTGTCGACCGAGCAGTCGCTGGGCATGGATACCGAGCCGAAGATGCCTTCGGGGCTGGAGCAGTTCACGCGGCCCGAGCGGGAAGAGAAGCCTGCCGATTTTTCGGATGCGGAAAGCTTTTTCAATCTGCCCAACCATGATGATGACGACGAGGATGACGAGGACGACAGCCCCCGCCGCTGAGCCTTGCCCGGTTGTGCGGAAGGCCCCGGTTTTGCGACCGGGGCCTTTTTGTTTCTGCAAGAGCCGGGGGGTTGCCACCCCCCGGACCCCCGGCGAGTATTTGGCCAAGGTGAAGGGGATCAGAACCGCTTTCGCGCCCTGAGGGCCGCGCCGATGGTGCCATCGTCGAGATAGTCAAGCTCGCCCCCGATGGGGACACCTTGGGCGAGCGAGGTGAGGGTGACACCTGCCGATGACAGGCTGTCTGCGATGTAATGGGCGGTGGTCTGGCCATCGACGGTGGCGTTGAGGGCAAGGATCACCTCGGTCACGCCTTCGGCGGAGATGCGGGCGGCGAGGGCGGGGATGCGGAGTTCGTCGGGGCCGATACCGTCAAGCGCGGAAAGCGTGCCGCCCAGAACGTGGTAGCGGCCCTTGAAGGCGCCCGCGCGTTCCATGGCCCAGAGGTCGGCCACATCTTCGACGACGCAGATCTCGCCGGTGGCGCGGCGGTCATCGGTGCAGATGGCGCAGCGGTCGGCGGTGCCGATATTGCCGCAGATCACGCAGTCGCGGGCGTTCAGCGCGACCTGTGCCATGGCCTGCGCCAAGGGAGCCATGAGCGCGCCGCGCTTTTTCAGGAGCACGAGCACCGCGCGGCGGGCCGAACGGGGGCCGAGCCCGGGCAGCCGTGCCATGAGGTCGATCAGCGCCTCGATCTCGCGCGGGGTGTCGTGATCGGCGGGGGGCATCAGAAGGGAAGTTTCATGTCGGCGGGCAGGCCAAGGGCATCGGTCATCTTCTTCATCTCGTCGGCCATGCGCTGTGCGCCGCGGGCCTGCGCATCCTTGATGGCGGCGATGATCAGGTCTTCGACGACCTCTTTTTCGGAAGCGACGAGGATGGAGGGGTCGATGTCGAGCCCCGTCAGTTCGCCTTTGGCGGTGACGCGGGCCTTGACGAGGCCAGCGCCGGATTCGCCCATGACGACGGTGCGGGCGAGCTGGTCCTGCATCTCGGCCAGTTTGGCCTGCATTTCCTGTGCCTTTTTCATCATGCCGGCCATGTCGCCAAGGCCGCCCAATCCTTTGAGCATGTCGTTTCCTTTCAGTTTTCCTCGAAGGGGTCCCATTCATCCTCGACCTCGGGCAGGGCTTCGGCCTGTGCCAGTGCGGCGAGGGTTTCGGGGGTGCGGATTTCGGTGATCTTGGCCCCCGGGAAGGCGGTGAGGACGGCCTGCACGAGGGGGTTCTGGCGTGCTTCGGCTTCGGCTTGCAGGCGGCCGGCATCGCGGGTTTCGGCGATGGTGGCACCGCCGCCTTCGTTCACGACCGATACGCCCCAGCGCGCGCCGGTCCAGCCCTGAAGGCGCTGGCCCAAGCGGGCGGCGAGGTCGGGGGCGGCGTTGGGGGTGGGCTGGAATTCGATGCGGCCGGGGGCGTAGCGGGCGAGGCGGAGGTTGGTTTCCACCTCGACCAGCAGGGTCATGTCGCGCTTGGTGCGGATGAGGTCAACGACCGCGTCGAAGCTGGCATAGACCTGCAATTGCCCTTCGGCCAAGGCCAGCGCCTGACCGCCCTGCATGGTGGGGCCGCGCATGGGGGCGGCGGGGGCCATGCGGGCGCTGCCATGGACCATGCCGCCGCCGCCAGCGCCGCCTGCGGGGGCACCGCCTGTCGGCCCGCGCGGGGGTTGGGGGTGGGATTGCAGATCGCGGATCAGCTTTTCGGGATCGGGCAGGTCGGCCACATGGGTGAGGCGGATCACGGCCATTTCGGCGGCCATCATGGCATTGGGGGACAAGGGCACCTCTTCCAGCGCCTTGAGCAGCATTTGCCACATGCGTGACAGCACCCGCATCGGCAGCTTTTCGGCCATGTCGAGCCCGCGCGACCGTTCGTCGGGCGGGGTGGTCGGATCATCCGCCGCTGCGGGCGTGATCTTGACGACCGAGACCCAGTGGGTGATTTCGGCCAGATCGCGCAGCACGGCCATGGGATCGGCCCCATCGGCATATTGCGCGGCAAGCTCGGACAGCGCGCCTGCGGCATCGCCCGTCAGGATCATGTCGAAGAGGTCGAGCACGCGGCCACGGTCGGCAAGGCCGAGCATGGCGCGGACCTGTGCGGCCGATGTTTCGCCTGCGCCATGGGCGATGGCCTGGTCCATCAGCGACATTGCATCGCGGACCGAGCCTTCGGCGGCGCGGGTGATGAGGGCCAGCGCATCGGGGGCGAGGGAGGCGCCTTCGGCATGAGCCACCTTGGTGAGGTGGGCCATCATCACCTCGGGTTCGATACGTTTCAGGTCGAAGCGCTGGCAGCGCGACAGGACGGTGACGGGAACCTTGCGAATCTCGGTGGTGGCGAAGATGAATTTCACATGCGCGGGGGGTTCTTCCAGTGTTTTGAGCAACGCGTTGAAGGCGTTGTTCGACAGCATGTGCACTTCGTCGATGATGTAGATTTTGTAGCGGGCACTGGCGGCGCGGTAGTGGACCGAATCGATGATTTCGCGGATGTCGCCCACGCCGGTGCGCGATGCTGCGTCCATCTCCATCACATCGACATGGCGGCCTTCGGCAATGGCGCGGCAGGGTTCGCAGATGCCGCAGGGTTCGGTGGTGGGGCCGCCGGTGCCATCGGGGCCTGTGCAGTTGAGGCCTTTGGCGATGATGCGGGCGGTGGTGGTTTTGCCCACGCCGCGCACGCCGGTCATTACGAAGGCATGGGCGATGCGGTCGGCGGCGAAGGCGTTCTTGAGGGTGCGGACCATCGCCTCTTGTCCGATGAGGTCGGCAAAGGTTTGCGGCCGATACTTGCGGGCAAGAACCTGATACGCTTTTTCCGGCATGTCGGACATGGCACCGCTTCCCCCTGAATCATCGGACACAGTAGGGCCGGGCGCGGGCGGCGTAAACCCGAGAGGGGGGAAGATGGCGGAACTGGCGGTCGGTGGCGGGATTGTCGGCATCGGGCCATGCCCGGGGCGGGGCGGCGATTTCGCGGCCGATCTGGCGGCGCTGCTGGCGTGGCGGCCCGATCTGGTGCTGAGCATGGCAACAATGCCCGAGATGGCGCGGGTGGGCGCGGGCGGGTTGCCCGTGGCACTGGCCGGGGCGGGGGTGGCGTGGTTGCATTGTCCGGTGGCGGATTACGGGGTGCCGTCTGCCGCGTGGGACGATGTGGCGGCAGGGGTGCGGGCGGTGCTGGGCGCGGGGGGGCGCGTGCATGTGCATTGCATGGCGGGCTGCGGGCGTTCGGGGGCGGCGGTGGTGCGGCTGATGGTGATGGCGGGAGAAGAGGGGGCGGCGGCGCTGGCGCGGTTGCGCGCGGTGCGGCCCTGTGCGGTCGAGACGGCCGCGCAGGCCGAATGGGCGGTAGGCGGGACGGCGATGGCACAGGCCGCGCCTTTTCGCGCCAGCGGCCCCTAGCGAAGCGCCGTGAAATCCGCCAAGTTCCGCGCATCTGTCGTGACGAAAGGTTTTCTCATGTCTGCCCCTATCCTGCGCCGTCTGGCGTTTCTGGTGACGGCCGTTTTTGCGGCCCTTGCCCCGCTGGCGGTTTCGGCCCAAACCGCGCCGGCCGCCGATGCTGCGGCCACCACCGCCACCACCCAAACGGCCGCCACCCCGCCTGCGGGGCCGGTTCAGGTTTATGCCGGGGCCTATGTGTTGCGGTTGCTGAACGTGTCGCCGCGTGACGGGTCTTTCGATGTTGATATGTGGGTGTGGTTCCGCTGGAAGGGGAATACGGTTGACCCCGTGAACACCTTTGAGTTGGCAAATGGCGTGATCAACAACCGCGAGGCGGGGCCAACCCTGATCGACGGCGATTACAACTATGCCTCGGCGCGGGTGCAGGCCACGGTGAACCACCAGTTCGACGTGCGCCGCTTTCCCATGGATGACCATGTGATCGCGCTGGAATTCGAGGATGCCAACCTGATTTCGTCGCAGCTTGTCTATCTGCCCGATGAGGGGTCGGCGCTGGACCCCGAGGTTGCGGTGGCGGGTTGGGCCGTGTCGATGGACAAGCCGCGCGTCGAGGACCATGTGTACAACACCGATTACGGCATGCATGCCAGCGGCGATGCGGCGTCGAGCTATTCGCGTCTGGTGCTGCCGATCGAGCTGAAGCGCACAAGCTATGGCGTGCTGTTCAAATCCTTCTGGATCTCGCTTCTGTCGGTGGTGCTGGGGCTGCTGGCTTTCCTTGTGAAGGCGGATGACCTTGATGCGCGGTTCGGCATGGGGGTCGGCTCGATTTTTGCGGCTTCGGCAAACTCGTTCGTGATTTCCGATTCGCTGCCGCCGACCACGGCGGTGACCTTGGCCGAACAGATCAACCTGATCGCGGTGGGTGTGATCTTTGTTTCGGTCTTTGTCAGCATCTGGTCGCTGCGGCTGCGGTACCAGAACCGCGACGAGGCAAGCCTTGCGCTGGACCGCAATGCCATGCTGGTGCTGGCTTTGGTCTATCTGGCGCTGAACGTGCTGGTGATGACTGTCCACCTTGGCTGAGGATGCGGCGTGGGGCCCTGCGGGGCCCCGCGATGCCTGCGCCAGGTGGGGGAAACGGGTGAGAGGCTGACAACGACCCAAGCGGGGCTCGTTACGGCTGCTTCCTTCCGGACCTGACCGGGTTGGCGAGGCGCTCGCCCGCGCCAACCTCTCGCCGTTGCATATAGGGGGGGCGGACGGGATTCGCAAGCGGATGACAGGGGGCCCCGTTCGGCGCTAGGCTGGTGCTGGGCAAGAGGGGGGATGACATGCCGGGACTGGTGCGGATCGACTGGCCGGAGCATGGCAGCCCCGATGTGCCGCCCGCGCTTTCGCTGGTGGAATTGCGGGGGCGGCTGGCGGCGCTGCGCGGGGCGGCGGCGCGGCGGGATTACCGCGCGGTGGTGGTCTATGGCGACCGCGAGCATGCGGCGAATATCCACTGGCTGACAGGGTTCGATCCGCGCTTCGAAGAGGCGGTGCTGGTTGTCAGCCAAGGGGATGCGCTGCTGGTGGCGGGCAATGAATGCCTGCCCTATGCCGCCGATACGCCGCTGGTGCGGGCGGGGGATGTGCGGGTGGTGCATTGCGCGTCACTTTCGCTGCCGTCGCAGCCACGGGGGACGGCGCGGCTGGCCGATATTCTGGCGGGTGTCGTGTCGGGTGGCACGGTGGGGGCGGTGGGGTGGAAGTGGTTCGGGCCGGACGAGGTGGATGTGCCCGCGCTGGCGCTGGACATTCCCGCCTTCGTGGCCGATCCGCTGCGGCGGCTGTCGGGGCGGGTCGAGAATGCGACCGACCTGATGATGCACCCCGCCTATGGCCTGCGGGCGCGGGTGGATGCGGCCGAGATTGCGCGGCTGGAATTTGCCAACCATATGGCAGCGGCGGCGTTGCGGCGGATGGTGTTCGCCTTTCGCGAGGGGATGACCGATTTCGCCGCCATCGAGGCGGCGCAGGTGGGGGGCCTGCCCCTGGGCTGCCATTCCACCTTTGCCGTGGGGCAGGGCGTGCAGGGGCTGGCGGGGCCTTCGGGGCGGCGGCTGGAGCGGGGGGCGCCGATCGGTTTCAACATCTGCCATTGGGGCGCGAATATCTGCCGTGCGGGCTGGGTGGCGCGGGGGGCGGATGACCTGCCCGACGCGGCGCGGGATTATCTGGCGGCCTTTGTGCAGCCCTATGTGGCGGCGATGTCGGACTGGTGCGGGATGATGCGGCCCGGTGTGTCGGGCGGGGCGGTCTGGGCGGCGATGCGGGCGGCGCTGCCCTATGGGCGGTTCCATGTCGATCTGAACCCCGGCCATCTGATCGGGCTGGATGAATGGATGTCGTCACCGATTGCCGAGGGGTCGGAGATTCCGCTGGAATCGGGCATGGCGATGCAGATGGATGTGATCCCGTCGCATCCCGATTACGGATCGACGCGGATGGAGGATGGTTACGTCATCGCGGATGCCGCGCTGCGGGCCGATCTGGCAGAACGCTTCCCCGACGTGGCGGCGCGTTGTGCGGCGCGGGCGGCTTTCATGCGCGGGGTGATCGGGATGGATGTGCCCGATTGCCTGCTGCCCTTGGCCGATACCTGCGGGATCGTGGCGCCGTTCCTTTTGGACCCCGCACAGGTGGTGGTGGTCTAGGATGCGGACTCATAATGGCGCATCCAGAGGCGTGTTGATGCCATGAGCACGACGGCCAGATAGTTTCGGGCTGACTTTTCGTATCGGGTTGCGACTTTGCGGAAGTGGATGAGCTTATTGAAGAAGCGCTCGATCAGGTTTCGCTGGCGATAGAGGACGGGATCGACGGAGCGTTGGACCTTGCGGTCGCGCTGTGTGGGTATGTGTCCCCGCCCGCCACGCGCGGCG
>JAIXRW010000033.1 GCA_027484985.1 Rhodobacter sp. | reverse complement strand
GAACTGCGGGGCTTTTCCTTCGCGTGGCTTGCGGCTAGGATGGCTCGTATGAGCCAGTTTGACGAAGATGATGCCTTTGCGGCTGCTGCCGTTCCCCTGTCGCAGCGGGCGGTGGCGGCGCGGCCGGCGCCTTACCTTGACGATCTGAACCCCGCGCAGCGCGCGGCGGTCGAGGCGCTGGACGGGCCGGTGCTGATGCTGGCGGGGGCGGGCACGGGCAAGACCAAGGCGCTGACGGCGCGGATCGTGCATCTGATGCGGACAGGGCGGGCACGGCCGAACGAGATTTTGGCGGTGACCTTCACCAACAAGGCCGCACGCGAGATGAAGGAGCGGGTGGGCCGCCTGCTGGGCGAGGTGGCGGAGGGCATGCCGTGGATGGGCACCTTCCATTCGCTTTCGGTCAAGATATTGCGGCGGCATGCGGAACTGGTGGGGTTGAAGTCGAACTTCACCATTCTGGATACGGATGACCAGATCCGGCTGCTGAAGCAGTCGATCGTGGCCGCGAATATCGACGAAAAGCGCTGGCCCGCGCGGATGCTGGCCGGAATGATCGACGGCTGGAAGAACCGCGCCCTGACCCCTGCGCGGGTGCCGAGCGCGGAAGCGGCAGGGTACAACAACCGCGGGACCGAGCTTTACGAGCAATATCAAGAGCGGCTTCGCACGCTGAACGCGGTGGATTTCGGTGACCTGCTGCTGCATTGCGTCACCATCTTTCAGACGCACGAGGATGTGCTGGCGCAGTATCAGCGCTGGTTCCGCTATATTCTGGTGGATGAATATCAGGACACCAATATCTGCCAGTATCTGTGGCTGCGGCTGCTGGCCCAAGCCCATCGCAACATCTGCTGCGTGGGCGATGACGACCAGTCGATCTATGGCTGGAGGGGCGCCGAGGTGGGCAATATTCTGCGCTTCGAGAAGGATTTTCCGGGTGCGGCAGTGATCCGGCTGGAGCAGAATTACCGCTCGACCCCGCATATCCTTGCCGCGGCCAGCGGGGTGATCGCGGCCAATGCGGGGCGTTTGGGCAAGACGCTGTGGACGCAGGCCCAGACCGGCGAGAAGGTGCGGCTGATCGGCCATTGGGATGGCGACGAGGAAGCGCGCTGGACGGGCGAGGAGATCGAGGCCTTGGGGCGCGGCACGCGGGGGATGCGGCGCTACGGGCTGGAGGATGTGGCGATTCTGGTCCGCGCCAGCCACCAGATGCGGGCGTTCGAAGACCGGTTCCTGACCATCGGGCTGCCCTATCGGGTGATCGGGGGGCCGCGATTCTATGAGCGGCAGGAGATACGGGACGCGATGGCCTATTTCCGGCTGGCGGTTTCGCCCGAGGATGATCTGGCCTTTGAACGGGTGGTGAACCTGCCCAAGCGCGGCTTGGGTGACAAGGCGCAGGCCGATATCCAGCGCATGGCGCGGCTGTCGGGGGTGAGTTTGCATGAAGGCGCGCGCGCGCTGGTGGCAAGCGGGGCGATCGGCGGCAAGGGGGCGGGGCAATTGCGCGCCTTTGTCGAGGGGATCGACCGCTGGCACGGGCTGACGCGCGGGTCTGCCCGTGTGGTGGGGGATGGCGAGCTGATCGAGGCGGTGGGCGAGGGCCCCGTGCCGATGGACCATGTGCGGCTGGCCGAGATGATCCTTGAGGAATCGGGCTATGTCGGGATGTGGCAGAACGACAAGACCCCCGAGGCGCCGGGACGGCTGGAGAACCTGAAGGAACTGGTCAAGGCGCTGGAGCAGTTCGAGAACCTGCAAGGGTTTCTGGAACATGTGTCGCTGATCATGGAGAACGAGACCGAGGAGTCGCAGGAAAAAGTGTCGATCATGACGCTGCATGCGGCCAAGGGGCTGGAATTTCCGGTGGTCTTTCTGCCGGGCTGGGAGGACGGGCTGTTCCCGAGCCAGCGCAGCATGGATGAAAGCGGGCTGAAGGGGTTGGAAGAGGAACGGCGTTTGGCTTACGTGGGCATCACGCGGGCCGAGGAGGTGTGCACGATCTCATTCGCGTCGAACCGCCGTGTCTATGGCCAGTGGCAAAGCCAGTTGCCAAGCCGCTTCATCGACGAATTGCCCGAGGCCCATGTCGAGGTGCTGACCCCGCCGGGCCTGTATGGCGGCGGGTTCGGGGCGGCGGGCGGCTTTGGGGCCAGCGCCTTTGACGAGCGGGTGGGCAAGGCGGATGTCTATAACTCGCCCGGTTGGCGGCGGATGCAGGACCGCGCGACCGCGCGCCCCATCGCCCAGCCGCGCGAGGCGCGGGGCGTGGTGATCGACGCGACCGCCGTGTCGGCCTTTAGCGAAGGCGACCGCGTGTTCCACCAGAAATTCGGCTACGGGATCGTGACCGGCATCGAGGGCGACAAGCTGGAGGTCGATTTCTCGAAAGCCGGGGTGAAGCGGGTGGTGGCGGGCTTTGTGGTGGATGCCGATGCGGCCGACGAGGTGCCGTTCTGATCGGGGCATAGGCTGCGGTTTCGCCGGGGTTTTGGGGGCGCGCGGGCGGGGATGCGGTGGTGTTCGCGGATGGCGAGAGAGGGGGGCTGTCTGCCCCCCGTCCCGCCGGGGGCGGGACTCCCCCCCAGAGGATATTTGAGCGAGCGTGACATGGGGGGGCGTGTGATTGCCTTGCGGGCGGGGGGCTTGGGTTGGACCAGTTCCACGCGACCACGCGACCACGCGACCACGCGACCACGCGACCACGCGACCACGCTACCACGCGACCACGCGACCACGCGACCACGCGGGATTGCCGCGCTGGCGGGGGGCTTAGGCTTTGGCAGGTTTTTCGGGAAGCGCGGGCCGGGATGTGTTGGTGTTCGCGGATGGCGAGAGAGGGGGGCTGTCTGCCCCCCGTCCCGCCGGGGGCGGGACTCCCCCCGAGGATATTTGAGCGAGCGTGAAATGGGGGGCGG
>JAIXRW010000024.1 GCA_027484985.1 Rhodobacter sp. | reverse complement strand
GGGATGTGCTATCCTGCCCCCCTTTCGTTTCAGGAGGGGATCATGAAACATCTGGCAGATCACGGACGGCTGCGGGGGAACGGTCGGCTGCGGGCCTTCCTGCGGCTGGCGCGGCAGGGGCGCGGGTTCTGGCACCGGAGCGAGGCGGCGGGGAGCGGGCGGCGGGTGGTGGAGTTCATGCGGATTGTGCGGGGGAGGTGAGTTGGGTTCTTGACACGATGGCCGCCATAAGTTTTTCTCAACCCCGAATTGAGGGGTTGTTATGTCAACTGAAGTTGAACTTGGGCACGAAGAAGAAGAGGCAGTTGTTGCTGTTTCGAACGAAGGCAATGTCGATCCAGACGAGTATTTTCACAAGCATGCATTCAGGATAATTTTCCAGACGAATAATTTCTTCCTTCCTCAAGTTCGAGACTTAATTGAAAAGGGAGAAGTTATAAATATTAGACCTGAGTATCAGCGACGTCTTCGTTGGAGCAATTCGCAGAAATCAAAGCTGATTGAATCGCTTCTTCTCAATATCCCAATTCCTCCTGTGTTCCTTTACGAGAGCACGGCTGCTCGTTATGAGGTTATGGATGGGCAGCAGAGATTGAACGCGGTAAAGGAATTTATCGCGGGAGATTTCGCGTTGGTTTCTTTGTCAGTCCTAGAACCCTTGAACGGACTGAGATATTCCAAGTGTCCACCAAGAATAAAGCGTGCGCTTGACCGTGCCTCTATAGCAGCAACTGTGCTGTTGATGGAGAGTGAGGCGAATGACTCGCGGAGTAGTCTGTCTATGACAGATATACGCCGATTCATTTTTGACAGGTTAAATACTGGTGGCACCAAGCTTAACCCGCAAGAGATTCGTAACGCCCTAAACCCCGGCTCGTTTAACGCCGCGATTATTGAGATGACGCGGATTCCTAGCTTTACATCCGCATTCGATATTCCACCATATGTCGAAGCCGATCCGAGTGATTATTATGAGAATCCAGCGCGACAAAAGAATTCCCTCTATTCCAGAATGGGTGATTGCCAACTCGTTCTTCGTTTCTTTGCCCTTCGTGACGAAGCGAACATAAGGGGGTCGATGAAATCCATGCTTGATCGAGCGATGGAGAAAAGATTGTCATTCGATGAGGCAAAAGCGGAGGTGGCAGTTTTTAAAGAACGTTTCGATTTTCTGTATGAATTGTTCGATACATCGCCGTTTAGATTGCCCGCAGACGAGAAGGGAAATATTAGAGTTTCTGCGGCACTTTATGATTCTCTGATGGTTGCGCTGGATAAGGCATGGAATCTCCGCGACCAGATTTATATGGATAGGGTAGGTGTGAGAAAACGGTTGGATGCCGCATTATCGGACGCTACGATTCTTCCGACGCTAACTGGCCAAGGGAACACTGCTCAGGCAGTGAGAGACAGAATCAAGCTTGCCTTGTCTATCCTCCGTCCGGTTTAATCATGGCGTCGATTTTCGATATAGTCTTGGAAGAGTTTAACGACGACTTGGATGCGATTGATGCGCTTGTCGCGGCACCAGTTCAAGGCGGCTCAGCGGCCAAAGTAAAAGTCGCTGCTGCTAACTCAGCAACACTGTTGGTGGCCGCTCGATTTGAAGAGTTTGTTCGTCAGATGGCAAGGGAATATGCAAGAATTGTGGTCACAACGGCGGAAAATTTCGACAAAGTTCCGAAAGACATAAAGTCTACCATTTGGAAGCGTACCCTTGCTTCATTGGCAAAATCTGCACCTGATAAGTCCGACGACGTGGTAACTTTCTTTGCTCAGGCTAGCATGAAGTTTTCAACTGTCCTTGACTTTTGCAAAGGGGACTACTCAAGAGATATTTATCTTGATCTAATACATAACGAAACAAATATGAGGCCAAATCAGATAAATGAGTTATTCAAAATTAGCGGACTGAGTGACGTTTGTGCTAAGTGTGCAAGTACAAACGTTTTTATGGACCATTATCTAGAGACTGAACCTGGAAGGGCAAACGAAAAAATAAGGGAGGACATAAATGAATTTTTTAAGCGGCGAAACGATATCGCGCACGCTCTCCGGCCGAGTAGTGCAACTGGTGAGACTATAATCAACGAAGATATAAAGTTATTTCGGGCGTTTGGTGTTTCTTTGTGCGAAGTATTGAATTCAAAAACTTTGGTTGACGCTGCGTAAAACAAACCCCCGCCGTTTCCAGCGGGGGCCTCACTCAACCTTAGCGATGGCTAGCGTCTCTTAAGCCCGCACCATCCGCTCATACTCGGTCGCCACGCGCCGCGTGATCTCGCCGACCTCGAACGTATAGTCGCCGATCTGCCCCACGGGGGTGACCTCGGCTGCCGTGCCGGTCAGCCAGCATTGTTCGAAACTTTCCAGCTCGGACGCCTCGATATGCCGTTCATGCACCTTGATCTGCATGTCGCGCAGCATGCCGATGACGGTCTGACGGGTAATGCCGTTCAGGATGCAGTCGGGGGCGGGGGTGTGGACCTCTCCGTCGCGGACGAAGAAGATGTTGGCGCCCGTCGCCTCGGCCACATAGCCGCGATAGTCGAACATCATGGCGTCAGAGCAGCCTTTGGCCTGTGCGGCGTGCTTGGCCATGGTGCAGATCATGTAAAGGCCTGCCGCCTTGGCCTCGCAGGGGATGGTTTCGGGCGAGGGGCGTTTCCACTTGGCGATGTCGAGTTTGGCGCCCTTCATCTTGGCGTCGCCGTAATAGGCGCCCCATGTCCAGCAGGCCACGGCAAGGCGGACGGGGTTGTTGAGCGAGGCCACGCCCATCTCGTCACCCGCGCCGCGGAAGGCGATGGCGCGGACATAGGCATCGGTCAGGCCATTGGCTTTCAGCACCGCCTCTTTCGCGGCGTTGATCTGCTCGACCGTATAGGGGATCGGCATGTCCAGCAGTTCGCCCGATTTCAAGAGGCGGGCCGAATGTTCCGAGGATTTGAAGATCTTGCCGTTATAGCACCGCTCGCCTTCGAACACGGACGAGGCATAGTGCAGCGCATGGGTCAGGATATGGACGTTCGCCTGACGCCATTCCACCAGTTTGCCGTCCATCCAGATGAAACCGTCGCGATCGTCGTAAGCAGCCATGACCCTCTCCCGTTTTGCGAATGTTGCGCCTGTTAGGTCCGGATCGGACATAAAGTTGCGCGAAACCGGGGTTTGGCTAACAGTGGGCACTTGGAAAGTCAACAAGGCTGACGTAAATTCGAAGGGAGCAGGAGGGGCAGAATGGTTGACGGGGCCGGTGGCGGCGAAGGGCTGCTGTTTCTGACGGACGAGCAGTTGCGCAAGGGCATCGAGGCGATGTTCTTCGCCTATCGCGGCTTTACGGCCGACCCTGACCGTATTCTGGAAGGCATGGATTACGGGCGGGCGCATCACCGCGCGATCCATTTCATCCACCGCTCTCCCGGCACGACGGTGTCGAACCTGCTGACCATTCTGGGGGTGACAAAGCAAAGCCTGAACCGCGTGCTGCGAAGCCTGGTCGAGGATGGTCTGGTCGAGGCGCGGGTGGGGCGGGCCGACAAGCGCGAGCGGCATCTGTACCTGACCGCCAAGGGGGCCGAACTGGAACGCGCGCTGTCCGATGCCCAGCGGGCGCGGATGCGCGCCGCTTACCGTGCGGCGGGGCCTGCGGCGGTGGCTGGCTTCCGCACCGTGCTCGAGGCGATGATGGACCCCGAGATGCGGCGGCAATTTCAGGGACTTAGGGATGGTGGCGCATGAACGATTTGCAGGCACATCTGCTGGTCGTCGATGATGACGAGCGTATCCGCGGGCTGTTGCAAAAGTTCCTGATGCGGAACGGCTATCTTGTCACCGTGGCGCGTGATGGCGCACAGGCGCGGCGGCTGCTCAATGGCCTCGACTTCGATATGATCGTGCTTGATGTGATGATGCCGGGCGAAGACGGGATCACCCTGACGCGCGATCTGCGGGCGCGGCTGGCGGTGCCGATCCTGCTGCTGACCGCACGGGGCGAGACGGCGAACCGCATCGAGGGGTTCGAGGCGGGGGCCGATGACTATCTGGTCAAACCCTTCGAGCCGAAGGAATTGCTTCTGCGGATCAACGCGATCCTGCGGCGCGTGCCCGTGGCGCGGCCGGCCGAACCGGCGCCCCGCGTGCTGCATATGGGCGCGGTGCGCTACGATATGGACCGTGGCGAATTGTGGCGCGGGGCCGAACCTGTGCGCCTGACCGCGACCGAGGCGGCCTTGATGCGGATCTTCTCGGCCCAGCCCGGCATTGCCGTTCCGCGCGAGCGGCTGGTGGGCGACCTTGGCCGCGGCGCGGAAGATGGCGCGCAGGAACGGGCGGTCGATGTGCAGATCACGCGCCTGCGCCGCAAGATCGAGGATGACCCGCGCCAGCCGCGCTATTTGCAGACCGTTAGGGGTGAGGGCTATATGCTGCAACCGGACTGACGTTACCGGTTCCGGTGCTTTTGCAGTAAGGGTGACACGTGAAGAAAGTTGTTTTCGCTTTGGCCGCCGGTTGCGCGGTGGCCGTTTCCTCGGCGGCATGGGCCGACAAGGCGCCGCCGAAGCCAAAGGTTTCCAACCGTCCGGTCGCTGCGGCACCGGGTGCTGCCGCAGGGGACCATGTGCTGAAAGAATATGGCAGCGTTCCGGGATGGGATATCTATGTCGATCCCGATGCCGGCAATGGCTGCCTTGCGGTGGCCGAATTCACCGACAATTCGGTTGTCTATATCGGCATCGATAACACCACGGGCGACGGCTATGTGACATCGCTCAACCCCGCGTGGAGCGATATCGAGGATGGCGCGGTCTATCCCGTAACGCTGTCGCTCGATGACAATGTTTATGAAGGCGAAGCGACCGGCCTGACGGTCGATGACATGCCCGGCGCGGATGTGGTGCTGGGGGATGCCGATTTCTTCGGTGACATCATGACCGCGCAAAGCCTTGCGCTGGCCCATGACGGGGCTGAGGTGATGAAGGTCGATCTGACCGGCGCGCCCGAGGCGATGAAGGCCATGATCGCCTGCCAAGACGCACAAGACGCCGCGAATTAGGCCCGAAGCGGTTGAATCCCGCGCCAGAGCGGGCCACCTTGGCCCCGCTCTGGCGCCGAGGTTCCCGTGACAACGCTTTTCTACACCCATGACGATTTCTTCGGCCATGTCACCCCGCCGGGCCACCCCGAACAGGTGGCGCGGCTGGCTGCGGTCGGGCGTGGCGTGGCACCGCTTCCCGTCGAACACCGCGCGGCGCCCGTGGCGGATGACGCCGAAGTGCTGCGCTGCCATCCGCAGGCCTATCTGGCGCGGGTCAAGGCGGCGGTGCCGCAGGATGGCTGGGCGCAACTTGATGGCGACACCTATCTTGCGCCTTTGTCGCTGATGGCGGCCATGCGCGCGGTGGGCGGCTGCTGTGCCGCCGTCGATGCCGTGCTGCGGGGCGAGGCGCGGAATGCCTTTGTCGCGGGCCGCCCGCCCGGCCACCATGCCGAAACCGCGCGGGCGATGGGCTTTTGTCTGTTCGGCACCGTGGCGATTGCGGCCAAACGGGCGCTGGACGGGCACGGGCTTTCGCGTGTGGCCATCGTCGATTTCGACGTCCATCACGGCAACGGCACCCAAGACCTGCTATGGGACGAAGCGCGCTGCCTTTTCGCATCCAGCCACCAGATGCCGCTTTATCCGGGGTCAGGTTCGCCCGGCGAAACAGGGGCGCACGGTCAGATCGTGAACGTGCCCCTGCGCGAAGGGTCGGGCGGGGCCGCGATGCGCGCCGCCTACGAGGCGCGGGTGTTCCCCGCACTCGACTCCTTCGCGCCCGAACTGGTGCTGGTGTCGGCGGGGTTTGATGCCCATGCCGACGATCCTTTGGCCGGGCTGGAATGGCAGGCGGAAGATTACCGCTGGCTTACGGGGCGTCTGTGCGACATTGCCGACAGGCATGCTGGCGGGCGGATCGTCTCGACACTCGAAGGGGGATATGATTTGCAGGCACTCGAGGCCTGCGTTGCGGCGCATGTGGGCGTGCTGGAGGAGCGTGGACGATGAGCGACAAACCCGTATCGGACCTGAGTTTCGAAGAGGCGATGGCCGCGCTCGAACAGGTGGTCAACCAGCTTGAACGCGGCGAAGTCGCGCTTGAACAGTCGATCGCGCTTTATGAACGGGGCGCGGCGCTCAAGGCGCATTGTGCGGCCAAGCTGGCGGCGGCCGAGGCGAAGGTCGAACTGATTCGCGCGCAGGAAGGCCGTGCCGTGGGCACCACGCCTGCGGAGGGGCTGTGAGCTTTCAGCACATTCTGACAGCAGATGCCGCGCAAATCGAGGCGCGGCTGATGGCGGCTTTGCAGGGCCGGGCCGATGTGCCCGTGGTCCATGCCATGCGCTATGCCCTGCGCGGGGGCAAACGGCTGCGCGGCTTTCTGGTGCTGGAATCGGCGCGGATGCTGGGGGTGCAAGATGCGCTTTCCGCGGCGGCTGCGGTCGAGGCGCTGCATGCCTACAGCCTTGTGCATGATGACCTGCCCGCGATGGATGATGATGATCTGCGGCGCGGCCAGCCCACCGTGCATGTGAAATGGGACGAGGCGACCGCCGTTCTGGCCGGCGATGCCCTTCAAACACTGGCCTTCGAATTGCTCTGCGATCCGGCGCTCGGGTCGGGCGATGTGCGGGTGGAACTGGTGGCATCCCTGGCGCGGGCCAGCGGGGCAGATGGCATGGTTCTAGGTCAAGCCCTTGATATCGCCGCCGAAACGGCAACTACGCCGCTAACGCTCGATCAGATCACACGGTTGCAGGCGGGCAAGACGGGCGCGCTGATCTGCTGGTCGGCCATGGCAGGGGCGGTGCTGGCGGGGGCAGATACCGGCCCCTTGCGGAACTATGCCACCGCTTTGGGCTTGGCCTTCCAGATATGGGACGATGTTCTCGACGTTGAGGGCGACGCCGCCAAGGCAGGCAAGCGGCTGCAAAAAGATGCCAAGGCGGGCAAGGCCACCTTTGTATCCCTGCTGGGGCTTGATGCCGCCAAGGCCCGCGCGCAGGCGCTGGTGGCCGAGGCCGAGGCGCATCTTGCCCCCTATGGCGCGGGGGCGGCCCATCTGGTGGCCGCGGCGCGTTTCGTGATTGCGCGGGAAAGCTGAGACGATGACCGACAGACCCCAGACCCCGATCCTCGACCGCGTGCGCGTCCCCGCCGATATGAAGGCGCTGTCCGACCGCGAATTGCGGCAACTTGCCGACGATCTGCGCGCCGAGACGATTTCGGCCGTGTCGATGACGGGCGGGCATCTGGGCGCGGGTCTTGGCGTGGTCGAACTGACCGTGGCGCTGCACGCCGTGTTCGACACCCCGCGTGACAAGCTGATCTGGGATGTCGGGCACCAGTGCTATCCGCACAAGATACTGACAGGGCGGCGCGACCGTATCCGCACCCTGCGTACCGAAGGCGGATTGTCAGGCTTCACCAAACGCTCCGAAAGCCCGTTTGACCCGTTCGGTGCCGCACATTCTTCCACATCCATCAGCGCCGCGCTGGGCTTTGCCGCAGCGCGCGATCTGGGCGGCGATGCCGGCGATGCGATTGCCGTGATCGGTGATGGCAGCATGAGCGCGGGCATGGCCTTCGAGGCGATGAACAATGCAGGCCACCTGAAAAAGCGCCTCTTCGTCATCCTGAACGACAATGAAATGAGCATCGCCCCGCCCGTGGGGGCGCTGTCGTCTTACCTTAGCCGTCTTTATGCCGGTGCGCCGTTTCAGGAATTGAAGGCGGCGGCAAAGGGGGCGGTATCGCTGTTGCCCGAACCTTTCCAGCACGGCGCGCGGCGGGCCAAGGAAATGCTCAAAGGCATGGCCGTGGGCGGCACGCTGTTCGAGGAGTTGGGCTTTTCCTACCTCGGGCCCATCGACGGCCATGACCTTGACCAGCTTTTGCCGGTGCTTCGCACGGCGCGGGCGCGGGCCACGGGGCCGATGCTGATCCATGTCATCACCAAAAAGGGCAAGGGCTATGCCCCCGCCGAAGCCGCGCGCGACAAGGGCCATGCCACGGGCAAGTTCGACGTGCTGACCGGCGTGCAGGCCAAGGCCGCGTCAAACGCGCCCAGCTATACCAAGGTTTTCGCCCAAGGCCTGATCGCCGAGGCCGAGCGCGACGACAAGATCGTCGCCGTCACAGCCGCAATGCCCGATGGCACGGGGCTCAACCTCTTTGCCGAACGCTTCCCCAAACGGTGCTTCGATGTCGGCATTGCCGAACAGCACGCGGTCACCTTCAGCGCGGGTCTGGCGGCGGGGGGGATGAAACCCTTCTGCGCGATCTATTCGACCTTCCTGCAACGCGGATATGATCAGGTGGTGCATGATGTGTGCATCCAGCGCCTGCCCGTGCGCTTTGCCATCGACCGTGCGGGGCTGGTGGGGGCAGACGGGGCCACCCATGCCGGGGCATTCGATACGGCCTTCCTTGCCAACCTGCCCGGTATCGTGGTGATGGCCGCCGCGGACGAGGCTGAATTGATGCATATGGTGGCCACCGCCGCCGCGCATGATGCGGGGCCGATTGCCTTTCGCTATCCGCGCGGCGATGGCGTGGGGGTGGACCTGCCCGCGCGGGGCACGCCGCTGGAAATCGGGCGCGGGCGCGTGGTGGCCGAAGGCGGGCGCGTGGCAATCCTGTCCTTCGGCACCCGCTTGCCCGAGGTGATGAAGGCCGCCGAATCGCTCGCCGCGCGCGGGATCACCCCCACGGTGATCGACGCGCGCTTTGCCAAGCCGCTGGACCGCGACCTGATCCTGAACGCCGCACGCCACCACGAGGCGATGGTGACGGTGGAAGAGGGCGCGGTGGGCGGCTTTGGCAGCCATGTCGCGCAACTGCTGGCCGATGAAGGCGTGTTCGACAACGGCCTGAAATTCCGCTCGATGGTGCTGCCCGATATCTTCATCGATCAGGCCAGCCCGGAACGGATGTACGAAATTGCGGCGCTGGATGCCGGCCATATCGAGGCGCGGGTGCTGGCGGCGCTGGGGGTTGCGGTGGTGGGCAAACGGGCCTGACCGCGAATTGGGAGTGGACGATGTTGCGTTATGTGCTGGCGGCGCTGTTGCTGCCCTTCCCCGCGGTTGCGGGCCCCCAGATTGCGGCGGTCGATGCCGAAGTGGCGCCCGTGGTGGGAACCGAAACCCCCGGTCTGGCCGTGCTGGTCACGCGCAACGGCACGGTCGTGCATATGGCGGGCTACGGGCTGGCCGATATCGAAAGCGGGGCGCCCGTCACCGAAGATTCGATCTTCGATCTGGCGTCGGTGTCCAAAGAGATGACGGCGCTGCTGGCCGCCATGCAGATGGAAGAGGGTCTTTACGGCGCCGACACGCCTGTGGCCGACCTGTTGCCCGCGCTGGGCGATGGCGGGACCGACCAGCCGCTGACCGTGGCCGATCTGGTCCACCACATCGGCGGTCTGCCCGATTACCTCAACGACACGCTCGATGTGGACGAAACCACGACGAATACCGATGTCATCGCATGGCTGGCCGATGCCCCGCGCGTGGCCGAACCGGGCGAGGCCTTCGAATATTCCAACAGCGGCTACGTCACGCTGGGCACGCTCGTCACGGCCGAGGAAGGCGCGGGATCACTGGGCGATGTGCTTGAACGGCGCATCTGGGGCCCGCTTGCAATGGAACAGACGGCCCTTGTGGACCCCGTCGATCCCGATCTTCTGGTCACCGGCTATGACGGAACCGATGGCAAGTTCGAACCCTCGCATGAAGGCACCGTGATCGAAGGCGATGGCAACGTCTTTTCCAACCTCACCGACCTTGCGAAATACGAGGCGGCGCTGTCGCGTGGCGATCTGTTGGATGACATGTCGGTCCTGTTCACCAACGGAACCATGGCCGATGGCAGCCCGATCGACGATGACGGTCAGGGCTACGGCTATGGCTGGTTTCTCGAACAGATCGACGGCAACAGCTATGCCATGCATTCGGGCAGCTGGATGGGCACATCGACCTATTTCCAGCGCAACCTGACCACGGGGGTCACCGTCATCCTGCTCGCCAATGGCGAGAGCATCGATCTCGACGCCCTCGCCCTCAATATCGAAACGGCCGCCGATTAGCGTTTCAGCATCGCCTCGATCCGGTCCAGACGGTCAAGCAGGGCCTGCTGGTTACGGTCCTCGGCGGCCTTCTTGTCCGATTCGGCGGCTTCCTGCATCGAATTGACGATCAGACCGACAAGCAGGTTCACCACCGCAAAGGTGGTGACAAGGATGAAGGGCAAAAAGAAGGTCCAGGCATAGGGGTGCACTTCCATCACCGGGCGCACCACATCGCCGGCCCAGCCTTCCAGCGTCATCACCTGAAACAGCGTCAGCGCCGCGGCGGGCAGGGTGCCGAACTTGTCGGGGAAATCCGCGCCGAACAGCTGTGTGGCCATCACGGCGGCGACATAGAAGATCATCGCCATCAGCAGAAAGACCGAGGCCATGCCCGGCAGCGCGGTGATAAAACCTTCGACCACGCGCCGCAGCGACGGGGCGACCGACACAACCCGCATGACCCGCAGCACCCGCATCGCCCGCAAAACCGAAAGACCATGGGCATCGGGCAAAAGGGCAATGGCGATGATGATGAAATCAAACACATTCCAGCCCGACCGGAAAAAGCGCGGCCCGTCGGCATAAAGCTTGGCCAACAGCTCGGCCACAAAGATCACCAGACAGATCGTATCCAGCGCCGAAATCAGCGTGCCCGCGCGGGCCATCACCTCGGCCGAGGTTTCAAGCCCCATCAGGGCCGCGTTGAACAGGATGACCCCAAGGATCACGAAATTGAAAAGCGGGGCTTCAAGAAAGGTTTTCAGCTTGTCGCGGGTGGTCATCAGGTTGCTCGCAAAAGGTTACACCGGGTGCCTTATCTATTTGAGGAAATGGAAAAAACAACGCCCGAAGCGCGGGGCTTCGGGCGTTGCGGCGCGGTTCAGGCGGGGGCTGCCGGTCAGGCAGGCGCCTTCAGTTTCGGATCGGGCGCATCGCCACGGGTTTTCCAGATCGACACGGCGATACCCGCGCCAAGGATGGCAAAGGTAATCCCCAGCGACCATGCCGGCGGGAACTTTTCCCAACCCATCAGGTCAGCGATGAAGATCTTCGACCCGATAAAGACCAGCAGCAGCGACAGCGCGTATTTCAGATAGGCAAAGCGGTGCAGGATCGCGGCCAAGGCGAAATACAGCGCCCGAAGGCCCAGAATGGCGAAGATGTTCGAGGTGTAAACGATGAACGGATCGGTCGTGATCGTGAACACCGCAGGCACCGAGTCGACCGCAAACACAAGATCGGCCACTTCGATCAGCACCAGCGCAAGGAACAGCGGCGTGGCATAGCGGGTCATCTTGCCGGTTGCCGTGTCCGGCTTCTTGACGAAAAAGTCATGCCCGTGCAGTTCGTCCGTCACCTTCATCCGGCGCTTCAGGAATTTCAGCAGCGGGTTGCCCGCAAGGTCATGTTCCTTGTCCGATACGAACAGCATCTTGATGCCGGTAAAGATCAGGAACACGGCAAAGACGTAAAGCACCCAGCCGTAATTCGCCACGATGGTCGCACCCAGCGCGATCATGATGCCGCGCAGCACGATCACCCCCAGAATACCCCAGAACAGGACGCGGTGCTGGTACTGGCGCGGAATGGCAAAGAAGGTAAAGATCAGCGCGATGACAAAGATGTTGTCCAGCGCCAGCGTCTTTTCCACCACAAAGGCGGTCAGATACTGCGCCGTTGCCTGCGGCGACAACTGCCACCAGACGAAACCGGCAAAGCCAAGCCCAAGCGCGATATACATGGCCGAAAGCTTTAGGCTTTCGGCAACGCCAATCTCGTGGTCATCCTTGTGCAGGATACCAAGGTCAAGGACCAAAAGCCCGATGACAATCGAAATGAACACAAGCCACATCCATACCGGCGTGGCAAGGAATGGGAGAAATAGGAATTCCATCAGGCGATGACCTCTCTGTTGCCTACACGCGCCGAGAGGTCAGCCAAGAACCGGGCATGACATCGAGCGCACTCGATGCGGTCCGACATCACGGCAGTATCGCCGTCAGAGGGGCCCGGCCCGCGACCCACATATGGGATCACATTTTCGTGGTTCAAGGGCAGGCACCGCATTTATGCGCCCGTGGCGCGGGGCGTTGCGGCAGGGCGGCATCAGGCCTAGGCTGGCGCGCAAACAGACGGATGGCATGATGCGGCTTTATCACTCAGCGACCTCGCCCTATGTGCGCAAGGTCATGGTGCTGTTGCACGAAACCGGGCTTCTGGACCGGGTCGAACTGGTCAGCGGGTCAGGATCGCCGCTTGATCCGGGGGCTGCGCCGCTGGGCGCGAACCCGCTGGGCAAGGTGCCCGCCCTTGAACGGCCCGACGGGCCCGCGCTTTATGACAGCCGCGTCATCTGCCGCTATCTCGACGATATGGCGCAGGCGGGGCTGTATGGCACGGGGCCCGCCCTGTGGGACATCCTGACGATCGAGGCAACGGCCGACGGTATTCTCGATGCCGCGCTCTTGATGGTTTACGAAGCGCGGCTTCGCCCCGAACCGCTGCGCTTCGCACCTTGGGTCGAGGGGCAATGGGCAAAGATCGACCGCGCGCTCGATGCGCTCGAAACGCGCTGGATCGCGGAACTGAACGGGCCGCTCGACGCGGGCCAGATCGCGCTGGCCTGCGCGCTGGGCTATCTCGATTTCCGGCACGGGGCGCGGGGGTGGCGAACGGGTCGCGGCCAACTGGCCGCTTGGTTCAAAGGGTTTGCCACCCGCCCATCGATGCTGGCAACGCAGCCCGCCTGACCATGGCCCCGCCCACGCTGCCTTGGCATGATTTCCTGTCGGTCTGGGCCTTTCTGGCGGCCAATGTCGCCTCGCCGGGGCCGAATGTGCTCAACACCGTGGCGCTGGCGATGGGGTCGGGGCGCGCGGCGGGAATGGGGTCGGCTGCGGGGGTAGGGCTTGGCATCGCGCTGTGGTGCCTGTCGATGACGCTGGGCGTGGCCACGCTGCTGGCCGCGGTTCCGGCTGCGGGGGTGGTGCTGGCGGTGCTGGCAAGCGGGCTGCTGGTGCTGTTCGCGGCCCGCTATGCCCGCGCGGCATGGCGCGGCTGGCGGCAGCGCGGCATGGCGGCCCCGATGGTGCAGGACGGCGCAGGGTTCAGGGCGGGCTTTCGCCGGTCCCTCGCGGTGAACGCGCTGAACCCCAAGGCGCTGACCAGCTGGCTTGCGGTGCTGGCGATGTTTCCCGTGTCGCGCGCCGCCGCAGGCGACATCGCGCTGTTATGCGGCGGGGCCTGCGCCATATCCTTCGGGCTGCACGCGGCCTATACGCTTGTCTTTTCAACCCCTGCGGCGCTTCGCGCGTATCTGCGGGCGGGCTGGCTGTTGCAGGCGGCCGCAGCCGTGATGTTCACGGGTTTCGCCCTGCGTCTGATCCTCGGGCTGCGGCCCTGATCCTTTGGCCAAGGGCGCCAAGCAGCGCACAGGCCCGTGTCCAGCCAACCGCCAAACCCGCCCCGATCCGGCGAAGCCCGCGCTGCACGGCGGCGCGCGCCGGGCCGGGGCGGCGCAACATCCGCTCGAACAGCCAGCCATACAGCGCGCCGAACAGCACCTGCCACACATCATGCGCCTTGGCCTGCATCCGCGAACCGCCCACATAGCCCGCCGTCAAAATCACCGCGCCCTGCACCCATGGATTGCCCGTCACGCAATCATGCACCAAGGACGATGCCCCAAAGACCGAGGCCGAGGTATGCGCCGAAGGAAACCCGTCGCCGCCGCCATGGGGGCGGATGTTGATCGGCGCATCGCCAAGCGCCGCCTTCGTGCCGTGGGTCGCGGTCCACATCGCCACGAACCGCAGCGCATATTCACCCGCCTGCCCGTTCGCCGCCGCGCATCCCCAAGCCACAAGCGGAAGCGCGACCTGCAACCTGTCGCCCAGTCGTTCCGCATCGCGCGGCGCGGTGATGACCGTCAGGCCCAGCAACAGCCCCACCAGCCACAGGCGGCGCTGCCATACCCATCTGCCCAACGTGCCGCCCATGGTGCCAGTCCTGTCCTGCCGAAACCGCCCTGCCGCTATAGACCACCCCGTCGGCTTGCGCCATCGGCCCAAGGGCGCGCCGCACCGCTTTTGCACGCGCTACGTCTTGTCGCAGCCACTGGCCGGATGCCCCCCGTGCCCCACCTGATTTGTGCAGGAGGGCGGCCCGGATTCTTCGCGCAAAAGATGCAAAAGGCGCGCAAGGAAACCACAGGCCGCAATATTCCTGCGCCGTATCCGGTTTGCGGCCCGACTGCGCCCGTTTGTCCGCTGGACGAAGCAAGGCGCCTTGGCTAAAAGCCGCCCGGCAAGGCTGCGCGAAAGCGTGGCCCCACCGACATATGGGGCGCGGGCTGACCCCGCGTTCTTGATAGGGAGAAGATCTCGTGTCCCACGCAGACGAAACCTCAGGCAGCACCGGCACGCGCCGCGACTTCCTGTATTACGCCACGGCCGGGGCCGGGGCGGTTGCGACCGGCGCCGCCGTCTGGCCGCTGGTCAACCAGATGAACCCGTCGGCCGATGTTCAGGCGCTTGCATCGATCTTCGTCGATGTGTCCGGCGTCGAGGTCGGCACCCAGCTGACGGTGAAATGGCTCGGCAAGCCGGTCTTTATCCGCCGCCGCTCGCCGGCCGATATCGAAAGCGCCCGCGCCGTCGCACTGACCGATCTGGTCGATCCGAACGGCGAGAATGCGAACAAGCCCAATGCCGACGCAGCGGATGAAAACCGCACGCTCGACGAAGCGGGCGAATGGCTGGTGATGATGGGTGTCTGCACCCATCTTGGCTGCGTGCCCTTGGGCGATGCGGGCGATTTCGGCGGCTGGTTCTGCCCCTGCCACGGCTCGCATTACGATGCCGCTGGCCGCATCCGCAAAGGCCCCGCCCCGCGCAACCTGCCGGTGCCGGTTGCCGCGTTCACTGATGCAACCACGATCAAGCTCGGGTAAGGAAAAAACAGATGGCCGGAATTCCGCACGACCATTACGAGCCGAAAAGCTCTGGCGAGCAGTGGCTTTACAAGCGCCTGCCTATCGTCGGGCTGATCTATGACACCATCATGTTCCCGACGCCCAAGAACCTCAACTACATGTGGATCTGGGGCATCGTCCTGACCTTCTGCCTTGCGTTGCAAATCATCACGGGCATCGTCCTCGTGATGCACTACACCCCGCATGTCGACCTCGCTTTCGCGAGCGTGGAACACATCATGCGCGATGTGAACGGCGGCTACATGATCCGCTACCTGCACGCCAACGGCGCCTCGCTGTTCTTCGTGGCCGTCTATCTGCACATCTTCCGCGGCCTCTACTACGGCAGCTACAAAGCCCCGCGCGAAGTGACCTGGATCATCGGCATGCTGATCTATCTGGCGATGATGGGCACGGCCTTCATGGGCTACGTTCTGCCCTGGGGCCAGATGTCGTTCTGGGGCGCGACCGTGATCACCGGCCTCTTCGGTGCCATCCCCGGCATCGGGCCGAGCATCCAGACCTGGCTGCTGGGCGGGCCTGCCGTCGATAACGCCACGCTGAACCGCTTCTTCAGCCTGCACTACCTGCTGCCCTTCGTGATCGCGGGCCTTGTTGCCCTGCACATCTGGGCCTTCCACACCACCGGCAACAACAACCCCACGGGTGTCGAAGTGCGCCGCGGGTCCAAGGAAGAAGCGGCGCGTGATACCGTCCCCTTCTGGCCCTACTACATCATCAAGGACCTGTTCGCGCTGGTGCTGATTCTGGCGATTTTCTTCGCCGTGGTCAGCTTCATGCCCAACTACCTTGGCCACCCCGACAACTATATCGAGGCGAACCCGCTGGCGACGCCCGCGCACATCGTGCCGGAATGGTACTTCCTGCCCTTCTACGCCATCCTGCGCGCCTTTACCGCCGATGTGCTGATCGTGGAAATCACCCACTTCATCACCTTCGGCATCGTTGACGCCAAGTTCTTCGGCGTGCTGGCGATGTTCGGGGCCATCGCGGTCATGGCGCTGGCGCCGTGGCTCGATACCTCGTCGGTGCGGTCGGGCCGGTATCGCCCGATGTTCAAGTGGTGGTTCGCGCTCTTGGCCATCGACTTTGTCGTGCTGATGTGGGTCGGCAGCCAGACGCCTTCGACCTTTACGGCTTGGGTGTCGCTGATCGCGTCCTACTACTGGTTCGCCTACTTCCTGATCATCCTTCCGCTGCTTGGCGTGATCGAAAAGCCGTTGGCCGTGCCTGCGACGATCGAGGATGATTTCAACGCCCACTATGCGCCGCAGGGCGGAACCAAGACCGTTCCGGCCGAGTGAGAGGATAGCAACAATGATCCGCAATTTCGCACTCAGCGCCGCCGCCGCCCTGACCTTCGTGGTTTCGGGCGGTGTGGGAAATGCCGCTGAAACGGCCCATGTCGTCATCGAGGACGTGGCTTTCGCCCATGAAGGCCCCTTCGGGACCTTCGACCGCAACCAGCTCCAGCGCGGCCTTCAGGTCTATACCGAGGTTTGTTCGGCCTGCCACGGGCTGAAATTCGTGCCGATCCGCACCTTGGCCGATGAGGGTGGCCCCCAGCTGCCCGAAGATCAGGTTCGCGCCTATGCGGCCAATCTGTCGGTGAATGACGAAGCCTCGAACCCGCAGCTGATCGATCCCGAAACCGGATCGGCCCGCACGCTGGTTCCGGCCGACAAGTTCCCCGCGAACCATGCCGCCGGCGCGCCTGACCTGTCCTTGATGGCCAAGGCCCGCGCGGGCTTTCACGGCCCCTACGGCCTTGGCCTCAGCCAGCTGTTCAACGGCATGGGCGGTCCGGAATACATCCACGCCATCCTGACCGGCTACACCGGCGAGGAAAAGGAAGAAGCAGGGTCCGTGTTCTACGAGAACCACGCCTTCTCGACCGGCTGGATCAAGATGCCGCCGCCCCTGTCGGATGATCAGGTCACCTATGCCGACGGCACCCCTGCCACGGTGGACCAGATGTCGATGGACGTTTCGGCCTTCCTGATGTGGACAGCGGAACCCAAGCTGATGGCGCGCAAGGAAACCGGCTTCAAGGCCGTGCTGTTCCTGCTTGTCTTTGCAGCCCTGCTGTATCTGACGAACAAGCGCATCTGGGCCGATGTCAAAGGCAAGAAAACCGCCTGATCTGCGTTTCAGACCGATCGGAAAGCCCCGCTTCGGCGGGGCTTTTTCTTTTCGTCACCCGGATTTTTCTGCGAAAAATCCCGCCCGTCCTGCGGCCTTGGGCCTGCGTCACCCTCGGGGACTTCGCGTCCCCCAGTCCGCCGGTTCCTCGAACCGGTGGCGGAACACGGCGGACTACCCTGCGGGATATTTGAGCGAGCGTGAAATCAGCCAAGGTAATCGCGCAACGCCTGCGGCGGATCGGCAAAGAGCGTGGTCGTATCGCGCGGCGGATGCGCGATGCCGTCCGCCACCAGAACCGTCTGCCCCGCAAATCCCTGCGCATCCTTCGGGTCATGCGTGACCATCAGCACCGTCGCCCCCGTCTCGCCCGCCACCTCGGCCACCAGCGCCAGCATGTCCTGCTTCAAGGCGGGGCCCAGCGCGGCAAACGGCTCGTCCAGCAGCAGAAGCGGCCGCGCGCGCAGCAGCGCCCGTGCCAACGCCGCCCGCCCCGCCTGCCCGCCCGACAGTTCCGCAGGCCGCCGCGCCCCCAGCCCCGCCAGCCCCGTCCGCTCCAGCGCCCGCTCCACCGCCGCCAGATCGGCCTTGGTCGGGCGCAGATCGGGCGACAGACCCAGCGCCACGTTCTGCGCCACCGTCAGATGCGGAAACAGGTTCTGGTCCTGAAACAGGATCGTCACGGGCCGCGCACCGGGGCCCAGCGGCGCAAGGTCACGCCCGCCCCAGCGGATATGCCCCGCCGCAGGCCGCAGGAACCCCGCAATCGCATTCAGCAGCGTCGATTTCCCGGCACCCGAAGGCCCGATGATCGCCACGCGCGCACCCGCCCCGACCGTAAAATCGGCCGTCAGGCGAAAGCCCGGCTCGGTCATCACCACATGGTCAAGGTGCAGCACGGCGTCCGATCCCGTCAAACAGCGCGAAAAGCGCAAAACTTGTGGCCACCAGCACCAGCGCGGCGCCCGCTGCCGCCTCCATCCGATAAGCCCCCATCAGCCGCTGCACGTAAAGCGGCAATGTGGCCCCGCTTTCGCCCGCAAACAGCGTGATCACCCCCAGATCGCCCATCGACAGCGCCGCAGCCACGCCTGCGCCAAACCCAATAGGCCGCGCCAGCCGTGGCACCACCAGCCAGCGCAGCCGCGCCATGCCCCGCAGCGAAAGCGACTGCGCCAGCCGGTCGTAATCGGCATGCAGCGCCCGCGCCTCGGGCAGCAGCAGGCGGTAAGCATAGGGCAGCGACAACAGCGCGTTGACCATCACCGTCACCGGCAAGGCCAGCGCTTCGGGCCGCACCCATGGCTTCACCGTCAGGAACAGCCCCGTCCCCAGCACCAGCCCCGACACCGCCAAGGGCAGCGTCGCCACCGCATCGATAAACCGCCACCCCCGCGCACCCCGCGCCACGGCCAGCGCCAGCACCAGCGCGGCCCCCATCGTCACGGCCGTTGACGTCAGCGCCACGGCGACCGACCGCCCCAGTGCCGCCCACATCCCCGCTGGCAAATCGCCCAGGCCCGCCAGACCGCGCAAGCCAACCGCCCCCAGCGGCACCAGCAGGAACCCCCCCGCCAGCACCAGCGCCAGCGCATCCGCCCCCAGCCGCCAGCCACGCGGCGCAGGCACCGCCAGCCGCCGCCCCAGCCCCGCGCCAAACCCCGCCTGACGCAGCACCGCCCAGCCGAGCGCCACCGCCCCCGCCCCCAGCGCGAACTGGATCAGCGCCAGCGCCGCCGCCCGCGCAGGGGCATAGTCAAACCGCAGCGCCTGATAGATCGCCAATTCCACCGTCGTCGCCCCCGGCCCGCCGCCCAGCGTCAGCGCCACGGCAAAGCTGCCCAGACAGAGGGTGAACACCACCACCGCCGCCCCCGGCAACACCGCCCTTAGCATCGGTCCTTCCAGATGCCGGAACATCGCGCCCTCGGGCATGGCCAGCGATTGCGCCAGCCGGAACCGCTCGGCCGGTATCGCCTCCCACCCCATCAGCAGCATCCGCGTGACCAGGGGCAGGTTCAGGAACACATGGGCCAGCACCACCCCGTGCAGCCCGTAAATCGACAAAGGCGGCAACCCCGCCAGCGCCAGCGCATCGCTCACTACCCCAGACCGCCCGAACACCGCCAGCAGCCCCAGCACCGCCACGATCACCGGCAACAGGAACGGCGCCCCCATCAGCGCGATCAGCGCCCCCCGCCCGGCAAAGCGCCGCCGCGCCAAGGCCCGCGCCACAGGCACCGCCAGCAGGCAGGAAAAAGCCGCCGACAGCGCCGCCTGCCACACCGTAAAGCGCAGCGCCGCCCAGTCGGCGGGCAGGGGCCACAGGCTTCCCGCCCCCGCAGCCACCATGGCAGCAAGGCCAAGCGTCAGCCCCGCGACAAGGGCGGCGATAACCGCCGCCCCCGGCGCGTGGCTCATTTCGCCAACGCGGCTTGCCATTCGGCCAAGGCCGCATCCCGCACCGCCGCCGCTTCGTCCGCGCCCATCAGCAGCGATTTGGCGGGGCGGAACCGGTCAAACCCTTCGGGCAGGCCTGCCGCAGGTGTCACCGCCGGATACATCCAGTTCGTCGTGGCGATGGTGGACTGAAAGGCATCGCTGCCGATGAAGGCAAGGAATTGATCGGCCAGCGCGGGTTGGTCGGTCGCGGCCAGCTTGCCCGCCACTTCGACCTGCATGTAATGCCCCTCGTCGAACAGCGCCGCGGCCTTGGTATCATCCTGTTCGGCAATCAGGTGATAGGCGGGCGATGTGGTATAGGACAGAACCATATCCGCCTCGCCCTCGGTGAACAGGCCATAGGCTTCCGACCAGCCGGGTGTCACCGTCACGATATTGTCGGCCAGCGCCGCCCAGATATCCTTGGCCTTGTCGCCATAGGCCGCCTTGACCCACAGCAGCAGGCCCAGACCGGGCGTCGATGACCGGGGGTCCTGAATCACGATCTTCAGATCCGACGCCGCCAGTTCCTCGAAATTCTTGGGGACCGTCGCAATCTTGGTCTTGTCATAGACCATGGCGAACCAGCCCCAGTCATAGGGCACAAAGTCGGGGTCGGAATAGGGCACGGGCAGAGTATTGGCCCATGTCTGGCCATGCGGGGCGAACAGGCCCGTCGCCGTGGCCGCCGCCGTCAGGCTGGTATCCAGCCCCAGCACCACATCGGCATCCGACTGCGCGCCTTCCATCTGCACGCGGGCCAGCAGCGCGGCCCCATCACCCGCCGCCACGAATTTCAGATCGCAGGCGCATTTCGCCTCGAACGCCTTTTCCACCGCGGGGCCGGGGCCCCATTCGGCAACGAAACTGTCATAGGTCAGCACAGTCAGCACAGGGGTCTCGGCCGCTGCCATGCTGGCAACGGTGGCAAAACCCAGCGCAAGGATCGAAGCTTTCATCTCTTCCTCCAATTGCGACGGGACAGGTCGGGCAGGAGGATTCCATGCACCTTCCCTCCGCCGGTATGATCCGGTTCAGGTTCAACGGGTCCGCTTTCGCATCTCAGCCTGCCAGACGATTTCTGTCCGACAGGCACCCCGAGGTAAGCCGCAACATAGGCAAAGGCGGCGCAGGTGCAAGGGGGCCTGCCGCCAGACGAAAGGTGAAGGAAGGGTAAAGCGGGCGCGCAACGCGTCTGCATCGGGTGTGCATTCGCCTCTGAACTCCCTTCCGCTTCCCCCGATGTGCCGCTGGCCTTGCCCCGCTCTGCCGATTGTCCGGTTGTCCGCCGCTGCGCTTTCGCCTATTCCCCTAGCGCAGCAGCAGCCCGGAACCGCGCCCCATGTCCTTCAACACCTACGGCCATATCTTCCGCGTCACCACTTGGGGCGAAAGCCACGGCCCCGCCCTTGGCTGCACCGTCGATGGCGTCCCGCCCGGTATCCCCTTGGCCGAAAACGATATTCAGCCATGGCTCGACCGCCGCAAACCGGGGCAGAACAAGTTCACCACCCAGCGCAAGGAACCTGATGAGGTCCGCATCCTCTCGGGCGTGTTCGAGGGTGTCACCACCGGCACCCCGATCCAGCTGATGATCGAAAATACCGACCAAAGATCAAAGGATTACGGCGATATCGCCCAGGCCTTCCGCCCCGGTCACGCCGACATCACCTATCACCAGAAATACGGTATTCGCGACTATCGCGGCGGCGGCCGGTCGTCGGCCCGCGAAACGGCGGCCCGCGTGGCCGCTGGCGGCGTGGCGCGCAAGGTGCTGGAATCATTGGCACCTTCCGTCCGCATCTCGGGCTACATGGTCCAGATGGGCGCCAAGGGCATCGACCGCGCCCGTTTTGACGCGGGCGCGATCGACCAAAACCCCTTCTGGTGCCCCGACGCCACCGCCGCCACCGAATGGGCGGCCTATCTTGACGAACTGCGCCTGTCCCACAACTCGGTCGGCGCCGTGATCGAGGTTGCGGCCACCGGCGTTCCCGCAGGCCTTGGCGCGCCGCTTTATGCCAAGCTTGACAGTGACTTGGCCGCCGCCATGATGTCGATCAACGCGGTCAAGGCGGTTGAAATCGGCGATGGCATGGCCGCCGCCGCACTGACCGGCGTGGAAAACGCCGACGAAATCCGCATGGGCCCGAACGGCCCGGAATTCCTGTCGAACCACGCAGGCGGCATCCTTGGCGGCATCTCGACAGGCCAGCCCGTCATCTGCCGCTTCGCCGTCAAACCCACCTCGTCCATCCTTACCCCGCGCCAGACGATCAACACCAAGGGCGAGGAACTCGACCTCATCACCAAAGGCCGCCACGACCCCTGCGTCGGCATCCGCGCGGTTCCTGTGGGCGAGGCGATGATGGCCGCCGTGATCGTGGACCACCTTCTGCTCGACCGCGCCCACACGGGCGGCGTGCGCGGGCGCATCGGCTAACCGCCCCGCCGCAACTGCTCGTGAAACGCGCGCAGCATCGGCACGCGGCGGGGGCGGAAACTTTCGCCCGTCCGCTCGGCCCGCCCGATGCGGCCTACGTCGAAGCGTCTGAAATCCTTACGCAAACAGCACCACGCCAGCAGCATCAATGACCGGTCAAGGAACACGATCGACAGCGGCCAGACCCGTCTGCTTGTCGTGGCGCCGTCCTTATCGCGATAGGTGATCCGCAGTTCGGCCTCGTCCCACGACGCCTGCCTTATCGTTGCCAGATGCGGCGGCGCGGGCGGGCGCGTGTCGAAGCGATAGGTTTCCTGCACCGCATGAATCGCCTGCCGCTGCACCCGTTCGGGCAGGGACGCCACGATCTTGGCCTGCGCCGCCTTTGCCGCATCGGCCAGTGCCGGGTCGCCCGCCAGCCGCACCTCGGCCAACCCCAGCACCAGCGCCTCGACCTCGAGTTGGGTGAACATCTGGGGCGGCAGGGCGGGGTCTTCGGTCATCGTATAGCCGACGCCCGCTTCGCCATCGATCAAGGCCCCCCCTGCCCGCAACGAGGCGATGTCGCGGTAAAGCGAGCGTTCCGAAACGCCCGTCTCCTCGGCCAGACGCGCCGCCGTCACCGGTTGCGGCAGCATCCGCAGCGCCTGTAACAGGCGGAACAATCTGTCAGCACGCGCCATACGGGTTCCTGCCATAAACTGTCAGGAAGTCTAGCGCATAACAGGCGAACCAACCAATACCGAAAGGAACGCCATGTTTACCCTTTTCCATGCCCCGCAAAGCCGTTCGACCCGAATCCTGACCCTGATCGAGGAGATGGGCATTTCCGACCACATCGCGCTGCACAGCGTGAACATCGTCCGCACCGATGGCACAGGCGCGCCCGACCCCGCCAATCCGCATCCGGAATCCAAGGTGCCCGCCCTGTGCCACAACGGCCAGATCTTCACCGAATCTGCCGCGATCATGCTGTTTCTGACCGATGCCTTCCCCGAAACCGGCCTTGGCCCCACGGCAAGCGACCCGCTGCGCGGCGCTTACCTCACGTGGCTGTTCTGGTATGGGTCGGTGATGGAACCTGTGCTGATCCAGGCGGCCGCAGGCCTTTCGCATCCGGTGCTGACCAAAACTTATCGTGGCAAGGCAGAACTGACGGCCCGCCTGCATGCGGCGCTGTCCAAGGGGCCGTGGCTGCTGGGCGAGCGGTTCAGCGCCGCCGACATTCTGCTGCAGTCGCCGTTCTTCTGGTTCAAGGACGCGACACCCGACGATCCGCTGATCCGTGACTGGCTGGTCCGCGGCGCGGCCCGCCCCGCCTTTCAGCGCGTGATGCAAGCCGAAGTGCTGCGCCGCGCCGCCTAGACGGGGCGGCGGCTGATCTGCACCGCAAGGATGCCGCCCGCCACCACCGCAACGCCAAGCAAGTCGAGCGGCCCGATCTTTTCGCCCAGCAGCAGGGCGGCGATCACCACCCCGAAGAACGGGTTCAGAAAGTGGAATGTCGCCGCCCGCACCGCCCCGATCCGCCGCACCAGCGCGAACCAAAGCAGCGTCGCGGCCAGACCGGGGATAAGGATCTGGTAGGCAAATGCCGCCATGAACGGCCCCGTCAGGTTCAGCCGTGGCGTTTCGAACCCCAGCGCCAGCACGCCCAGTGCGACCGACCCCACCAGCATTTGCAAGCCCACCACCATCAGCATGTTGCCCTGCCCGCTGGCCGACCGCAGCGTCAGTGTGGCGACTGCCAGCGCCAGCGCCCCGCCGATGCACATGGCCACGCCCAGATGATCGGCCCCGCCCTCGACCCGCGTTCCCATGATCAGCGCCACGCCCGCGAAACCGGCGACCAGCCCCGCCACGCCCAACCGCCCGATCCTGTCACCGCGCAGGGCCCAGCCCAAAGCGGCCACGATCAGCGGCATCGACGCGGCGATGATAACGGCCAAAGACGCCTCGATCCATTGCAACGCCAGAAAGTTCAGCCCCAGATAGGCGGCGTTCTGGCATAGGCCGAACACCACGACCGACCGTCGCTGCCCAGCCTGCAACCGCCATGTCTGGCCCATGGCCAGCGCCACACCGATGGCCAGCGCGCCCGAAATCGCAAAGCGGCAGGCCAGCGCATAAAGCGGCGGCGCATCGGCCACGATGATCCGCGCCGTGGCAAAGGCCGAAGACCACATCAGGCTGAAGGTCAGCCCCATCACCACCGCGCGCAGGTCCATGTTGTCAGCCTCCCAGACGTTGCGCCCAGTCGTGCCCCCTTCGCCGGGCGACCGCAAGCAAAAGGGCCGCCCCATTGGGCGGCCCCGATGCTGCCGGTTGGCAGGCCGATCAGGCGTTGACGCTGTCTTTCAGCGCCTTCGCGATCGAGAACTTGACCTGCTTGTCAGCGGGTTTGGTCACCGTTTCGCCGGTGGCGGGGTTGCGGACCTGACGCTCGGGGCGGGCGCGGCAGACGACCTTGCCGAGACCCGGCAGGGTGACGGCGCCGCCGGCGGCGACTTCACGCGAAACAACCGCGGCGATGGCATCGAGCGCAGCGCCGGCCACTTTCTTGTCCGAACCCATGGCCTCGGCCAGAGCGGCGACAAGCTGCGTCTTGGTCATCGGTTTCTGCATTTCCATATCCTTCGTTATGACCCGCCATAAGGCGGGTATATCCCTGTTCTTGAAGCGACTGCTACGCCGCTAAATTAGGTTTTTGCGAACAAATCAAGCCTATTTCGCAAGGCACATGCCGATTAGGCAATCGTTTTCACAAGAAGGCGGTCTCGTCGAAGCTGCGCAACTTGCGGCTGTGGATGCGTTCGATCGGCATTTCGCGCAGCAACTCCATCGCGCGGACCCCGATCAGAAGATGGCGCGACACCTGCGTCCGATAAAACTCGGACGCCATGCCCGGAAGCTTCAATTCGCCATGCAGTGGCTTGTCCGAAACGCACAGAAGGGTTCCGTAAGGCACACGAAAGCGAAAGCCGTTGGCGGCTATGGTGGCGCTTTCCATGTCAAGCGCGATGGCACGGCTTTGGCTAAGCCGCTGCACGGGGCCGGACTGGTCTCGCAATTCCCAGTTGCGGTTGTCAATGGTCGCCACCGTGCCCGTGCGCATGATCCGCTTTAGCTCGTAGCCCTCAAGCTGGGTCACTTCCTCGACCGCTTCTTCCAGCGATGTCTGTATCTCGGCCAAGGCCGGGATGGGCACCCATACCGGCAGGTCGGCATCCAGCACATGGTCCTCGCGCAGATAGGCATGGGCCAGCACGAAATCGCCCAAGGATTGCGAATTCCGCAATCCGGCACAATGGCCCACCATCAGCCATGCGTGCGGCCGCAGCACGGCGATATGGTCGGTAGCGGTTTTGGCATTCGACGGGCCGACCCCGATATTGACCAGCGTGACGCCCTGCCCATCGGGCCGTTTGAGGTGGTAGGTCGGCATCTGCGGCATTTTCGAGGGCTGCTGCAACACGCCATTGCCCTGCGTGATCGTCTGGTTGCCGGGCGTGACAAAGGCGCTGTAGCCGGATGACGGGTCGTCCAGCACCTTGCGGGCATAGGCTTCGAATTCGTCCACATAGAACTGGTAGTTGGTGAACAGCACGTGGTTCTGGAAATGCTCGACATCCGTTGCCGTGTAATGGACCAGCCGCGCCAGCGAATAATCGACCCTTTGGGCAGTGAACGGGGCCAGCGGGTGCGACCCGTCCGGATGGAACTGACGTGTGCCGTTGACGATGTCGTCATTCGTGGTGGCAAGGTCGGGCACGTCGAAAACATCGCGCAGGCTGAAATCAAGCACGCCTTCCTGCGGAATGGTCACGCCCGGATTGCCTGCAACGGCAAAATGCACCGGCATGGGCGTATCCGACGCGCCGATCACCACGGGCTGGCCATGGTTCTGCACCAGAAGCCCGATCTGCTGGATCAGGTAATTGCGAAAAAGTTCGGGCCGCGTCACCGTTGTCGAATAGGTGCCGGGGGCGGCGACATAGCCGAAGGACAGGCGCGAGTCAGTCTTGACATGGCTTGTCGTGGTCAGGCGGATTTCGGGATAAAAGGCCCGCACCCGTGCCGGCGGGCGGTGGCCTGTCACCGATTCCGCAAAGTGGCGCGACAGAAAGGCGGTCGCCGCGTCGTAAATCTCTTGCAACCGGTCCACTGCCGCGGCCGGATCGGTAAAGGCTTGGGGGGCAGGCAGGTCCGGCATCAGCACCGGCAGAGCATCGTCTTGCATCATCATGTCCATTTTGATCCGGCATCTAAGCCGAAACCTGCCCCCTCGCGCAAGTGAAGCCTTTGCAACAGGTTCAGGTTAGCCCGCGCCCCCTTGCGGTGCCCTTTGGCAGACCCGATAGTCGGGGCATGAACACACTGCTTTCCATCGGCCACGGATATTCGGCCCGCGCTTTGGCGCGGTTGCTGGTTCCGCAGGGGTGGCGCGTCATTGGCACCACCCGTTCGGCCACCAAGGCGCGGGCGCTGGAAGCCGAAGGGGTCGAGCCGCTGCTGTTGCCCGCCTCTTTGGGCGAGGTTGCGGCAGGGGCCAGCCATATCCTATCATCCGTCGCGCCCGATGATGACGGTGATCCGATCCTGCGCGACCACAGGGCCGAATTGGCCGCCGCCCGTCCGGTCTGGGCGGGGTATCTGTCCACGACCGCCGTTTATGGCGACCATCAGGGGGCGTGGGTCGATGAACGGACCGCGCTGACCCCGACCACACGCCGCGGGGCCGCCCGTGTGCTGGCCGAATCGGAATGGGCAAGCCTTGGCCTGCCGCTGCACATCTTCCGCCTTGCGGGCATCTACGGGCCCGGGCGCGGCCCGTTCGAAAAGGTGCGTGACGGCACGGCGCGGCGCATCCTGAAACCCGGTCAGGTTTTTTCGCGCATCCATGTCGATGACATCGCACGCACGCTTGCCGCGTCCATCGTGCGCCCCGATGCCGGGGCTGTCTATAACGTCTGTGATGACGATCCGGCCCCGCCCGAGGATGTGATCGGCCATGCCGCATCCCTGTTGGGGCTGCCGCTGCCGCCCGCCATCCCCTATGAGACGGCCGAGATGACGCCGATGGCGCGCAGCTTCTATGCCGAATCAAAGCGGGTTCGGAATGACCGGATCAAGGCCGATCTGGGCGTCAGTCTGCTTTATCCCACCTATCGCGAAGGATTGGCCGCCCTGTTGGCCGACGAGTCGGCGCGGCGCTAGCCCGCCATGCAAAAGGCCGCCCAAAGGCGGCCCTGCACAGTCCAGCTCTTGAAACGTCTTAGCCCTGACGGGCCTTGTAGCGTTTCTGCGTCTTGTTGATCACATAGACGCGGCCCTTGCGGCGCACGACCTGGCAATCGCGATGACGCGTCTTGAGCGAGCGGAGCGAGTTCGCAACCTTCATCGTTCTTCTCCCATTCGC
>JAIXRW010000001.1 GCA_027484985.1 Rhodobacter sp. | reverse complement strand
TTGACCTATTCCGTCTGGCTGCCGAGGGCGCGGGGCTTTTGGCCCGAGGTGACTTGCTGCCGTGTTGGGCGGTGGTGGTGGTTTGTGGCTGCGGATCGGGGTTCGGATTCTCACAGATTGGTTTGGGTGCTTGGGCGGCTGTGGGGTTTGGCGTCGAAGGGATGGGGCGGGTTTGTGCTGCGGGGTGGGGGGTTGAACCTTGAGCCGGGCGCGGGAGGGCGGGGCGGTTGGCCTTTGGCCGTGACGGGGACGAGGGCGGGCGGTTGACCTATTCCGTCTGGCTGCCGAGGGCGCGGGGCTTTTGGCCCGAGGTGACTTGCTGCCGTGTTGGGCGGTGGTGGTGGTTTGTGGCTGCGGATCGGTGTTCGGATTTTCACAGATTGTGTTGGCTGCTTGGGCGGCTGTGGGGTTTGGCGTCGAAGGGATGGGGCGGGTTTGTGCTGCTTGGTGGGGGGTTGAACCTTGGGCCGGGCGCGGGAAGGCGGGGCGGTTGGCCTTTGGCCGTGACGGGGACGAGGGGCGGGCGGTTGGCCTAATCCCTCTGGATACTGAGGGCGCGGGGATTTTGGGGTGGGAGGGACTTGCCGCCGTGTTGGGCGGTGGTGGCGGTTTTGGGCTGCGGATCGGGGTCGGGTTGGGGGTGTGTGGAATGGGGTGGTTGTCCCCTTTGGCGGCGAGGGGGTCGGGCGGGTGTTTGACTGTCGGGCTGGGCGCGGCAGGGGCGGCTGGCCTGTGACGGGGAGGGAGGGCGGTTGGCCTTTTCCCCATGAGCCCAAGGCGCGGGGCTTTTGGGGTGGGGTGAGAGCTTAGCCCTGCGGTGAGGGGGGGGTGGCTTGGGTTTTCGGGTCGGGCCAGGGTTCGGGCTGGCGGTCGTAGCCGATATAGAGCGGGTGTTTGGGGTGGCCGTCCTGTGTGAGGCCGAGCGAAAAGAGCGGGCGGCCGGTGGCGCGGAGCAGGCGTTCGACCTGTGGCCCGCGGCCGAGAAAGGCGCCATGTGTGCCCCATGCGCAGATGATGCGGTCGGCCCATCCGGTGGCGCTATGCGTGATGGCGGCATCGTTTTCCGGCCCGACCGGATCGGCGGCGGCGCGCATGACGCGGGGATCGGTGGCGCGGAAGGCGAAGATATTGGTCACGCGGAAGGCGCCGAACCCCAAGGCCCGTGCCCGCCTTTCGCAGCGTTCGACGGTGGGGTCATTCTGCGTTTCGGTCGCGGTCGAGGGGTTGAGCATGACAAAGAGCGCCCTTGGCCCGTCAGGGTTCCAGATGCGGGTCAGGAGGTAGCGGTACTGTTCGCAACCGGAATAGACGGCGGTGCTGTCGGCATCGCCTTTCTGGTGGTGGCGGGTGATCATGCGTTTTGCCCTTTGGCCGCTGTGGCAGGGGGGCTGTCTGCCCCCCGTCGCGCGAAGCGCGACTCCCCCCGAGAGTATTTGGGCAAAGGTGAAGGGGGAAGGGGCGGGTGGCCCCGTGCTGCGCGTGAATGGGCAAGGGATGGGCTGGCCGGGGCGCCCGGGCGGTGTTTCGGGCGCGGGTGGCTTTGGCGGGGGGCGGGGTCAGTTGAAGACGCGCGAGGGGTGCAATTCGCCCGCGCGGTAGATGCCCACCGCGACGGCGCGGCCCTTATGGCTGGCCCAAGCCTCGTCGCCCCATTCCACGTTCGAGGCGAAGACCATGCCGGGATTGCCGTTTTTCAGCCGTGCCGCGCCTTCGGGGGTGGCGGGGAGTTCGGGCAGGTCGGCAAGGCCGAGTTCGAGCGGGAGGAGCAGGGCGTCGATGTCGTCGGTGCGGGCGAGGCGGTCGATTTCGTCGAGGCTGGTGCCTTTGACCGCCGAGAAGGGGCCGGACCATTCGCGCCGCAGCCAGAGGACGTGGCCGAGGCAGCCCAAGGCTGCGCCCAAGTCGCGGGCGATGGAGCGGACATAGCCGCCCTTGCCGCAGACCATTTCAAGCTCGGCATGGTCGGCATCGGGGCGGGCGAGGAGGCGCAGGCTTTCGACCCAGAGCGGGCGGGCGGCAAGCTCCATCGCCTCGCCTTCGCGGGCGAGGTCGTAGGCGCGCATCCCATCGACCTTGACGGCCGAGAATTGCGGGGGGACCTGCAAGATCTCGCCCCGGAAGGCTGCGAGGGCGGTTTCGATTTCTGTGTCGGTCGGGCGGTTCTGCGCGGTGGCGATGACGCCGCCCTCGGCATCGTCGGTGGTGGTGGCCGCGCCGAAGCGGATGACGAAGCGGTAGCATTTCAGCGCGTCGGTGATGTAGGGGACGGTCTTTGTCGCCTCGCCCAGTGCCACGGCGAGAACGCCTGTGGCGGCGGGGTCGAGCGTGCCGGCATGGCCTGCCTTTTGTGCCTGAAAGGCCCATTTCACCTTGTTCACCACGGCGGTCGAGGTGATGCCCGCGGGTTTGTCAACCACGAGCCAGCCCGAGACGGCCCTGCCTTTCTTGGTTCGTGCCATGAGCGCCCCTTTCGGCATTTGCAAGGCCATGGCTGCTAGCCGTGGCTGCGGGGCGCGTCAACCGTTCGTGGAGTTCGCCTTTTCCCTTCCCCTTGCTTGGGCTTGCCTGTTAATCCTTGGGCATGAAATGGACATTGCCCAATACATTGACCGTCCTGCGCCTGTTTGCCGCCCCCGGCGTTGCGGTGATGTTTTTGTATTTCCATCGCCCGCTGGCGGACTGGTTCGCGCTGACGCTGTTTATTTCGGCCGCCATTACCGACTGGTTCGATGGCTATATTGCGCGGGCCTGGGCGCAGGAAAGCAAGTTCGGCGCCATGCTGGACCCGATTGCCGACAAGGCGATGGTGGTGATCGCGCTGGTGATCATCACCGGGTATTCGGGGATGAACCCGTGGCTGATCCTGCCGGTGACGGCCATTCTGTTCCGCGAGGTGTTCGTTTCGGGCCTGCGCGAGTTTCTGGGGGCCAAGGCGGGATTGCTGCGCGTGACCAAGCTGGCGAAGTGGAAAACCACGGCGCAGATGGTGGCGATTGCGGTGCTGTTTCTGGGCACGGGGCTGGAACATCTGGAAGGCATCGCGCGGCAGGGGCTGACGCCGGACCAATATGCCGATCTGGTGTCGCAGGGATTGGCCGATCCGATCCGGTCCTGCGGGACGCGGGGGTGTTCATCCTATGCGACGATGGTGGGGCTGGGCTTGATCTGGGTGGCGGCGGTGCTCACCTTGGTGACGGGGTGGGATTATTTCCGCAAGTCGCTGCCCTATCTGCGCGAGGAACCATGATCGACGTGCTTTATTTTGCCTGGGTCCGCGAGCGGATCGGGGTGCCGCGCGAGCGGGTCGAGACGCGGGCGGAAACCGTGGCCGATCTGGTGGCCGAGCTGTGCGCGCGGGAGGACCGCTATCAGGCGGCCTTTGCCGACCGCCAGTCGCTGCGGGTGGCGCTGGATCAGGAATTGTCGTCATTCGATGCGCCTTTGGCGGGGGTGCGGGAAGTGGCGTTCTTTCCGCCGATGACAGGGGGCTGAGATGCGCGTTGCCGTGCAAGAGGCGCCGTTCGATCTGGGCGCCGAGGCGGCGGCCTTTGCGGCGGGGGCGCGGGGGGCGGGCGCGGTTGTCACCTTTACCGGCCTTGTGCGTGACAATGGCGGGCGTCTGGCCGCGATGGAGATCGAGCATTATCCGGGGATGACGGAAAAGGCGATTGCATCCATCGTGGACGAGGCGGTGCGGCGCTGGGCGCTGACCGATGCGCTGGTGATCCACCGCCATGGCAGGCTGGGCGCGGATGAGCCGATCATGATGGTTGCCACCGCCGCGCCGCACCGGGCCGATGCCTTTGCGGCGGCTGAATTCCTGATGGATTACCTGAAATCGCGCGCGCCGTTCTGGAAAAAGGAAATCGGCGCGGATGGCGCGGAATGGGTGGCCGCCAAGGCCACCGATGAGGCGGCCTTGGGGCGCTGGTAGGGCTGCGGTGCGCCGCGCCCTGCGTGGTGGTCAGAAATCGAACAGCTCGCCCAGAAAGCTTTCGCGTTTCTTCTTTTTGTAGCTGTGGCGGTAATCATCGTCGTCGCGATAGCGCGGCGGGGCGGCGGCATAGCCTGCGGCGGGCGGGGGCGGGGCGTAATGCGGCGCGGCAGCGGAGGCCGGTGCGGGGGCCTGTGCGGGCGCTGCGGCCGAGCGTTCGATGATCTTGTCAAGCTCGCCCCGGTCAAGCCAGACGCCGCGGCATTTGGGGCAGTAGTCGATTTCCACCCCTCCCCTGTCGGCCATGACGAGTGTTTCGTTGTCAACGGGGCAGCGCATTGTCGGTCTCCCTTTGGTGGTGGCTGTTGGTTAGATGGGAAGTGCCGGGCGCCGCACAAGGAGAGCGGGGCCGATAACTGTGCGGCGCGGTCGCAAGAATGACGATTTTGTGACGGCGCAACCCGCGCGGGGCTTGACGGGTTGCCATACTAAAGTGCTTTTGGGCACGCAGCGCTTTTGCCAAGCGCCCCTTATGACAGGTTGCCCATCGTGCTTTACAGTCTGCCCCGTCTTGCCGCCGTTGTTGCCCTGCTGACCCTTGCCGCCTGTGCGCCCAAGCCCGAACCTGTGGCGCCGCCCCCGCCGCAGGTGCCGCCGGAATATCAGGCGGTGCAGGATGGCGCGTTCCTGATTCCCGCGGTTGATCCGATTGACCTGTTTGGCGACAATCCGAGGACCGAGGTGGATTATGCGGGCGACGAAAAGCCCGGCACCGTGGTGGTCGATGTGAATGCGCGGCGGCTTTACTATGTGCTGAAGGACAACCGCGCGGTGCGCTATGGCATCGCCGTAGGGCGCGAGGGGCTGTCGTTCAAGGGCACGGGCTATATCGGGCGCAAGCAGGAATGGCCAGCGTGGCAACCGACCGCGAACATGATCAAGACACGCCCTGACATGTATGCCGAATTTGCGGCTGGCCTGCCCGGCGGGTTGGAAAACCCCTTGGGTGCGCGGGCGATGTATCTGTATCGCAACGGCAAGGATACGATGTTCCGTATTCATGGCACGATCCAGAACGCCTCGATCGGGCGGGCGACCAGCGCGGGCTGTATCCGGCTGTTCAATCAGGATGCGATCGATCTTTATGACCGCATCAAGGTTGGCGCCAAGGTCAAGGTGCGGACGCTGGAGGAAAGTCTGGCGGCGGAAGGGCCCTATATGGACGATGCCTATGGCCGCGCCGTGCCGGACACGCCGGAAAACCGCGCCCAGCTTGAGATCGACAAGCAGAAGATCATCGACGAGGAAGCCGCCAAGGCGGAAGCCGAGCGCGTGGCCAAGCTGAAGGCCGAGGAGCAGGCCGCCAAGGACGAAAAGCGGCGTCTGCGGATCTGTTCGAACCGGGGTATCGCGGAAGCGGATTGCCCGACACTTGAGGTATTGACGGGCAAGGCCGAGGTGGTGGCCGTATCGGGCTGACCGTGCCCGGTTGACCGTGCCGCTGGGCGCGATCAGCGGATCACGTAATCCTTGAGGGTGGTTTCGACCACCTCCCATGTGCCGCGAAATCCGGGGCGGATGACGTAGCTGTCGCCCGCGCGCAGGTGGGTTTCGCGGCCTTGGCTGTCGGTCAGGATGGAATGGCCGGAATGGATGTGGACATATTCCCATTCGTCATAGGAAATCGTCCACTTGCCGGGTGTGGATTGCCACAGGCCGCAGGCGATGCTGTCGGTTTCCTCGATCGGCCAGGTGGTGTGGACCGGATCGCCCGCCAGCACACGTTCGGGGGCGGGGCGGCGGGTTTCTGGGGGGATGCCGTCACGGGTGACGCGCTGGATCGGGGTCATCGGGGTTCCTTTCGTGAAGGCATTAGGAAAGGCGCGGCGGGGGCGGCAGGTCAAGCGGTCAGGCTGGGGATGCGGGGGAAATTGTTGCTGCGATGCAGCGCAACAAACTTGCTGTCGCGGCGCGGCTGTGCCTGTATATCGGGCAAAGTTGCAAGACAGAAAGCCGCCAAGAGATGAGCGCATCCGCCCCGCTTCGTTCGGTGCTTCCGCCCGATATCACCGCCCGCAAGGGGGGGGCGCCGCTTGTGGTGCTGACCGCCTATACCACGCCGGTGGCGCGGCTGGTCGATCCGCATTGCGATGTGGTGCTGGTGGGCGATTCCGTGGGGATGGTGCTGCATGGCCTGCCGTCCACGATTGGCGTGACGATGGAGATGATGATCCTGCATGGGCGGGCGGTGATGCGCGGGCTGGGCAAGGCGATGGCGGTGATCGACATGCCGTTTGGCAGCTATGAGGAAAGCCCCGCGCAGGCCTATCGCAACGCGGCGCGGATCATGGCGGAAACGGGGGCGCCTGCGGTCAAGCTGGAAGGCGGGCAGCATATGGCCGAGACGATTGCCTTTCTGACCGCGCGGGGCGTGCCGGTGATGGCCCATGTGGGGCTGACGCCGCAATCGGTGAATACGCTGGGCGGCTACAAGGTAGTGGGCCGCGAGGGCGAGGCGGCGCGGGTGATGGCGGATGCCCGGGCCTGCGAGGCGGCGGGGGCGTTTTCCATCGTGCTGGAGAAGGTTCCCGTCGGGTTGGCGGGTGATATCACGCGGGCGCTGGCCATTCCGACCATCGGGATCGGGGCGGGGGTCGATTGTGACGGGCAGGTGCTGGTGGTCGATGACATGCTGGGCCTGTTCACCGATTTCCGGCCCAAATTCGTGAAGCGCTATGCCGAGTTGGGCAAGGCGGCGGATGCGGCGATTGCGGCTTATGCCGACGATGTGCGGGCGCGGCGCTTTCCGGCGGCCGAGCATGGTTTTGCCGACAAGGTGGTGAAGCCTTGATCCTGCGGACGGTGGCGGACCTGCGGGCGCAGGTGGCGGAATGGAAGGCGGCGGGTCAGGTTGTGGGTGTGGTGCCCACGATGGGGGCGCTGCATGACGGGCACCTTTCGCTGGCGCGACGGGCGCGGCGGGAATGCGGGCGGGTGATCACGACGATCTTCGTGAACCCCAAGCAGTTCAACAACCCCGAGGACCTGCTGAAATACCCGCGCACCGAAGAGAATGACGCGGCCTTGCTGGCCACGGTGGGGGTGGATGCGATTTTCGCGCCTGCGGTCGAAGAGGTGTATCCGGCGGGGTTCGTGACCTCGGTTTCCGTGGGGGGTGTTTCGGCGCCGCTGGAGGGGGCGTTGCGGCCGGGGCATTTTGACGGGGTGGCGACGGTCGTGACCAAGCTGTTCGGAATGACGCAGGCCGACCGTGGCTATTTCGGGCAGAAGGACTGGCAGCAATTGCAGGTGGTGCGCCAGCTGGTGCGCGACCTGAACCTGAAGGTCGAGATTGTGGGCTGCGAAACCGTGCGTGACCCGGACGGGCTGGCGATGTCTTCGCGCAACCAGCGGCTTTCGGGGCAGGCGCGGGCAAAGGCGCCTGCGCTTTATGCCGCCATGCTGGGTGCTGCGCGGCAGTTCCGTGACGGGGTGCCGTTGGCGCAGGTGCTGGACAGGGCACGGGCGGCGGTGCTGGCCGAGGGGTTCGACGCGGTGGAATATATCGAACTGGTGGATGGCGAGACGATGCTGCCCGCCCGTGACCTTGGCGCGCCGATGCGGATGCTGGCGGCGGCATGGATCGATGATGTGCGGCTGATCGACAATATTGCGGTCTGACCCGCGCGGGTTTGCCAATTGGCCGCGGCGCGGGCAGTATGGGCCAAAGGCAGGCGGGGCGGGGATGCTGGCTTTCGGGTTCGGGAACACGGTTCTTCCGGTTGTGGCGCTGCTGGGGCTGGCCCTTGCCGCGCCGCTGCTGACAGTGCCGCCCCGCGTGATGACGCAATCGGCGCTGGCGCGGGGGATGGTGCTGGCGCTGGGGCTGGTGCTGCTGGCGGGGGCGGCGCTGTTTTGCTGGCTTTATGCGCGGGCGGGCAATGATGTTGCCGCGATGCTGGCTGCCGATCCGCTGGGGCAGGTGTGGTTCTATCTGACCCGCGCCGCGCTTTCGGGCATGTTCTGGGGGCCGGTGCTGGCCTTTGTCTGGTATGGCCGTGCCATCGAGGTCGAACGCCGCAAGGGCGAGGCCCGTCTGCAAAGGAGAGAGCCATGATCGCGCTGTTCCGTCTGCTGCTGGTCGGGCTGATCGTGCTGACGGTGATCTATTGGGCGCTTCTGGTCTATGCGCGGTCGGTGCGGCGCGTACGGCTGGAAAAGGAATATGACGAAGGCAGCGTTGACGGGGATGTGCGGGGGCATCGCGATGACTATATCGCGCAAGGCATGGCCGCCTATGAGCGCGGATTGAAACGCAAGTTGCTTTGGCTGGTTTACATCCTGCCTGTGGCGGCGGTGGTGGTGCTGGTCTGGCTGAATTTCGAGGGGTGACGCGATGCGCTATGTCAAATGGACCCTATGGGGAATGGTGGCGCTGCTGCTGCTGGGGTTTTTGCATTACACCCTGCCGCAGCATGATATCGTGCGGATCGTCGGCACCGAGAACCGGCGGATGGATATCGGGGCGAACAGCTGGTTCTTTGCCGCGCCCGATGTGGGCACGGCGGGTTCGACAAGCCGCGACATCTTTTTCATCAATGCCGTCTTTCCCGATGGCGGCACGATGGAATACCGCAACGAGGATACCGGCTGGGGCTGGCCGCCCTATTTCAAGATGAACAGCTTTTCGGTATCGACCGAGGCGAAAGAGCTGGTTTCCACCAAGGCGAACCCTGTCTGGGTGGCGGTGACGCATTACGGCTGGCGCAACCAGTTGTTCACCATATTCCCGAATGCGGTGGCGTTGCGGCAGGTCGCGGGGCCGGATGTGACGATCATTCCTTGGGTGAACATCGTGCTTCTGGCGCTGATGCTGGGGGCGGTGTTCATGGTGCGGCGGATGTGGTTGCAGTTCCGCGAACGCACCATCGAGCCTGCGGTGATCGATGTGCAGGAAGGCATTGACGATCTGGGAAGCGGGGCGCGGGGATTGGGCGAGCGGATCAGGCGGCTGTTCCGGCGGGGGTGAGGGCGCCGGATGCCGTGTGCGCGTCTTCGGGTGCGAAGATGAGTATTTGGGCAAGGGTGAACGGCAGGGAAGGGCGCGGGGTTGGCCGCGCCCTTTGTCTTTGGCCGCGCCTGTTTCTTAGCTGCGCAGGGTGCCGCCCGTGGCTTTCGTGACCTTTTCCACGATCTTTGACGATACCGCCTCGATTTCCGGTTCGGTCAGGGTTTTGCCTTCGGGTTGCAGGCGGACTGTCAGGGCGATGGATTTCTTGCCCGCACCCATCTGCGCCTCGGCCTTTTCGCCGGTGAACTGGTCGAACACGCGGACGCTTTCGATCAGGGCCTTGTCGGCGCCGAGGGCGGCGTTGACGGCGGTGAGGGATTCGACCTGTGCATCGACGACGAAGGCGAAGTCACGTTCCACGGCCTGAAGATCGCTGATTTTCAGCGCGGGGCGGGTGGGGGTTTTCACCTTGGGCAGGGGGACGTTGGCGATGAGGATGGTGAAGGCCACGGCAGGGCCCTTGACGCCCATGGCGGCCAGCACCTTGGGGTGCACCTCGCCAAAGGTTGCAAGGGTGTTGGGGCCGAGCGAGACCACGCCCGAGCGGCCGGGGTGCCACCATGCGTTGACCTTGCGGGTGATCTGCACGCGGGCGGGCGCGCCGAGGGCGGCAAGGACCGCTTCGGCATCGGCCTTGGCGTCGAACACATCGACGGGGCGGCGCGAGGCGTAGGGGTCGCGCGGGGCCGAGGCGCCAACGAGAAGGCCAGCGGCCTGCACATGCTGTTCACCCGGTTCGCCGCCGTGGAAGGCGGGGCCAACCTCGAACAAAGCGAGGTCGGCAAAGCCGCGGGCCTGATTACGGGCGGCGGCGCGCAGAAGGCCGGGCAGCAGGTCGGGGCGGAGATGGGTCATTTCCGACGAGATGGGGTTTTCGACGCGCAGCGCATCGGCCCCGCCGCCGAACAGGGTGGCGGCGTCATGGTCGATGAAGCTGTAGGTGACACATTCGTTGTAGCCCAAGCCCGCGATGGTGCGGCGGGCGGCGCGTTCGCGCACCTGTGCGGGGGTGAGGATCGGCTTTGGCACGCCTGCGGTGGCGCGTTTCAGCGGTTTGCCCACCAGTTTCGTCAGGCTGGCGATGCGGGCGACTTCTTCGACCAGATCCGCATCGCCCAGCACATCGGGGCGCCATGAGGGGGGGGTGGCCATGTCGCCGTTCAGGGTGAAGCCCAAGGATTCCAGCGTGCGGCGCTGTTCGGCCTCGGGGATGTCCATGCCGACAAGGCTGATGACGCGGGCGGGGTTCAGGCGGTAGGCGCGGGTGGTATCGGGCGCGGCGCCGTCGATTGCGATATCGGAGGGGGTGCCGCCGCAGAGATCGAGGATCATCTGGGTGGCAAGGTCGAGCCCCGGCAGGGTGAAGGCGGGATCGACGCCGCGTTCGAAGCGGTAGCGGGCATCGGAGTTGATCTTCAGCGCGCGGCCGGTGGCGGCGATGGTGATCGGGTCCCAATAGGCGGATTCGAGGAACACGTCGGTGGTGGCTTCGGTGCAGCCCGAAAGTTCACCGCCCATGATGCCCGCCAGCGATTCCGGCTGGGTATCGTCGGAGATGAGCATCATGCCGGGGTGCAGGGTGTAGGTCTTGCTGTCGAGGGCCAGCAGTTCCTCGCCGCCCTTGGCGGGGTGGATGTGCAGGTTGCCGTGGACGCGGGCCGCATCGAACACGTGTAGCGGGCGGTTCAGGGCGAAGGTGAAGTAGTTGGTGATATCGACCAGTGCCGAGATGGGGCGCAGGCCGATGGCGATGAGGCGGTCGGCCAGCCATGCGGGCGAGGGGCCGTTTTTCACGCCACGGATCAGGCGGCCTGCAAACAGGGGGCAGCCTTTGTCGCGCAGGGCGGGGTCGATGGTGACGGTGATGGGGCAGGGGAAAGCGCCCTTGATTTCCGGCACGGGCAGCGGTTTCAGCGTGCCGAGGCCGCGGGCGGCAAGATCACGCGCCACGCCGCGCACGCCGAGTGCATCGGGGCGGTTGGGGGTGATCTTGATATGGATCATCGGGTCCACGACCGAGGGGCGGTTGATGGCCAGCCAGTCGGTGAATTTCTGGCCGACCTCGCCGCTGGCCAGTTCGATGATGCCGTTATGTTCGTCGGACAGTTCCAGTTCGCGTTCGGAACACATCATGCCGTGGGATTCGACGCCACGGATCTTGCCCACGCCAAGGGTGACGTCGATGCCGGGGACGTAATCGCCCGGTTTTGCCAGCACGACGGTGATGCCCGCGCGGGCGTTGGGGGCGCCGCAGACGATCTGCTTTTCGCCCTCGTCCGTTTCAACGCGGCAGACGCGCAGCTTGTCGGCATCGGGGTGCTGTTCGGCATGGGTGATTTTTGCGAGCGTGAAGGCCGCCAGCTTCGCGGCGCGGTTCGAGACCTCTTCCACTTCCAGACCGAGGTCGGTCAGGGCGTAGAGGATGTCATCGAGCGGGGCGGCGGTGTCGAGATGGTCTTTGAGCCAGGAGAGGGTGAATTTCATGGGTCTTTCCTCAGCGGCTCAGGCCAGCGGGCAGGGTGGGCAGGTCGAGGGCGGCGAAGCCGTAGTGGCGCAGCCAGCGCAGGTCGGATTCGAAGAAGGCGCGCAGGTCGGGGATGCCGTATTTCAGCATGGCGATGCGGTCGATGCCCATGCCGAAGGCAAAGCCCTGCCATTCGTCGGGGTTCACGCCTGCCGCTTTCAGCACCTTGGGGTGGACCATGCCGGAACCGAGGATTTCCATCCACTTGTCGCCCTGGCCGATCTTCAACTGCCCGCCTTCCCATGAACAGCGGATGTCCACCTCGGCCGAGGGTTCGGTGAAGGGGAAGTGGCTGGCGCGGAAGCGCAACTCGACCGAAGGCACCTCGAAGAAGGCGCGGCAGAATTCTTCCAGCACCCATTTCAGGTTGGCCATGGAAATGTCGCGGTCGATGGCGATGCCTTCGACCTGATGGAACATGGGGGTATGGGTCTGGTCCATGTCCATGCGATAGACCCGGCCGGGGGCGATGACGCGCAGCGGGGCGCCATGTTCCATCATCGAGCGGATTTGGACGGGGCTGGTATGGGTGCGAAGCACATGGGGCGGGCGGTCGTCGCCCGCGTCACGGTGCATGAAGAAGGTGTCATGTTCCTGCCGCGCGGGGTGTTCGGGCGGGATGTTCAGGGCATCGAAATTATACCAGTCGGATTCGACCTGCGGGCCTTCGGCCACGGCAAAGCCCATATCGGCGAAGATGGCGGTGAGTTCTTCCATCACCTGAGACACGGGATGGATCGTGCCCATGCGGCGGGGGCGGGCGGGAAGCGTGACGTCGAGCCATTCGCCCTTCAATCGCGCATCGAGGGCGGCATCGGCCAGACCGGCCTTGCGGGCGCGAAGGGCGGCGTCGATCTCGTCCTTCAGGACGTTCAGCAGGGCGCCTGCGGCCTTGCGCTGGTCGGGGTCCATCTTGCCCAAGCCCGCCATCAGGGCAGAGATTTCGCCCTTTTTGCCCAAGGCTGCGACCCGCACCTCTTCCAGCGCGGATTCGTCCGCGGCCGAAGCGATGGCGGTCAGGTATTTGGCCTTGAGCGTGTCGAGCCCGTCCATGGAAAGCCTCCGTAGGGTGCGGCACGGTGCTAGCCTTGGACGGGGCGCGATGCAAGGGGAAGGGGGTGTTTTGCGGGTGCCGCGAAGCGGGGGCCAGCCCCCGCACCCCCGGGATATTTGGGGGCAGAAAATGAACGGGGCTTATGCAAAAGGCCCCGCCTTGCGGCAGGGCCTTTCCATTCCGGTGCGCTGTGCCTTACGCTAGGGCGGCCTTGGCCTGCGCCGCGATGGCGTTGAACGCCTCGGGCTCGTGCACGGCGAGGTCGGCCAGAACCTTGCGGTCAACCTCGATCCCGGCTTTGGCCAGACCGTTGATGAAGCG
>JAIXRW010000002.1 GCA_027484985.1 Rhodobacter sp. | reverse complement strand
TTCTGCGTCTTGTTGATCACATAGACGCGGCCCTTGCGGCGCACGACCTGGCAATCGCGATGACGCGTCTTGAGCGAGCGGAGCGAGTTCGCAACCTTCATCGTTCTTCTCCCATTCGCGGCGCGCAGCGCCTTGAAATCCGTTATGCTTTCCACTGGAAAGCGGTGAAATGGTGGGCGGTACTGGGATCGAACCAGTGGCCACTACGATGTCAACGTAGTGCTCTACCGCTGAGCTAACCGCCCACGCCCCGTTTCGTACCCGCCCTGTCCAAACAAAAAGACGCGGGCGGTTCCGCGTCGGTGGGCGGTCTATAAAAGGAGTCGGCGCGGGGTTCAAGGGGTTTTGGTATCGGAAAAATTCCCGTTATACCTGTGACCATGGATGAACATGCCTATCGCCTTTTCCTGCCCGCCCGCCGCGAGACGCCGGTGGTATTTTCCTCGCCCCATAGCGGGCAGGATTATCCGCCCGCTTTCCTGCAAGCCAGCCTGCTTGACGCGCATGTGATCCGGTCCTCGGAAGATGCCTTTGTGGACCGGCTGTTCGATCACGCGCCGCTTGCGGGTGCCCCGCTGATCGCCGCGCGGGCGCCGCGTGCCTATATCGACCTGAACCGCGCGGCTGACGAGCTTGACCCCGCCGTCGTCGAAGGGGTGGTGCGGGTGGCGCATAATCCGCGCGTGTCGTCGGGGCTGGGGGTAATCCCGCGGGTGGTGGCCGGCGGGCGGGCGATTTATCGCGGCAAGCTGCCGCTGGCCGAGGCGGAAGCCCGTCTTGCGCGGCACTGGCACCCCTATCATGCCGCGCTGAAGCGTTTGATCGACGAATCACTGGCGCAGTTCGGGCAGGCGGTGCTGGTCGATTGCCATTCCATGCCGCACGAGGCGATCGAGGCCCATGCCCGCCCCGGCCAGCCGCGCCCGGATGTGGTGCTGGGCGACCGGTTCGGCGCGGCGGCGGGGCGCGAGGTGGTCGAACGGATCGAGGCGGCTTTCGCGGGGGCAGGGCTGCGGGTGGTGCGCAATTCGCCCTTTGCGGGGGCCTATATCGCGCAGGCTTATGGCCGCCCGTCCCGCGGCGCGCATGTGGTGCAGGTCGAGATCGACCGTTCGCTTTACATGGACGAGGCGCGGATCGAACCCTTGCCCAGATTTCAGGAGTTCCGCGCCCTGATGGCGGGCGTTATTGCCGAAATCGTACAAATCGGGCGGTTGCAGGTGCCGCTGGCGGCGGAATAGCGCGCAATTTTCTTTGGAGAAAATTGCAAATTCCTTGAAAGGAATTTGGTCCCTTTACCGCAGGGCGCGGCCCTTGATGATAGCGTCATGGCCAAAGCGGGCGCGGATCGCATCGGTGGCCCTTTCGGCGGCGGCGCGCTTTCCTGCATCGGGGTCGAGCAGGTCGCCGGAACGGTCGGCCTCGGACTCGGCCGTCAGGTCGGAAATGCCGACGCCGATCAGGCGGAAGGGTCCGCGCGTTCCGGCATGGTCGTAAAGCTCGCGTGCGGCGCGGTAGATGCGGTCGGCGGTTTGTGTCGCATCGCCAAGGGAATGGCGCCGCGTGACGGTCTGGAAACCGGCGGTTTTCAGCTTCAGCGTCACGGTCTTTCCGGCCAGCCGCTTCGCCTTGGCCCGGTCTGATACCTGTTCGGCCAAGCGCCACAAATGGCCGTCTAGGATGTCGGGATCGGAGGTATCCTCGAAAAAGGTGGTCTCCTTGCTGATCGATTTTGGCCGTTCATCGCGCTGGACGCGACGGTGGTCGATGCCGCGGGCAAGGTGCCAGAGCCGGTCGCCCATGCTGCCAAAGCGGGCGTTCAGATCGCGCCTGTCCCAGCGCAGAAGATCGGTGATCGTGCGGATGCCCGCCGCTTCCAGCGCGGTTTGCGTGGCGGTGCCGACGCCCCAGATGATGCGGACAGGGCGGCGGGCAAGGAAGCTTTCGGTTTCGGCTTTCCCGATCACCGAAAAGCCGCGCGGCTTGTCAAGGTCCGAGGCGATTTTGGCCAGAAACTTGTTGTGCGACAGGCCGATCGATCCGGAAAGGCCAAGCTCGGTTTCCATGCGCCGGATCAGGCGGGCCATCAGCACGGCGGGCGGTGCGCCGTGCAGGCGGGCGGTGCCTGTCAGGTCGAGAAAGGCTTCGTCGAGCGAGAGGGGTTCGATTGCGGGGGTCAGTTCCTCCATCATGGCGCGGATGGCGCGGCTGACCTCGACGTAAACCGACATGCGGGGTTTGACGACGACGGCTTCGGGGCAGAGCTTTAGCGCCTGAAACATCGGCATGGCCGAACGCACGCCCGATATGCGGGCGATATAGCAGCAGGTCGAGACGACGCCGCGTGTGCCGCCGCCCACGATGACCGGTTTGCCGGCAAGGCTGGGGTCGTCGCGTTTTTCCACGCTTGCATAGAAGGCGTCGCAATCCATATGGGCGATGGACAGCTCGAACAGTTCTGGATGGGCCAGCAGGCGCGGGCTGCGGCAGGATGGGCAGCGGGGACCGCTGTCGAATGTGGTCAGGCAATCGCGGCACAGGGCGGGCATGGTGCAAGGGTAGCACGCCCGCACCTAGCGCGGCTAGGCCGGTGCGGGGCAGGGTTACACGCGGGATTTGACGCAGAAATCAGCGTCAGGCGTGGGCCGGAGTCTGGCGCATGTTACACCATGCTTCCGTGCTTGCACCGGGCGGGCATTGACCACATCTTTCATCATATCCTTTCGGGCAGGAGTAGGCGATGGATCCGGTTTTTCTTGCGATTGCTGTCTTTGTCATCCTTTGCATCTTCCTTGGCGTGCGGATCGTGCCGCAATCCGAAAAGCATGTGGTGGAACGGTTCGGTCGGCTGCGCGCCGTTCTGGGGCCGGGCATCAACTTTATCGTGCCTTTCCTTGACCGCGTGCCGCACAAGATTTCGATCCTAGAACGGCAGCTTCCCAATGCCAGTCAGGATGCGATCACAGCCGACAACGTGCTGGTAAAGGTGGAAACCAGCGTGTTCTACCGCATCACGGAACCCGAAAAGACGGTCTATCGCATCCGCGATGTGGATGCGGCGATTGCGACCACCGTAGCGGGGATCGTGCGGTCCGAAATCGGCAAGCTGGAGCTGGATCAGGTGCAGTCGAACCGCGCGCAACTGATCGAACGGGTGCGCGAGCAGGTCAGCGCGATGGTCGATGACTGGGGGGTCGAGGTGACGCGGGCCGAGATTCTGGACGTGAACCTTGATGACGCCACGCGCGCTGCGATGTTGCAGCAGCTGAATGCCGAACGGGCGCGGCGGGCGCAGGTGATGGAGGCCGAGGGGCGCAAACGGGCGGTGGAACTGGCCGCCGATGCCGATCTTTACGCCGCCGAGCAGGCCGCCAAAGCCAAGCGCGTGACGGCGGATGCCGAGGCCTATGCGACAGGGGTAATTGCCGTTGCGATCAAGGAAAGCGGGCTTGAGGCGGCGCAATATCAGGTGGCCTTGAAGCAGGTCGAGGCATTGCAGGCTGTGGCGCTGGGCGATGGCAAGCAGGTGGTGTTGCTGCCCACGGCTGCCCTTGATGCCTTTGGTGATGCGTTCCGTATGCTCAGGGGGCGTGGCTGATGGACGGGCTGTGGCAGGTATGGTGGGTCTGGGTCGTGGCAGGCTTTGCGTTGGGCGGGTTAGAGGTTCTGGCGCCCGGTTACATCTTTCTCGGGTTCGCCATCGGGGCGGTGCTGACGGGTGCATTGGTCGGGTTCGGCATCCTTGGCGGGGTGGTTTCCGGGCTGTTGTTGGCCTTTGCCGTTCTGTCGCTGGCGGCATGGTTCGCGTTGCGCCGCACAATGGGGGTGCGCGCGGGGCAGGTGAAGGTCTGGGACCGCGACATCAATGACTGATCTTGGCTGACTTTGTTGGCGCCAAGGCGGCGCTGTTTTGCGGCGATCGCGTCTTGACGCTGCTGCGCGACGATCTGCCGGGGCTGGCTTGGGCCGGGTTCTGGGACCTGCCCGGCGGCGGGCGCGAGGGGGCCGAGGATGCGGCCGCCTGTGTTCTGCGCGAGATTGCCGAAGAGGTGGGGCTTAGGTTACCGCCCGAACGGCTGGTATTCCGGCGCGAGATGGCATCGATGACCGATCCCGCCCGCCCGTCATGGCTGTTCGGTGGCT
>JAIXRW010000035.1 GCA_027484985.1 Rhodobacter sp. | reverse complement strand
GCCGCCCGCCGCTCGAACGCGCGCACCACGCGCTGCATCGCATCGTTGAACACGACCCCGATGATCCCCTGCAAGATCGCGTTGCGGAATTCGAAATCCACGAAGAACTCGACCTCGCAGCCGCCTTCCACATCGCGGAAGCCCCAGGTTGACCGCATATGCCGGAACGGCCCGTCCAGATATTCCGTCTCGATCTTCTTCGCCTCGGGCCACAGGGTCACGCGGCTGCCGAACCGTTCGCGGAACACCTTGAAGCTGATCACCAGATCGGCCTCCATCACCTCGCCCGCAGCACCGCCCGCGCCGGTGACGGGCATGCGCGACCGGATGCGCGCCGCCGAATTCCACGGCAGGAACTTAGGGTAAGCCGCGACATCGGCCACAAGGTCGTACATCTGCTGCGCCGTATAGGGCAGGCGCCTGATTTCATGATGCGTGGGCATCCGATCCATCCCGTGACTTGCCCGCCCGTATTGGGTAAGCCTGTAACGGAAATCAAGAGGCCCCGCCGCCGCAGCCCGAGGATAGAATGCCCGACAGACCCTATGTGATCGACCAGATGATCAGCGCCAAGGCCATCGCCGCGCGGGTCGAGGCGCTGGCCGCCGAAATCACCGCCCATTACGCAGGCACCGACAAGCTGACCGTGGTGGGCCTGCTGCGCGGATCATTCGTCTTTATCGCCGATCTGGTGCGCGAGATTGACCTGCCTGTCGAGGTCGATTTCCTCGAAGCCTCGAGCTATGGCGATGCCATGCATTCCAGCCGCGAGGTGCGTATCCTCAAGGACCTGCGGGGCGAGATTGCGGGGCGCGACGTGCTGGTGGTCGAGGATATCGTCGATACCGGCTTCACCCTGCACCATGTGAAAAAGCTGCTTTTGTCGCGCGAACCCAAGCGGCTCGAGGTTTGCGCCCTGCTCGACAAACCCTCGCGGCGCGAGGTGGATATCCGCGCCACATGGACGGGGTTCGAAATTCCCGACGAATTCGTCGTGGGCTACGGCATCGATTTCGCGCAAAGGAACCGCAACCTGCCCTATATCGGCAAGGTCCGGTTCACGGCATGAACCCGATCTGGTTCATCCGCATGGCCCGCTGGGCCCGCAACCCGCCCTCGGCCGGGCGGGTGAAACTGGTGCTGGCGGTGGTGGCCCTGTCGCTGTTGGTCGCGGGGGCCGAGCAGTTGTGGGGCTTTCCCGACTGGCTGGCGCCGCAAAAGCTCAAACCCTGACAGCCCTTGCCGCCAAGCCCCCCTTACGTCCGCCTCGATGCGGCACGAAAGGATGAGTATTTGGACAAGGGTGAAACGGCACACGCTTTCATACTCGGCCAAATATCCCGGGGGAAAATCGGCCAAGGGCCGATTTGGGGGCTGGCCCCCGCTTGTTTCATCGCGGCTGGGCCAGCGGCAACCCTGCCGCATCGTTACACGGCAGGGGTTTGACTTCGTCACTTGGCGAAAACGTCATTTGTGCCCATCCTGCCTGAGGCATAGGGTTTTGGCAGCAAAACGGGGCGGTTCATGCGGCGTATCTTCGGGGTTCTGGCGGCACTGGCCGTGACCGGCTTTGGCGCCTTCTGGTGGATCACCTCCCCCGCACCGCTGCCGCCCGAAACATGGACGGCCCTGACCCCCGACCCCGCGCATGGCCAAGAGGTCTTTACCGCCGCTGGCTGCGCGTCCTGCCATATGGCCGCAGGCGCGGAAGGGGGGGCGCAGCTTGTCCTGGCGGGTGGGCAGAAATTCCCCTCGGCCTTCGGCACCTTCATCGCGCCCAACATCTCGCCCGACCCCGCGGCCGGGATCGGCGCGTGGAGCTTGGCCGACCTTGGCAATGCCCTGCAACGCGGGATCGGGCGGGATGGCGAACACCTTTATCCCGCCCTGCCCTATGCCGCCTATCAGCATATGACGGCGCAGGATGTGGCCGATCTTTACGCCTATCTGCAAACCCTGCCCCCCAGTGCAACCCCCAGCCAGCGGCATGACCTGTCTTTCCCGTTCACGCTCCGGCGCGGTATCGGGTTGTGGAAACTGTTGTTCCTGAAGCCCGATTACGCCATCGCAGGCGCCCTTTCGCCGGATGAGGACCGTGGCCGCTATTTCGCCGAGGCCTTGGCCCATTGCGGCGAATGCCACACGCCGCGCAATGCGCTGGGCGGGCTGGATCGTGCGCGCTGGCTGGCCGGGGCGCCCAATCCTTCGGGCGAAGGGCGTATTCCCAACATCACCCCCGCCAAGCTGGACTGGTCGGCGGATGAGGTGGTGGAATACCTGACCTCGGGCTTCACGCCCGAATATGACTCGGTCGGGGGGCATATGGTGCATGTGGTGGAAAACCTGTCGAAACTACCGCAATCGGACCGGCAGGCGATTGCCGCCTATCTTGCGCGGGTTCCCGCCGCCGAATGACCGTCGCCGTGGCCGCCGGTTGCGGGGTGCCGCAACCCATGGTAAAACCTGAAAAAAAATCGAGCAGCAGGTTTATACCATGATCAGGTCCCATCGCGCTCTTGCGGCGCTGTCCGTCATTCTTTTGCCCATGGCCGTGCAGGCGCAGGGCCTTGAACCCGACGGGCGGGTCGAACTGGAATTTCTGTCCGGCAACGATGCCTCGAACCTTGTGCTGTCGGGCGATGTGATGCTGCGCTATCGCAGTGGCCGTTTCGGGGCCGAAATCGGCACCGATTCAGACATCGTTCTTGATGGCAACGACAGTTTCACCGCCTTCTATGCTGCGGGGCTGATCGATACTGCCTATGGCGAATTTGCCATCGGCGCGCCGCAATCGGTGGCCGACATGCTGATCGACCTGCCCGTCTTTGCCGGGATGCAGGGGCTCGAGGCGGGTGGCCTTTTGCCCAGCCAACCGCTCGCACTGGATGCGGCCTCGGCGGTGGGCACGATCGCGAAGGGGCAGGATGCGCAGAATTACGGCCTGCGCTATTCCACCATCTCCGGTGGGCTGCGCTATGGCGCTTCGCTGCACCGCTTTGCCGGGCGCGATGGCACATTGGTCGAGATCGCGGCAGAATACACCATGGGCCAGACCCAGATCGAGGGGATGCTGGAAAGCCGCGACCTCAAGGGCGGGCTGTCGGGCCTTGTGGCTGTCAGCCATGATGCGGGGCGCTACAGCCTTGCGGCATCGCTGTCGCGCCAAACCATCACGGCCGATGGCACCACCCTGCGGCTTGGCGGCGAATACCGCCTGTCGGACCAGCTTTTCATTGGTGGCAGCCTTGCCCGTAATGATTACGGGTCGGAACAGTATCTTTACGGCGTCACCGCGGGTTGGACCTTTGGCAACGGCGCCGCGCTGTCGGGCGGCATTGCCGAGGGCGATGACACCGGCCTGCTGATGGATGCATCCGTGGGCTACCGGTTCTGACCGGACGGAAGGACAGGTTGGCCCATCCCGAACGGATGGATCACATCCCGATTGGTCAGGGTTTTAGGCATTCCCTGTCTGGGGCGTCGTGCCGTTCGGTATTAGTTTTGCAAAAGGTCGTGGCCAACCGGTCACCGGTGCTTCCCCTTTTGTGAAAGGCTGTCCATGTCCCGCGTCGCGTTTGCCGCCGCCCTGTCGCTTGCCCTGCCCCTGCCCGCCCATGCGCTGGAATTCGGCAATGGCCTGTCCCTGTCATCGGATTTCGAGGCCGAAATGCTGGCCTTCGATTTCGGGCAAGAGAATTACTATATGGGCGATTTCGAACTGGGCTACGCGCCCAAAGACTCATCCTTCGGGGCCTATGCCGTCATCAATGGCCTGATGGTTGATGGCGACTCGGTTGCAAATTACTGGGCTGCGATCACCTATAGCGGCGCCTTCGGCAAACTTTCGGTCGGCGCTCCGCGCCCGGCAATCGACGACTATTTCAACAGCCCCGATATTGCGGGTGTGCGGGCCTATAACACCGTGCTGCCCTTCGGCAAAAGCTTTGTCGGCAACGTGTTCTACTACGATCTTTACGGCATCACCCCCGGCATCCGCTTTGATACCACAAGCGGCCCGCTTTCGCTGGGCGTTTCGGCCCACAGCTCTGCGGCAGGCAATTTCTTCGATCTGGCCGGCCGCTATACCCGTGGCAAGACGACCTTCAGCGCGTCCTATGAACGCGTCGAGTTTCCCGAAATCAGCCTGTCGCTTGACCTGCGGCAGATCGGCGTCGATTCGCGTCTGGGCAAATGGACTGTCGGCGGCATCCTGATGGATATCAGCCAAAGCGAACAGCGCATGATCCATGCCTATGCGGGCTATCAGGCGACCGACCGGCTTTCGGTCACGGCCAGCTATGTCGATCTTGGGTCAAGCTTCGGATCGGAACAGTTCTACGGGGTTGCGACCCGCTATACCCTGCCCAACGGCGCCTTTGGCGAGTTGGGCTATGTCGCGGGTCTGGCCGATGACATGCTAAACCTGTCCATCGGCGCAAAGTTCTGACCGATCACGGGCGCGCGGGGCGCAATCCGCGCCCCGCCCCGCTAGACGCGCCCCAGCTTTGCCAGCCGCGCCGAGCGCAGCCGCGCGAAATCATCCCCCGCGTGATAGCTTGACCGCGTCAGCGGCGTGGCCGACACCATCAGGAACCCCTTGCCATAGGCCGCCGTCTCATAGGCCTTGAATTCGTCGGGCGTGACAAAGCGCGCCACACGGTGGTGCTTTGGCGTGGGTTGCAGATATTGCCCGATGGTCAGGAAATCGACATCGGCCGCCCGCATGTCATCCATCACCTGCAACACCGATTGCCGGTCCTCTCCCAGCCCGACCATGATGCCCGATTTGGTGAACATCGCGGGGTCCAATTCCTTGACCCGCTGCAACAGGCGCAAGCTGTGGAAATAGCGCGCGCCGGGCCGCACCTCGGGGTAAAGGCCCGGCACGGTTTCAAGGTTGTGGTTGAACACATCGGGCCGCGCTTCCACGACCTTTTCAAGAACGTCTGGGGAACATTTCAGGAAATCCGGTGTCAGGATCTCGATCGTCGTGGCCGGGGCGCGATGGCGGATCGCGCGGATGGTCTGGGCGAAATGCTCGGCCCCGCCATCTTCCAGATCGTCACGGTCAACCGAGGTGATGACCACATGGCTTAGCCCCAGTTCGGCCACCGCATGGGCCACGCGCCCCGGCTCGAAGGCATCAAGCGTTTGCGGCTTGCCCGTTGCCACATTGCAGAAGGTGCAGCCCCGCGTGCAGATCTCGCCCATGATCATCATGGTGGCGTGGCCCTGGCTCCAACATTCGCCCACATTGGGGCAGCCTGCCTCTTCGCAGACCGTGACCAGTTTCTTCTCGCGCAGGATGTCGCGCGTTTTCTTGTAGCCTTCCGATGTCGGCGCCTTGACCCTTATCCAGTCCGGCTTCTTGGGCTGTTCGTTATCGGGGCGATGCGCCTTTTCGGGATGGCGCTGATCGGGAAGCTTCAGGTCGCGCACGGGCTTTCTCCAGACCGCGGCCCGCCCAATGGCTAGGGCCTGTCATTGTCCGAAATAGGCCCTTTCCTGCCCCCATGCAACCGCTGCCCACAGACCGGCCGCTTTGCCGCAGCCAGCCTTTCCCTTTGCCGAGGCGCCAAACTACATTACTTGACGCAGATCATGGCCTGCGTGCCGCGCCCTTGCGATGGCTTGCCCGACCGACCGAAAGACCAGAACATGCCCCTGCCGGATCTTGCCCTTGCCATCCTTGCGCTTCTGCTCACGCCCGGGCCGACCAATACGCTGATCTTCCTGTCAGGCGCCGAACGCGGCCTTGCCCGCACCCTGCGCCTGATTCCGGTCGAGCTTGGGGCCTATCTGGCCTCGGTTCTGCCGTTGCTGGCGCTGGCGCATCTGGCCGCGCCGCAAATGGCCGCCCTGCGCCCTGCCATCGCGCTGGCGGCGGGGCTGTGGGTGCTGACATTGGCCCTGCGGCTGTGGCAACGGCCCGCAGCGGGGCAGACGGCCCCGGCAGTCACCGCAGGCCGCCTGTTCGTGACCACGCTCCTGAACCCCAAGGGCCTGATCTTCGGGCTTGTGCTTTTGCCGCATGCCCCGCCTGTGCAGTCAGTGCCGCTGTTTGCCGCGCTGGTGATCGCGGTGGCCGTGGTCTGGGCCGCCCTTGGCCGCGCGCTGCCGCACGGATCGGGGCGGCTTTTGCCCCTGCTGCGCCGCGCCGCCGCCTGCTGGCTGGCCGTGCTGTCGGTCGGCATCGTCGCGGGCGGTTTTTCCGCCTAGCCGAACAGCGGCCCCGACTGGCCATAGCGGTCCTGATAATGCCGCTTCAGCCGCTGCAAGGCGATCCGCAGCACGATCTTGCCCGACCGCGCGGCCCAGCCCATATGCCGCTCGGTCGTCTCGATCCCTTCGACGAAGCAACACACCCGCAGCACCACATCACCCAAGCCCGGCCCCAGATCGGCCAGCGCCAGCAAAACCCGTTCACGCGCGGCCCGTGGCCCCTCGGCCAGCCCCGAATCCGGCCGGAACCCGCCCCTGTCGCCTGCGGTCAGAAACCTGTCCCAATTCTGCGTCACCCGTGGCCCCATCTGCGCCAGCTCGAAATCCTCGCGCAGGCGTTCGGCCACGCGGATCAGATCGGGCTCGAGATAGGGCTTGCCATCCTTGTCGCGCTTGCGCCCCAACACCACGATGGGGCTTTCGGCCACATTCACCCGCAGCCGCATCCGCCCGTCGGCATCGTCAACCTCGCGCCCCTCCATCCGGCGGTGCTGGGCGGCAAAGATATCGTCTCCCTGCCCTGCCGCCCCCCGCCGCAGCATGCCCCGCCCCGCCACCGTAAGCCGGTAAACCGCCACGCGGCCCGGCTTGTCGCAGGTGATCCAGTCGTTCAGCGCAAAGGCCTGCGCCACCTGCCGGTCCACCGTGCACAGCCGTTGCGCGGCCCCCTCGGCACCGTGGCGCAACACCACCGCCCGCTCCATATCGGGCGACACGACCAGCAGCGCCCCGGTCTCGATCATGCGGCCCAGCACGCGCTGTGCCTCGCGGCGCAGGGTCTCGCCATCAACCGCACCGGCCAGCGGCTGCGCCGCCTGCTCCCTGCCCGCCATGCCTGTCTGCATCCCCGCCCCCTTCGTTTCGCCTTGCCCGGTCCGCAATCCGTCCAGTGCCTGATCGACCAGCGGGTCATCGCGGCGGTTTTCATAGCGCCGCACCTGCCGCATCACGGTCGAGGCATGGACCCCGCTTTGCCGCGCCAAGGCGCGCAACGATTGCCCGCCATCGGTATGGGCCAGATAGCTGCGCGCCGCATCGGGCAGCCAGACCGGCCACCCCTCCTGCCCGACCGGACCGGTTTGCTCGCCCATGGTGCCCGCCTTTCTGTCAATCTAGACTTACACTCAACCCCAACGTGTAATCCTTACCGAAAGGTTAACGCAGCGGCCGTTCCCGCCTTTATCGCAACAAATTCCTAAGCTTCGCCCTGCCAAGCGTGCGCTGCCCCGCCGCACGGCGCAACGGCAGGTTGTGCAGACCTATGATCGCGGCATCACAGAAAGGTGGCCGCCATGTCCTACAGCTTTCCCCTGCCCCCGCTTGCCCAGCCCGTCCCGCTGCCCGTGGCCGACCGCCGCCGCCCCCGCCTGCTGCTCAACGCGGCCCGTCACGGCGTGCCGCTCTACCGCCGCGACCGCGACCTGCCGCGCCTTGTGGCGCGCGGCCTTGGCCAATCCCCCCTCGATACGCTGACCGAGGCCGAAGCCCGCGCCGAAACCGCCCGCCGCAGCGGTCAGGCCAGCTATTCCTTCGCCCGCCATATCGAGATTCTGGTGGCCCTGATGGTCGAACAGCGGCTGACCGCCCTGCCGGACTGAAAAGCCCGCACCACGGGGTGCGGGCTTTCTGTCAGGCGCAAAGGGCCACATCGGCCCTTGGGTCAAGGCCGTCAGACAAAGGCGTCGGGCATCGATGCCTTTTTCTTGGCCACATATTCGTCCAGCGCCTCGCGCGTGCCTTCGTCCAGCGCGGGCTGCTGGTAATCGGCCAGTTGCTTTTTCACCCGCTCGGCCGCCAGCGTCTGGGTATCGCGCGCGCCTTCCTCGGCCCAGGTCTCGAAGGGTTTGTAGTCGAACAGGTCCGACCGCCAGAAGGCCGATTTGAAATTGGCCTGCGTGTGTTCGCAGCCCAGATAATGCCCGCCGGGCCCGACCTCGCGGATCGCGTCCATGCCTTGGCCGTTCTGGTCCATGATGATGCCCTGCGCCAGATGGTGCAGCGTGCCCAGCTGGTCGGCATCCATCACGAATTTCTCGTAGGACGAGACAAGCCCGCCTTCCAGCCAGCCGCAGGCATGCAGCATGAAGTTCACACCCGCCAGAAGCGCCATGTTCAGGCTGTTCGCCGTCTCGTAAGCCGCCTGCGCATCCGGCAGCTTCGACCCGCAGAACGACCCGCCCGACCGATAGGGCAGCCCCATGCGCCGCGCCAACTGCCCCGCGCCATAGGTGATGTGGCTGGCTTCCGGCGTGCCAAAGGTCGGCGCGCCCGAGTTCATGTCAATGCTCGTGACAAAAGCGCCAAAGATCACCGGCGCACCGGGGCGGATCAGCTGGCTATAGGCTACACCCGCCAGCACCTCGGCCAGAACCTGCGTCAGCGTGCCCGCCACCGTAACCGGCGCCATCGCGCCACCCACGATGAAGGGCGAGATGATCGCCGCCTGATTGGCCCGCGCATAAACCTCCAGCGCGCCCATCATGATCCCGTCAAAGGTAAGCGGGCTGTTGATGTTGATCAGGCTCGTCATCACCGTGTTTTGGTCCACGAAATCCGACCCGAACAGGATTTTCGACATCTCGACCGAATCCTCGGCGCGGCTGGGTTCGGTGACCGACCCCATATAGGGCTTGTCCGACAGCACCATATGCGCGTGCAGCATGTCGAGGTGACGCTTGTTCACCGCGATGTCGGTGGGTTCGCAAACCGTGCCGCCCGAATGGTGCAGCCATTTCGACATGTAGCCCAGCTTCACGAAATTCTGGAAATCGTTGATCGTGGCATAACGGCGCCCACCTTCGATATCGCGCACGAAGGGCGGTCCATAGACCGGCGCCAGCACCAGATTGCGCCCACCCACCACGACATTGCGTTCAGGGTTGCGCGCATGTTGCGTGAAATGCGATGGCGCGGTCGCGCACAGCTTGCGCGCAAGGCCACGCGGAATCCGCACCCGCTCGCCCTGCACATCGGCGCCGGCATCCTTCCAGCGCTTCAACGCCTCGGGGTTCTCGACGAAATTGACGCCGATCTCCTCCAGCACGGTATCGGCATTCCATTCGATGATCTGAAGCGCTTCCTCGTTCAGAATCTCGAAATTCGGGATGTTGCGCTGGATGAATTTCGCGGTCTCAAGGCTGACTGCCGTGCGTTCCGCCCGCCGCGCCGAACCGCCGCCGCCCCGTGCCCGCCGTCCGCCGCCCGCAACATCCATGTCGCCCATCGTCTCTCTCCATCCTTCGGCCAAGCGCGGCCCTTTTGCCCGCTTATGCGCCCAAAGCGCCGCCCTCCCGCCCACGAATACGGCGCTTGATGCCGGAAAACGACACGCGGCAATAGCAGCACCGACATTTGCCCCGTCCCGCTTTCCCCCTTCGTTCATTTTCTGCCCCCAAATATCCCACGGGGGTGCGGGGGTGTGAAACCCCCGCTCTTGCCCGCGGCCCCGCTTCGCCCCCCTTGAAGATTGCGCCGCTTCATCCTATGCGGGCGCATGACACAAATCGCCCATGACCGCCTTCTCATCATCGACTTCGGCAGCCAGGTGACGCAGCTTATCGCGCGGCGTCTGCGCGAGCTGAACGTCTATTGCGAAATCCACCCCTTCAACAAAGTCGATGACGCCTTCCTTGCGTCCTTCGCCCCCAAAGCGGTGATCTTCTCGGGCGGTCCAGCCTCGGTCTTTGCCGATGGCGCGCCGATGCCGCCCGGGGCCGTGTTCGGCATGGGCGTGCCGATCCTTGGCATCTGTTACGGCCAGCAGGTGATGATGCATTGTCTGGGCGGCAAGGTGGAACGCGGCCATGGCACCGCCGAATTCGGCCGTGCCTATGTCACCCCCACCGCCGCGGTTGACCCGATCCTGACGGGCTGGTTCGACACTGATGACGGCATGGGCGGGCGCGAACAGGTCTGGATGAGCCATGGCGACCACGTGTCGCAAATCGCCCCCGGGTTCGAGGTTCTGGGCACCTCGCCCAATGCGCCCTTTGCCATCACCGCCGACCGTAGCCGCCATTTCTATGCCGTGCAGTTCCACCCCGAGGTGCACCACACCCCCAAGGGCGCGAAGCTTTACGAGAATTTCGTGCGTCTGGCCGGGTTCAAGGGCGACTGGACCATGGGCGCCTATCGCGAGGAAGCGATCCGCAAGATCCGCGAACAGGTTGGCAGCGAAAAGGTGATCTGCGGCCTGTCGGGCGGCGTCGACAGCTCGGTTGCCGCCGTGCTGATCCACGAAGCCATCGGTGACCAGCTCACTTGCGTTTTCGTCGATCACGGCCTGCTGCGGCTGGGTGAGGCGGAACAGGTCGTGTCGATGTTCCGCGATACCTACAACATTCCGCTGATCCATGCGGACGAATCCGATCTGTTCCTAGGCGCGCTCGAAGGCGTCTCGGACCCCGAGGTGAAACGCAAGACCATCGGGCGGCTGTTCATCGATGTGTTCGACAAACACGCCAAATCGGTGGGCGGCGCGAAATTCCTTGCCCAGGGCACGCTCTACCCCGATGTGATCGAAAGCGTATCGTTCTCGGGCGGCCCTTCCGTCACCATCAAATCGCACCACAATGTGGGCGGCCTGCCCGAAAAGATGGGCATGAAGCTGGTCGAACCCCTGCGCGAACTGTTCAAGGACGAGGTCCGCGCCCTGGGCCGCGAACTTGGCCTGCCGCCCGCCTTTATCGGCCGCCACCCCTTTCCCGGCCCCGGCCTTGCCATCCGCTGCCCGGGCGAGATCACGCGCGAAAAACTCGACATCCTGCGCCGCGCCGATGCGGTCTATATCGACCAGATCCGCAAGCACGGGCTTTACGATGACATCTGGCAGGCCTTTGCCGCCATCCTGCCGATGAAGACGGTGGGCGTTATGGGCGACGGGCGCACCTACGATTACGCGCTTGCGCTGCGCGCCGTCACCTCGGTCGATGGCATGACGGCCGATTACTACCCGTTCAGCCACGATTTCCTTGGCGAAACCGCCACGCGGATCATCAACGAAGTGCAGGGCGTCAACCGCGTCTTTTACGACTGCACGTCGAAACCGCCGGGAACCATCGAACTGGAATAGGCGCCGCAAGGCCCGCCAAATGTGCCGGATGCCGCAATGGCAGCCGGCACGGCCCGCTATGGGTGGCCTAGATCAGCCTGTTGCTGATGCTGAAAACATTCTCTTCGAAATATACGAAATCGCGGTCCAGCGCCGAAATCGCCCGCAGGAAATTGCCCGCATTGCCACTGCGCGGCAGCATCCAGTCATGAAGCTCGATGACCAGCAACGGAAACTGGTCGAGCCATTCAAGGTTCTTCGAAAACAGATCGGATTCAAAACCTTCGATATCGATCTTGACAATGAACGGAACCCCCGTTTCCCCGCCGAACTGCTCCAGCAGCGCGTTGATCGAGGTGATCGCCGTCTTGCCCTGCATGTCGGGGGTGATGCGAAAGGCATTGTTGCCACGACCGGGATCGACCAGCGTTCCCGCCCCCGTCTCGGACCCGATCGCCATGTTCAGGAACGCAATCCCGGACCCTGCATTGTTGATCCGCGCCTGCGCGATGTTTCCTGCATCTGGTTCGACCGAAACGACCCGTGCCTTGGGATAGGTTTCGGAAAAATAACGCGACGCCATCCCGATATGCCCCCCGCAATCAAGGATCAGCGGCACAAGACCCCGGCCCAGCGTGGCGGCGTAAAACCCTTCGATATCGGGCCGCCTTTGCAACTTTGACAACCCATAGCCATCACGCCCGTAAATCTGCATCAGCGTGCTGTAATCGGTGCCTGTCGAGATCCTGATTTTGATCAACCGCTTCAATGCGGTGTCAAGGATGGTCTGGTTGGAAAAGACCGAAGGCGTCAGGACCAGAAATCGCGGCTTGCGTTTCCTGATGGTATTGGTCGCGAATTTCAGCTGATGAATGGCCAGGTCTGCAACGCTTTTGACAAGCTTTATGAATGTCGTGCCCTTGATCATTCTACTTCATTCTTCCGGGGGCACCCGTTTCTGCGGCACTATCTCGCATGCCGTTTATGGCCGCCCATCATGACTTGCGGTTCTGAAAGACCCCCCGAAGGCGGGGTTGAACGGATAAGCAGGATCACCGCCGCAGTCTTGCCCGCGGCATCACACAAGGGGCGACACCTTTTTCAAACATCCCGCATGACGAACTTCAAGCATTTTCTACGCCCGCGCCGCTTTGCAAAAAGACGGGGCCGTGCGGCGAAAGAAATTAACGGACAAATCGTTCAAAGTCAGATATTTATCCGCGAAACCTAGCATGCCACGTGAACTCGGCCAGCAGCTTGCGGCCATTCGGCGCCTCGCGGGCGCGCAGCTTTTCGGGCAGGTCAGCCGCATCGCCCTGCACCCCCAGCGCCACCACGGCATGGATCACATGGTGCGCGGGCAGGGCCACGGCCTCGGCCGCCCTGGCCTTGTCGAACCCGCCCATGGCATGGGCCGCCAGCCCCGACAGATGCGCCTGCAAGGCCAGCGCCCCCCATGCCGCGCCCGCATCGAAGGCGTGCCATTCATTGGGCGTTTCGGTCCCGTCATCCCTGCTGTTCACGGTCTTTGACGCAACCACGATCAACGCGCCCGCCTTGCCCGCCCAATCCTGATTGAACGACACCAGCGACCCGAGGATGCGGGCAAAACCCTCTTCCCCCCGCAGGGCCCAGACAAACCGCCACGGCTGGTTGTTCGATGCCGAAGGCGCCCAGCGGGCCGCTTCCAGCACGGTCATCACCTGTGCCACGCTGACCGGCGCGGCGGCAAAAGCACGCGGCGACCAGCGCGCGGTGAACCGGGCATCGATCGGATGATCCGCCACGCGGGCGGCAGCAACGGTATCGGTCATGGGCAATCCTCGCATGGGCACGCGCAGCACCCTAGCAGCCTTGCCCGCCAAGGCAAATCCGCGCTTCGCGCTTGACGCAAGGGCCCCTTATCGACTCAACTTACCGTAAGGGAGATTTCCATGCGCGCGCTTCGTCTTTTGGGCCTGAACGATCTGCAACTTTGCGACGTGGCGATCCCCGATCCCGCCGCGGGCGAGGTGTTGGTCAAGGTCGAAGCCTGCGGCGTCTGCGGCACCGACCGCCACCTGTTGAAGGGCGAATTCCCCTCAAAACCGCCGCTGACACTCGGGCACGAATTTTCCGGCCATGTCGTTGCCTGTGGCGCGGGGGTGGACATTCCCCTTGGCACCCGCGTTGCCTGCGACCCGAACACATGGTGCGGCGACTGCCCCGAATGTCGCCGCGGCCGTGTGAACCTGTGCCCCAACAACGTGGCCACGGGTCTGGGCCGTAATGGCGGCTTTGCCGAATACTGCGCCTTTCCCGCGCACAAGGCGCATGTCCTGCCCGCCGACCTGCACCCGCTGCACGGCGCCTTTTCCGAACCGCTCGCCTGCACCATCCATGGTCTTGATATCGGCGCGCCCAAACCGGGCGAGCGGGTGATGATCCTTGGCGGCGGCGTGATCGGCATGCTGGCGCTGCAACTGGCCGCCCTTGCGGGGGCCGAGGTGATGCTGGTCACGCGGCAGGCCGACAAGCAGGCCTTGGGCAAAACGCTGGGCGCCCATCACGCCGCCGCAACCGAGGCCGAGGCCCGCGCCCTGTGGCCCAAAGGCGCCGACCTGACCATCGAATGTGCGGGCGTGGTGGAAACCGTGGAAATGGCCCCGCGTCTGACCCGTTCGGGCGGGCGCGTGGTGATCCTTGGCGTACTGGCCGCAGGGCAAAAGGTGCAGATCGAACCCTTCGACCTTTTGTTCCGCGAGGTGCAGTTCCTGTCATCCTTCATCAACCCCTTCACCCAGGACCGCGCCGCCGCGATGATCGCATCGGGCACGATCAAGGTCGCCCCGCTGATCTCGCGCACCCTGCCCCTGGAACAGGCAGCCGAGGCGATCCTGAACCCGCCCCGCCGTGGCGAAATCCGCGCCCTCGTCCTGCCGAACGGCTGATAGCACTTGGCAAATCCGCGTGGCTGGGCGTAAGCCAGTCGCATGAACATCCTGTCCAGCTTCCCTTTCCGCCACCGCGATTTCGGCCTGTTCTGGGCCGGCATCTTCCTTGTCAACCTTGCCGTGCAGATCGAGGCCGTCACCATCGGCTGGCAAATCTACGGCATCGGGCGGCAAACCATGACCATCGGGGAAAGCGCCTTTCTGGTCGGCCTGGTGGGGCTGGCGCAGTTCGTGCCGCTGTTTTTGCTGACGCTTTGGGCCGGGTCGCTGGCCGACCGCCATTCGCGGCGCGGCATCGTCATGGCGGCGCTGGTGGTCGAAGCGGTCTGCGTGCTGGGCCTTGTCGCCGTGGCGCTGGAACCTGAACCGGATGTCAGCCACATCTTCATCATCGCGACGCTGTTCGGCGCGGCCCGCGCCTTCCTGTCGCCCGCAGCCTCGGCCACGGTGCCGATGCTGGTGTCCAAACAGGATATGCCGCAGGCCATCAGCCTGAAATCGCTGGCTTGGCAGACAGCAGTGATCATCGGGCCTTGGATCGGCGGGCTGCTCTGCGCCATTTCAACCGCCACCGCCTATGGCGTGACGGCGGTGCTGTTCCTGCTGGGGCTGTTCATCATCCTGTTCATGCGGACCAATACCACGCCCGAACGCCAGCCCGGCAGCCAGATCGAACAGATCAAGGAAGGTCTGGTCTATACATGGCAGAACAAGATCATCTTCGGCGCGATCAGCCTTGATCTTTTCGCCGTGTTGCTGGGCGGGGCGACCGCCCTGTTGCCCGCCTTTGCCAGCGACATCCTGCAAGTCGGCCCCGAAGGTTTTGGCATTTTGCGTTCGGGTCCGGCAATCGGGGCGGTGATCATGGCGCTGGTGCTGGCGCGCTGGCCGCTGAAACGCCGCGCGGGTATTCGCATGTTCCTTGCCGTGGGGGCCTTCGGTCTTGCCACTATCGTCTTTGCCCTGTCGCGCAACATGTGGCTTTCGGTCGCCGCCTTGGCGGCCCTCGGGGCGGCCGACATGATATCGGTCTATGTGCGCCAGACGCTGGTTCAGATCGTCACCCCCGATCATATGCGCGGGCGCGTCTCGTCGGTGTCGGGGCTGTTCATCTCGGGCTCGAACGAACTGGGCGAATTCGAATCGGGCCTTGTCTCGCGCTTCATCGGCCCGGTGCTGGCGGCGGTGGTGGGCGGCGTGGGCACCATCGGCGTGACGGTGCTTTGGGCATGGATGTTCCCAGCCCTGCGCAAGGCTGACCGCCTGGACGGCGCCGATGACCGCGACACCAGCCCCCTGCCCGCCCATCCGGCCAGTTCGCCCGCCAGTACCGGCGGTTGACCCAGCCAAAAGGATGGGTCACCCCGCATCGAAATAGTCCGCCACCATGGCGCGATTGGGTCTATAGCGACACAGGCGACGGATGACATCTTCGTGACGCGGCGTCAGTGATTGACCGGCGGGAAAGGTGTTCCTAGCGTCAACCAAAAGCTTCTGTCCACGGAAGCACCACGCAATGGGGGGATAGACATGCGTAAGGTTTTCATCGGTGCTGCGGCATCCCTGCTGTGCGGAACCTCGCTCGGCCATGCAGGCGGAATCGACAAATCGGGGCAATCGGTCTCGGCTCTGTTTCAGGAAGGGCGCTATGTCGAGTTTTCGATGGGCCGCGTGCGCCCCAGCATTTCGGGCACCGATGTGCTTAGCAATCCGACCGGCGATGTGGCGGGCGACTACACGCAGCTCGGCTTTGCCTACAAGGCGGATGTGAACGAAAAGCTGTCCTATGCCGTGATCCTTGACCAGCCCTTCGGCGCCGATATCGCCTATGGCGGCAATCCGGCGGCCAGCATGCTTGGCGGCACCTTGGCCAAGGCCGATGCCACCGCCGCCAGCGTGCTGCTGCGCTACAAGCTGACCGACCGCTTCGCCGTGCATGGCGGCCTGCGCGCCCAGCAATCGGATGCGGGCATCACGCTGTCGGGCCTCGCCTATGGGCCGTTCAACGGCTATAGCGTCGCGCTCGATCAGGACTTGGCGCTTGGCTATTCGGTGGGCGCCTCGTACGAAATTCCCGACATCGCCCTGCGCGTGGCCCTGACCTACAATTCCGAGATCAATCACGAATTTGCCACGGTGGAACAGACGGGTATCCCAGTGCCCAGCGTCACCTCTGTCACCACGCCGCAATCGGTCAACCTTGATGCCCAGACCGGCATTGCCAAGGATACGCTGCTGTTCGGACAGGTCCGCTGGGTTGAATGGTCGAAGTTCAAGCTGTCGCCCATCGCCTTTGCCACCGCGACGGGCGGTGCCAGCCTTGTGAACCTTGACGATACCGTCACCTACACCCTGGGCGTCGGTCGCAAGATCAATGATACGTGGTCGGGCGCTGCCTCGGTCAGCTATGAAAAAAGCTCGGACCCGGTGGTGTCGCCGCTGGCCCCCTCGGACGGGCGGCTTGGCGTCACGCTGGCGGCCGTCTATACCCATGGCAACATGAAGATCACCACGGGTCTGAACTATACCCAACTGGGCGATGCCAATCCTTCAACCGGCACCCCCCCGGTCACCCGCGCCGTGATGACCGGCAGCTCGGCCATGGGCCTTGGCGTCAAGGTGGGCTTCTCGTTCTGACCTGACCGGTTTGACGGCATATCCCGCCCCGCCCGCTTTGGGCGGGGTTTCTTTTTGCACGTGAAATCCCCGCCCCGCCGCGCTATCACCGCCCCAGCGACGATGGGGGATGCGCGGATGATCTATCACAGCGGGGCAGAGTTTACGGCGGCGCCGAAAAAGCGCGTCCTGCTGTTCGGCATGTCGGGCCTTGGCAAGACGCATCTGTCAAACCTGCTGCGCGATACCGGAAACTGGTTCCACTATTCGATCGATTACCGCATCGGCACCCGCTACATGGGCGAATACATCGCCGACAACTTCAAGCGCGAGGCGATGAAGGTTCCGCTCTTGCGCGAACTGCTTATGACCGACTCGGTCTATATCGCGTCCAACATCACCTTTGATAACCTCGCCCCCCTGTCCACCTATCTGGGCAAACCGGGCGATCCGGCGCGGGGCGGCGTGCCCTTTGCCGAATATTGCAAGCGGCAAGACCAGCACCGGCAGGCCGAAATATCCGCCCTGCACGATACCGGCCGCTTCATCGACCGCGCCTCAGACATTTACGGCTACGACAATTTCATCTGCGACACCTCGGGTTCCATCTGCGAGGTGGTCGAGGCCGACAACCCCGCCGATCCGGTGATGAAGACGCTGTCGGAAAACCTGCTTCTCGTCTGGATCAAGGGGTCCGAAGCGCATCGCGAGGAACTGAAACGCCGCTTCGACCGCGCGCCAAAGCCCATGTATTACCGCCCCGCCTTCCTGCGCGCGCTTTGGGCCGAATATACCGACGGAAAAGACCCCGAAACCGTCGATCCCGATGCCTTTTTGCGCTTTGGCTATGCCCGCCTGTTGGAACATCGCCAGCCCCGCTATGCCGCGATGGCAGACTGGGGCATCACCGTCACCGCCGAAGAAGTGGCAACCGTCAGGGATGCCGCGGGCTTTCACGCCCTGATCGCGGCAGCCCTTGATCGAACCGCAACCCGCACTTAAATTCGCCGCCCCGAAAGACGTAAGGTAAACCATGCCGATCACCCTGCCCGAGAGCCTGCCCGCCTATGACGTTCTGCGGAACGAGGGCGTCTCGGTCATGTCGCCGGAACGCGCGGCGCGGCAGGATATCCGCCCCCTGCGGATCGGCCTGCTCAACCTGATGCCCAAGAAGATCCAGACTGAAAACCAGTTCGCCCGTCTGATCGGCGCCACGCCCTTGCAGATCGACCTGCATCTGATCCGCATGACCGAACACCAGACAAGGAACACCGCCGCCGAACATATGGAAACCTTTTACCGCCCCTTCCAAGAGGTGAAGGGCGAAAAGTTCGACGGCCTTATCATCACCGGCGCCCCCATCGAACATCTGCCCTTTTCCCAAGTCACCTATTGGGACGAATTGTGCGAGGTGTTCGACTGGACCCAGACCCATGTGCAATCCACCTTCGGCGTCTGCTGGGGCGGCATGGCGATGATCAACCATTTCCACGGCGTGCAGAAACACATGCTGCCCGCCAAGGCCTTCGGCTGCTTTACCCACCGCAACCTCTGCCCCACCTCGCCCTTCCTGCGCGGCTTTTCCGATGATTTCGTCATCCCCGTCAGCCGTTGGACGGAAATGCGGCAGGACGAGATCGATGCCCATCCCGGCCTGACCACACTTCTGGGGTCAGACGAGGTTGGCCCCTGTCTGGTCGAAGACCGTGCCCATCGCGCGCTCTATATCTTCAACCATTTCGAATATGACAGCGACACGCTGAAACAGGAATATGACCGCGATGTCGCGGGCGGCACGCCGATCAATGTTCCGGCCAATTATTATCCTGATGACAATCCCGCGATGCCACCGCTGAACCGCTGGCGCAGCCACGCGCACCTTCTATATGGAAATTGGATAAACGAGATTTACCAGTCCACGCCGTATGAGATTTCGCAGATTGGCACGTAGCCTTGCCCTAGCCGCCACCCTGATCGCCGCTGCCACGGCGGGCACGATCTACCGTGCCAAGGCCCGCGATGCGCGCGCCCTGCACGACCACCCGCCCGAAGGGCAGTTCGTTCAGGTGGGCCGGCAGCGCGTGCATGTGGTGGTGGCAGGCCAAGGCCCCGATCTTGTGCTGCTGCATGGCGCGTCGGGGTCGTCACGCGATTTCAGCTTTGACCTGATCGACCGTCTTTCGCCGCATTACCGCGTTCTTGCGATGGACCGCCCCGGTCTTGGCCATTCCGACCCATTACCCGATGGCGAAGCCTCGCTTGTCGCGCAGGTCGCCGTGCTGAAAGCCGCAGCCGACCAGTTGGGCGCGACAAAGCCCATCCTTGTGGGCCAAAGTTTTGGCGGCACGGTCGCGATGTCATGGGCGCTCGATCATCCCGCAGCGGCGCTGGTCACCATCGCGTCGCCCAGCCTGCCCTGGCCCGGCACGCTTGACCCATGGTATCGCCTGAACGAACAGCCCGCCGCCCGCGCCGTACTGACCAGCCTTGCCGCCGCCTTTGTGCCAAAGGCCTATGTCAACGCGGCGCTTGCGGCGGTTTTCGCGCCGCAGCCGGTGCCCGACGGATATCTTGACCATCTTGGCACCGACCTGACGCTGCGGCAGTCGGCACTTGCCGCCAATGTGGCCCAGATCAACACCCTGCGCCCGCAGGTCGTGGCGATGGAGCCGCGCCTCTCTGGCCTGACGCTGCCCATCGAAATGGTTCATGGCGATGCCGATACCATCGTGCCCCTGTCCATCCATTCCGGCCCGCTGGCCGCGCGCCTGCCCAACGCGCATCTGACCGTGCTGCCCGGCGTGGGCCACATGCCCCATCACAGCCACCCCGACACGGTCCTTGCCGCCATCGACCGCGCCGCCACCCGTGCCGGATTGCGCTGACCGTCCCCGCTGTCCTAGGCTAGGGGCGTATCGCAGTAACCCGCAGGCGTGCCATGTCCGACCTTCCCTTTGACGGTGCCATTTCCCGCTTCTTCGCAAAGGACGCCCCAAAAGCGATCCGAAAGCTGATCCAGAAGGCCGGCAAGGATGATATCCTGACCCCGACCTACCCCTATGGCGCCGAGATCAAGGCCAAGGATTACGATACCATCATGGACAACCTGCAACGCCAGCTTGTCCGCATGCAGGCCGATATCAAAGCCAGCGGCAAGCGCGTGATCGTGGTTTTCGAAGGCCGCGATGCCGCAGGCAAGGGCGGCACCATCGACACGATGCGCGAAAACCTCAACCCCCGCGTGGCTCATGTCGTGGCCCTGTCCAAACCCACCGAACGCGAAGCCGCAAGCTGGTATTTCCAGCGCTATATCGATTGGCTTCCCGCCGCCGGCGAGATGATGCTGTTCGACCGTTCGTGGTACAACCGCGGCATCGTCGAACATGTGTTCGGCTTCTGCACGCCCGACCAGCGCAACCGCTTTTTCCGCCAGTTGCCCGAATTCGAACATATGTTGATCGACGAAGGCATCATCCTCGTCAAACTCTGGCTCGAGGTGGGCCGCGCCGAACAGTTGCGCCGCTTCCTTGCCCGCGAACAGGACCCGCTGAAACAATGGAAGCTGTCCTCGATCGATATCGACGGGCTGGGCAAATGGGATGACTATTGCAAAGCCATCGACGAGACGCTGGCGAAATCGCATTTCGACCGCGCGCCATGGACGGTGATCCTGTCCGACGACAAGAAGCGCGCCCGCATCGCGGCCATCCAGACGGTTCTGCTTGCGGTCGATTTCAAGGGGCGCGACAAGGCGCTGATCGGCACGCCCGACCCCGCCATTTGCGGCGGCCCGTCGTTGCGCCCGCCAAATGCCCCTGCCAAGGACTGACATGAAACGCGGCTACCACCACGGCAACCTGCGCCAGGCCCTTGTCGATGCAGCCCTTGTCCTGATCGCGGAAAAGGGCCCCACCGGGTTTACCCTGTCGGAAGCCGCCAAACAGGCCGATGTCACCCCCGCCGCCGTCTATCGCCATTTCGCGGGCCGCGACGACCTGATCGCCGAAGTGGCGCGGCAAGGGTATGAGGTGTTCGGCGCCCTGATGGATTTCGCCTATGATGGCGGCAAACCCACCGCCCTTGCGGCCTTCGAGGCGACAGGCCGCGCCTATCTGGCCTTTGCCCGCAAATATCCGGGCCATTACATGGCCATGTTCGAAAGCGGCCTGTCGGTCAACGCCCATCCCGACCTTGCCCTTGCCGCGCAAAAGGCCCGTGCCGTGTTCGAACGCGCCGCCAGCGCCCTGTCCGAACAGATGCCCGCCGCCCGCCGCCCGCCGGCCACCATGTTCTCGGCCCATATCCTTGCCATGTCGCATGGCGTGGTCGAGCTTTACATGCGCGGCAACGGCGCCAAATCCCCCTTCCCGCCCGAAGACCTGCTGGAAAGCGGCGTCGGCATCTACCTGAGGGGGTTGGGGCTATTGCCGCCCGATTGTTAAGCGCGCCAGACTGTGACGAGCAGCACATGGACCATTACGCCAGTCATTTAACCTCGGTTGCATATCGCACGGCTTAACCCACGGCCAAACAGGGGATATGCAATGATCGGCAAGCTCGGAAATAACCTGAACGTAAATGCCAATGTAAACATCAACGACAACGTCCAACTGAACGCGCAACACGAACACGTTGACTATTCGGCGAGTTTCAAGTCGATCACCAGCGAAAACCTGTTCGAAGCGATGGGGGGCCGCCCGAAGCCTGACTTCACTGCTTTTGGCAAAGTCTTGGTTGCTAAGTCCACCGAATTCAAAAACGTTGTGAATGACCTGAACAACTTTCAAACAGCGTTCAATGAACTGTCGCAACTGCCGCTCGACCGCCTCAACAAAAATCAGGTTCAAGCGTTGAAAGCCAACCTAAGCGACGCGATCGAGCACGCGACCGACTACCAAACCGCGCATCAGAACGATCCCAAAAAGCTTGATCGTCGAAACGCGATGGAAACGCTCAAGTCCGATCTCAGGACGCAAATGGACTTTCTTGACAGTCTTTTGGAAAACAAGGGCAATTTTCCCGAAGGTGCGACAATCGGCAACGCACATGCTATGCTGAAGTCGGATGTGGAAACAGGCTCCCTTATTACCAACCCACACAGAGACGACAGGCTTCAGGGCGAACCGCAGCCAATCGGCAGTGGTGCGATGAATACGGTTTATCTGGCAAAATGGATTAAGCCCGACAACTCGATTGAAACGAGCGTTCTCAAACCCCTGACCGTAGCCTTGCCCGAGGGCGCGAACGGCGCAGACGCTGCTACTGCGATCGGCATTCCGGATGATCATCAAATGGTGGCAGAGCGTAATGTTGCCACGGGCAAAATCGCTGCACATCTCGGACTACATGATATGGCGCCGATGGGTAACATTATCATATTCAACGGTCAGGCCTGCCTGGAAATGCCCGTCGCGCCTGGGTCATCGCCCATGCAATCCATCAATCTTCCCATACCGCATGACGACCCGAGGACAGCCCAAGCCCGCCAACTTGAAACCACCGAAGGCGGGAAGAACACCCTCGCTCGGGCAAACATCTTCAAAACTGGCGTGGATAACGACGGCAACAGCCTGTTTTCGATTAAGGAACAAAGCTTTCTCGCCTTTCCCTTTGCGTCGAGCCAGCCCAATGATCTCACCGCCGAGTTGCAGGAGGGCCTGTTGAACCTGCAGGTCATCGACTTGCTGACAGGACAAGCAGACCGCAACCCGAACAATATCTTCATCAAGGTTACCGACACTGGCGTCACCGTTACCGGGATCGACCATGATATCAGCTTTGGCGAAAAAACAGGCAAGAACGAAACCGACCTAACGCCAAACAAGGGCTTCCCGCCTCCGCATTGGAAAGGGCTGCCCCCCTTGATGATGCAAGATACCTATCAGAACCTGATCGGAATCGATCGCGGTGAATATGAAGAAGACCTCAAAAGCAGCGGTTTGAACGAAAAGCAGGTTGCGCTAGCAATGGTGCGTTTTGACGGGTTGATCGAACATGCTCAGGAACTAAACAACAAGGGTCTTGTGGTCACCGATCTTAAGCAAAACATTACCGATCCCGAGACCAACCAGCCAGTGAGCGTCAGCGACTTTCTGACCGCCCGACCTCACCAAAGCCATGTGGGTAGCCTCAGCAAGCTACAGCAACTTACCCTCGACGCGAATGTTCCGCTGATTCCGCTCAACTGAGCAGATTAATGAAAGGACACAACATGACTTCGATTCTGACGGATATCGCCCAAGGGCCCGATAGTCCGATCCATTCTTTGGTCTGGCTGGCGAAAGACGCGAACATCAACTTGCCGCCAATTCCGGCGGAGTATCTTGAAAAATTGCGCGAAGTTTCGCCCTTGTGCTGCTATGCGACCGATGAAAGTCTTGTTCCGTTGACCAATCGGGCTGCCTTGTCCGACGCGCTTGTCGCTGGAAATTGGCCGAAAACCGGTATGGCACTGCGGCTCGTTCCAAAGGGTCGATCGCTTTATTGGCAGTATATTCTTGTCGGTCGTGTCAACATTCTTCAGGTCAATTTGCGCTTCTTGTTGACCGATGATCTTGGCCCCGGCCGTCTTGCACTGGTTTCGACCGCGAATGACCATATCCAAAACTATTTGCAAGACGAGATTGTCCTTGCACGTTACTTGGCCGATGGCCCCCGTACCCCCGAAGAGACAGCACATATCATTCTGTGTGAGAATGAGACAGCGCCCCGCCTGACGGAAACTCACTACACCTGGAGTGAAGCACGTGGGCTCAGCCAAGGCCGCAGCGATAACCAGATTTTCGGCGCAGCCGACGCTCGCCGCAAACCCGAAGAACTGATCATCTACCCCTAACGGAACAGCACCAGCGCGCCCGGTGACCAGCCGACCCGGGCGCGCGCGCCGATGTCCAGCACTGGGCGCCCGAACACGTTGCGCATCGAAATCCGCACCGCCGTTTGGGTGCCGTCGATCCGTACGTCGTAATAGGTCATGTCCCCGAAATAAACGACCTCTTCGATCGTGGCCATCGTCTCGCGGTCGCTAGGGGCCGATCCGTCGAACAGGATGGTCAGCGTTTCGGGGCGGAAGCCCACGGTCGCGCCCTCGCTGGTCTTGCCTCCCATCACCTGCGATGCGGCCACGCCAAAGCGGCCAAAGCCCGCCGCCTCGACCTCGACCGTATCGCCCGCCTCGCCTGTCACCCGCGCGGGAAGGAAATTCATCGTGCCGATGAAATCGGCAACCTTGCGGCTGTTCGGGCGGCGATACAGGGTTTCGGGGTCGGCCAGCTGGGCAATCTCGCCCTCGAACATCACGGCGATCCGGTCCGACATGACCAAGGCTTCCTCTTGGTCATGCGTCACCAGGATAAAGGTGATGCCCACTTGCCGTTGCAGCTTGATCAACTCCATCTGCATCTGTTCGCGCATCTTCTTGTCCAGCGCAGACAGCGGTTCGTCCAGCAGCAGCACCTTGGGCTTCAGGATCAGCGCCCGCGCCAGCGCCACGCGCTGCCGCTGCCCGCCCGAAAGCGCATGTGCCGCCCGCTTGCCATACCCCTTTAGGCCCACCATCTCGAGCGCCTCGTCCACCGCCTTGGCCTTTTCGGCGGCAGGTCGCGGGTCTTTCCGCAGGCCAAAGCCCACATTCTGCTCGACGCTCAGATGCGGAAAGATGGCATAGGACTGGAACACCATATTCGTCGGCCGCTTGTTGGCGGGCACCCCCGCCATATCGCGCCCGTCCACCAGCACCGCGCCCGAGGATATCCCCTCGAACCCCGCAATGGTCCGAAGCAGCGTGGTCTTGCCACAACCCGACGGCCCCAGCAGCGAGAAAAACTCGCCCGGCCGGATCGTGCCGGTGATCCCGCGCAGGGCGTGATAGTCACCGTAATACTTGTGAACGTCCCGGAACTCGATCATGGCGTCTTTCGTGCTCACAGGAAGCCTCCGGTATCTTTGCCGCCTGCTTTCGCAATGCCGCGGCGGCGGAAATATTCTGCTATGGCAAGCAGGGTGATGGACAGGCAGACAAGGATTGTGCCAAGCGCCATGATGGCCGGCACCCGCTGCGGGAAACGGAACTGCCCGAAGATATAGGTTGATAGCACAGGCTCGTTCCCGCCAAGGAAATAGGCCATGATGAATTCATCCAGACTGATCGTGAAACAGATCAGCAGCGATGAAATGATCCCCGGCATCACCAAGGGCAGGATGATCAGCCAGAATGTCGAAAGCGGCGTCTCGCCAAGATCAAGCGCCGCCTCTTCCAGCGACTGGTCCAGCGACTGGAAGGCCGATGTCAATATCGCCACCGCAAAGGGCGTGCACAGCAGCACATGACCCAGAATGATGGTAAAGATCGACAAGGGCACGCCAAGCGCCAGCAGCACCACCAGCATCGACATGGCCACGATCATCTCGGGCAGCACCAAGGGCAGCATGATCAGCCCCAGCGCCGCCCCCTTGGCCGGAAACTTGAACCGGGTCGAGGCGCGGGCCGCAAACAGCCCCAGCAGCGTCGAGAACACCGCCACCGAGGTCGAGATCACCGCCGAATTCTTGATCGCATTCCACAGGTTCTGGTCGGCCCACATGATCTGGAACCATGATGTGGTAAAGCCCTGCAACGGAAAGGCGATCACCTTGCTGTCGTTAAAGGCGAACAGCGGCAACAGCACGATCGGTGCGTAAAGGAACACCAGATAGGCAATGGTATAGACGCGCAGCGCAGGGGCCTTCATTTCGTCCCCCGCAAGAACCGCTTGTTCAGCATAAGGAAGATCAGGCTGACCACCGCCACCACCAGCATCGCTGTCACGGCAATCGCCGATCCCATATGCCGGTCATTCTGTTTCAGCATCGTCACCTCGATCATGTTGGCGATCATCGGCAACTTGCCCCCCCCGATCAGATCGGGCGTCACATAGTCGCCCACCGTGGGGATGAATACGATCAGCACCGCCGCAATCACACCCGGCATCGACAGGGGCAGCGTCACCCGCAGGAATGTCATCCACCGGCTTTCGCCCAAATCCTGCCCCGCCTCCAGCAGCGAGCGGTCGATCTTTTCCAGACTGACAAAGATCGGCAGAATGGCAAAGGGCGCATAGGCATGGGCCAGCGTCAGGATCATCGCCTGCACGTTGTAATTGATCGCCTGCAACGGCGCATCGATCAGGCCCAGCGACATCAGCCCCGAATTGACCACCCCGTTATAGCCAAGGATCACCTTCCACAAAAACACCCGGATCAGATAGCTGGTCCAGAACGGAATGGTGATCAGAAACAGCCAAAGCGATTTCTTCGACGGATGCACATGGAAACTGACGAAATAGGCCACCGGATAGGCCAGCGCCACCGTCACCAGCGTGACCGAGAACGATACCGTCAGCGACCGGCCCATGAGCTTTTGATAGATCGGCTTGGTCCAGACCTCGTGGAAATTGGCGAAACTGAACCCGCCCACATCCTTGAGTGTCAACGCATAGACCAGCACCGCCACCAAGGGCGCAGCCAGCAGCAGCACCGAATAAAGGAATGTCGGGCTGATCAACAGCCAGCCGCTCGCCGCCTCGGATCGGCCTGTCACGGCCGCTTGCTCTTGCGCCATCATCACCCCTGTCGAAGGCCCGTCCGGCATGCGCCGTGTTGCATCAGATAAGCCGCAACCCGCACCCAAGCGCAAGGCGTGATGCGGGCCAGCCGGTGATTAACCCGGCATCTGCCCGCTTTTCAAGCAGCCTTTCAGCCGGCGATCCGCTCGACCGCGATGGCGCGCTTTCGCAGTTCGTCATGCAGGGTCGGCACAACCCGCGTCGCATTCACCGCCGCGCGCAACGCCTCGGAAAGCCGCGCCTCGCTGGGCGAGCCGTCCACCCGCCAGACGATGCGCCGCGCCACACCGTCATCATAGATGATCTCGACCGCACCGGCCCGCCCCTTGCGGATACCCAGAAAATCGGCGCCGCCATGCGGGGCGTGAAAAAACGCCTGTTGTCCCATGTTAGGGTCTTTCTGCTCTTGTTATGCGCGAAAGATTGCTCAACACCGCTTTTCGGTCAAGGTGCCGCGCCAAAGCACCGGCGCCGGCGCAGCAGCCGCGCCACAGCCCTAAACCGCCGGATCATAGGGCGGCTTGGCCAAAAGCCCCGCCAAGGTTGCCATCGCCCGCGCAAAGGTGTCATCCGCGATATTGCCCGCCAGGGCCAGCCGCACCGCGTGGGGCGCGCGTCCGTGGCTCAGCGCATATTCATCGGCCGACCGCACCAGAATACCCGCCGCCTCGGCCTCGCGCACAAAGGTTGATCCCCGCCAGCCCTGCGGCAGCCGCAGAAAGGCAAAGCGCAGCCCCTCTTGCCATGTCAGATCGAACCGCCCCAGCGCCCCGACGACCAAGCGCACCTTGCCCGCCAGTTCCTCGGCCACCCGCGCGCGGATCGCCGCCGCCTGCCCGCTTTCGAACAGGTGAAGGCAGATATCCGACACCGGTTTTGCCAGCGCGAAATAGGCATGCTGCACAGTGATGCGCCCCGTCTCGCCCATGCCGGTCGGACAGACCACATAGCCAAAGCGCAAGGCCGCGCTGATGGTCTTTGACAGGCTGCCCACATGCCACACCCGTTCGGGGGCCAATGCCCGCAGCGTGGGCCAATCCGATTCCGACAGGCTGTAGCAATCGTCCTCGATCACCTGCAAATCGAAGCGCCGCGCCAGCGCCACGATCTCGTGCCGGCGCGCCGCCGACATCCGCGCGCCCGTGGGGTTCTGCGCCTCGGGTGTTACGCACAGAACCTGTGCGCCATGGCGGCGGCAGGCGGCTTCCAGCGCATCGGGCACCATGCCTTCGGCATCGGTCTCCACGCCCACCACCTCGGCCCGCGCCAGACGGGCGGCATGGCGGAAACCGGGATAGGCCAGTTCCTCGGCCAGAACGACAGGCCGTTCCCCGCGCAGGCAACACAGCAAAATCAGGCTGATCGCATTCTGCCCCCCCGCCATCAGGGCAATATCCTCGGGGCCAAAGGCCCCCAACTGCCGGTCGGCCAGCCAGTCGCAGACCGCCGCCCGCAGCGGCAATTCGGCCCGCTGGGTGGTGTAATCCACCCAGTCCGGCCCGACGCGGCGCGACAAATCTTGCAAGGCCGCCGCAATCGCCGCCTCTTGCCCCACCTCGGGCAGGCGCGGGGCGCGCAGGTCCAGCTTGCCGCCCGGTTCGCGTTCGATGAGCAAAGGCTGGGTCGGGCCAAAGCGCGGCTCTCGCGCCGCCACAAAGGTGCCCCGCCCCACGGTCGCGGCCAGCAGCCCCTCTTGCGTGGCCAGCGCATAGGCGCGGCTGACCGTGCCCGGCGTCACCCCCAAAGACCAGGCCAGATCACGCACCGTGGGCAGTTGCGCCCCCTCGGCCAGCGTACCCGACCGGATCGCCTCGCGCAGCGCGCGGCTCAGCGACAGATATTTCGGCCCCGCGAATTGTGTCAGGTCCGGCGTCCAAATTGTTCCAGTCACAATGTTCCCATGGCCATGTTGCGCGGTTTATTGTATCGTTTCTTTACGCGATTGCAATAATTGTATCGACACAAAGGAACGATCATGTCTCCGCGGCCCCATGCCCTGCACCTGCCCGCCACCCTGCCGCCCCTGTCGCGCATGCTGGTGATGGTTGCACTGGTTCTGGCGCGATGGGAGGACCGTCGCCGCAGCCGCGCCTATCTGGCGCGTCTGGACGATCACCTGCTTGATGATATCGGGATAGGCCCGCAGCACGCGGCCGCCGAATGCGCCAAACCCTTCTGGCGCGACTGATCCGGCAAAGCACCCCTGACGGAACGGGCCGCGAACCCTCGCGGCCCTTTTTTCAGACGCGCAGCGGGTCGGCCTTGGCCAGCCGGTCAAACTGCATCAGCGTCTCGACCAGCGCCCCCATCTGGGCCAAGGGTATCATGTTCGGCCCATCGCTTGGGGCTGTATCGGGCGCCTCGTGCGTTTCGATGAACACCCCCGCAATGCCAATGGCCACGGCGCAACGCGCCATGACGGGCGCAAACTCGCGCTGCCCGCCCGAAGAATTGCCCTGCCCGCCCGGTTGCTGCACCGAATGGGTCGCGTCCATGATCACGGGATAACCGGTCTTGGCCATGGTCGGCAAAGACCGCATATCGGCCACCAGCGTATTGTATCCGAAACTCGCGCCCCGTTCGGTCAGCAGGATGCGGTCATTTCCGGTGCTGGCCACCTTGTCCGCGACATTGGCCATATCCCACGGCGCCAGAAACTGGCCCTTCTTGATATTGACCACCGCGCCCGTCTCGCCCGCCGCGATCAGCAGGTCGGTCTGGCGGCACAGAAAGGCGGGGATCTGGATCACATCCACCACGCCCGCCGCCACCCGCGCCTGTTCGGCATCGTGGATATCGGTCAGCACCGGCATGCCCATGGCGCGCACGGCCTGCAACACCTGCAACCCCGCCTCCATGCCAAGCCCGCGCTTGCCCTTCAGGCTGGTGCGGTTGGCCTTGTCATAGCTGGCCTTGAACACATATTGCGCCCCCGCCTTGGCGCAGGCCTCGGCCATGGTTCCGGCGATCATCTGCGCGTGGTCCAGACTTTCCAGCTGGCACGGCCCCGCGATCACCACAAGCGGGCTGTCATTCGAAACCGACAGCCCGCCGATCTTCACCGTCTTCATCGTCTCTCCTCAGACCGAGACTTGCTCCCGCAGGATTGCGGCAGTCATCGAGATGAGCAGGTATATACCGGCAAAGATGATCAATGCCACCAGCGTATTCTCGAAGGCGCGGGGATAGGCCGCCTCGTCGGGCGCCACGGGCGATACCGAAAGCGAGATATAGCGCGCCTGCCGGTTCGCCTCGATCCGGCTCATCTCCATCGCTTCAAGCGCCTTGGCCAGCATCGCCTGCCGCGTCTGGGCATCGGCCTCGGCGATGGTCAGCTCGCTTTGCACCCGCGCCAGCGACTGGCCCTGCGTGTCATTCTCGACCAGCTTCGACCGCAACAGCGCAATCTCGTTCTCAAGCGTGGCGATGCGCCGTTTCAGCGGGTCAAGCCGCGCGGCATTGGGGCTTTTGTTCGATTCGATCTGCGCCAGCGACAGGCGGTCCTGCGTCAGCTGCCCTTCAAGCGCGCCGATCTGGCTCGTGATCAGCGACACTTCCACATCCGATGACAACACCTTGTATTGTTCCTGCAACTGCACGGCGCGTTCCCGCGCCTCGAGCAGCGCCTTTTCGGCATCGGAATAATTCTCGCGCGCGCCCTTCATCGTATCTTCGCGCAGGCGCTGGGTCAGCTTGTCCACCTGCTCTTCGGCATATCCGATCAGCGCATCGGAAATCTTGACCGCCAACTGCGGATCGGGCGACAGCACCTCCATGCGGATGATGCCCTCGGTCGGGTCATAGGCGATCCGCACCATCCGGGCATAAAGCTTATAGGTCGACTCGTCGGTGGCATTGGGTTCAAGCCGCTGGATCGGGTCGATCTTGGGGTCGCTATAAAGCGTGCGGAACCCGATATCGGCATCCAGCCGCAGCATCGCATCGCGCGATTGCAGATAGCCCTGGATGGCGATGGAATCCTGCATGTTCATCATCGGATTCGACTGCAACCCCCCCATCGAGGTGCCGGTCGCCGTGGGCGGCATCGCCGTCTGGATGATGAAATCGGTCCGCGCCGAATAAAGCGGCGTGGCGATGACATAGTAATAGAACCCCGCCAGCAGCGCGGGCAACAGCACGAAGAACGCCAGCCGCATCGACAGCAGCAGCGACCGCCGCCGCCGCCGCCGCATCAGCTCTTCCTGCATCTTGCGGATCTCGGCGGCGTGGTTCACCTCGGCCCGTTCGACAGGGGCAGGCACTTTCAGCGGCTTTACCGTTTCGGGCAGGCGTTGCTGGGCGGGCACCAGCGCGGTTTTCCGCGCGGCATCCGCCTCGTCCTCGTCCTCCTCGGCCAGCACCTCGATCATCGCGCCGCGCTGGAACGGATCGATCCCCGCCGCCCTCAGCAGGCGCACCGCGTCGAAATCCGATGTCGCGGGCAGGCCGTATTTCTGCGCCATCCGCCGCGCCAGCCGCAACTGCCGCCCCGTCAACCCCTCGCGGCGGATCGCGTCGATATCGGCCCCTGCCGCCACATCCTCGGGGGTGCCGCCCTGCGCGGCGCGGGCGGTGGGAAAGGGTTCGTCCCCGAACCCGTCCTCGGTCGTCTCGAACAGCTTTTCGACCGGCCCCTGCGTGGGCCCATCTGTTGCGGCAGGCGCGCGCACCGCCACCCGCTGGGGCGTGATCTTGCCGATCGCCTGCGGCTGGGGCGCTGCCATCCGCTCTTGCGGGGGCTGCGATGTCTGGGCAATCGCGGCAGGGGTGGGGCGCGGGGCGGTCGGTGTTGCCACGCGCGGCGCGGCCGTAACCACGGGCTCGGCCACAGGATCGGGACGCCGCGTGTTGAACCGCTTAACCTTGAGTTTCATAATCGTACAGTCGCTTCGCTTCTTCGAGGGTGTCGAACATGTAAAGTTGGCCGTGCCGCAGCACCGCCGCCGTCTTGCAGAATTTCTCGATGGTCGAGGCCTGGTGCGACACCACGATCACTGTGGCCTTCTGCAACTTCTCGCGCAGGATCGTGCCCGCCTTGCGGTTGAACTCGGGGTCGGTGGAAGACGGCATCCCCTCGTCGATCAGGTACACGTCGAAATCCAGGGCGAGCAGAAGCGCAAAGGAAAACCGCGACCGCATCCCCGAAGAATAGGTGCCCACCGGCATGTCGAAATATTCACCGATCCCGCAGACCCAGCGGCAAAAGCTTTCCACATAATCGGGGTCCAGATCGTAAAGCCGCGCGATGTAACGCGCATTCTCGGTGCCCGAATGGCGGGTGACGACCCCGCCCATGAACCCCAGCGGAAAGGAAATGCGCGCTTTTCGGGTGATGCGCCCTTCGTCGGGCTGTTCCAGCCCCGCGATCATGTTGATCAGCGTGGTCTTGCCCGTGCCATTGGGCGCCAGTATCCCCAGTGAATTGCCCAGATCGACCCGAAACGAGGCGCGGTCCAGAATGACCTTGCGCGTCTTGCCCGTCCAGAAGGACTTCGAGACGTTTTCGAACTCGATCATGCTGCACCCTCGCGGTCCGCTGGCAGACGCTTGCGCGCCGCGGCGGTTTGTGACGCCTTTTGGATGATAATGGCCACCCTTTAAGGCATCATTATGGTGCAAAGGCCGTGCCGTCCACAATCGCGCAGACGTGATCACGATTGTTTCAGCGTCCGGCCCCCACCAGACGGCCCAGCACAATCGCCACCGGCGCCGCCAGCAGCGACAGCGCCAGCCCCAGCCGCGCCGCCTCGGCCACGGCGCCTGCGGGCAGCGCGGTGTCGATGGCCAGGACCGGCGCGGTAAAGCCGATCCCCGCAATCACCGCCACCAGCATCAGATCGCGGATCCGCACCCCCGCAGGCATCGGCAGCCGGAACAGCCGCGCCGCCAGCAGCGCCCACAGAAACAGCCCCGCAGGTTTGCCCAGCCACATCGCAGCCAGCACCGTCACCGTGGTCGGCGCAAAGGCCCCAAGGTCGATCCCGCCCCGCGTCAGACCGAACAGGAACAGCACCACCGCGACAGGACGCACCAGCAGATGCGCCATCCGGTTCAACGGGTCGCTCAGGAATTCCTCGGCTTCCGCAAACAGCCCAAAGGTGCGGTCGGCATGCGGAATGGCGGGCAACAGCGGCAACAGGCCCAGCTCGGGCGGCAGACCGGCCGCCGCCACCCCGATCCAGCTTGCCACCCCCGCCAGCGCATAGGGCCACAGCGCCTGCCCCCGCCGCCGCGCCCGCTCGGACCGGGGCGGGTTGGGCATATGGCCATGCAGCCGCCACACCGCCCCCACCGCCAAAACCGGCACCAGCAGCCACAGCAGCTTGAACCCGTTGGCCGGAAAGGCCAGCCCCAGCACCAGCGTTCCGGCGATGGTACTGGCAATGGTGATCAACAACAGCAAATGCAGCGCCGGATGCCCCGCGCCAAAGACGCGCCGCCCCACCACATAGCACAGCACCACATCCGACCCGATCGGCACCGGCCAGCCCGACAGCCATGACAACCCGTCCGCGGTTTGCGACAGCCCCGCATGGGCCAGCCACAGCACCGTTCCCCCCGCCATCGCACCCAGCACCGCGCCTGCGGGCAACATCGCCCGCCGCCCCGCCATCGCCCCGCGCGACAGCACCACCGCCTCCCACAATTCCTTGCCCACAAAGAACAGGAACAGCGACATCAGCACATCCGACACCAGAACCATGGGCGTGATCACCATGGCATCGCCGGCAAACCAATGCGGCAGCGCGCGGTCGAAAAGGCGCCATTCGATGGCGTCGTAATAGCTTTCCGGCGACAGGTTCACCCACAGCGTCGCCAGCGCGATCCCGCCCAGCAGACCCCAGGCAAACCGTCGGACAAAGGGCGAAACGCGGTACATTCGGGCAACACGCTGCTTGTGGGTTGGCCCGCCGCCTACGCCCCCGCCCCGTCGGGCACAAGGTCCCGCAGGGGTTTGGCCCGCGCAATGGCCCGCCGGTGTTGCCGCCCTGCCATGCGGCCCCATCTTTGCGCCATGACCCTGCACGATGACATCCGCGCCTGCACCGCCTGCGCCCCGCGCTTTGCGGCAACCGCCACCGCCCACGCGCCCCGCCCCGTGGCATGGTTCGCCCCCGCCGCCCGCCTGCTGATCGCGGGTCAGGCGCCCGGTGCGCGCGTCCACGCCTCGGGCCGCCCCTTCACCGACCCGTCGGGCGACCGCCTGCGCGACTGGACAGGCCTGACAATGGCAGAGTTTTACGACACATCCCGCATCGCCATCGTGCCCATGGCCTTCTGCTTTCCGGGCTATGATGCCAAGGGCGCCGATCTTCCCCCGCCCCCCCTTTGCGCCCGCCTCTGGCGCAAGCCGGTGCTGGACAGCCTGCCCGATCTGCGCCTGATCCTTGCGGTGGGCGGGGCGGCCATGCGCTGGCACCTGCCCGGCGCGGGAAGCGTGTCGGAGACCGTGGCAAACTGGCGCGTCCATGCAGGGCGCGGAATCTGGCCCTTGCCGCATCCCTCGTGGCGCAATACCGGATGGGTGCGGCGCAATCCGTGGTTCGCGGCCGATCTGTTGCCCGAACTGCGCCACGCCATCCGCGCCGCATTGGAAAGCCCATGACCCCGCTCGACACCGCCCTGACCGCCACCGAATCCGCCCCCGGCGATGATGCCGCCCGCCTGCGGCTTTACCATCTGCTGGCCGATGCCGAACTGTTCCTGCTGCTCGAAGCCGAGGCGACGGGCGAAACCCTGATCCCGCGTGTCTTTCCGCTCGGTTCCGGCCCCGTCGTGCTGGCCTTCGACAGCGAAGAGCGGCTTGCCGCCTTTGCCGAAGGCCCCGCCCCCTATGCCGCCTTGCCCGGGCGCATCATCGCGGGTCAACTGGCAGGCCAGGGCATCGGCCTTGGCCTCAATCTCGGCGTTGCCCCCGCGTCAACCATCCTCCCGCCAGAGGCGATGGCATGGCTGGCCGAAACCCTGACCGCCGCCCCCGTGGAAACCCGCGCCACGCCCCGCGCCTTTCGCGCGCCCAAGGGGCTGCCGGAAAGCCTGACGCGCGCGCTGGCCGAAAAGCTGGCCCGCGCAGGCGGCCTTGCCACGCGCGCCCTGCTCGCGGCCGTCGAATACGACGGCGGGCGCCATGGCCACATGCTGGCCTTTCTCGATGCCACCCCCGCCGCGCAGGACCCGCTCGCCCGCGCCGCGGCCGAGGCGCTGACATTCTCGGGGCTCGAGGCGGGCGAAATGGACGTGGCCTTCCTTGCCGCCGCCGACCCCGCCGCCATCGCCCTTGCCCGCGTGGCGCTGGCCTTCGACCTGCCCGCCCCCGCCCGCCCCGAACCCGCGGCCCCCGTGGCGCCGGGCACCGATCCCGCCCGCCCGCCCCGCCTGCGCTAGCGCCGCAAAATATGGGGTATTATAATACCTTTTTTTCAAACCATTGTTTTTGCGATATAAATTCGGCCACATCCCGCTTGACGCGCTACAGGCTTCAAGCGATAAGCCCTCATCCAAGATCCCGGGGGCGTTGCTCCCGCTTCACTCATAGGGTTCAATATGAAAACCTTCACCGCTACTCCGGCGGATATCGAGAAGAAGTGGATCCTGATCGATGCCGAAGGCATCGTTCTGGGCCGCCTCGCCACGATCGTCGCCAACATCCTGCGCGGCAAGAACAAGCCGACCTTCACCCCCCACATGGACATGGGTGACAATGTCATCGTCATCAACGCCGACAAGGTGCAGATGACCGG
>JAIXRW010000023.1 GCA_027484985.1 Rhodobacter sp. | reverse complement strand
TTAGTACACCACCACCGCACGGATGGATTTGCCTGCATGCATCAGGTCGAAGCCTTCGTTGATGCGGTCGAGCGGCAGGATGTGGGTGATCATGGGGTCGATTTCGATCTTGCCGTCCATGTACCAGTCGACGATTTTCGGAACGTCCGTGCGGCCGCGGGCGCCACCGAAGGCGGTGCCTTTCCAGACGCGGCCGGTGACCAGTTGGAAGGGGCGGGTTTCGATGGTGGCGCCAGCGGGGGCGACGCCGATGATGATCGACTGGCCCCAGCCGCGATGGGTGCATTCGAGCGCGTCGCGCATCACCTTGACGTTGCCGGTGCAGTCGAAGCTGTAGTCTGCGCCGCCGATCTTGTCGAAGGGGGTTTTGGTCAGATCGACGATGGTTTGGACGACCGATTGGCCTTCGGGCAGGTTCTTGGGGTTGACGAAATGGGTCATGCCGAAACGTTCGCCCCATTCTTTCTTGTCGTCGTTGATATCGACGCCGATGATCATGTCGGCCCCTGCCATCTTTAGGCCCTGAATGACGTTGAGGCCGATGCCGCCCAAGCCGAACACCACGGCTTTCGCGCCGATTTCCACCTTGGCCGTGTTCAGCACCGCGCCGATGCCGGTGGTGACGCCGCAGCCGATATAGCAGATCTTGTCGAAGGGGGCGTCATCGCGGACTTTCGCTAGCGCGATTTCGGGCACGACCGTGTGGTTGGCGAAGGTCGAGCAGCCCATGTAGTGGTGGATGGGCGTGCCATCGAGCATGGAGAAGCGGGTGGTGCCGTCGGGCATGAGGCCCTGCCCTTGGGTTGCGCGGATGGCGGTGCAAAGGTTGGTTTTCTGCGACAGGCAGGACGGACATTCGCGGCATTCGGGCGTGTAGAGCGGGATGACATGGTCGCCGGGTTTCAGGGTTTTCACGCCGGGGCCGACGGCAATGACGACACCTGCGCCTTCGTGCCCGAGGATGGCGGGAAACAGGCCTTCGGGATCGGCGCCCGACAGGGTAAATTCGTCGGTGTGGCAGATGCCGGTGGCCTTGATTTCCACCAGAACCTCGCCTTCCTTGGGGTCGGCAAGGTTGACTTCCATCACCGTGAGGGGTTGGCCTGCGGCAAGGGCGACGGCGGCGCGGGTACGCATGGGATGCTCCTGTTCTGCTTTGGTGGTAGGTTGCCCAAACACGTGGCGATTGCAACGCGGGATGCGGCATGGTTCGGGCGCAAAGCGAATTCGGAGGGTGCAGGATGCGGGAAATGGCAGGGGCAGGGTTGGTGGCGCTGATGCTGGCGGGTTGCGCGCCGGTGGGGGCCGAGGTTCCGGCAGAACCTGTGGCACCCGCTGCCGATGCCTGCGGGGCGGCGGCGTTGCAGGGGCTGGTGGGGCAACCGGCGAGCGTGCTGGAGACGATGCGTTTTGCGGGGCCGGTGCGGGTGATCACCCCCGGCATGGCGGTGACGATGGATTACAGCGCGGCGCGGCTGAACATCGAGGTGGACCGGACGGGGGCGATTTTCCGCGTGACCTGCGGATAGCGAAAAGCCCCCTGCGGCGAGGGGGCTTTCCTGTCCGTTCCGCAAGGGCGGGAGCGGATTACATGCGGTAGGTGCTGTGGCAATCCTTGCAGGCGCCGCCGACGGCACCCATGCCGGCCTGAACCGATTCGAGCGAGGTTGCGTCGAGCGCGGTGGCGGCGGTGGTCAGGGCATCGGCCTTTTTGGCGAAATCATCCCAGTTGGCCCAGATTTCGGGCTTTGCCTCATCCGCCGGATCGGCGCCGCCTTGTTCCTTGAACGTGTCAGAGATCTTGGCGGCGGCTTCGGCAAGGGCGGCCTTGGCCGCTTCGGCGGCGGTGGCGTCGAAGGCGACCTTGCCGCCTGCCATGTCGCCCAAGGCCTTGGTGTTCTTGCCGATCACGCCCATCAGTTCGGCGCGGGCGATGGCGTTCGGGTCAGTGCGGTCGGCGGCGTAAAGCGCGGTTGCGGCCAGCGCGAAGCCGGCGAGCAGAAGGGGTTTGGCGAATTTCATGGCGGGCTGTCTCCCTGTGACATTGTGTCACCGACTATAGGTGCAAGGCGGTGACACGGAAGTGACGTTGTCACGCCCTTTGCACCTTTCACGCGATTGTCAGGCCAAGTGGACAGAGCGGGCCAGCGGGGTGGACAGGGGGCGGGGACGCGGTATGATGGGAACATAAAGGGAACATGTGATGGCAGAACGCCGAATCCTTTCGATCTGGTTTCCGCGCCTTGGGGTAGAGCGGGTGCTGCGGCAGCGGGGGCTGGCGCTGCCGGTGCCTTTTGCGGTGGCGGGCGACCGGAACGGGGCGCAGGTTCTGGTATCGGTCAATCCCGAGGCCGAGGCGCTGGGCCTTTCGGCGGGCCAGTCGCTGCGCGATGCGCGGGCCATCTGCCCCGCGCTTGAAACGGCGGTCGAGGATGCGCGGGCCGAGGCCGCCTTTCTGACGGCGCTGCGGCGCTGGCTGGGCAAATACACGCCGTGGATTGCGGAAGATGCGCCTGCGGGGCTGATGCTCGATCTGACGGGATGCGCGCATCTGTGGGGCGGGGAAGAGGCGCTGGCGGCGCGGATTTCGGCCGAATGCGAGGAGATGGGGCTGACGCTGCGCGCCGGGCTGGCCGATACGCCGGGCGCGGCCTGGGCGCTGGCGCGGTTTGCGGGGCGCGGCGGCACTGTGGCGGGCCGGACGGGCGATGACATCGCGCAAGAGGCGCATGCCACGCGGTCAAAGGCCGTGCGGCGGCGGGCAGTTCCGGCAGGGCCGGGGGCGGCGCAGACGGTGATCGCGCCGAAGGGGCGGGTGCGGCAGGCCATCGGCGGGTTGCCGATCGCGGCGCTGCGGCTGGAGGCGGCGGTGGTCGAGGGGCTGGCGCGGCTGGGGCTGCGGCGGATCGAGGAGATTGCCGCCCTGCCGCGCGCCACGCTGCCGGGGCGGTTTGGCCCGATGGTGCTGCGGCGGCTGGATCAGGCCTTTGGCCTTGAGACCGAACCCGTGACGCCCGCGCGGGCGCCCTTGCATTTCGCGGCAAGGCTGAGCCTGCCCGACCCGATCGGGCTGCGGGCCGATATCGAGGCGGGGGTGGACCGGCTGTTGCCTGCGCTGTGCGCGAAGCTGACGGCGCAGTCGCGCGGGGCGCGGCGGGTGCGGTTGCAGGCATTCCGCGCCGATGGCGATGTCAGCGCTGTCGAGGTGGGGTTGGCGCGGGCATCCGACCGGGTGGAAAGCATAAGGCCGCTGTTGTGGCTGAAGCTGGATGACATCGACGCAGGTTTCGGGATCGACATGCTGCGGCTTGAGGCGGTGCTGACCGAGCCGCTGATGGCCACGCAATACCGCGCAAGGCTGGACGAGGGGGCGGCGGCGGCGGTGCCGCAGGATACCGCGCTGGACGAGATCATCGGCAAGCTGGGCACGCGGCTGGGGGCGGAAGCGGTGACGCGGCTGCATCCGGGGGAAAGCCATGCGCCCGAGCGGGCGTTTCAGGTGCTGGCGGCGGCATGGTCGCGGCCCAGTGCCGAGGCTTGGCCCGAGCGCGGGGTGCCGCGCCCGCTGGTGCTGCTGGGGCCGGAACCCGTGGCAGGCTGCGAGGGGCCGGTGCCGCCTGCCGGCTTTCGCTGGCGGCGGCGCGACTGGGTGACGCGGGTGGCGGTGGGGCCGGAACGCATTGCGCCGGAATGGTGGCTGGACCGGCCCGAATGGCGGTCAGGCCCGCGGGATTACTGGCGGATCGAGGCCGAGGACGGCACGCGGCTGTGGCTGTTCTATGCCCATGGCGGCGAGGTTTCGGGCGGGTGGTTCTGCCATGGGGTCTTTGCCTGAGGGGGGGAAGCGATTTCTGGCGCAGAAATCGCGGCAAAATCTGACGCAGATTTTGCGCCTCAGGTCGGCCACCCGGAATTTGCGCCAAATTCCGGCGCGATTTCTGCGTCAGAAATCGCGTCAGGCGGCTTCGGCTTGCGCTTCGCGCAGGAAGACGGGGTTTTCGGGGGTCGAACGGTCGGGATCATAGGCGTAGCCGCCGATGGTGAAGCCTGACAGGTCGGCAGGGTCGGTCAGGCGGTGTTCGGCGATGAAGCGGGCCATGGCGCCGCGGGCGCGTTTGGCGAAGAAGGAGACGATCTTGGCCTCGGTCCCCTTCACCTCGAGAAAGGTGGGGGTGAGGATGCGGAGTTTCAGGGCCTTGCGGTCAACCGCGTGGAAGTATTCGTTCGAGGCGCAGTTGACGAGTGTTTCGGTGCCTGCGGCGGCGGCGGCTTCGTTCAGCGCCTTGGCGAGTTTCTTGCCCCAGAAGGCGTAAAGGTCGGGGCCTTTGGGGTTGGCGAGTTTCGATCCCATCTCAAGCCGGTAGGGCTGGATTTCGTCAAGCGGTCGCAACAGGCCGTAAAGGCCCGAGAGGATACGCAGGTGGTCTTGCGCCCAGCGCAGGGCATCGGGGTCGAGCGTTTTCGCTTCCAGCCCTGCATAGGTATCGCCGTCAAAGCAGAAGGCGGCGGGGTGCAGGGCGGCGGGGTCGGGCTTGGCCTTGAAGGTGCGGAAACGGTCGTGGTTGAGGCGGGCGAGGGGTTCGGAGATATCCATCAGGGCGCGCAGGTCATCGACGGACAACGCACGCGCGATGCGGGCGAGTTTGGCGGCATCGGCCAGAAAGGCGGGGGTGGTCGCCGGAAGCCCTGCGGGCAGGGTGCGGCGGTTTTCGTCGAGACGTTTGGCGGGGGAAATCACGGTCAGCATAGAAGTCTCCTTCACGCGAAGGTAGGGCGCGTCACGCCTCGCGCAAGATGCCGAGGAAGGCCGCGCCGAAGCGTTCGGTCTTTTGGCCGCCCATGCCGTGGATGCGGTCAAGTTCCGAAAGCGTCGAGGGGCGAAGTTCCGCGATCTGGCGCAGGGTGGAATGGGTGACGGACAGGTATTTGCCTGTGCCATCCTCGCCCCGCGACAGGCGCAGTTGTTCATCGGCAAGGCGGTCATAGACCTGACCCGCATCGCGGCCCGCAAGGCGCATGCGCTGGGGGTGGAGTTCGGCTGCGGCGCCGTTGATGACGGCCAGGAAGGCCGCGCCGTAGCTTTCGAGCTTTTTCGCGCCGACACCCGAGATGCGGGCAAATTCATCAAGGTTAGCGGGGCGCTTTTCGGCCATTTCGGCAAGGGTGCGGTCGGGGAAGATGACATAGGCGGGCACGTTGGCCTGTTCGGCCAAGGCGCGGCGCTTGGCCCTGAGCGCCGACATGAGGGGGGCGTCTTCTTCGGAGGTCAGGGTTTTGATCGCCACGCGGGGCTGGGCGGATGCCACGGTGTCGCGGCGCAGGGTTATGTTTTCCTCGCCCCGCAAGATGGGGCGGGCGGCATCGGTCATCCGCAGGGCGCCGTGGCGGTCGGGATCGGGGCGGACGAGGTCGCGGCCCATCATCTGGCGGAACACCGCGCCCCATGCGGGTTTGGTGAGGTCGCGGCCAACGGCGAAGGTGGGAAGCTGGTCGTGGCCGCGTTCGCGCACCTTTGGCGTCGCGGTGCCGGTGAGGATGTCGATCAGATGGCCCGCGCCGAACCATTCGCCGGTGCGAAGGATGGCCGAAAGCGCCTTGCGGACGGCATCGGTGGCGTCAAACAGGTCGGCGGGGCGGTCGCAGAGGTCGCAGTTGCGGCAGGGTTCGGAGGTTTCACCGAAATAGCCAAGAAGGACTTGGCGGCGGCAGGCGGTGGCCTCGGCCAGCCCGAGAAGGGCGTTGAGGCGGGCGTGGTCGGCGGCCTTGCGGTCAGGGGGTGCGGCGCCTTCGTCGATCTGGGCGCGGCGCAGGCGGATATCGTCGGGGCCGTAAAGGGTAAGGGTTTCGGCGGGGGCACCGTCGCGCCCGGCGCGGCCGATTTCCTGATAATAGCCTTCGATTGATTTGGGCAGGTCGGCATGGGCGACCCAGCGGATATCGGGTTTGTCGATGCCCATGCCGAAGGCGATGGTGGCCACGACGATCAGCCCGTCTTCGCGTTGGAACCGCATCTCGACATTGCGGCGGTCATCGGGGTCCATGCCGCCGTGGTAGTGGCAGGCGCTGTGGCCCGCATCGCGCAGGGCGGCGGCCAGCGTTTCGGTCTTGGCGCGGGTGGCGCAATAGACGATGCCCGATTGCCCTTTGCGGGCGGCGGCGAAGTGCAGGATTTGCGTGCGCGGCGTGTCCTTGACGGCAAAGGCGAGGTGGATGTTGGGCCGGTCGAAACCGCGCAGGAAGGTTTCGGGTTGCGCCCCGTCGAACAGGCGGGTGACGATTTCGGCACGGGTTTCTTCATCCGCCGTGGCGGTGAAGGCGGCGAGGGGAACGCCGAGGGTGCGGCGCAATTCGCCGATGCGCAGGTAATCGGGCCGGAAGTCGTGGCCCCATTGCGACACGCAATGCGCTTCGTCCACGGCAATCAGGGTGGTGTTGGCGCGGCGGAGCAGGCCGAGCGTGCCGGGCGAGGCAAGGCGTTCGGGCGCGATGTAGAGGAGTTTCAGGCGTCCTTCGTCGATGGACCGGAACACCGCTTCGGTTTCTTCGTCTGTGTTGCCCGAGGTGAGGGCGCCGGCATCAACCCCCGCTTCGCGGAGCGCGCGGACCTGATCGCGCATCAGGGCGATGAGGGGCGAGATGACGACGGTGATGCCATCGCGGCACAAGGCGGGAAGCTGGAAGCAGAGCGATTTGCCGCCGCCCGTGGGCATGATGGCCAGCGTGTTCTTGCCCGCCAGAACGGCCGAGACGATTTCGGCCTGACCGGGGCGAAAGCCGGAAAAGCCGAAGACCGAGGAAAGAAGCGCCTGTGGGTCTTGCATCTGCCCGTTTCTGAATCGGTTCGGCGCGGGCAGCTTGGCCCGCGCATGGTCAAGACTTTGTTAAGATCAGTAGAAGGAGGCGGCGTTGTTCATGATGACGATCCGCAGCGCATAGATCGCCAGAAGCGCGATCAGCGGCGCAAGATCGAGGCCGGCCATATTGGGCAGAACGCGGCGGATGCGGGAATAGACCGGATCGAGCAGGTTGTTCAGCCCGTACCACAGCTGCGCCACGATGGGCTGGCGCAGGTTCAGCACCTGAAAGTTGATCAGCCAGCTCATGATGATGTGGGCAAGGATGATCCATTGCGCCACGTTCAGGATCAGAAGCAGGATTTGCAGGACCGAGACCATATCGCGCCTTTTTACACAAGGTGTTGTGGTCAGACGTAACCTTTGACGCGACCTTTCGCAACGGTTATCGCGTGGGCACGCGGCGGCGGGCGCGGGGTTTTGCGGCGGGGGTCGATGTATCCGTTTTTCAGGATGGCGCTTGAATTCTGGCGGTTTCGCAAGGCGCCGCCGCTTGGTCTTTTGGAGGCGCATGTCAGCCGCCACCGCTGTTGGCCGTGGGATCTGGACCCGTGGCGCGAGTTGAACAACGGGCGAACCTTGACGCTGTTCGATCTGGGCCGCGTTCCGATGGGGCGGCGCAACGGGCTGCACCGCGTGCTGGCGGCGCGGGGTTGGGGGGCTGCGGTGGCGGGATCGGTCGTGCGCTATCGCAAGCGGGTGCGGGCGTTTGACGCGATCACCATGCACAGCCGCTGCATCGGCTGGGACGGGCGGTTTTTCTATATCGAGCAGTCGATGTGGCTGGGGGAGGAGTGTTCCAGCCATATGGTGGTGCGGTCTGCCATCACCTCGAAAGCGGGGATCGTGGCGCCCGAGCGGGTGCTGGCCGAGATGGGGCTGGCACAGGACAGCCCGCCCTTGCCCGGCTGGGTGCAGCAATGGATCGTGACCGAGGCCGCGCGGCCATGGCCGCCGCAACGCTAGCACGCTTGCGCGGGGGCGGGTTTCGGGGTCAACTCGGGCGCGGGGCAACGGGGGTTTGCAATGGCGACTGCGGCGACGAAACGCATCTGGGGCTGGTGGTTCTTTGACTGGGCCAGCCAGCCCTATAATACCTTGCTGCTGACCTTTGTCTTTGGCCCTTATTTCGCGGAAATCGCGCGCAGCGTTTACATGGGGCAGGGGATGGATGCGGATGCGGCTTCGGCCGCGGCGCAGGCCTATTGGGGGGTGGGGCTGACGGTTTCGTCGGTCATCATTGCCGTGCTGGCGCCGTTTCTGGGCGCGATTGCCGACGGGACGGGGCGGCGGCTGGTCTGGGTGTGGTTCTTTTCGGTGCTGTATGTGATCGGCAGTTACGCGCTGTGGTATGTGGCGCCCGGGGGCGACAACCTGTTCTTTGCCGTGGCCTTTTTCGGCCTTGGCTTTATCGGGATGGAATTTGCCACGATCTTTACCAACGCGCTGATGCCCAGCCTTGGCGACCATGACGATCTGGGTGCGGTCAGTGGTTCGGGCTTTGCCTTTGGCTATCTGGGCGGGTTGTTGGCGCTGATCATCATGCTGACGCTGCTGGCGGAAAATTCGGCCACGGGAAAGACGCTGATCGGGCTGGACCCGATGTTCGGGCTGGACCCCGAGGCGCGGGAAGGCACGCGGTCGGTCGGGCCGTTCACGGCCATCTGGTATGTGGTGTTCATGATCCCGTTCTTTCTGTGGGTGAAAGAGCCGAAAACCGAACGGCGGCCGCTGGAACTGGGCAACGCCTTTGCGTCCTTGCGCGAATTGGTGGCCGGGCTGCGGTATCGGCGCAGTCTTTCGGCCTATCTGCTGTCATCGCTGTTCTACCGCGATGCGCTGAACGCGCTTTACGCCTTTGGCGGGGTCTATGCGTCGGGTGTGCTGGGATGGGAGATCACGCAGATCGGGGTGTTCGGGCTGGTGGGGGCGGTCACGGCGATGGTGGCAAGCTGGCTGGGTGGCAAGGCTGACCGGCGATACGGGCCGAAGCCGGTGATCGTGCTGTGCATCGTGGTGCTGATCGCGGTGGTGATGGTGATCGTGGGCATGACGCGCGAACAGGTCTGGGGGATTTCGCTTGACCCGGCATCGGGCGCTTCGGATGCGGTGTTCTTTGTCTGCGGGGCGCTGATCGGGGCGGCGGGCGGATCGTTGCAGGCCGCAAGCCGGACGATGATGGTGCGCCACACCACGCCGGACCACGCGACCGAGGCCTTCGGGCTTTATGCGCTGTCGGGCAAGGTGGCGAGCTTTATCTCGCCCGCGCTGATCGCGGTGGTGACGCATATCAGCGGATCGCAGCGGATCGGGATGGTGCCCTTGGTGGTGATGTTCGCCATCGGGCTTTTGTTGATGGTTTTCGTGCGGGCGCGGGGCGAGTTGGAATGACGGGGTTCGGCAGGGTTCTGGCGGTTCTGGCGGTGGTGATGGCGGGTCCGGCGCTGGCCGAGACCAAGGCGAACAAGTTGTTCGGCGCGGCCAAGGCCCCGTCACAACAGGCGCCGATGCCGATTGGCAGCTATGCCAAGGGCTGCGGGGCGGGGTTGGTGGAACTGCCCGAGACGGGGCCGACATGGCAGGCGATGCGGCTGAGCCGGAACCGCCATTACGGCCAGCCCGACCTGATCGCCTATATCGAGGAGCTGAGTCGCTTTGCCCGTGACCGTCTGGGATGGGCGGGGCTTTATGTGGGCGATATGAGCCAGCCGAGGGGCGGGCCGATGACGAGCGGACATTCCAGCCACCAGATCGGGCTGGATGCCGATATCTGGATGCTGCCGCCCGCGCGGCTGGACCTGAGCCGGAAGGAACGGGAAGAGATTTCGTCGGTTGCGGTGCGGTCGGCTGACCAGTTGTCGGTGACAAAGGCGTGGACGCCTGCCCATGCGGCGCTGCTGCAACAGGCCGCGTCGGACCCGCGGGTGGACCGCATCTTTGTGGCGGCGGCAGTCAAGATCGAGATGTGCAAGACGGCCAAGCGGTCGGACAAGAAATGGTTGCAGAAGATCAGGCCGATTTACGGGCATGACACCCATTTTCATGTGCGGCTGAAATGCCCTGCGGGGGCGACCCTGTGCGAAACGCAAAAACCCAGCGTTTCCGAACTTTCGAATGGGGGGAATGGCTGCGATGATACCTTGATGTATTGGGTGTCGGATGCCTATCTGCACCCCAAACCCAGCAAGGAGCCTGCGCCTGCCGTCCGTGGTCCGCGTGACTATACGATGGCCGACCTGCCGAAAGAATGCAGAAACGTGCTCTCTTCGCCCTGATCATGGGCTTTGCCCTGATCGGGGGGCTGCAAGGCAGCGCCAGCCCGCCGTTGGCCGAAGGCTTTCTGCAAAGCTATCGCTGGACGGCGCGGGACGCGAATTTCGGCGGCTTTTCGGGCATCCATGTCTGGCCGGACGGGCAGCGGATTCTCGTGTTGTCGGACAAGGGAATGTATGTGCAGGGCGCGATCCGGCGGGCGGCGGACGGGTCTATCACCGGGGTCGAGACGGGGCGCGTGACGCCGCTGCGGGCACGGGGGGACGGGGCTTTGGCCGCGGGGCGCACCGATTCCGAAGGGTTGGCGGTGGCCCCTGACGGGCGGGTCTTTGTCAGTTTCGAGGGTGCGGCGCGGGTGCTGGAATATGACCGCATCACCGGACCGGCGGCGAACCTGCCCGAACATCCCGATTTCGCGCGGATGCAAAGCAATTCGTCGCTCGAATCGCTGGCGGTGGATGGCAAGGGCACGCTTTACACCCTGCCCGAACGGTCGGGGCGGGTGGGCGTGGCCTTCCCGGTTTACCGGTTTCGCAAGGGCGCGTGGGACCAGCCGTTCGATCTGCCACGGCGCGGTGCGTTTCTGGCGGTGGATGCCGATATCGGGCCGGACGGGCGGTTCTATCTGCTGGAACGCGATTTTCAGGGTCTGGCCGGATTTGCCAGCCGTGTCCGCAGTTTCGCCATGACAGCGGCGGGGCTGACCGATGAACGGACCGAGATGGAAAGTGGCGTGGGCCAGCACGACAACCTTGAAGGGCTGTCGGTCTGGCGCGATGGCACGGGCGGGCTGCGGATGACCATGGTGTCGGACGACAATTTCAACTTTTTCCAGACGACCGAGATTGTCGAATACCGCGTGATGCGTTGACAGGGCGGGCGAAGGGGCGTAGGTGCCCCGCCGTTCCCCGATGCGCGGGGGGCCAAGTCTCCGCGACCTTGTAAAAAACGGACGTCAAACATGACCCGCATCCAGACTTATGGCGTTTTCGCCATGGCCATCGTCGTTGTGGCCTCGAATATCCTTGTGCAGCATCCCATCGGGCAATGGCTGACATGGGGGGCTTTCACCTATCCGTTGTCGTTTCTTGTTTCGGATATCGTCAACCGGCTGTCGGGCGCCAAGGCGGCGCGGCAGGTTGTCTATGTCGGGTTCCTTGTCGGGCTGATCTGTTCGTGGGTCGGCACGCAGGTGCAGGGCGAGTTTGGCCCGCTGGTCACGCTGCGCGTGGCGGTCGGATCGGGAACGGCGTTTCTGGTCGGGCAGTTGCTGGACATTGGCGTGTTCAACCGGCTGCGCCAGTCGGTCGCGTGGTGGAAGGCGCCTTTCGTCAGCACGCTGTTCGGATCGACGATCGACACGGCGATCTTCTTTTCCATCGCCTTTTCGGCGGGGCTGATCTGGATCGAACCGGGCAATGACGTGTCATGGGCCGCGGCGCCGATGCCGCTTTTGGGGCTTGGGCCCGAGGTTCCGTTCTGGGTTTCGCTGGCTTGCGCCGACTGGCTGGTGAAGGTTGGCGTCGATGTGGTCGCGCTGGTGCCGTTCCGGTTGGCGGTGTCGCGGCTTGCCGCACGGGTAGCGTAATTTCTTTTGACAAACACAAAATCTGTGTCACGCTTTGGGTATCGGCAACCCATTGAAAGGAGGTGATCCAGTGTCTAGAGCTACATTGGAGATAGGTGTCAGGACAGTTGGGGGGCGTGTTTTCTGAGGGCAGTCCCTTGGAATGACAGTCTTTCGATTGGGCTTGGTACCTAACTGGCCCATCTCCTTGGATCTCGGAAAGGGTCGCCTGTGTCGGGCGACCCTTTCTCTTTCGGAACGGTTCGGATTTGGCGCGATGCTGAGGATCAATGATACGCTGGTGATTGCCGACTGGGAGCTGAGCGAGAATTTCTCGCGCTCGTCGGGGCCGGGCGGGCAGAATGTGAACAAGGTGGAAACGGCGGTCGAATTGCGGTTCGAGGCCGAGCGGTCGCCGCATCTGGGGCCTGCGGTGAAGGCGCGGCTGAAGCGCATTGCGGGGCGGCGCTGGACGAGCGAGGGGGCGATTGTCATCCATGCCGAGGAAACGCGCAGCCAGGCGCGCAACCGCGAGATGGCGCGCGAGCGGCTGGCCGAGATGATCCGCGAGGCGCTGGTGGCGCCCAAGCGGCGGGTGGCGACAAAGCCGACATGGGGCAGCACGAAGCGGCGGCTGGCGGCGAAAGCGGTGCGGGGCGAGGTCAAGGCGATGCGGGGCAAGGTGGACGGCGAGGAATAGGGGCGGTCATCGTCGGACAGGCCGGGGTCCGTGTGCCGTTCTGATGGAGATCCCCGCTTTCGCGGGGATGACAGATCGCGCCAGAGGACCGGAGCGCAACGCGCCAGTGGCGCGTTGAGCCGGTCCGATTGCGGATGCGGCAACGCAGCCGCAAGGGGTGTTCAGCACGGGAAGCGGTTTCAGGCACGGGGCGCGACCGCCCGGCGGGTGCGTTCACGCGCCCGCCCCCCGCAGGGCGGGCGCGGCCCGTGCGTTTGGCGCACGGGCGGGCATGGGGCGGGCGTAGCGATACGCGCGGGTCACTTGCCCCGCGCGAATTGTTGGCGCGTTGCGCGTCGCTCCTCTTAGACCGTCACAGCCATCGCGGCCTGTTCGCCCACGCCGAAGACGCGTTTGTAGCGGGCGATTTCGGCGGCTGGTCCCATCGCCTTGTTGGGGTTGTCGGACAGTTTCACCGTGGGGCGGCCGTTGGCAGACACCGCCTTGCAGACAAGGCTGAACGGAGCGAGGCGGTCTTGGGCCAATCCGGTGAAGTCATTGGTCAGCAGGGTTCCCCAGCCGAAGGACACCTTCACGCGGCCAAGGAACTGGGCGTGGAGTTTCTCGATGGTTTCGACATCGAGACCATCGGAGAAGATGACGAGTTTCTTGGTCGGATCCTCGCCCCGCGATTTCCACCAGCGGATGGCGGTTTCGGCGCCCGTGGCGGGATCGCCGCTGTCGATGCGGATGCCGGTCCATGTGGACAGCCAGTCGGGCGCGTTGCGCAGGAAGCCTTCGGTGCCATAGGTATCGGGCAGGATGATGCGCAGGTTGCCGTCATGTTCCTCGTGCCAGTCGGCAAGCACCTGATAGGGGGCCTGCGCCAGTTCGGCATCGGAATTGGCAAGGGCGGCATAGACCATGGGAAGTTCATGGGCATTGGTGCCGATGGCTTCGATATCGCGCTTCATGGCGATGCGGCAGTTCGAGGTGCCGGTGAATTTGTCGCCCAAGCCTTCCTGCATGGCCTGAACGCACCAGTCCTGCCACAGGAAGGAATGGCGGCGGCGGGTGCCGAAATCGGCGATTTTCAGCCCGTCGATATGGCGCAGGCGTTCGATCTTTTCCCAAAGCCGCGTCATGGCGCGGGCATAAAGGATTTGCAGCTCGAACTTGCCCATGCCGCGCAGGACGGCGCGGCTGCGAAGCTCCATCAGCACGGCGAGGGCGGGGATTTCCCACAGCATCACCTCGGGCCAGCGGCCTTCGAAGGTAAGTTCGTATTGGCCATCGTGCTTTTCGAGGTGATAGGCGGGCAGGCGCAGACCTTCGAACCATTCCATGAAATCGGGGCGGAACATCTGGCGTTTGCCGTAAAAGGTGTTGCCGCGCAGCCAAGTGCTTTCCCCGCGCGAGAGCGAGAGCGAGCGGACATGGTCAAGCTGTTCGCGCAACTCGCCTTCGTCGATCAGGTCGGCAAGGCGGATGGATTTCGTGCGGTTGATCAGGCTGAAGGTGACGTGGGTGTCGGGCTTGTTGCGGAAGATCGACTGGCACATCAGGAGTTTGTAGAAATCGGTGTCGATCAGCGACCGGACGATCGGGTCGATCTTCCAGTTGTGGTTATGCACGCGGGTGGCGATATCGACCATGTCAATGTCCAAGGGTGACGCCTGCGGCGTGCAGTTTGGTGGTGGCTTCGGCCATTGATCCGTTCAGGTCGATGGCGCGGCAGGCATCCATGAGGACGGTGGCCTGGAAGCCAAGCGCGGCGGCGTCGAGCGCGGAATAGGCGACGCAGTAATCGGTGGCGAGGCCTGCGAGGGTGACATGGGTAATGCCACGGGTGCGGAGGTAGCCTTCCAGCCCCGTGGGGGTGCGGTGATCGTTCTCGAAAAAGGCGGAATAGCTGTCCACCTCGGGGCGGAAGCCCTTGCGGATGACCATCTGCGCGGGGTCGGTGCGCAGCGCGGGGTGGAAGGCTGCGCCATCGGTGCCGATGACGCAATGGGTGGGCCAAAGCACCTGCGGGCCATAGGGCATCTGCGTGACCGAGAACGGGGCCGCGCCGGGGTGGTTGGCGGCAAAGCTGGAATGGCTGGCGGGGTGCCAGTCTTGCGTCAGCACCACGCAGGCAAAATCGTTGATCAGGGCATTGATGCGCGGGATGATGGCATCGCCATCTGCCACGGCCAGCGCGCCGCCGGGGCAGAAATCGTTCTGCACGTCGATCAAGATGAGAGCTTCGGTTGCAGGGCGCATGGGGGGCCTTGGCTATATCGGTTGGTCCTGCCTAGGAAACGGGCGGGGCCGCGTCAATGGCGGAAGGGCTTCGGGGGGTGGCAAATTCCTTTTGAAGGAATTTGCGAAAAATCTTCTGAAGATTTTTCGGTGTGGCGGGCCTGACAGTGCCGTGCTTGATCTCGCACGGCAACGGGTGCATGTCGGGGCCATGATCACCATCGCCGCGCTGTATCATTTTGCCCGATTTGCCGACCCTGCCGCCGTGCGGGGGCCGCTTCTGGACCTGTGCGAAAGCCACGCGGTGAAGGGGTCGCTTCTGCTGGCAGGTGAAGGGATCAACGGCACGATTGCGGGGGACCGCGCGGGCATCGATGCGGTGCTGGCGCATATCCGCGCTTTGCCCGGCTGTGCGGGGCTGGAGTGGAAGGAAAGCCATGCCGAGGCGATGCCCTTTGGCCGCATGAAGGTGCGGCTGAAGCGCGAGATCGTGACGATGGGGCAGCCATCGGTCGATCCGCAGGCGGCGGTGGGCCATTACGTGCAGCCTGCTGCGTGGAATGACCTGATTTCTGCGCCGGATGTGGCGGTGATCGACACGCGGAATGATTACGAGGTGGCGATCGGCACGTTTCAGGGGGCGGTTGATCCGGGCACACGGGCCTTTGGCGAGTTTCCCGCGTGGTGGGAGGCGAACAAGGACCGCTTCCACAACAAGCGCATCGCCATGTTCTGCACCGGTGGCATCCGCTGTGAGAAATCGACCAACTGGCTGCTGCAACAGGGCGTGGCCGAGGTGTACCACCTGAAGGGCGGTATCCTGAAATATCTGGAGGAGGTGCCCGCCGCGCAATCGCTTTGGCAGGGTGAATGCTTTGTCTTTGATCAGCGGGTTTCGGTGGGGCACGGGCTGGTGCCGGGCAATATCTCGTCCTGCGGGGCGTGCCGGCGGCCGGTCACGCCCGAGGGGCGGGCGCATCCGCTGTACGAGGAAGGTGTGCGCTGCGCGGCCTGCGCCGGGGAACATACCGAGGCTGACCGCGCGCGCTTTCGCGAGCGGCAGCGCCAGATGGAGCGGGCGGCCAAGCGGGGCGAGCGGCATCTGGGCGCGGGCGGTTGACTTGGCGCCGCCCGCGGGGGACACCCCGTGTGCAACCTTGGAGAGTGATGTGGCCCAGCTGATCCGCACCCATGCCGCGCTGCTGTTTTCGGGCATCGTGACCTTTATGCTGATGGGGGCGGGGCAATCGCTGTATGGCCCTGCGCTGCCTGCCTTTGCGCGGCAGTTCGGGCTGACCGTGGCCGATGCGGGCTGGCTGGTTTCGGCGCTGTGGGTGGGGTCGGCCACGGGGGTGGCGATCATGTTCTGGCGGGGGGCGGGGATGACCCCGCGCCATGCGTTGGCCGTGCTGGCGCTGGGGGCAGCCGGTGTGGCGGCGGGGGGCGGGTTCTGGGCGACGGTTGCGGCGTCGGTCCTGTTCGGGACGGGATACGGGATGTCAACGGTGGTGTTCAATCCGCGCGTCCTGCAAGCCTTTGGCGCCAAGGGGCCGTCGATGGTGGGGCTGTTGAATGCCACATTCGCGGCGGGGGCGATTGCGATGCCGCTGGTCTTTGTCTGGCTGGGGTCGAACCCGCAGACAGGCTTTGCGCTGGTGGCGGCGATCTGTGCCGTGACATGGCTTTTCGCGGGGTCGTCCGCACGGGCCGAGGCAGGGGGGGCGGGGGCGACCGGGCCCTACCGCTTTCGCCCGGTGATCCTGTGTTTCGCGGCGCTCGGTATTGCGACCGAGGCAAGTCTGATCGGGCTGGGGCCGACCGCGCTGATCCGTGCGGGATCGGCCGAGGCGGTGGCGGCGCAGGCGCTTTCGGGGTTTTTCGTGGCCTTTCTGGTATCGCGCACGGTTCTGGTGTTTCTGGCGCATCGCTTTGCGGCATTCACGCTTTATGCCTGCGCCATGGCGCTGGCGGCGGTGGCGGCATGGGGGGCGGCGGTTCTGCCGCCCGTGCCGTTCTTTGTGGTGCTGGGGGCGGCGGCGGGGCTGTTCTTTCCCAATTGCTATGTCGCGGCCTGCCGGCAGATGGGCGATGACCCGCGCGTGACGCCGACGATCATCGCCGCGGGGCTGGTGGGCGGGATCGCCGCGCCGGTGGCGCTGGGGCAGGTGCTGGGCGCGATGGGGGAGCGGGGGTTCTTCCAGATCGTCGGGGCGGTCTGTCTGCTGACGGCCGTGGCGGCCTTTGCCTTGCGCGGGCGGATGAACCGCTGAGCGGGCCTGACGGCGCGGCCTGTGCTTTTGCGCGGAGCGGTCTATGTCGGGCGGAAAGGGAGGCGGATATGGCAGGGAAATACGGGCCTACACGCGGTGAATTGCAATTCCGCGCGGCCTTTTCGGTGGTGGGGCTGATCGCGATTGCCGTTCTGGTGGCGGTGCGCGGCGTGCCCAAGGGGCCGGGGCTGGTCGAGGTGTTCGGGATCGCGCTGGTGTTCTTTGGCGGGACGCTGGTCCATGCGCTGTGGCGGCTTAGGCCGTCAGCGGGACGCGGCCCTGACCGGTAAGCACGAAGGCATCGCGCCCTTCGAGCACGATGGCGGTGAGCGGGCCGCCATAGGCGGCGCTTGAATCGATATTCACGCGGTTGCCGTAATGGGTGGCGTGGTCGAGCGCGGTGTGGCCGTGCACGACGAGAAAGCCGTGGTCGCGGGTGTCTTCCAGAAATCCTGCCCTGATCCAGACCAGATCGGTTTCGCGCTGCTGTGGCATGGGGATGCCGGGGCGGATGCCCGCGTGGACAAAGACGCAGGGCCCGCGCTCCAGCCATGTGGGGCGGTGTTTGAGAAAGGCGCGGTGGGCATGGGGGACGGCCGCGACAGCCTCGGCATGCACGGGCGCGAGGGGGCGGTCGGCGGCGTTGGCGACCCCGTAAGAGGCAAGGGTGGCCGCCCCGCCAAGGCGGGGGTGCAGCCATGACAGATCGGCGCGCAGGCCTTCGTCATGGTGGTGGATATCGTCCAGAAAGCCGGTGAACATGCGGTCGTGGTTGCCCTTGATCACCTCCCACGGTTCGCCAGCCGCCATGCCGTCGATCAGGTGCTGGATCACGCCGCGGCAATCGGGCCCACGATCGACAAGATCGCCAAGGTGGATGACGGGGGCATCACCTGTGCCATGCGCGGCGCGGTCGGCCGCGATCCGGTCATGCGCGGCGCGGAGCAGGTCGAGATGGCCGTGGATGTCGCCGATGGCGTAGGTGATCATGGCGCGGCCCTTTGTGGCTGGCTGCGGAAGCGGGGGGTTTCACACCCCCCGCACCCCCCGTGGAGTATTTGAGCAAAGGTGAAAGGGAAAGGGGAAGTGCGTGAGATGAGAACCCTGGTGCTTCACCTTGGCGGAAATACTCCACGGGGTAGTCCATCGTTTTCGCCATCGGTTCGAGAACCGACGGGCTGGGGGGTGTGAAACCCCCGGCCTGCGTTTCGTTACACGCCCTGCCCTGTCAGGCCACGTCGAATTCCAGCGGTTTGACCTGCTGGAACATGCCGGTGGATTCGAGGGTGCCGACGACCTTTGGGTCGATGGGTTGGTCGAGGTAGAGGATGGCGATGGCGTCTTGCCCCACGCCCGAGCGGCCGAGGGTGAAGTTGGCGATGTTGACGCCGTTCTTGCCCATGGTCATACCGAGAAGGCCGATGATGCCCGGCACGTCCTCGTTCGTGGTATAGAGCATGTGGCGGCCGATTTCGGCGTCGATGTTGATGCCCTTGATCTGGATGAAGCGGGGTTTGCCATCAGAGAAGCAGGTGCCCGCGACGGAACGTTCGCGGGATTCGGTGACCATGGTGACCTTGATATAGGCGTCAAATGTGCCCGTCTTGTCCTGCCGCGTGGTCGAGACGAGGATGCCGCGCTCTTTCGCCACGATGGGGGCGGAGACGAGGTTGACGTCGGGGTTATGCGCCTTCATCACGCCCGCGATGACCGACTGGTTGAGGGCAGCGAGGTTCATGCCCGCCACGGTGCCATCGTAGAGGATGTTGATGGCCTTGATCGGTTCATCCGTCATCTGGCCGATGAAGCTGCCCAGGTGCGAGGCGAGTTTGACCCACGGGCCCATGACGGCGGCTTCTTCTGCCGTGACGTTGGGCATGTTGAGCGCGTTCTGCACCGCGCCGGTAAGCAGGTAGTCGGACATCTGTTCGGCCACTTGCAGGGCCACGTTTTCCTGCGCTTCGGTGGTGGAGGCGCCAAGGTGGGGGGTGCAGACCACATTGGGCATGTTGAAGAGCGGGTTTTCGGTGGCGGGTTCGGTTTCGAACACGTCAAGCGCCGCGCCTGCGACATGGCCCGATTGCAGGGCTGCGGCGAGGGCGGACTCATCAATCAGGCCGCCGCGGGCGCAGTTGATGATACGGACGCCGCGCTTGGTTTTGGCGATGTTCTCGGCCGAGAGGATGTTGCGCGTCTTGTCCGTCAGCGGCACGTGCAGGGTGATGAAATCGGCGCGGGAGAGGAGGTCGTCGAGTTCCACTTTCGTCACGCCGAGTTGTTTGGCGCGTTCGTCGGACAGGAAGGGATCATAGGCGAGGACGCGCATTTTGAGGCCCACGGCGCGGTCGCAGACGATGCCGCCGATGTTCCCTGCGCCGATGACGCCGAGGGTTTTGTTGAACAGTTCCACCCCCATGAATTTGGATTTCTCCCATTTGCCGGCGTGGGTGGAGGCGTTGGCTTCGGGGATTTGGCGTGCCACGGCGAACATCATGGCGATGGCATGTTCGGCGGTGGTGATCGAGTTGCCGAAGGGCGTGTTCATGACGATCACGCCTTTTTTCGAGGCGGCGGGGATATCGACGTTATCAACGCCGATGCCTGCGCGGCCGACGACCTTGAGGTTGGTCGCGGCGGCGAGCAGTTTTTCGGTGACTTTGGTGGCCGAGCGGATGGCGAGGCCGTCATATTGGCCGATCAGCTTTGCCAGTTCGTCCTTGTCTTTGCCGAGTTTCGGCAGGTAATCGACCTCGACCCCGCGGTCGCGGAAGATCTGGACGGCGGTTTCGGAGAGTTCGTCGGATACGAGAACGCGGGGGGCCATTGGGGGCTCCTATTCATTTGCGGGTGTCACCCCTTCGAGGGCGGGGGCTATGGTTCAAATCTCGGGGGAGGTCCCCGCTTGCGCGGGGATGACAATCAGGCGGCGTTGGCCAAAGCGTTGATTTCGCTGTGGAAGGCGTGGGCGATCCACGGCATCAGGGCGGCGATATCGGCCTGTTCGACGGTCGAGCCGCACCAGATGCGCAACCCTGCGGGGGCGTCGCGGTAGGCGCCGATGTCATAGGCGACGCCTGCCTTTTCCAGCCGTTTGGCGACCGCCTTGGCGAAGGCTTCGCCATCGGTGATGCGCGGGTCGGTGAATTTGAGGCAGACCGATGTGGTCGAGGCGGTGGCGGGGTTTTCCGCGAGGTTTGCGATCCACGGGTTGGTGGCGCAGAAATCCCACACGGTTTGTGCGTTGGCGGTGGCGCGGGCGATCAGGGCCGGAAGGCCGCCGATGGATTTGGCCCATTTGAGGGCGACGAGGTAATCTTCCACCGCCAGCATCGAGGGGGTGTTGATGGTCTCGCCCACGAAGATGCCTTCGATCAGTTTGCCCTTGGAGGTGAGGCGGAAGATTTTCGGCAGGGGCCATGCGGGGGTGTAGGTTTCCAGCCGTTCGACGGCGCGGGGCGACAGGATCAGGATGCCGTGGGCCCCTTCGCCGCCGAGGACCTTTTGCCACGAGAAGGTGGTGACGTCGAGCTTGGCCCAGTCAAGCTCCATCGCGAAGGCGGCGGAGGTGGCGTCGCAGATGGTGAGGCCCGCACGGTTGGCGGGAATGGCATGGGCATCGGGCAGGCGGACGCCCGAGGTGGTGCCGTTCCATGTGAAAACCACGTCGGAATTGAAATCGACGGTGGCGAGGTCAACGATCTGGCCGTAGGGGGCGATTTTGACTTTGGCGTCGAGTTTCAACTGTTTGACGACGTCCGTCACCCAGCCTTCACCGAAGGATTCCCATGCCAGCATTTCCACGGGGCGGGCGCCAAGCAGGCTCCACATCGCCATTTCGACGGCGCCTGTGTCGGAACCGGGGACGATGCCGATGCGGTAATCGGCCGGAACGCCAAGGATTTCGCGGGTGAGGTCGATCGCCTCTTTCAGCTTGGCCTTGCCGATGGCGGCGCGGTGCGAGCGGCCCAAAGGGGCGTCTGCCAGAAGGTCGAGCGAGAATGCGGGGATTTTGGCGCAGGGGCCGGAGGAAAAGCGCGGGTTTGCCGGGCGCTGTGCCGGTGCGGTCAGGTCGGTCATGGTATCCTTCCAGATATTTGCCCTTCGGTGGGGAAGGGTGTCCCGCTGCCGGAATTAGCGGGGCGGGCGGGGTGGCACAAGCTGGAAAATCGTCG
>JAIXRW010000045.1 GCA_027484985.1 Rhodobacter sp. | reverse complement strand
GACGTATCACCCGCCCACCCGAAGGCAAGCTTTCGGCAACGGTGCCCAGATAGCTCAGTTGGTAGAGCAGCGGATTGAAAATCCGCGTGTCGCTGGTTCGATTCCGGCTCTGGGCACCATTTAAATTACGGAAATCGCTAGCGTTTTGAAAAGCAAGCAGCTTTTGCCGATGCATTTTGCTCATGCCGCGGTTTGTCGCGATGCTGATCTGATTCCTGTATGTGCAGATCATGCAGAAACATGCTGCCGATACAGTTCCCGAACAGCGTAGCGGCGCGACATGAAGCGGACAAAACTGCGACATCATCCGGACGAGACTTTTTTTGACGATTGGAATGTCTCAAATTTTCACGGTGATGCTTTGCCTGACACCACCCGCGATGCGTAAAAGGCCCTTATTCAAGCACTGATCGCTCTGTCAAAGCGACGTAGGTTGGAAAGAGCAGGAACAACGCCTACGGATCAGCTTGTTTGCAAACCGGATCGCCGAGTTGCGGGGCTATCCCTGCATGGTGGTCAGTGAGAATGGCACTGAGCTGACCTCGAATGCGATCCTGACATGGCAGCAGGACCGAAAGGTCGAATGGCACGACATTGCGCCCAGCAAACCGATGCAGAATGGCTTCGTCGAGAGCTTCAACGGCCGCCTGCGGGACGAATCCCTCAACGGGCACCTATTCTCCAGCCTGCGTCATGCCCGCCACTTGATCGCGGCATGGCGCGACGACTACAACCATCACCGCCCGCGCACGAGCCTGGACGGCCTCACCCCGCAGGAGTTCCTCAACCGGTCAGAAAAGGACCAAACCACGAACAGAACTAACTTCTGAACGAGGACAAACCGGGGAGCAGGTCAACTGGCTTGTCCAGACATCAGGGAATAACGCAAAATCAAACGTCAGGGCCCCAAGTAGGGCCCTGACGACGGATCATCACCCCAGTTCGGTCGAGACCTTGTGAGGCATATCGAGACCCAATCCTTACCAGTTGATCCGAAGGCCGGTCGAAACGCCGATTTCCGATACTTCACCGAAGGTGCCGGTCAACATCAGCGACGCGGTCGAGCTGTCTGCAACGGCATAGGATGCGCCGAGTTCGACCTTGGTCAACACTGCGCCCGAGCCGGCTGCGACGAGATCGAAGCCCGAGTTTTCCAGACCGGTGAAATGCGCATGCACCGCATCGCTATCCGACGACGATACCGCAACTCCGGCAAAAAGCTGAGTCGCGTCGCCAACCTTGCCATCGATACGTGTGCCGAATTCGGTTGTGCGGGTGTGGATCGTCTGCCCTTCGTAAGTCAGCCCGAAGATGGCATCTTCGCTGCCATTTTCAGAGGTAGCGTTCTTGAGGACGCTTTGCCCCGTAGCGTAGGCAGCGTAGGGCGTCACACTCAACGCGTCTGACAAGGCAAGGGTATATCCGGCCTCAAGCCGCATGGCATTTGAAGCAACGCCTGACGCGAAGCCAAGCACTTCGTCGGGGAGGGGGGCAAAAGGTGTCGTTGGTGGCACATACCGATACGAGTCACGCGACACCGCCATGTCATGCCGACCAATGACCCCGGTTGCTCCGATGTAAGCGTTGCCCAGATCAGCCTTGAGGAAGCCGCCGAACTGGACCGAGTCAAGCCCGCCCGCACCAAGGCCTGCCAGATCCCAGTCAGACTGGCCGACAGCCACACCAAGACCGGCGCTGAGCGCGTCGCCGCCCATGGTCAAGCCGCCCGCGAATGTGGAGCGACTAGTATCGGTGTCATGCGTACCTTCGGCCTGGTTGCCATCTGCAGCGCCCTGGCTGTTTGCAAACGCGCCCCAACCCCCGCGTCCGCCTGCCAAAGCCTGATTGCGCAGGATTTGCAGCATGGAAGCATCGGAGTTAGACACGCCGCTGGAAAGCCCATAAGCGTTCGCCTCGCCCGACAATTCGGTCAAAGCTGCTTGCAGTTCGGGGTTTTCCAGCGCGTAGATCGAAACGAATTCTTTGCTGAAGCTTTGACCGCCATTGAACGAGGTGTTCAGACCTTCTGCAACGCGGTGTTGGTTCCTGCCCAGCGTGTCGATGCGGCCCAATCTCGCGTCGATATCAAGATAGGCGGTTCCGGCAGGCGCAACGATTGCGGGATTTTTCGGCAAGCCATAGACCATGTCGGCCGCAAAGCCACGTGCAAGGTCGGTCGTATCGACTGTGTCAAAGGTCGTGCCCGCAAATCCCAGACTTGCGTTGATGATATCGACGCGATTTTCCAGTGCACCCGAAAAAGTGGCCTTGAATGCACCGCCCAACGTTGCACCGTTGGTCACGGTAAGCGTGGCAAGATTATCGGTGTCAATGTCGAAGGAAAGATGTGAGCCTTCTTTCGGGTCCGCGGCTGCCGTCAGCGTCAAGGTGCCGGCGGTGACTGCAGCGCCGCTGGCCAAGCTGAGCGTGTTGTCGTCGCGGACAAGCAGCGTCCCGGCGACATCAAGCGTAGCAAGGTCATCCACTGTGACAAGGTTGTCGGTAGAGCCATCGACCCAGCCAAGATACAGGTCTTCGGCAGAGGTGACGTTTGATCCTTCGCCGGTGATGGTCAGTTCGTTGCCGTCCGACAGCGTGTCGCGTCCCAGTTGGATCGTTTTGCCCGTCGATAGGCCGCCGCCGTTCCGCACTGTCACCGTATTGCCGCCGGTTGCCGATGTGCCGCCTGCCCCGATGCGCAGCGTTCCCGACATCTGCCATTTCGATCCGTTGCCATCGATTGTGACGCTGTTCCCGGTGGCGCCCGCCGTCGAACCGGTTCCGCCGCCGATCCGGCCCTGAAGGCTGGTGACGACGGCGCCGTCCTCGATTGTCAGGCTGTTGTCATCGCCATTGCGACCCACATAGATCGTGCCGTCGGTCGTGAATGTCGTGGCCGCACCCGTGACGGTAAGGCTGTTGTCGTCGCCGCCATCATCGTATCCAAGAATGATATCAGCAGCGGTCGGACTGACCACAGCGATTGGAATGCCGAAATCGACATTTGCACCGTTCTGTACGGTCAGGCTGTTGTTGGAGCTTGCAACGCCGATGTAAAGGTGGTTCTCGCCCTCCCAGTTCGACCCGGCGCCATCGAAAATGACAATGTTGTCGCCTGTCGTCACCCCGATCTGTGACAGGCCGGTCGTCGAAAACAACTTTCCGGATGCCGATGTGAATTTCAATGCACCTTCGGTATTGCCGAAAAATGCAGCATCAAACGGTGAAGGCGCGCCGGGATTATAAGAATAATCCAACTTCCCTGCTTCAAGTTCGAGGTCGAAATCAGCTGCGATTGCGCCGCTTGCCGCAAGCGGGCTGGCAACGCCCGCAATAATTATAGCCACGATCTTTTGCATAGGGCCCTTCCTGACAATTTATCAAAAGATTGCCCGGTATAGACCTACATATAGGCCGGAAAACGGGCACCCTGTGATGATACAGCGAAATAGCGGAGCCAAATACATAGCATAAGATTAATTCAATAGCCTAAAGTGCGAATTCGCCTCAACAGGCGGACAAAATTGACCCCGATCTGCGTCCAATACTGAATCCTTATGTTGTGTCGAGATCAGGGCCTGAGCCGAAGGAGCTGATAACAGAGTAGAGGCGGGTCCGGTCTGGATCGGGGCCAGGCGCGATTTTTTTTGAAGCGCCAGGCCTCGTTGCCGGTCTCGATAATCTCGCGTTGGCGGATCAGACAATCGAATAACGCCTTGGTCATCTGGGCGTCGCCGAAGACGCTACCCGTCGCAGCGAGCGCAGGACGCGGCGCTGCGGGGTCGGTTGCGTGATCTGGCCAATCAGCGGCGCAGGTTCGGCGACCGACGGCTTTTCGTCTTGCTCAGGCGGGAAAGCGAGGTGTCGGGGATCAACCGCATCTATCGGCTCTACCGCGAGGAAGGGTTAACGGTGCGTAAACGCAAAGCGCCGCAAGGCCATCGGGACAAGGGCTCCGATCCTGATGGAGGCGCGGCCCAATGCGCGCAGGTCGCTCGACCCTCGCCTTGGGCCACGAACCAATGGCAACACCACGGCTCGATCCATGACCAGTTCGCCTATGGGCGGCGCTTTAGGGTGCTGAATGTGGTGGACGACGGCACGCGCGAGTGTCTGGCGGCGATCCCCGGTGCATCCCTCTCGGGCCGCCGCGTGGCGCGGGAACTGACGTCGAACGCGATTCTGAAGTGGTGCGCCGGGCAGAAGGTCGAATGGCACTGCATCGCGCCCGGAAAGCCGAGACAGAACGGTTTCGTGGAAAGCTTCAACAGTCGGATGCGGGGCGTGTACTTGAACGACACGCTGTTTCGTAACCTGGCAGGATCGCGCACATAGCTATCTTTTGATGATTTGATTGACTGCGCAAGCTGAGCGAAGGTCATGCGACAAAATTTTCAGCGGACAAGACGATGTTTCGAACCTTATCTATATCTGCGGCGATCATCATGGTTATGGTTGCACCGGCAGAGGCGATGCAGATTTTCGTCAAGACGGGCGCCGACAAGACCATCACGCTGGATGTCGAGCCATCTGACACCATCGAGAACGTCAAGGCGAAGATACTGGATAAGGAAAGTATCCCAACAGACGATCAAATCCTGATCTTCGGGGCAGATCGGTTGGAGGACGGGCGCACCCTGTCTGATTACAACATCCAAAAAGAAAACACGCTCTTTCTGACGCTTCGGTCAGAGATCAGGACAAGCGGCATCACAGACGTGAATGCGTTCGCGCAAATGATGTCGGTCACGAATGCAGTCGATCTGAGGGTCAGATCGCAATTGGGCGGATCGTCTCGGGCTGGCTTGGCCGGGCCGAGCGAAGGTGACGCCCGGGGCTTTTGGGTGAGTTCGGCCGGGGTGAATTTGACCGGAGGCGCCGACGGAACCTCGGGGAACATCATTGCAGGTGTCGATACCAAGGTGGCCGAGGGGGCAATTGCCGGCGTTTACGCTTCGTATGATTGGTCAAAATCCACCGGGGCCGGACAGGGAAATTTGGCCGCAGCGCCAGCTTTGGGCCTGTATTTCGGGGCGCAGATTGCGGAACATTTCGTTCTGGATGCCCACCTTGGCAGATCGAAACCGGATTATTCGGTCGATGGTTCCGACTTCCAGAGTGACAGAGTGATCGGCGCTATCGGGTTGACGGGGTCGTGGCAAGCAGGCCTTTTGGCCGTATCGCCCGGGGTTCGCGTCAGCGGATATTCAGAGGATGTTCCCGTTCATACCGAAGGGTCAATCAGCCTGGACGCTGACCAAAGGCGGCTATTGTCTGTTGATGCGAAGGTTCGTTTGGAAACGGTCAGCGGGATCGGCGGTTTGAACCTGAAGCCTTATGCCGAACTGGCGGCTGGCGGTGCGCGACAAAGCTCATCCCCTGTTGGCAAACAGGGATTTGAAACATATGGGGCTGCGTTGGGCCTGACCGGTGCCGTTGGAGAAGGGGCCTTTTCGCTTGAGATATCGGGCGGCACCGCGCTTGAAGACACGAGTTTCCGGCAGCTCTCGGCCGGCTTTGCATGGCTTTTTTAGACTTTGGCGGGGATGGTCGCGCTTTTGCACCCCGGCTGAAGCCCGGGGATTCAGCGTCATGCGCGCCGTTTGGAGTGTGAAGGTCTATTCTTCATGCGGAAAGCGGTACCTGATGTCGGCAAAGCTGTCTGCCGCAAAGGTGTAGAACCATTTCAGGTGGCCGGTGGCGCGCGGGATGCCGTGCATCGCGCCGCCGGGAATGAACAGGGCAACGCCCGGTGCGAGGCGGTGCTGTTCACCGTTGATCGTGACCTCGCCTTCGCCTTCCAGCCCGAAATAGACCTCGGCATGGGCATGGCTGTGGAGTACGAAGGTGTCCCCGGCGGACATCATGGCGATGCCGCAGACCAGACTGTCGGTCGGGGTTTCGGGGGCCGAGATCAGGGTTCGGAACCGGATCGTGCCGCGCGTCTGGTCTTTCCACCGTTCGTCTTGCAGGGTGCTGCTGTCCACTCGGGCGGGTGTTGTTGCGGGTCGTGTCAAGGCGAGGTCTCCGTTGGTGGAACGTCCGGTTCAGGGGGGGCGGCGGTGGGTTGTGCCGCTTCGGGTTTGGTTTATGCGGGACCACGATCAGGCGGTCTTATGCGGTGGGCCCGCCTTTGTTGGCCAGACTTCAAGCAGGCCACACAGGATCACCAGTGCGCCGCCGATCATTTCGCTTACGGACAGACGTTCACCCGCAAAAAGCGCCGCCGTGAATGCGCCAAAGACAACCTCGGTCATCAACAGGATGCCCACACGCGCAGGGTCCAGCCGCAGGGCGGCCCACATAAGGGCCGCGATCGACAGAACCCACCATAGGCCCCCGGTCAAAAGAACCTGCAGGGTAAGGCTGGATAGGTTCGCCGTGTCAATCGCGGGCCACGGCTCTAGCACAGGGGCTAGGGCCAGTGATGTGAGGGCCGCGCCGACCGCGAACAGAAAGGCCGAGGGCAGCGGCGTCACATCGGATTTCAACCGCATACCGGCTGTTGCAAAGGCCCAGATAAGCCCGCCGGTGAACGCCATCCATTCCCCCAGATTGGCGGGAACAGGAAGGCCGCCATCACCCCCAAGCATGATGAACAGGCCCGCAAGCCCGACGGCGATCGCAACCAATCTGAGCCGGGGAACCTGCACATGCAGCAGAAACTTGGCAATCAGAACGCTCCAGACCGGGCTGAAGAACCAGAGCAGCACGACAAGTGCGACCTTGCCGTAAAGAAAGCCGATGGAATACAGGGCAAAGGCCGCACCGCCAAAGATGACCGAGATGATCCCCAACGGGTCTTTGCCGCGAAGTGACGTTCGGTTCTTGAGCATGAAGGGCAGCAAGAAAAGCGCGGCAGCGAGGGTGATCGCAGCGGTGCCCCACGCCCCGTCAAGCCCCAGCCCGCCGATGGCGCGGACTGGCACCCAGTATATGCCCCAGAAAACCCCGGTAAGCAGAACCACCGCCGAGGCTGTGAAGGTGCTGCCCATGTGTCCCCCCATTCGCCGGTCAGTTGCTTTGCACGCGTTTGGGGAGGGTAGCGGCGCATGCGACGGGCAGGTCGTTACTTGCCGACAGCCCCCGGCACACCTGCGACAAAGCCGTAGCCTCTTTGATCAATGCAAATGTGGGTTGGTGGCGTGGGGCAGGCCGAGCGTTGGCGCGGGCGCGACGGTGTCGGTAACGCACCAAAGCCAAGGCGTGGTGCGAAAGAGGCCGAGGGTGACGTTTCTGTAACGCTTTCGCACAACCCCGGCTTCGGGGGCGCAGCCCTTTTTGCTGCCTTGCGGAAGATGGCCCCGAGGGATCGTCTGACCCCGTAATTTTTTGATCATGTGGTCAGTGTTTTTCGGAGCGTTAAGTATATGTTATAATATGATAAAAATCATGCCGGTGCTGACTTTTTGCGCCATTGCCGCTAATATTTCTTCTTTTGCTTGGCCACGGCCCGCCACGGTAAGATGCCGCGATTCTGACAGACACATGTCTGCAAACCGTTTCGGCTGTTTGCCGGATGGCACATCTTTTGCTGCCTGTCGGGTCGTCAATCGACCGTTCATGAGGAAGTTCAATGATCAAGACCCCGAAAGCCAAGGTTGCTCTGGGCCTCGCTACTGTTTCAACCATCGCATTGCTGGCGGGCATTGCTTGGGCTGCCGATGGCGCCGGGATGCTGGATGCGTCTTTTGGCGCAGGCGAGGATGACGGCACCCCGGCGGGCGTTGTGGCAACGTCGCTGGGCAATGGCGATGACATGGCAGAAGATCTGTCTGTCGATGCGGACGGCCATGTTGTTGTTGTCGGTAACCGCCACAATGGCGAAAGCAATGATATCGTGCTGGTCCGCTATACCACGGACGGTTCGTTCGATGCGGGCTTTGGCGTGGGCGAGGACGATGGCACCCCGAACGGCGTGGTGAACATTTCGCTGGGCGACGGCAATGATTTCGGCACCGCCGTGGCCCAACAGGCCGACGGCAAAGTCGTCGTTGCGGGCTATCATGAAGAAGGCAGTTCGACCAACATGGTGGTGCTGCGCGTCAATGCCGACGGCACCCTGGACCAAAGCTTTGGCACGGCGGATGACGGCACCGAAAACGGCATCGTCAACATTTCGCTGGGCGACGGGAATGATGTGGCCCGTGACGTTGCGGTGCAGGCGGATGGCAAGATCGTCATGGTGGGCGATAGCGTGACGGCGGACGGGTCGTCCAACATCATCGTGGCGCGACTGAACGCGGATGGCAGCGTCGATGACAGCTTTGGCCAGTCGGAAGACGGCACGCCCAACGGCTTTGTCGCCACCTCGCTGGGTAATGGCGATGACAAAGCCAACGCGCTTGTTCTGCAAGCGGATGGCAAGATCGTCGTCGCGGGCAATCGGGTGGCAGAGGACGGGTCAAGCAACATCATCGTCGCGCGCTATGACGCGGCAGGCGTGCCTGATGCAACCTTTGGCGCCGCGGGCGACGATGGCACGCCCGAGGGTTTTGTGAATATTTCGCTGGGCGAAGGCGATGATGTTGCGCGCGACATCGCGCTTCAGGCCGATGGCAAGGTTGTCGTGGCGGGCGACAGCGTGACGGCGGATGGGTCCAGCAATTTTGTGCTTGCCCGCCTGAATGCCGATGGCACGCCCGACGAAGGCTTTGGCGTTGCGGAAGATGGCACGCCGAACGGCTTCGTCTCGACCTCGCTGGGCGAAGGCAATGACTATGCGACCGGTCTGGCGATCCAGAATGATGGAAAGCTGGTTGTGGCTGGCTACCATCAGGAAGGCGACAGCACCAACATCGCCGTGGCTCGCTATGAGGCGAATGGCGATCTTGACCAGGCCTTCGGCACTGCCGATGACGGCACCGAAAACGGCATCGTGAACATCTCGCTCGGGGATGGGGATGACATGGCGCAAGCCGTTGCCGTTCAGGGGGACAAGCTGATTGTCGTTGCGGGCACCACCACGGCGACCGATGGCAGCAAGAACATTGCTGTCCTGCGCCTGACCGCCCAGTAAAGCAGGCTATCAAGGGCGCCATGTCATGGCGCCCTTACCTTTCAGGACGTAACCATGTCGCACCTGCCTGCGTTCGAGCTTGGCAAACGGCTGGCCTGCTGGCGAACTGGTCAGGGGTTGCCCTTGGCCCGCGTTGCAGAAGCGGTCGCCGTTCCGGTCGCCGAGTTGCGGAGGCTGGAAGCCGGCCTTGCCGAACCCGCACCCGGCCTGCGCTATCGCCTGAACGAAATGATGCGACATGACGCTGCCGAACAGCTCACGCTTCGCAAACAGGTTGTTTCCGGGTTTATGTCCTATGTTTTGCTGTTTGACGTTGAAGATACAAGGCTGCTGGCCATTTCAAGCGGCCTAGCCAGATTGTGGCCGGAACTTTCCGCGCTGGTGCAGCACCCAGTCCTGTCGCATATGTCGCCCGAAGCCAGAAGTCTTATGCAAGACCCGGTATTCCGAGGGCGGCTAAAAAGGGGCGAGATCGTTCTGGCCTTTGGCGCAAGCGAAAGGGCCACGGATGCGGACGGATCGCATTGCAAACGCCATCGCTGGACGGTCACCTTCCATTCCTACGGCATGCGGGTCGTCGGTGAGGTCTGGTATGATCGGGAACCGACAGCGCTGAGCACCGGTGTCCATGAGGTGCGCTTTTTCGAAGATGTTATAGCTGCGTAATCTGCCGCCTCTGGCGTTACATTCCAATGGCCGAACTTCTCCTAACTTAAGAGAGTTCGCTTTCGATGCGGGCCGTGGTTAGGTTCCCCGACGGTATCAGGGGATGTCATGCTAAACGCGACGATAGGGCAGCTTTTGCGTGACTGGCGGAAAGCCACTGGCGTAAAGCAAGATACCATCGCGCAGATGTTGGGCGTTTCGCAGGCGGCTGTATCGCATTGGGAAACCGGCCGCGACATTCCGCACCGCAGGCTAACCGGCCGGATATTGGATATCATGTCAGGAACAGCCAAAGAGCGCCTGAGTGTCGATAGAATTGCGCTAAAGAGCCAAACATCTGTTCGCGCTTCCTTTGACCTCGACGGTGTAAGGCTTGTGATGGCATCAAAGGGGCTGGAACAGGCTTGGCCCCAGTTTTCACAATTGCAAAATACCCGCCTGATTGATAATCTTGTGGATGAAGCGAGCAGGTTTCTTCACGATGACGATTTCGTTCGATCCGTCCGGCGCGGAGAAGTGGCGATTGTATCCGCAGTCAGCGATCAGCATATCAATCTTGAATTGGACAGCCGGTTCCGTCACCGATGGATTGCCGTGTTTCGCAATTACGGGCACAGGATGCTTGTAGATATGACCTATGAACCCTGTGACCCTGACATGCAGAAGGGTGTAGAAAGCCTGACATATTACGACGAAGTGGCGACAGCATAAGCGGCCGCATCGCCCACAGGTATCACACCGCTGCTAAAGCCAAGCTTGTGTCACCACGTGAACCGGCCTTTCGCGTGTCTCGTGTTCGTCACGGTGCGTGCCCTCAACCGGATGCAATGCAAGCTAATCTGGATAGCATATAGTGCATGAAAAAAATCAAAAGTTGATGTCGTGGCCATCGAAAGTGATTTTCTGCGATTGTCACTTCGCAAAATCGTGATCCAAGCAAGAAACCTGTCCAAGTTCCTCCTTCTCGTTTTGAGTTTTCTATGTCAACTGCGACAGAAACTATCAGGTCCGGGCAATGGCATATAAAGAAGCAGATAATCGATCTGGAGAATCCTTCGGTCCAAAGGCGCTGATGCGGGCGGCGTTCAGGGCGGGGAACTATGATGCCTGCATCCGCTTTTCATCCGATGTCCTTGACCAGGGCTTTGATTTCGTTGCGTGGAAGCTGTTTCTTCTGTCGCATATGCGGATGCGGAACCATGCCTTTTTGGCGCGTGTGGTTGATGATCTTGATGAGGCGGTTGATGGCGACCTGGCAGCGGTAAAGTTCGCGACTTATCTCAATCTCGACCGGTTTGACGAGATGAAGGAAGTTTTGCTCGTTCAACTGCGGGAACGCGGTATGGACAAGCTGAGCCTTATGATGAAGGCAGCGCTTGATTCGCTGACCAAGACGGGCGACCCGAAATTCGTGGCATGGTGCCAGTCCTTGCCCGGTGCACCGGTCGGATCGACCTTCTGGCGGATTGTGGGTTCTCCTGGGTCTCGACGCGTGCCGTTTGCCGCTGGGGATGGACCAGCTATTCTGTATGTCGATATTAGCGAAACCATTGAACATTTGGAAACGGGCAGACCCTTTACCGGGATACAGCGGGTCTGCACCTCGCTTCTTTCCGCGTTGAACCGGCTCGATCAAGCAGATATCGAAATTCGTGTAGCATTTCGGGCGCGACACAGCGCTTATCACCTGAGCGTTTCACTGAGCGAATTCTGCGACGCATTGCATAACCCGAATCAAACTGCAATTCGCGACTTGAAACTTCTGAATTCATGGTGTCCGGCTGTACAGCATGTTTTTGCCCAAGACTGGCCCAGCCTGAATCAGGTTCGGCCAAAAAAATCCGACATTTTTCTGTTCCCCGGAGTGTTTTGGGGGCCACATTTCTGGAATTACCGCCACGTGGTCGAGAAGTACGGCTGCAAGGTCATGGTCTTTATCCACGATCTTATCGTTATCAAAGACCCTGCTGAAAACGCAAGTGCCATCCACAATCTTGCCTTTGTCGATGCTGTCAAATACGCTATCTCATCTGGAAGCCGAATTCTTGTGCAGTCACAGGCCACGCGGTTCGATGTTCTTGATTACGCGCGCGGTATCAATCAGGATGTGTCGGTTTCAACGTTGCGCTTTGGGGACGACAATCTGTTGAAACGGTTTCAGACCGCGCCCGCGGTCATTCCGGACGCGCTTTCCGGAAGGCGATTTATGATATCGGTAGGAACGCTTTCAAAGCGAAAGAATTTTGTCCGGCTTGCGAAGTGTTTCGAAGCAGCGCTTCCTGATCTGCCGGCCGACTGTGCCCTTGTATTTTGTGGGATGTGGGAAAAGAATTCCCCCGAATTCCACGCAATCGCTGAAATCAGGCGGCGGTCGGGCGACCGGATTCTTTATATTGATGCGCCAAATGACGATCAATTGGCGACGCTGTATGATGATTGTCATGCCTTTGCCCTGATTTCCGAAGATGAGGGCTGGGGCATGCCACTGTCGGAAGCCATTGAAAAACGGAAGCCATTATTGATTTCCGATGCCGGTTCGCTGCCGGAGGTCGGTGGAGAGATTGCGACCTACGTTGATCCACGAGATGATGTTGCCATTCGTGACGCGATTGTCGAAATTTTTACAGGCGAGGCACTTCTAGAAAGAACGCGGGTTGCATATTCTGCAACGAAACCAAGGGTCTGGAGCGATACGGCTGCACGCCTTCTGGAACTTGTGGCGGGGCGGTGAAGTGACAGATCTTATTCTACACTTGGGTTTTCCGAAAACTGGAACCACGAGTCTTCAGCACGCGCTACTTCGAAATCGCGATAATCTTTTGGGGAAGGGAGTTCTTTATCCAGTCTTTCCGGTTTCAAACGCCGCAGAAAGTCATCATGTGCTTCAAGGGCTTGTGAAGACGACAGACGAAATTGCGCCCTATTGGCGTCAGGGTCGTAATGCGCTTGGGCTGGTAAACTATGCCTATGCGCTGTATGAAGACATGCTGCGCGATTGCCATGCCCTTGGTCCAAGCACGGTTTTGCTGAGTAGTGAAATCCTGCTTAATGGGCTTTTCTTTGACGATTTCGTTGCAATACTTAAGCGTGACTTCGGTCGTGTATTGCCTGTCATTTATGTGCGCGACCCGGTCGATCATTTCCGGTCCAGATTTCAGCAGATGTCCAAAGGTGGGGGGCTGCTCAACTCTGCTCCTAGGTTGTGGAACACGATCCTTGAATTGGATGCCCAGTTTGGTGAACCAGTTCAGGTGCGTGGTTATGGCACTTTGTCGGGTGTCGTGAACTGGGATGTGGTGGATGACTTTTTCACTAATGTTCTGGGCGTTTCCGCATTGAAGGATGCGGACCCGCCTTATGCTAATGCAGCCGATCCGGCAGAATTGACCATTTTTCTGTTGGCGATAGGCCAGCTTTACGCCCATCGCTTTCCTGCGATGCTGCGCCGTGAACATGTGGGGGAGCGGGTTGCTTTCGTGCGTAATTATGTGCTTGAAAAGATTCGTGGCGGGGCATTTCCGTTTCTGACATCGAAACTGTGTTTCAGTGACGAAATCAACAGCCGCATTTTTGTTGCAACGCAGGATGATCGTGAATTTTTCAATCGACGGCTTCAAGGTGAGATGGTTGACCTAAGCGCATTGGGTTATCAGAGAACTGCGGACGTCCGCATTTTTGATGGAATCTTCGAGGTTATGGACCATGTACCCTTTAATCGGGATACCTGCATAGCCTTTGCAGAGGCGTCGATTGCTTGGCATGATGGCATTATCTTGAACGGTGATCGAACCGAGCGCGCGATGCGTTTGAAGCGAGTTCTTGCGGAGACCTTGCAACTCTTTTCGGGACGACTGATAAAATGAAGGCCTTTATCCATATTGGATTTGACAAGACCGGATCGACGAGCATTCAAAGCAGTCTAGCTGCGTCGGCAGAGGAGTTACGTGGTCAGGGATTATTTTATCCGATATCGGTAGTACCCGGATTTGCGTCGTTGCGCGACCATACATCCTTGACGTCGCTTCTGGTTTCCGAAGACCTAATTCCGAACGAGGTTACCCGGCCTTTTGGCAGTAGCGAAGCGGCCTTTTTCTTTTGCCTTGATTGGTTGGAGCGTATGAAAGACAAGTGCGCGGCGCCAGGGGGTGGCGATCTTGTATTGAGTTCTGAGGCCTTCTATTCCCTTCCCTTTTATGGCGTGGTCAATCTGCGCAAACTGCTTCGGCGTTATAGCTTTGATGATTTTTCGATCATCGCTTTCGTCGATTCTGCATCGGGGCGGTTCCGGGGACAGACGGCACAACGGGTCGTGACCCGACAGTATGTCAAGCCGCCGCATCCGCAGGATATAAGACACTATCTTGAAAACTATGCAAAGGTGTTCGGACGGGGGGCTGTTCGAATTATCGATTATCAGGATACGCGCAGACGCGGTACAACGGTGCAGGAAATCTTTGACTGGATCGGGGCCGACCGCACAAAGAAAGAGGTTGAGCTGCGCGAGAATGCATCGCTGTCGGCCGAAGCTTTGGCATTGATCCAGCGACTTGACGCAATGAATTCCCTGTGCGGTTTTCAGCATCGCGGGCATATGTTGCAGAAGGTCGCGCTGCTTGATTTCCGGATCGGTACACGGGCACGTCTTAAGTTGTTGTCTGAAGTTGCAGATTGGATAGACCGTGCATCGCCCGATTACCGTTGGCTGCACGAGGAATACGGCTTTCCGCCCTGCATTGCCGTAGATGATCCCGGTCTGGTGACTGATTCGGGTAGAATCCCCGATCTGTTCCATTTTGATTGTGCGCGTTACGAGTTGATGGTTCAGGCCATTGCCGATACACCCGAGACTGGCCGACAGCTGATGGATCTTTGCTGAGGTCCATCTTTGACAGGCGCGCCTGCCGGACGGCGGTGGTTCGCACCAATCACACTTTTGATCGATACCACGAATATCGAAAGTGTGATTTCTGATCCATTTGTTATTCTGAAAAACTTTTGCGCTAGAGCGTGCAGTTTTATCATTGTGCTATCCCTGCCTGAGCAAACAGTTCGCGCGTCTTGGCATGACGCAAAGCAGGTATGGGAAAAAATTGATGTTCACGGAACAGTTCTTCACGGAAGCAAAGCACCGGTCTGGCCTGCGCGCGCGCAAATTGCAGGTTGCGCTTCTGCTTGGAAGCACGGCACTTTTGCCCCAACTGGCCTTTGCCGACACCGCCTGCACGACAGATGGCACCCTTTTGGCATGTAGTGGCGATCTGAGCATGGGGGTCGCGGCAACAAACCCGATCCTTACGCTGACGATCAATGACCCGACCGGCAATATCGCCCCGGTAAGCGGAACGGTTGGTATCCTTTATGAAACGGATACGGACGCCACGCTTCTTAGCGATCTTGGTGATTACAAGATCAATACGAACCAGGCTGACGGCATCCGTGCCGGATCAATCGATGGCGATGTGTACGTCAATCACGCGGGCGATATTTCATCCGTCGGTGGGCGCGGGATTTATGCCTTTGCCGATAATGGCGCCGCGGTGATCGAAGGATCGGGCGATATCAACGCCGATCTTGATGCGATTTCGACAGACCCGCGTGCCGGTGGTGCTGCCGTAAACTGGTCGGGTGACCTTACGTCAAACGAAGCCAGGGGGCTGTTTGTCAAAGCCGACAATGGCGCGGCATCGGCAAGCGGGGATGGCAAAATCGAAGCGGAGCTGGATGCCGTGACCATCGATGCCCGTGGCGCGGATGGAAACGCCAGTTTCATCTGGGAGGGGGATGTCACCTCTCATTCCGGCAATGCCGTGACCGTATCGTCGGATAACGGGGCGGCCAGTGCGCGCGGCACCGGCACCATCGATGCGGCGGGATACGGGATCGATGTTGATGCACGCGGTGCCAGTGGCCATGCCGTGGCCGATTGGACCGGAGATATCACAAGCTCTGGCAGCTATGGCGCCCGTGTCTATGCGGCCGATGGCGGGGCAGATATCAAGGGCAGCGGCACGGTCGAAACCGAAGATTTCGCTTTCAGCGTCGAAACCGACAAGGTCGGCAGCAATGCCGCGCTGACTTGGGATGGACCGATCACCTCGCGGCTTGGGTTCGGGGCGCTGGTGCAAACCGCTGGCGGTGCGGCGACGATCCGCGGCAGCGGCGATGTGGCTGCGGGCACAAGCGGCCTGACCGCCGATGCGACCGGCGGGAATGCGCAAGTGAACTGGGAAGGCGGCATCACGGCCGGGAACGGCACCGGCATCATGGCCGCGTCGAATTCCGGCGGGGCGTCGATTTCGGGCAGCGGCACGGTTGAAGCCGTGGCGACGGGGTTGATCGCGCGGAACACCAGCAGCGCGTCCAGCGTGGTGAACTGGCAAGGCGATGTTACGTCAGACGAAGAACAGGGTATTTCGGTGTTCTCGTCCTCGGGCGCGACCAGCGCCAGTGGCAACGGCGATGTGACCGGTAAGACCGACGCCATATCGATCATCAATACCGGAAATCAGGCCTCGGCGCTGAACTGGACCGGCGAGCTTGACGCCGAATTGGGCTACGGCGCCTATGTCTTTTCGTCGAACGGCAACGTCTCGGCGGGGGGCTCGGGCAGTGTGAGCGGCGGGCTTGATGCGTTCCATCTTGAAACGCAGGGCGATGCCACCGTTGCGCTGAACTGGACAGGCGATCTTGCATCGACCGTCGGCAACGCGGTTCATGCGACCTCGGCCCGTGGACCGGTTTCCAGCACGACCAACGGCACGATTACCGCCGGGGATGGCGGCATCTATCTTTCCAACGGAACATCCGATGAAAATGATAATGTCGCGGTCACGCATACGGGTAACATAACCGCCGGAGGTGTCGGCGTCGAAGCCCGCAGTCCGGTTGCTGCGGTGTCCGTCACTGTGAACGGCGACATGCAGACCGGCGCGCATGGCATCTTTGCCGAATCGCGCGGCGCGCGGACGGTATCGGTCAACCAGACCGGCACGATGGCAACCGGCAACACGGCGATCGATGCCTATAGCTCGACGGGCGGTGTGTTCGTTTCCCAGAACGGGGCGGTGACAAGCCTTTCCAAGGGTATCTCGGCCATCAACGAAGGGGACAGCGGCGCCACGATCCAGAAAACCGGAAACCTGCGCGCATCGGGCGATGGCCTTGTTGCCGCATCCGCCACGGGCGAAACCGCAGTCCATATGACGGGCGGCAACCTCGTTTCGGGCGGGGTCGGGATTTCGGCAACGACCGAAGGGGACAGAATGGTCACCGTCGATATGACGGGTGACATCAACGCGGCAGAAGAAGGCATCGTGGCACAATCTGCCAACGGTCAGGTCTATGCGACGGTGATCGGTGACGTGACGGCCGGCCTTGACGGTGTCGTGGCCAAAAACATTGGGGATGGCGAGGTCGGCGTGATCCAGACCGGCAATGTCACTGCCGGTGGCGATGGTCTTGTCGCGGCATCGGCAACTGGCAATGCGACGACAACACTGTCCTTCGGCGATGTGGTCGCAACCGGCAACGGCATGCGTGTCAGCGGCTTTGGCAATCTGTCGGCCAACGTGGCGGAAGGTGCTTCTGTCATGGGCGGGGCCGGATTTGCCGGTATCCTGTTTGACGGCGGCTTGCAGAACACCGTCACCAACTATGGCACGATCGCAAATTCCGGTGGCGTCGATGCCTTTGCCATTCTGTCGGAAGACAATGACACGCTTGTCGTGAACCATGGCACCATCAGCGGCAACGTGCGCCTTGGCCCTTGGGCGAACGGGTTCTTCAACCTTGACCAGGCCCTGCTTGAGACGGGGTCGGAACTGACCGTTGGCTCTGGCAATAGCGTGACGAACTCGGGCACGCTGTCAGCCGGCGGGTCGGGCAACCTGATGACCACCGCGCTTGACGGCAATCTGGAAACGCTTGGGAACAGCACGCTCTTGCTTGATGTCGATATGCGCACGGCGCAGACAGACGTGTTTGATCTGACCGGGTCGGCAGCCCTTGCAGGCGAATTGAAGCTGCATTTCTCGACCGTTCGCGCCGCACCGGCCGAATACACCATCCTTACGACCGATCTGGGCGTCCTGTCGCAGTCGCTGGCCGAAACGAACCCCTTCGTGACGACCTCGGTGACGACGGTAAACAGCAACAAGGATGTTAAACTGACGATCACGGCTTTTGACTTTGCCCCCGCCGGATTGCGCGGTGTCGGCAATATCATTGGCGATTACCTTGACCGCGCAATCGCCGCAGGTGGTGAAGGGGTCGATGAGATTGCCGCTTCCGTTGTGAACACCGGCGGTCTTTTGGCGGCTGAGGGCCTGTACACCGAACTTGCCCCCAGTGCCTATCTTGACAATTTCAATGTCAACTACCTGAATTCACTCAAGTTTTCCGACAGCATGATGAGCTGCTCGGTGCCGTCGGGGTTGGACGCGCCCGGCGCGGAAGGCAGCTGCGACTG
>JAIXRW010000010.1 GCA_027484985.1 Rhodobacter sp. | reverse complement strand
TCCCCACGCCTGGCTGTCAGCAACGCTCACCGCCATCGTCAAAGGGCACAAACAGAGCCAGATCGACGACCTGCTCCCGTGCAATTACCCCGTCACAATGTGATCGGGACAGCGCTTACTTCGAAACCGAACCGCCGCCCTTCAATCGCCGCTATCTGGAAAGCCGACTGGCCTACCGCATCCAGGAACTGGCCTATGGCGGGCTGAAGCCAGAAACCATCAAACGGCTGGAAGCCTTGGGCGAGCAGCTTGACGGGGGCAACATCACCACGCGCCGCATCCGGGCGGATCTGAAGCCCATCGCGGGAACGCGGTTGATCCGCGAATGGCAGGGGGTTGAGCAGATCGTCACCGTTACTCAGGACGGGTTCGAATGGCAGGGGCGGCCGTACCAATCGCTGTCGGCCATCGCCCGCGCCATCACCGGCACCCGCTGGAACGGCTGGGTCTTCTTCGGGCTGAAAAACCATCGGAGGGCGGCATGAACAAACCCGTCGTCCGCAAACTGCGTTGCGCGGTTTACACCCGCAAATCCTCCGAGGAAGGGCTCGAGCAGGAGTTCAACAGCCTCCATGCCCAACGCGAGGCTTGCGAATCCTACATCACCAGCCAACGGTCCGAGGGCTGGGTGCTGGTGCGCGATCAGTACGACGATGGCGGCATTTCCGGCGGAACCTTGGAACGCCCCGGCCTGAAGCGGCTGCTGGCCGACATCGAGGATGGGCTGGTCGACGTGGTGGTGGTCTACAAGATCGACCGCCTGTCACGCTCGCTGATGGACTTTTCCAAGCTGGTCGAGGTGTTTGACCGCAATGGCGTGACTTTTGTCAGCGTCACGCAGTCGTTCAACACCACGACGTCTATGGGGCGGCTGACGCTGAATATCCTGCTCTCCTTCGCCCAGTTCGAGCGCGAGGTGACGGCCGAACGCATCAGAGACAAAGTCCGCGCCAGCCGAATGAAGGGCATGTGGATGGGCGGCTGTCCGCCCCTCGGGTATGAGGTGAAAAACCGGAAACTGGTCGAAAACTCCGTTGATGCGGCCCATGTCCGTTGGGTCTTTGCCCGGTTCATCGAGATCGGCTCGGGCACCGAACTGGCGCGCGAACTGGCCGAACGGGGCGTCACCACCAGCCGTGGCCACCGGATCGACAAGAAGTTCATCTACCGCATGCTGAACAACCGGGTCTACATAGGCGAGGCCGTTCACAAGGGCACAAGCTATCCCGGCGAACATGAGTCAATCATCGACAGGGAGACGTGGGACCAGGTCCACGCAATCCTGACGGAAAGCCCGCGCAAGCGCGCAGCCCGGACCCGCGCCGACACTCCCGCGCTCCTGCGAGGACTGCTCTACGGACCTGATGGCGCGGCTTTCTCACCGACCCACACCCGGAAGGGCGGGCGGCTGTACCGCTACTACGTGAGCCAGACTGTTTTGAAGCATGGTGCCGGTTCTTGTCCAATTGGTCGGGTGCCAGCGGGTGAAATCGAAGCTGCCGTCATCGCCCAGTTGCGCGCCGTGTTTCGGCAGCCCGAGATTGTGGCGGGCACTTGGAAAGCGGCTCGCGCAAAAGACTTCGCCATCAGCGAGCTTGAGGTACGAGAAGCGCTGACCCGGCTTGATCCGCTGTGGGACGAGTTTTTCCCAGCTGAGCAGGCGCGCATCGTGACCCTGCTGGTCGAACGGGTCGACATAGGCACTGACGGTCTGAATTTCCGGTTGCGAATGGACGGACTGGCGGGGCTGGTCCGCGAAATGCGCGCGCAAGTTGGAGAAGCTGTATGACCCAAACCAAGCTGCCCCCCGAAACGGTGACCGTGCACATCCCGTTCCGTATCGTTAAGCGTGGAGGGCGGAAAGAAATGCTTCTGCCGACTGGCAAGCTCGCAAGGCAGAAAACTGACGGCACGCTCGTCAAAGCGGTCGCGCGGGCCTTTCGATGGAAACAGATGCTGGAGTCGGGGCGGTTCACGACCGCGAACGAACTGGCCGAGCGAGAGGGAATCGCGCCATCGTACCTCGCACGCCTGTCGCGACTTACGTTTCTGGCGCCGGAGATCGTCGAGGCGATTCTCGAAGGGCGACAGGATCCGGGGGTGACTTTGACGAGATTGATGGACGTATTCCCCACCATTTGGGCCGAACAGCACGCATTTTTCTCTGTAGAACAAAAACTGTAACGCGGGTGATTGACTCTGCACCGTTGGTCACCTATTTCTCTGTAAGTCAGATACAGAGGAATTTCCATGCAGATCGCGGACCTTTGCAGCATCCACTCCGGGTATACGGCCCGCGGACGGCTCGATCCGGTGGCGGAAGGTGGTACGCCTGCCATCCAGCTTCGCGACGTGGGCACGGATGGGGAAGCGCCAGGCCCTGCCTTTCAGCGATATGACCTCGGCGATCTTTCGGATCGCTATTTTGTCCGGGGTGGCGAGGTGGTCTTTCGTTCTCGCGGCGAACCCAACACGGCGACTGCTGTTGGTGGTGCGCTTGAAGAGCCAGCTGCAGTCATCGTTCCACTTGTCATAATGCGTCCCGACCAGAGGCGTGTCCTGCCCGAATACCTAGCTTGGGCGATCAACCAGCCCGATGCGCAACGCCGTCTTGGGGCAGAGGCGCAGGGGACCGGCCTCAGAATGATCCCGATGGCCGCCCTTGAGCGGCTGGAGATTGCCGTCCCCGACCTTCAGACCCAGCGCCAGATCGTAGATCTCAACTCGCTGGTGAGGCGTGAGGGGCACCTCTTGCGCGAACTCGCCACCCGCCGTGAACAACTTGTCAGCCTCATTCTTGGCGCAGCCGCAAACAATGCCGATCAAAAGGAAACCGCACGATGACCGACCAGATTACGCAAGGCCAGATCAACCAGACGGCTTGGGCCGCTTGCGACACATTTCGTGGGGTCGTCGATGCCGGGCAGTACAAGGACTACATCCTTGTGATGCTGTTCCTGAAGTACATCAGCGACCTCTGGAACGACCATGTCGAAACCTACCGCCAGCAGTTCGGCGGCGATGACGCCCGGATACGCCGCCGCCTGGAACGCGAACGCTTCATCCTCCCCGAGGGCGCCAGCTTTTATGACCTCTACGCCCAGCGGAATGAGGCCAACATCGGCGAGCTGATCAATGTCGCACTTGAGCGGATCGAAGACGCGAACCGCACCAAGTTGGAAGGCGTCTTCCGCAACATCGACTTCAACTCCGAAGCCAACCTTGGGCGTCCGAAGGATCGAAACCGTCGCCTGAAGAACGTGCTTGAAGACTTCGCCAAACCCGCGATGGACCTGCGCCCCAGCCGCGTGACCGAGGACATCATCGGCGAATGCTACATCTACCTGATCTCGCGCTTCGCCTCGGACGCGGGCAAGAAGGCGGGCGAGTTTTACACCCCGTCTGCCGTCTCGCGGCTTCTGGCCAAACTTGCGGCCCCGAAACCGGGCGATACGATCTGTGACCCGGCCTGCGGCTCTGGCTCGCTGCTGATCCAGGCATCGCAGGAAGTGGGCTCCGAGAACTTCGCCCTCTTCGGACAAGAAGTGAACGGCGCGACTTGGGCGCTCGCCCGGATGAACATGTTCCTGCACGCCCGGGATGCCGCGCGGATCGAGTGGTGCGACACGCTGAATAGCCCGACGCTGGTCGAGGGCGACCACCTGATGAAGTTCGATGTGGTTCTGGCAAATCCGCCGTTCTCCTTGGACAAATGGGGCTCGGAGGATGCCGATACCGACCAGTTCAAACGCTACTGGCGCGGCGTTCCGCCCAAGTCCAAGGGCGACTACGCCTTCATCACCCACATGATCGAGATCGCCAAGCGCCAGTCCGGCCGTGTCGCGGTGATCGTGCCGCATGGCGTTCTGTTCCGCAGCGGGGCCGAGGGGCGCATCCGTGAGAAGCTGATCGAGGAAAACCTGCTTGATGCGGTTGTGGGGCTGCCCGCCAACCTTTTCACCACGACCGGCATCCCTGTCGCGATCCTTGTCTTTGACCGTTCTCGCGAAGAGGGCGGCGTCAATGCCGACCGCCGCGATGTGCTGTTCATTGACGCATCGCGCGACTTCGTCTCGGCCAAAACCATGAACATGCTGGACGATGCCCATGTCGCGAAGATCCTCGACACCTACAGGACCCGCGCCGAGGTAGCCAAGTACTCGCATCGGGCCAGCCTCGAAGAGATTGCCGAAAACGGCTTCAACCTGAATATTCCCCGCTACGTCGATACCTTCGAGCCGGAAGAAGAGGTCAACGTGGCCGCTGTGCAGAAGGAAATTGCACGGATCGAAGCGGAACTTGCCGAAGTACGGACCAAGATGGCGGGCTTCCTGCAGGAGTTGGGCGTTCATGCATAGTGGTTGGAAACGGGTAGCTCTTTCAGACGTTGCTGATTTTCGCAATGGTTTGAACTTCACACGTGGTGAAAGCGGTCACACCATCAAGGTCGTTGGCGTCGGCGACTTCCAGCGGCATGAGACCCTTTCCGATTTCAGCGACACCACGCAGGTTACAGTGACAAATAAGGTCGGAGAGGACGATCTTCTCCGGAATAACGACCTGCTGTTCGTGCGCTCGAACGGGAATAAGGCGCTAGTAGGCAGGTGTGTCCTGATCGCCGGTGTGGACGACCGAGTCACATTCTCGGGGTTCACTATTCGTGCACGCGTAAAGTCGAAAAAGGTCGATCATAGTTTTCTCTCCAAATTGGTCCGGTCGCCCCTATTTCTGGCGCATCTGTATCGGCTTGGTGGTGGATCTAGTATCAGCAACCTCAGCCAAGAAGCCCTCGCGGACTTCACATTCGGGCTTCCGTCTCTTCCGGAGCAACGCAAGATCGCCTTGATTTTGCGGACCTGGGACGAGGCGCTCGACAACCTCGCTGCACTGCGTGCCGCCAAAACCAAAGGGCTGGAGGCGATTACGCAGCGTCTGATCGGCCGCGGCGGCGTGTTTCCCAGCAAATGGCCCGTGAAGCCCTTGTCGGCAATCGCTACCCGGGTGCGTCGTCAGAATGGTGGAGGCAACCATCCGGTGATGACCATCTCAGCCAGGTCAGGCTTCCTGATGCAGTCCGACAAGTTCGCCCGTGACATGGCCGGCACTAGCGTTGATCGCTACACGCTGCTGCACGAAGGGGAGTTCGCCTACAACAAGGGCAACTCGCTGGCTGCCCTGTATGGCTGCATATACCGCCTCGACCGGCCGACGGCGCTGGTCCCATTCGTCTATTTCTGCTTCGCGTTGAAGCCGGGGCATGACCACGGGTTCTACGAGCACCTTTTCGCGGCGGGGGCCCTGAACCACCAGCTTTCGCGCCTGATCAACTCGGGCGTCCGTAACGATGGCCTCTTGAATCTGAATGTCGAGGATTTCTTCGGCTGCAAGGTCCCGGTCCCGCCGCTGGAAGAACAACGCCGCATCGCACTCGCGCTGTCCGCTGCCAAGCAGGAGCTTTCCCTCCTGGACGAAGAGATCAAAGCCCTGACCCGCCAAAAGCGCGGGTTGATGCAGAAATTGCTCACCGGCGAATGGCCGGTCCAAGTAGAAAAGGACATTTGATGAAGGTTCTTGGATTTCGCGGCGACCCGAAGGCACCCCGGTATGCTGTCCTCTCGGCAGATAACGGCATCTACACGTTGGGGAACGCGGCAAGCGACAACAAGCTCCTTGTACCGGCCTCGATCACGGAAGAGGCCGACGCCGAGCGGCTGGCCTGGATGTACGGCGAAATCCTCGCGATCTTCGATGCTCACCCCGGCATCGAAAAGGTATTGATCAAGCAGAACGAATTCACGCGGCAGGACACCAAGGCCAAGCGCCGGTCGGCCTACATCGATGCTGCCGTCGTCCTTGCCTGTGCGCATCGGGGCATCCCCGTCGACATCAAGATCTATGGATCGATGAGCACGACCAGCGCGGACACCAAGCGCCACGCCGAGGATCGGGTCGGCAAGACCGACAAGTACTGGGACACCAAGATGGCAGACGCCGTGAACGCGGCATGGTGGGGGGCGCGCCACTGATGACCCAGCTTGTCCCTGTCACCTTTTCGGCCGGAATGCGGCTTTACAAATATCAACTGATCAGCAAGGTCGGTCAGGGTGGTTTTGGCGAGGTCTGGCTCGCACAGGATCTGACGCTGCAGCGCCAGTTTGCCGTCAAGATCCTGAAGCCCGGGGTGTCAGTGGACGAACGGCTGCGCGAAGCACAGATCGGCAACCGGCTGGAACACAACAACCTTGTGTACGTGCACCAGGCCGATGTCGTGCCTATACCCGGCGATCATGCAGTGATCCTAGCGATGGATTTTCAACCTAACGGTTCGGTTGAGGCACTCGCCAACCCAGCGGGCTATCTCCCCCTCCCGGGTGTGCTGCGTATCGCACGAGATATCCTGCAGGGGCTTGAATACCTTCACGCACGGAACTTCTTCCACAACGACATCAAGCCGGGGAACATCTTGTTGGGCCCGCAGCAGCAGGCGATGCTGTCAGACTATGGCATCACCGGTGTTTCGGCGAATGGCGCGCCTGTCGCAGCCCCCAATGCTTACCTGCTTCATCGCGCGCCAGAGGTCTTGGCGACTGGCAACATCGGTGTGAGTTCGGACATTTTTCAGGTCGGCATGACACTTGCGCGGCTTCTGATCGGTCTGAATATCCTCAGCGCCATCCGGGCAAGCATCGGCTCGACCCAATACGAGTTGGACATCGCGGCGGGCAAGCTGCTGACCCAAAAGCACTTCCCTAGTCACATCCCCGCATCTGTCCGGCGCGTCATCCTCAAAGCTGTTCATCCGGATCCTGCGCAGCGGTTTTCGAGTTCGCTCGAAATGCGTCGGGCACTCGAGAAGCTAGACTTCCCTGGACATTGGACAGTTGATGCTTCTGGCAATGAGGTCGGCAAATGCCGCAACCAGGAATACTCGTATGCCGTCTCGCCCACGTTCGGCGGCAAGTTCGACGTGATTTGCACCCGGTTGAACGTCGCCTCTGGAAAGAGCCTACGAGTCACGCAGTTCTGCAAGCAGGGCCTGACCCAGAAGCAGGCTGACGACGCAATCTCCGCTTTCAAGAATTTCGTGGTGACCGGGAAATGAGTTTCAACGCCGCAGAAAACGTCCAGTCCCAGATACCGGCTTTGCAGATGCTGGTTGCCCTTGGGTTCAAACCCTTGTCGCAAGCGGATGCCCTAAGCCTGCGTGGCGGGCGGCCGCGCAACGTCGTGCTCGACGATGTTCTTGCCGAGACACTGATGCGTATCAATCGGTTCAGCCATCGGGGCCGTGAATATGCATTCGACCTTGAAGACGCACATGAAGCTATGCGGCGACTGAAGCCCACTCCGGATCGCCTGAAGGGACTGCGCGGCACCAACCAGGATATCTTCGACTCTCTGGTGCTCGGCACAACAATCACAAAGTCGATCGACGGAGATTCAAAGAGCTATTCCTTTCGGTTCATCGACTGGGAAAACCCAAGCAACAACGCTTTCCACGTGACGGCGGAGTTCTCTGTCGAGCGAACCGGATCGAGCCAGACGCGACGCTGCGACATCGTTGCCTTCGTGAACGGCATCCCGGTCCTGGTCATCGAAAACAAACGCCCCACCGAGACCCTGAAAAAAGCAGACAGCCAGCTGATCGGCTACCAGAGTGAAGACAACATCCCCCAGCTGTTTCATTTCGCCCAGCTGCTTATGACGATGAACCGCGTCGAGGCACGCTATGCCACGGTCGGAACGCCACGGAAATTCTGGTCCACCTGGCGCGATGAAGAGGACACGGACGAAGCGATCTCTGCCTCAGCGAACCGCCCCCTGACAAGTGCGGAGCTTGACGCCGTGTTTTCTGGCGACTTTGCACCCGCCCGTGCCTACTTTGCTTCAATGGCCGCGGAGAGTGACCGGTCTGTAACCGAGCAGGATCGCAGCATCTTTGCTCTGTGCCGTCCCGAACGTCTTCTCGACATCATCCGTCGCTTCACCGTTTTTGACGGTGGCGTGCGCAAAGTAGCCCGGCATCAACAATTCTTTGGTATCCGCCGCGCTGTGGAGACCGTGAAGCAGTTTGACGCCAAGGGTGCGAGAAAAGGCGGCGTAATCTGGCACACTCAGGGGTCGGGGAAATCGCTTACCATGGTCATGCTCGGCAGGGCTTTGGCACTCGAAAAGTCCATCCCCAACCCGCGCATACTGATCGTTACTGATCGCGATGATCTCGACAAACAGATCAAAGACACATTCAGATCCTGCGACTTGGAACCCGTGCGAGCGACCGGCGGATCGCACCTGCTCGAGCTGATCCACAACAAAGCCCCCCTTGTCACCACGATCATCAACAAGTTCGATACCGCCCTTCGCAACGCGAAAGAGGCTGACCCGGACCCGAGTATTTTCGTGCTTGTCGATGAAAGCCATCGCACCCAGACGGGACGGTATGGTGGCCACAGTCAGTTTGCCGGAAAGATGCGACGCCTGCTGCCCAACGCCTGCTACCTTGGCTTTACAGGCACACCGCTCTTGAAGAAGGACAAGAACACGCTCTCTACGTTTGGCAGGCTCATCCACCGCTATGCCATCGATGAAGCGGTGGCTGATGAAGCGGTGGTGCCGCTGCTTTACGAGGGCAGACTGGTCGAGCAGCAGATTGCTGGCAACGTGATTGATCGCTGGTTCGAGAAGATAAGCGAGGGCCTCACAGATGCCCAGAAAGCAGACCTCAAGCGCAAGTTCTCTCGGATGGACGCGCTATCGAAGACTGCCCAAGCGATCCGCGCGAAGGCCTTCGACATCTCGGAACACTATCGCCAACACTGGCAAGGCACCGGATTCAAGGCGCAACTCGTTGCACCATCCAAAGCCTCTGCTGTCCGTTTCAAAGAGGTACTCGATGAAATCGGTCACGTTTCGAGCGCAATCGTAATCTCGGCACCGGATGACAACGAGGGGAACGAGGAATTCGATCAGGAGTCCAAGGATCTCGTTCGCGCCTTCTGGTCCAAGACGATGGCCCAGTACAAGACCGAGGAGGAGTACAACCGTCAGATCATCGATGCCTTCAAGGGCTCAGGCGATCCTGAAATCCTGATCGTTGTGTCTAAGCTGCTAACCGGCTTTGATGCGCCACGAAACACTGTGCTCTACGTCTGCAAGGCACTCAAGGAGCACAATCTTCTTCAGGCAATCGCTCGGGTGAATCGGCTATATGAAGAGGACAGTGTCGAAAAGCAGTTCGGTTTCATTGTCGACTATGAAGGCCTGCTAGGCGAACTGGACCAGGCACTTTCCACCTACAGCGCTTTCGACGGCTACGATGCCGCAGATGTGGCCGGCGCTGTCAATGACGTGCGCGAGGAGATCCGTAAGCTATCCCAATTGCATGACCAGCTTTGGGACCTGTTCAAGCCTGTGCGGAACAAGAAGGACATGGAAGCGCTTGAGCAATTTCTCGGCGACGAAGCGGTTAGGCAGGACTTCTACGGGCGATTCCGCGCCTTCAGTCGCTGCCTTCACATTTCACTTTCATCTGACAAGCTTCTTGACGTGTTTGACGAACGCAAGATTGATCAACTCAAGCGTGACTGGAAGCAGTTTTCTGAGCTCAAGCGTTCGGTCCAGTTGCGCTACCAAGAGACCGTGGACGTCCGCGAGTTTGAACCAAAGATCCAGAAGCTACTGGACGACCATGTCGTGGCCATGCCTGCCGAGACGATCATCGAGGTGGTCAACATCAACGATCCGGCCGCGCTGAGGGCCGTCGTCGAAGAGGCCGGTGTTTCCGAAGCATCGAAAGCAGATCGGATCGCCAGCGCAACCCGTCGAGCGATCACCGAGAAGATGGAAGAGGATCCAGCTTTCTATCGGCAGTTTTCGGAAATGCTTCAGGAAACCATTCGTGCTTACCGAGAGCGCCGCCTGTCAGAGCGCGAATACCTAAATAGTGTTTCCGAATTGGCCAGCAAGGTCGCACGCAAGGATCGCGGCAGGGACGTCCCTGACTCGATCAGGGGCGATGACGATGCACAGGCTCTTTTCGGGTTGCTGGAAGGTCGTTTGGCGCGTCAGGAGGGTACTGCCCTCGAGCCCGATGAAGGCGCTTCCATCGCTCTGGATGTGACCAAGATCATACGGTCCCACCTGATCGTTGGCATTTGGTCGAACGAGGTAGCCCAGAACAACTTGCGCAACGCAATCGATGATTATTTCTTCGATGTCCTCCGGGACACGATGAAGATAGAATTGCCAATGGAACAGCTGGATGATCTGGAACAACGGATCATGGATCTTGCAAGAGCAAGGTTTGCGGCATGAGCGTGGAGCTACGCCGCCTCATGGTTGGCAGCCAAGCCATCGAATATGTCATAACAAGAAGGGAACGAAAGACGCTCGAGATCGCCGTCGAGCCGGACGCATCGGTCTCGGTCGCGGCACCAATTGATGCAAGCATAGACGCCATCGAGATACGTTTGCGACGACGCGCAGCCTGGATCATGCGTCAGCAACGCTATTTCTTGCAGTTCTTGCCCAGAACACCCGAACGCCTGTTCATCTCTGGAGAGACGCACCTCTACTTAGGACGGCAGTATCGGCTGAAGGTTGTGCCGCATGTACAAGAAGGGGTTAAGCTAACCCGTGGCTTCATCGTTGTGCAAACGCATCGCCCCAACAGCACCGAAGTCACCCGCGAGCTTGTGGATGCCTGGTATCGGGAACGGGCCAATGTGAAGTTCGCCGAACGAACCGAGCACAATCTTGGGAGATTTCCAGACCCCGAGGCATTCCGGCCGCGAGGCTTGATTGTTAGGCAGATCAAGCAGCGCTGGGGTTCTATGTCTCCAACTGGGCGGTTGCTCCTCAATCGTCGCCTGATCGAGGCACCGGTCGATGCCATTGACTACGTCATTACCCACGAGCTGTGCCACATCGCCGAGCCAAACCACGGGGCAGCCTTCTACGAACTCTTGGATCGTGTGCTCCCCGATTGGCAGCACCGCAAGCAGCGCCTCGAGCGAATAATGGCCTGACAAATTCCGATCCCAGTCACAATAGCCGCAGGCGGGACTGCGGTCGAACTCAACTCCAAACCTGACTTTAACCTCATCTATTCAGGGGGTTGCGGAAAATTCACCAAAACGGCGAAGGCAACAGGTCTGGAGAATATCGGCACGGAGAGAACGCTTTCCGGCCTTTTGGGGAATGTGCCGGTTAACAGCCTCACCTGCATAACCCCCGAAAACAACGGAAAAATCCGGCCGCAACCGGATCGGGAGAACGCTTTCGCGAGGGCAAGTGGCGGAGCCGAAGGGATTCGAACCCTCGAGACGGTTCCCCGTCTGCACCCTTAGCAGGGGTGTGCCTTCGACCACTCGGCCACAGCTCCGCTGACCGCAATAGCGGGGGGCGGGGGGGCGTGCAAGGGGGTTATCGGTGGCGCGGGGTGGGCAGGGGTGGATTTTGCGGCGGCGTGGCCGGAAGCGGGCGGTCTGGCGGGGGGCTGTCCGCCACAGCGGGCGGCTCGGCAAAGGCCGCGCGCCAATGGTCGATCTGGTCTTCGTCCAACATGGACCGCACCCGCACCCTGCTTGGCCCCGTGCCGCGCAGGCTACAGCCTATCACGCCGCAGCGCAGCATGTCGCGCCGAAAGTGCAAGACCGGATCAGATGCCAAATCGGCGGGGCAACCGGCCCTGTCGCCGCCACGGCCGCCGAACAGGACATGCAGCACATCGCCGCCTGCGAATACACAGATCGCGCTCGGTGCGGAACTTGCCCGCCGCACCCCGTTGGCCGATCTCGCCTTGGTCCGACATGGACCGTACCACGCCCCCTGCATGGCCGCGTGCCGCGCAGGTGACCGCCCGTCACGCCGCAGCGCAGCATAGCGCCCGGAAAGCGCAAGACCCGACCAGATGCCAAAGCGGCGGGGCAACGGGCCCCATCGCCGCCTCAGCCGCTGAACAGGAAATGCAGCACGTCACCGTCCTTGACCTCATAGGTCTTGCCTTCGACGCGGAACTTGCCCGCCTCTTTCGCGCCCGCTTCGCCGTTTCCGGCAATATAGTCGTCATAGGCCACGGTCTCGGCGCGGATGAAGCCCTTTTCGAAATCGCCATGAATCACGCCCGCCGCACGCGGCGCCAGCCAGCCCGCTTCAATCGTCCAGGCGCGGGCCTCTTTCGGACCCACGGTGAAATAGGTGCGCAGACCCAAAAGCGCGTAGCCCGCCTTGATCAGACGGTCCAAGCCCGCCTCGTGCAGGCCCATTTCCTCAAGGAACATCGCCGCCTCGTCATCGGCCAGCTGGCTGATCTCTTCCTCGATCCGGGCCGAAATCACCACCGAAGCCGCGCCTTGCGCCTTTGCCATTTCGGCCACGCGGGCCGACTGGCTGTTGCCGCTCGCGGCACGCGATTCCTCGACATTGCAGACGTAAAGCACGGGCTTTGCGGTCAGAAGTTGCAACATGCCCCATGTCCGCGCATCCTCGGCATCCACCTTCACGCTGCGCGCAGGCTTGCCCTCGTTCAGCGCGGCCAAAGCCGCCCGCAGCAGACGGTCCTGATCCAGCGTATCCTGATCGCCGCCGCGCAGCTTTTTCGCCAAATTCGCCAGACGCCGCTCGATCGATTCCATATCGGCCAGCATCAGCTCGGTCTCGATGGTCTCGGCATCGGCCACGGGGTCGATCCGGCCTTCGACATGGGTGATGTCGCCATCTTCAAAACAGCGCAGCACATGGGCGATGGCGTCACATTCGCGGATATTGGCAAGGAACTGGTTGCCCAAGCCTTCGCCCTTCGACGCCCCCCGCACCAGACCCGCGATATCGACGAATGTCATCCGCGTGGGGATGATCTGCTTGGAACCCGCAATCGCGGCCAGCTTGTCCAGCCGCGCATCGGGCACCGCCACCTCGCCCACATTGGGCTCGATGGTGCAGAACGGAAAATTCGCGGCCTGCGCTGCGGCAGTGCGCGTCAGCGCGTTGAACAGGGTCGACTTGCCGACATTCGGCAGACCCACGATCCCCATCTTGAAACCCATCGCGCCATTCCCCGTTGTCCTGAACGGGCTGCTTCTAGTTTGCGGGGCGGGGCTTATCAAGCATCTCGCCGACTCGGGGCGTTCCGTGCCAGTTTGCCCACGGCCATCACGAAAGGACCGCGCCATGCCCATGCCCTATATCCACTTCCAAGGCCACGCGGCCGAGGCGCTGGCCTTCTATGCCGATGTTTTCGGCGCGGAAGACCTGTCGATGATGCGCTATGCCGATGCGCCGGGCATGGATGACACGATGCGCGACCCCACCCGCATCATCCACGGCCAGCTTACCCTGCCCGATGGCGTGCTGATGGCCTCCGACTACCCCCCCGGCATGACGGGCGACGCGCAGGCCGCCGTTTCCATCATGTCGGTGGCGGAAAGCGTCGATGAAGGCCGCCGCATCTTCAACGCGCTGGCCACGGGCGGCACGGTGGTGCAAGCCTATGGCCCCAGCTTCTTTTCCCGCGGCTTCGGCATGCTGAAAGACCGCTACGGCACCCATTGGATGATCTCGGTCGGCCCCGAAGAACCGCTCGACGCCACCGCCGATGCCTAACGCACCCTTGGGGCATTGATCTTCCCCGCCCGCCCGTGCGACACCGTGGCCCAACGAAAAAGGGGGGCCGTGCCATGACCAGAATCGACGATACCTTCGCGCGGTTGAAAGCCAGCGGCAAAAAGGCCTTCGTCGCCTATATCATGGGCGGCGACCCCGACGAGGCGACCTCGCTTGCCGTGATGAAGGGTATGCCCGCCGCGGGTGTTGACATCATCGAACTTGGCATGCCCTTCACCGACCCGATGGCCGATGGCCCCACCATCCAGCTTGCCGGACAGCGCGCGCTGGAACGCGGCATGACGATGGACCATGTCCTTTCCATGGTCCGCGCCTTCCGGCAGGACGACACCACCACCCCCATCGTGCTGATGGGCTATTACAACCCGATCTATTCGCGCGGCGTCGAACGCTTCCTGACCGAGGCACGCGAAGCGGGCATCGACGGGCTGATCGTCGTCGATCTGCCGCCCGAAGAAGACGCCGAACTTTGCATCCCCGCGCAAAAGGCAGGGCTGAACTTCATCCGCCTTGCCACCCCCACGACCGATGCCAAACGCCTGCCGAAGGTGCTGCAAAACACCTCGGGCTTCGTCTATTACGTCTCGATCACCGGCATCACCGGCGCGGCCAGCGCCGTTGCCACCAATGTCGGCCCCGAAGTGGCCCGCATCAAGGCCGCAACCGACCTGCCCGTGATCGTGGGCTTCGGCATCACCACCCCCGATTCTGCAAAGACCATCGCCAGCGTGGCCGATGGCTGCGTGGTGGGGTCTGCCATCGTCAAACAGATCGGCGAAGGCCGCCCCGTGGCCGAGGTGCTGTCCTTCATCGCCACCCTTGCCGCAGGGGCACACGCGGCCTGACCGCCATCTGTCTTGTTCCTTACCCAGTGACCCGAGATTGCCATGCCACGCCGCCCCCTTGCACACCCCTTCCCGCTTATGGTCCTTGCCGCATGGGCCGCAACCGCCCTTCCCGCCCCTGCGGTTGTCATCCTTGACAGCACATGGAAGGCGAATGGCGGCACCTCCGATACCCGCCCTGCGGGGTTTGCCGCCCATGTCGCCCTTGCGATGGAACCGCAATTCGCCCCGATCTTCGGCCTGCATGACGGCGAAGCCTTTGGCGGGTCGGCCACATGGATCGGCAATGACGGCGAACACGGCTATCTTCTGACCGCCGCGCATAATTTCGGCGGCGGCAGCGACCCCGCCGCATGGACCTACTGGTCGCGGGGCGGCACCTCCTACGAAGGCGCCGAAGTCCACATCCACCCCGACTACGACCCCGACAGCGATGAAACCTCGGGCTACGATATGGCCATCGTCACGCTGGGCGCGCCCGTCACCGATGCAGGTGACCAACCCTGCCTTTACGATGGCGATGACGAACTTGGCCGCACCGTCACCATCACCGGCTATGGCTCGCGCGGGATCGGGTCCTCGGGTCAGGACGACAGCTATTACGATTTCGACGGCGAAACCCCCGCCGCCGCCCGCAACGTGGTGGACGAAGTTGACGGCAGCCATGGCGAAAACAACCTGATGATCGATTTCGACGCTGAATCCGCCGATGCCTCGGTCATGGGTGACGCAGACCCCGTGGACGAAATGGAAGGCATCCTTGGCAGCGGCGATAGCGGCGGTTCTTCATGGATCGAACTGCCGCAGGGCTGGGTCATCGTCGCCACCAACACATGGGGCGACGATTCGGTCTATGGGTCAATGTCGGGGCTTAGCCGTGTCTCGACGCAACTCGACTGGATCGCTTCAGTCTTTCCCGACTTCTGCACGGCGCACTGAACCGCGTCACGCGTCGCGCAGCGCCTCGATCGCCGCCCTGACCTGCCAGATCGCGGCCCGCACCGCCTCGACCGCCGCCGCATCCACCCGCGCCGACAGCGCCGCCATATCCGGCCCCAGCGCCGTGACCGCGACCCCGCGCAAGCTGCGCCCCTTGGGCGTCAGCCACACCAGTTTCGACCGCCCATCCTTGGGGTTGGGTTCGATCCGCACCAGCCCGTGCCGTTCGAGCACGATCAGCGTATGCGTCATCGAAGTCTTGGGCACCTCGAAGGTGCGCGCCAACGCCACGGGCGTCTGCCCCTCGCCCGCAAGCACCAGATGGTTCAGCACCGCAAATTGCGACCATTGGAACCCCGCAGGCAAGCGCGTCTCGACCAGCGCACGGATCATCTGGTCAAGCGCGCTAACCTCGGCGAAAAAGCCAAGCAGGGTCTCGCTCTGGTCCATCGGGCACACCTTTCATACCGAACCGCACGAAGCCGTCCGAAAGCGGACAGTCTCGTGCCATTCCGAACTGCGTAATCCGCGCGAGACCGGACGAATATCTGGCCAGAGGCACGGGACCGCACCTTTCGGATGGGCGCCATTGCGGGTTTCGGGTAGAATTGGTAAAGGCAACTAACCAATAACGAAGGGCTCGCCGCCAATGACCGTGATCACCTGCATCGACGACCTGAAACGGCTGCACAAACGCCGCACGCCCAAGATGTTCTACGACTATTGCGAAAGCGGCAGCTATACCGAACAGACCTTCCGCGACAACACGGCCGATTTCGCCAAGCTGCGCCTGCGCCAGAAGGTGGCGGTTGATATGTCGGGCCGCACCACCGCCAGCACGATGATCGGCCAGCCCGTCGCCATGCCGGTCGCCCTTGCCCCCGTGGGCATGACCGGCATGCAACGGGCGGATGGCGAGATCAAGGCCGCCCGCGCCGCCGAGAAATTCGGCCTGCCCTTCACCCTCTCCACGATGTCGATCTGTTCGATCGAGGATATCGCGGCCCATACCTCGGCCCCGTTCTGGTTCCAGCTTTACGTGATGAAGGATGAAGAATTCGTCGATAGCGCCATAGAACGCGCCCGCAGCGCGGGCTGTTCTGCGCTGGTGCTCACGCTCGATCTGCAAATCCTCGGCCAGCGGCACAAAGACCTCAAGAACGGCCTGTCGGCTCCGCCCAAGCTGACGCTGAAAAACATCCTCGACATGGCGATCCGCCCGCAATGGTCGCTTGAAATGCTCGGCACCCCGCGCCGCACCTTCCGCAACATCGTGGGCCATGCCAAGGGCGTGGGCGACCTGTCCAGCCTGATGAGCTGGACGAACGAACAGTTCGACCCGCATCTCGACTGGTCAAAAATCGCCCGCATCCGCGACCAGTGGGGCGGCAAACTGATCCTGAAAGGCATCCTCGACGAAGACGATGCCCGCCGCGCCGCAGATTTCGGGGCCGATGCCATCATCGTGTCGAACCATGGCGGGCGGCAGCTTGACGGCGCGCTTTCGGCCATCCGCATGCTGCCCCGCATCACCCGCGCCGTGGGCGACAAGACCGAGGTGTTCATGGACAGCGGCATCCGCTCGGGCCAAGACGTGCTCAAGGCGCTGGCCTTGGGCGCCAAAGGCACCTTCATCGGCCGCGCCTATATCCACGGCCTCGGCGCGATGGGTCAGGCAGGCGTGACCGCCGCGCTCGAGGTGATCCGAAAGGAACTCGACATCACCATGGCGCTTTGCGGCGAAAAGGATGTGAAGAACCTCGGCCGCCACAACCTGCTGGTCCCCGCCGATTTCGAAGGCAATTTCGTCTGATACCGGGCAAGCGGGGGGTTTCACCCCCCCCCCGACCATCTGTTCTCGAACCGATGGCGAACACGATGGACGACCCCGTGGAGTATTTCTGCAAGGATGAAAGGGGAACCTCAGCCCTTGTCCTGCCGCGCCATGATCGGGGCCAACACCAGCACCGTCATCAACATCGCGGCGGCAAAGACAAAGGCAAAGCGCAACCCGAAGGTTCCGGCCAGAAAGCCCAAGCTGGGCGGCCCGAAGAAATAGCCGAAATAGCCATACAGCGTGGCCCGCGCCACCGCCCGCGCCCGCGCCGCAGGTGCCGCCAGCCGCCCCACCAGCGAAAAGGCCGTGGGCGCGATCACCGACGATCCGATCCCCATCACGATGAACCCCGCATAGGCCATTGCGGGCGACACCGCCAAGGCCGCCCCCAGCGCCCCGATGGCCGAAACCAGCGCGCCCCCCGTCAACAGCCGCGTCGGGCTGATCCGCGCCACCAGCCCCTGCCCGCCCAGACGCGCCAGCCCCATGGTCAGCGCCAGCGCCGCAGGCCCCATCGCCCCCTGCTCGGGCGATCCGCCCAGCGTTTTCTCGATATGCAGCGCCGACCAGCTTTCGGCGGCGTTCTCGGTCAGAAAGGCGATCAGCACGATCCCGCCCCCGATCAGCGGCACCAACCCCAGCCGCGTCGAAACCGAACCATCCTTCGGTTTGCGCAGCCCCTCGATCGCCCCGTCCCGTTCTGCCGAAGCCAGCGCCAGCAGCCCCGCCGCCAACGCGCAAGACCCCATCACCCATGCAGGCGGCCACCCCGCCCCCCGCATCGCCCCCGTCAGCAGCGCCCCGCCCGCATAGCCGAAACTATAGGCCGCATGGCACAGGTTCATCAGATGCAGGCCCCGCGCATTCTCGATGGCCGAAACCCGGGCATTCATCAGCACATCGGTCAGCCCCGTCGTCGCCCCCGCGCACATCATCGCCAAGGGAAAGGCCCAGACCACCGTCACCTGCCCCGGCAGCGCGAAAGCCGCCGCCATCAGCGCCGCCGCCACCGGCAACGCCACCCGCCCCAGCGCGGCCCCGATCATCGGCGCGGCCAGCATCGCCAGCACCGCCGCCAGCGGCGTGGGCAGCAGCACCAGCCCCAACCGCGTCTCGTCCACGCCCACCTGCGCCTTCAGGTCGGGCAGCACGGCGGCAAAGCTGCCCCACAGCACCCCCATCGCCGCAAAGGCGGCAAGGGGCGCGCGGGCGGCGGCCAGCAGGCGGGGAATGGACGGGGCGGGGAACATGGGCAAAACCTCTCGCTCCCCAGCTAGGCCAGCCCCCGCAGCACGGCAAGCCTGCCCGCGACATGGCGCAACCACAGGCGGCACGCCCCCGCCGCAATCCCCGCTTTTCCCCTTCCCATGCCCCCGAATCGCGGCTATAGCCCCCCGGTCGCGTCGCACACCCTTGGAGGGCGGCGGACTTATTTATGGAGAATGACTATGGCTCGCGAGATCCCGGATCTTCTGGCTGTGGTGCGGACGGGGACAGGCAAGGGGGCCGCCCGTCAAGCCCGTCGTGAGGGCAACGTACCCGGCATCATCTATGGCGACGGCAAAGAACCGACGCCGATCAACCTGAACTACAACTACCTGCTCAAGCGCCTGCGTCAGGGCCGCTTCCTGCAAACCCTCTTCAACCTCAAGGTTGAAGGCGGCGAGGAAGTGCACGTGATCTGCCGCGGCGTCCAGCGCGATGTCGTGAAAGACCTGCCGACGCATGTCGATTTCATGCGCATCCACGACGAATCGCGCATCAACCTGTTCATCCACGTGAACTTCGACAACGCCGAAGCCTCGCCGGGCATCAAGCGTGGCGGCACCCTCACCATCGTGCGTGCCGAAGTCGAACTCGAAGTGCTGGCCGGTGACATCCCCGATCACATCACGGTCGACCTGACCGGCCGCCAGATCGGCGACGTGATCCACATCAACGACGTGACCCTGCCCGCAGGCGCCCGTCCGACGGTGAACCGCAACTTCGTGATCGCCAAGATCGACGCGCCCTCGGGTCTGGCTGCCAGCGAAGAATAAGCGGTCCCCGATCGCAGTTTACAGGGCGCGGGGGAAACCTCGCGCCCTTTTCCTTTGGCGCCTCCCCCGCCACCACCCGCGCGGGGGGCTGTCTGCCCCCCAAGCCCGCAAAGCGGGCTCCCCCCGAGGATATTTGGACCAGTGTGAAAGAGGGGGGGGCCCTTTCGCCCCGCCCAAAGCCCCCGCCATGCGGTGCCACCTGGATCGCACCACCACATTTTCTGCCCGAAAATATCCTCGGGGGGGAAGGGCCGCTTGCGGCCCTTGGGGGGGCAGACGGCCCCCCCTTTCCGCTCAGCCACAGCGCGCCATATGGTGCTGCCAACGCGGATCGTCCTGCACCGCGCCGCCCGCCTTGGCCACCAGCCGCGCCACATAATCGGCGCAACAGCGGTGGTGCAGCGCGGCAATCGCCGTATCGGCCATCATCGGGCCATAGACCGCATCAAAGGCCGCAGCATGGCGCAGGATGGAATGATCCTCGGCCTCGTTTCGGTCCGCCGCCTGCCAATAGTCGTCGGTATAGCGGTCGCGCCCCGCCACGGGTGACGGGGTGCCGCGCTTCAGCGCAAAGCTTTCCGCGTTGCGCAGCATGAAATGGTTGATCTGCGCCACGCCGAACCCGCGCAGGCGCGGCGGCAGGGTGCGCAGGCTGTCCTCCTCTGGCGTCCACCCCGTCACCTCGGCCCCCGCAGGGTTGACCCAGCGCAGCCCCCCGATACCCCAATCGCGCAAATACGGCGTGCGCAGCTTTTTCGGGCTGTGCTCGCCCAGCCGCAGGAACCGGCCCGGATGCCGGTGGATCGACTTGACCCAGGCCGAAAGCTTGTCACCTTCCCCCGCCGCGCGGGTATGGATGCGGTGCTGCAACCCGTCCTCCCACCGCGCCCGCCCCATGGTGCCGAACACCCGCCACGGGATCGACATGCCAAGGAAATCGCCCTCCACCCCCCCAAGCAGATCGGGCAACCGCCCTGCACCCGAATGGATGTTCACAAACTCGTCCACATCGGCAACCATCACCCAATCTGCCCCCGCCACCTGCGGTAGCACCTTGGCCGCCGCCAGCTTGGTTGCGGTGATCCGCCCGCCCGCAGGCACAGCGCAGCGCAGATGCGTCACCCAGCCCCGCGCCGCCATCGCATCCAGCAGCGCGGGCGAGGCGTCGGTGCAATCATTCGTCACCACGACCACATCGGTAAACCCGATCATGCGCTGCCACGCCACCCATTCGACAAGGAAGGCCCCCTCGTCCTTTGCCGAACAGATCACCGTATAACGCACATCACCACCCCGCTTTGCCGCAGCCTTGCCGCGCCCGCGCCATCCGTCAAGGCTTGCGCCACAGGCGGGGCTTTGGCATTGCAGGGGGGCAACCATGGGGGCTACGCCAAATGAAACTCTGGGTCGGCCTTGGCAATCCGGGCGCGAAATATGCGGGCAACCGGCACAATATCGGCTTCATGGCGCTTGACCGCATCGCCGCCGATCACGGCTTTTCCCCGTGGAAGGCGCAGTTCAAGGGCCTTGTCGCCCAAGGCAGCTTCGGCGCGGAAAAGGTCCTGCTGCTGAAACCGCAAACCTTCATGAACGTCTCGGGCGAAAGCGTGCGCCCCGCGATGGATTTCTGGAAACTCACCCCCGCCGATGTGACCGTGTTCCATGACGAGCTTGACCTTGCCCCCGGCAAGGCGCGGGTGAAACAGGGCGGCGGCCATGCGGGCCATAACGGGCTCCGGTCAATCCACCAGCATCTGGGCACCGATGCCTATGGCCGCGTGCGCCTCGGCATCGGCCATCCGGGTCACAAGGATGCGGTGGCGGCTTACGTCCTGAACGACTTTGCCAAGGCCGAACAGGACTGGCTCGATGACCTCCTCCGCGGCCTGTCCGATGGCGCCCCCGCCCTCGCGGCAGGCGACGGTGCGAAATTCCTCAACGCAGTGGCGCTCCGCACCGCGCCGCCGCGTCCCGGCACCGGAACCGAAGCCCCGCAATCCCCGGCAAAACCCGCCAAGACCGAGGCACCAAAACCCGCCGAAGCGCAGGATACCAGAACGCCCGTTCAGAAACTGCTCGACAGGTTCCGCTGAACTGCGCCCCCCCCCCTTTCACCTTGGCTCAAATACTCGTGGGGGAGTCCAGAGGACCACAACCTTTCGAGAAACCGCTGGACTGGGGGGCAGAATGCCCCCCTGTTCGACAGCCACCCGAACGCAACGTCAAACGACCCGCAGCGAACTGCCCGCTTGGCAAGCCCCCCGCCCCCATGCGACCCATTTCCCGAACCAAAGGGGGAACCATGCGCCGCCTCATCCGCATCCTTGCCGTCCTCATCCTCCTCCTCGCCGCCGCGGGCCTGTGGAAACGCGAAGAAATCACGCGCCTGATGGCCGTGAACACGCTCTTCTCGCCCGAAACCATCGTGCAGAATTTCAGCCATATGGACCGGCTGTTCCTCACCCGCCCCCTGTCGCGCGGCGACGGCCCCGTCAGCCCCCTGCCTACGGGGCCGCAGGCCACCCTGCCCCCCGAAACCGCGCAATGGATCACCGACCGCACCGTCACCGCCCTTCTGGTGCTGAAAAACGGCCAGATCGTCCAAGAAAGCTATTACCAGGGCACCACCCAAGATGACCTCCGCATCTCGTGGAGCGTGGCGAAAAGCTTCCTCTCCGCCCTGTTCGGCATCGTGCAGGCCGAAGGCAAGATCGCCAGCCTCGACGATCCGGTGACGAAATACGCCCCCTCCCTCAAGGGCAGCGCCTATGATGGCACGACGGTGCGCAACATCCTCACCATGTCCTCGGGCGTCGCCTTCAACGAAGATTACATGGATTTCTGGTCCGACATAAACCGCATGGGCCGCGTCCTCGCCCTTGGCCAGTCGATGGACGCTTTCGCCGCCAGCCTGAAAACCCGCGATGCCGACCCAGGCACCCGCTTCCATTACGTCTCGGTCGACACCCATGTTCTGGGCATGATCATCCGCGGCGCCACGGGCGAAGATATCCCCGACCTGATCAACCGCCACATCCTTGCCCCCATGGGCCTTGAGGCGGCGCCCTTCTATCTGGCCGATGGCTACGGCACCAGTTTCGTCCTCGGCGGTCTGAACGTCACCACCCGCGACTATGCCCGCTTCGGCCAGATGATCGCCCAAAGCGGCCAATGGCAGGGCAAACAGATCGTGCCCGCCGACTGGCTCGCCGCCTCGACCCGACCACAAGCCCCCGGCAATGCAGGCTACGGCTTCCAGTGGTGGATCCCCGACAACGCGCAGGACGAGGTCTTCGCCCAGGGCATCTACGGCCAATACATCTGGATCGACCGCGCCCGCAACGTGGTGATCGTGGTCAACGCCGCCGACCGCAGCTTCGAAGACGCAGGCGTGCACGACGCCAACATCGCCCTCTTCCGCAAGATCGCGGCCAGCCTCTAGCGCGCCGCCCCGCTGCCAGCGCAGCACCCGCATCGGCGGTTGCGAAAATGAGTATTTGAGCAAGGGTGAAACCACATCGCTTTCATACTCGCCCAAATATCCCGGGGGGAAATCGGCCTTGGCCGATTGGGGGGCTGGCCCCCCTTCTTACATCGCCGGGGACTAAAGACGGAATCCTCGCAATTCTTCGGGCTTGGCCCAAAAGTCCCTCTACCCCTCGCCCCGCGAAAACAGCCCCGCCAACGCCCGCCCCACCGTTTCCGTCACCCCCGGTTTTGCCAGCGCGGCAAAGGGCATCGGTCGGCACACCTCGATCGCCGCCAGCCCCACCCGTGCTGTCAGCGCACCGTTCACCACACCCTCGCCGAACCGCCGCGACAGCTTTGACAGCAGCCCTCCGCCCGCCACCGAATGGATCATGTCATCGGTCAGCGCCACGGCCCCCGTGGCCACCAGATGCCCGAACACCCGCCGCATCAGCCGCAGCGACCCGAACATCCCCGACCGCCCGCCATAAACCTCGGCAATCCGCCGGATCATCCGCAGGTTGGCGTAAAGCGCCGTCGCCACATCGGCCAGCGCCAGCGGCACCAGCGCCGTCACCGTGGCGACCTGCCGCGCCGCCCCCTCCACCTCGGCCCGCGCCGCCGCATCCAGCGGCCCCAGCAGCTCGACCTCGGCCAGCCGCAACAGCGCATCGGCATCCATCACATCCGCCCGCCGCTCGGCCAGCCGCGCCAGACCCCAGGCCTGATCCGCGCGCCCGCCGTACAGCGCCGCCACCGCATCCACCGCCCCCCGCGCCGTAGCCAGCGTATCGGCCCCCGCCACCCGCGCCCGCAACCCATCCAGCCGCGCCAGCCGCGCAATCCCCGCCAACTCGCGCAGGGCCAGCAGCAGCGCCGCCCCGACCGCCAGCGCAACCACGCCAAAGGCCACCGCGCCCAGCACCGTATTCGCCGCCAGCAGCCGCGCCACGAAATCATAGGCCGCCACCGACAGCACAAACGACACCAGCGCGCCAAAGGCCCAGGCGGCAAAGGCCCCCAGCCGCGACCGCCGCCGCCCCGCCAGCACCCGCGCCACGCCGTTGGCCCGCGCCTCGGCCTCGGGCACGGGCGGTGCAGCGGCAGGGTCCACGCCCTGATCCACCTCGAGAACAAAGGGCTTGTCGCTCACAGCCGGTCTCCGAACAGAAATTCCGCCGCGCGGTCCAGTCTTATATGCGGCACCCCATCGCCGGGCTTCAGCGCCATCCGCGCCGGTTCGAACGCCATCAACCCGAACTCGGCCTCAAGCCACCTTTCGGCCCCGGCCCGCGCCGGCACCAGCAACCGCGCCGGATCGTCGGGCAGCCGTCCGGGATACATCGCCACCACCCGCCCGTCCGCCACCCGCCCCCGCACCACCGGAACGGCCGCGCCCTCGCGCAGCGCCTCGTCCTCGACCGTGGCGCGAAAACCGGCCAAGGACATCGCCATGGTCTCGGCCCCCGCAAATTCAGCCCTGTCCTTCGCCTCGCGCAGCAACGCGGTGGCAATCGCCGTCAGCGCCCCGTGCTGGCTATGGTGCAGATGGTCGGCCTTGGTCGCGGCAAACAGGATGCGCTCCACCCGCCGCCCGCCCAGCACGCGGCTCAGCCAGCCATTGCGCCCCGGCCGGAACGCCGCCAGCACCTCGGTCATCACACGCCGCAACTCGTCAACCGCCTGCGGCCCGCGATGGATCGCGCCCAGCACATCGGCCAGCACCACCTGACGGTCCACCTTTGCAAAATGGTCGCGGAAGAAGGGCCGCACCACCTGCGCCCGATAGGCATCGTAACGCCGCTCCATCTCGCGCCACAGCGACCCCCGCGCCACGCTGGCAGGGCGCGGCAGCGGCGCAAAGGTCAGCACGGGCGACCCCGCCAGATCGCCGGGCAGCAAAAACCGCCCCGGCGTGCAGTCGGATCGGCCCAAAGCCTGCGCGGCCAGCAGGTAGCGCGTGTAACAGGCCGCCAGCGCCTGCGCCCGCCCCTCGTCATGCGGCAGGGCGCCATCCTCGGCCCGCGCCACGGCCATGAACTCGGCCGCCTCGGCCCGCTTGGCCAGACGCTCCAGCACCGCCTCGGCCCAGTCGCCATAGCTCCGGTCCAACAGCGAAAGGTCCAGCAGCCACTCGCCCGGATAATCAACGATATCCAGATGCACCACACGCGGCCCCGCCAGCCCCGCCAGAAACCCCGCCCCCCGCACGCGGAACGACAGGCGCAATTCCGAAACCGCCCGCGTCGATTGCGGCCAATGCGGGGCCTCGCCCGTCAGCGCGGCCAGATGCCCCTCGTAGTCAAAGCGCGGCAGGGTCATGTCGGGCTGCGGTTGCAGATAGACCGCCTCGATCCGCCCCTGCGCCACGGCCCCCAACTGCCCCATCCGCCCGCGATCCAGCAGGTTCGACACCAGCCCCGTGATGAACACGGTCTTGCCGGCCCGCGAAAGCCCCGTCACCCCCAGCCGGATCACGGGCTCGAACGTGCCACCCGCCCGCGCCACCGCTGTCTCGACACCACGGGCAATCCCGTCGGCAATGGATGCAAAGGCCACGTCAGACCCCTTTCGTTGCCCCCAACATAGGCACCCCGCCGCCCGCTGTGTAGGCCTGTCCGCACCCTGCGACGACTGGACGGGCAGGCCCGCTTCCGCTAACCCCTCCCCCATGCCCCGCTACGCCCTCCTCATCGAATATGACGGCACGCCCTTCAACGGCTGGCAGCGCCAATATGGCGGCCAACCCACCGTTCAGGCCTCGGTCGAGGCCGCGCTGGCCAAGCTCGACCCCGGCCCCCATACCGTCACCGCCGCAGGCCGCACCGATACAGGCGTGCATGCCACCGGACAGGTCGCCACCGTCGATCTGCCCCGCGACTGGGATGCCTTCCGCCTGCAAGGCGCGCTCAACTACCATCTGCGCCTTGTCCCCATCGCCATCCTGCGCGTCATCCGCGTTGCCGACGACTTCCACGCCCGCTTCTCGGCGATCGAGCGGCGCTACCTCTTCCGCCTCGTCGCCCGCCGCGCGCCCATGGCGTTGGAAAAGAACCGCGTCTGGCAGGTGCATGACCCGCTCGACCTTGCCGCCATGCAGGCAGGCGCCGCACATCTGGTCGGCAAGCATGATTTCACCACCTTCCGCTCCTCGCTCTGTCAGGCGAAAAGCCCGGTGAAAACGCTCGACGAACTTACCGTCACTGCCCACGCCATCCCCACCGGCACCGAATACCGCTTCACCCTGCGCGCACGGTCCTTCCTGCACAATCAGGTCCGCTCCATCGTCGGCACCCTCCACCGCGTCGGCACCGGCGCATGGCCGCCCGACCGCGTGGCACAGGCCCTCGCCGCCCGCGACCGCGCCGCCTGCGGCCCCGTCTGCCCGCCGCAGGGCCTCTACCTCACCGGCGTGGGCTACGACCCCGATCCTTTCACACTCGTCTAAATATCCGCGGGGGGGCCGCGCCCTCGGGGCGCGGCGGGGGGCGGCAGCCCCCCCGAAGCAAAAGGCTTGCGGCGGAACGCCGCTCCGCTAGGCTAACTGCAACCAAAGGAAACGGCCCATGTCCCTCTCGCAACTGATCTGGTCGCAGATGACCGACCCCTTCCGCATCGTGCTGCTGATCGGCCTTGTCTATACCATGCTGCGCACGCGGCCCGTGACAGGAACGCTTGTCCCGCTCGCCTCGGGGGTGGCCTTTGTGGCGATCATCATCCCGGTCACCCTTGCCACCACCCTGCCCGTGCCGCTTTGGCACCAGATCGGCGCGGGGCTGGTGTCGAACACCGCCCTGCTTGGCATCATCCTTGGCGCCTTCGCCGCCTATGCGCGGCTGCGCGGCTGAGCGTCCTTCAGCAACCGCCACACCTCGCCCCGCAGCGTGCCCAGATCAAAGGGCTTGGCGATGAACCCGTCCGCCCCCCGCTCCAGCGCGCGGCGCTGTTCCTGCGCCGATCCGCGCGCCGTCATCATCAGAACCCGCGTCCCCCCCAGCGCCGGATCGCTGCGGATACCCGCGCAGATGTCATAGCCCGACACTTCGGGCAGCATGATATCCAGCAGCACTAGGTCGGGTCGCGTGGCGCGGATATGGGCCAGCGCAGGCCCCCCGCTGGCAATGCGGTCGCAGGCCATCCCCTCGCGCCCCATCACATATTGCAGCGCAATGGCGATATTGTCGTCATCCTCGACAACCAGAACCCGGCGCGGCGCATCGGCAGCCATGGGCAATCTCCGTCCCGACGATGGCGGGGCAACCGTCAAACCCCTCACTCAATGCAGGTCGGGGCGCATCGCTGCGCCCCGCCCCGTTTCACCACATCCGACGCCGATCATTTGTCGGCGAAGATGTCCTTCTTGTGGGTGCCACCCGGCACGAACAGCGCCCCGATCACCACGGTCGCCGCCGCGATCACGATCGGATACCACAGCCCGCCATAAACGTTGCCGGTCTGCGCGCTGATGGCAAAGGCGGTGGCGGGCATCAGGCCCCCGAACCAGCCGTTGCCGATGTGATAGGGCAGCGACAGGCCCGAATAGCGGATGCGCGTCGGGAACAGTTCCACCAGCATCGCCGCGATCGGACCATAGACCATCGTCACCAGCAGGATCAGATAGGTCAGGGTCAGGATGACCGTGATCTTCTGGCCGGTGAAGATGTCGAAGAAATGCGCGGCCTTGATGACCGTGTCATTCTTGTCGGCGCTCAGCGGATAGCCCGCAGCCCCCAGCGCGTCGTTCAGGCTCTTCTCGAAGCCCGCCTTCACGCCCTTTTCGGCATCCAGCGCAGCCTGTGCCGCATCGGTCGCCGCCTGGTCGGTGCCGGCCTTGGCGGTTTCCAGCGCGGCGGTCGCATCGGCAATCGCCTTGGCATTGGCCGCCCCGTCATAGGAGGCGATCACCGTCTCGCCGATCTTGACCTGCGCCACGGTCGCCGCCGCATCTTCCACGGTGGTGTAGTTGACCGAGGTCTTGGCCAGCGTCGCCTTAGCGATGTCGCAGCTCGAGGTGAACTTCGCCGTCCCCGTCGGGTTGAACTGGAACGAGCAGTCGCCCGGCGCCGCCGTCACGGTAACGGGGGTCTGGTGCGCGGCATAAAGCGCGGGGTTCGCGGTTTCCGTCAGGAAGGGGAACACGAACTTGTAGGTCACCGCCGCGATCAGGCAGCCCGCCAGAATGATCGGCTTGCGCCCGATCCGGTCCGACAGCGACCCGAAGAACAGGAAACCACCGGTGCCAAGGATCAGCGACCACGCCACCATCACGTTGGCGGTAAAGCTGTCCACCTTGATCACGTTCTGCATGAAGAACAGCGCGTAGAACTGGCCCGAATACCAGACCACGGCCTGACCGGCGACAAGGCCGAACAGCGCGATCAGGGCGAACTTGCCGTTCTTCCACGTGCCGAACGCCTCGCGCAGCGGGGCCTTCGACGCAGCACCCTCTTCCTTCATCTTCTTGAAGGCGGGCGATTCATGCATCTGCAACCGGATGTAAAGCGAGATGAGCAGCAGCACGATCGACATCAGGAACGGCACGCGCCAGCCCCACAGGTCGAACGCCTTGATCACCTTCGGCGTGCCGTCGGCATTCATCACCGCCGCACCCGCCGCATCCAGAACCGGCGTCGGGTCCCAATGCGCGTTCACATAGCCCTGCACCGCCAGAATGACGATCAGCGAGAGCAGCAGCCCCAGCGTCGCCGTGGTCTGGATGAAGGCCGTGAAATAGCCGCGCTGGTTCGCAGGCGCATGTTCGGCCACATAGACCGCAGCCCCGCCATATTCACCGCCCAGCGCCAGACCCTGCAACATCCGCAGCACGATCAGGATGATCGGCGCAGCGGCACCCCAGCTTGCATAGCCGGGCAGCAGACCCACAAGAAAGGTCGAAGCCCCCATGATCAGGATCGTCATGAGGAAGGTGTATTTCCGGCCGATCAGGTCACCCAGCGACCCGAAGACCAGCGCGCCGAACGGGCGCACGATAAAGCCCGCCGCGAAAGCCAGCAGCGCAAACACGTTGCGCGTCGCTTCCGGGAACGAGGTGAAGAACTGCGCTCCGATGATCGCTGCAAGCGAGCCGTAAAGATAGAAGTCATACCATTCAAAGATGGTGCCCGCCGACGAGGCAAGGATAACCTTCCTCTCTTCGGCCGTCATGGGGCGCGAGCGGTCCCTGACGTTCATTTCCGTCGTTGCCATATGGCTTTCCCTCCGTGTTGCCGGTCCTTCGCGGGACCGTTGCGCTTTCGGATCGCCGCACCCATTTTTCCGCTTGCGCGGTCCTCCTCGGTGCGGTTTTCCGGTCTTTCCGCCCTGCCCGGCCCCCACCGGACAAGGCCTTTTTCAGGCCGCGACCCCCTGCACGATGCCCGCAAGCCCTGCACGGATCGTGGCGATGGGCCCCATCGCGTCGATCCGCTGCAACAGCCCCTTGGCGTCGTAATAGGTGATCAGCGGCGCCGTCTGGGCGTGATAGGCCTTCAGCCGTTCGCGCACCGTTTCGGCCGTGTCGTCGGCACGGCGCTTCATCGCCGTTCCGCCGCATTTGTCGCAAACCCCCGCCTTGGCGGGCAGCTTGAACTGGTCGTGATAGCCCTCGCCGCAGGCGGCGCAGGTATAGCGGCCCGCCACGCGGCCCACCATCGCCTCGTCATCCACCTCAAGGCTGATGGCCGCCGTCACGGCACGCCCCGCCTCTGCCAGCAGGGCATCCAGCGCGGCAGCCTGCACGGCGGTGCGGGGGAACCCGTCAAGGATCACGCCCTTCGCCGTATCGGGCTGCGCCATGCGGTCCTTGAGGATCGCCAGCACGATATCATCCGACACCAGCTGCCCCGCCTCCATCACCGCCTTGGCCTTGCGGCCCGCCTCGGTGCCCGCCGCCACCGCGGCGCGCAGCAGATCGCCGGTCGAAAGCTGGACCAGACCGAAATCCTCTTCCAGCATCCGCGCCTGCGTCCCCTTGCCCGCGCCGGGCGGCCCAAGCAGGATCAGCACCGAAGGTTGGGCCATCACCTCGCTCATGCCTTGTTCATCCGGTTGGCGATCAGCTCATCCACCACCGATGGATCGGCCAGCGTTGACGTATCGCCCAAGGAACCAAAGTCGTTCTCGGCAATCTTGCGCAGGATGCGGCGCATGATCTTGCCCGAACGGGTTTTCGGCAGACCGGGCGCCCACTGGATCAGGTCAGGCTTGGCAATCGGCCCGATCTCGGTGCGAACCCATGCCTCAAGCTCCTTGCGCAAGGCCTCCGTCGGCTCCACGCCCTTCATCAGCGTGACATAGGCATATATGCCCTGCCCCTTGATGTCATGCGGATACCCCACCACCGCCGCCTCGGCCACTTGGGCATGGGCGACCAGCGCGCTTTCCACCTCGGCCGTGCCCATCCGGTGGCCCGACACGTTGATCACATCATCCACACGGCCGGTGATCCAATAGTAACCATCCGCATCGCGGCGGCAGCCATCGCCAGTGAAATAGTAACCACGATACTGCCCGAAATAGGCCTCCTCGAACCGCTGGTGGTCGCCCCACAGCGTCCGCATCATCCCCGGCCAGCTATCGGCAATGCACAGCACGCCATCGGTTTCCGTGGCGGTCTGAACCTGCGCGGTGTTCGGGTCCAGCACCACGGGCTGCACGCCGAAGAAGGGCTTCGTCGCAGACCCCGGTTTCTGCGGAATGGCCCCCGGCAGCGGCGTGATCATGTGACCACCCGTTTCCGTCTGCCAGAACGTATCGACGATGGGGCATTTCCCCTTGCCGACATGGGTGTTGTACCAGTTCCACGCCTCGGGGTTGATCGGCTCGCCCACCGAACCCAGCAGCCGCAAGGACGACAGGTCGTGCTTTTCCACCCATTCCGGCCCCAGCCCCATCAGGCTGCGAATGGCCGTCGGCGCGGTGTAGAACTGCGTCACCTTGTGCTTGGCGATCACCTCCCAGAAGCGGCCCGCATCGGGATAGGTCGGCACGCCCTCGAACATGATCGTGGTCGCGCCATTGGCCAGCGGCCCATAGACAATATAGCTGTGCCCCGTCACCCAACCCACATCGGCGGTGCACCAGAACACATCGCCATCATGGTAATCAAAGGTCATCTCATGCGTCATCGACGCATAGACCAGATACCCGCCCGAGGTATGGACAACCCCCTTCGGTTTGCCCGTCGAACCGCTGGTGTAAAGGATGAACAGCGGATCCTCCGCCCCCACCTCGGTATAGGCGCAATAGGGCTTGGCCGCCGCCATCTCGGCCTTCAGGTCGAAATCGCGCCCTTCGGTCCAATGCGTCTGGTCGCCCGTATGCTTGACGACAAGGCACTTCACCTTGTCACTGCAATGCAAAAGCGCCTGATCGGCATTGCCCTTCAGCGGCGTCTTTTTCCCGCCCCGCGGCGCGAAATCGGCGGTAATCACCACCTTGGCCTCGGAATCGTTGATCCGGTTCGCCAGCGCATCGGGCGAGAAGCCGCCGAACACCACCGAATGGATCGCCCCGATCCGCGCACAGGCCAGCATCGCATAGGCCGCCTCGGGGATCATCGGCAGGTAAAGGACAACGCGGTCGCCCTTTTTCACGCCATGCGCCTTAAGCACATTGGCCATCCGGCAGGTCTGTTCCAGCAACTGGGCATAGGAAATATGCTGCGCCGGCACCTTCGGATCATCGGGTTCCCAGATGATCGCCGTCTGGTTGGCGCGGGTCGCCATGTGCCGGTCGATGCAATTGGCCGACACGTTCAGCGTGCCATCCTCGAACCACTTGATGCTGACCTTGCCGAAATCAAAGGTCGAATTCTTGACGGTCGTGTAATCCTTGATCCAGTCGATGCGCTGGCCATGCTCGCGCCAAAAGGCATCGGGGTCGGCGACCGAAGCCGCATACATCCGCTCGTAACCCGCCGCATCGACATGCGCCTTGGCGATGAACTCAGCCGAGGCCTGATAGACCCCCTTTGCCTGTGCGGTATCCGCCATGTCTGGCCCTCCATGTATCGCGGACGCGGTTTCGCCCGCCTGCAATCGGTGGTCTAGCAGACCATCCCCCCGAACCCAATTGCACTATAGGTTATCCGTCAAATTACAGCTAACTCTAATCACTGCAACGATTTTTCTGTAAATTACTTGACACCATTCCTGTGAAACTTGTCAAAATTCGGTAAAGCCGCCGAAAATCGCAATGCAATTCAACGGCCTGCTCCGGCAGCGATTCGCCACAAAATCGTGCATTCCCCGCATCGCGGGCTCCAGAACACCGCGCCCGCGCGTTTTGCCGCAACCCCCGGCGGCAGGCTGTCAGAACCAAAGGCATCGAATCACCCCCCGCGCGGTCCGGCACCGGCATGGGGGGCCAGCCCCCCCATCGGCCCTTGGCCGATTCCCCCCGGGATATTTGGACGAGTATGAAAGCGGGCCCCTTTCACCCTTGCCCAAATACTCATCTTGCGCCGGTTGCAGCCCGCGCAAGGCGCGCAGCGAAGCGGGATTTTTTGCGGGAAAATCGTCCCCGCCGCAGATCAGCGCGGCTCCAGCGCCGCGAGATCGGGCAGATACCGCGCCGCCACCCCATGGTGCCGCAACGCCGCCTCGACCGTGGGCCGCGCCCCCACGATCACCAGCCCTGCCCCCCGCCGCGCCAGTTTGCGCGACAACAAAAGGAACGACCGCACACCCGAGGAATCGATCAGCGGGACATCGCTCAGCTCTACCACGAACTCTTTCGGGCGGTCCGCGATGCGGTCCAAGACCGATCCCAGCCGCGCCGCCGTGCCAAAGAACCACGGCCCCCGCATCCGGCAGATCACGCGGTCGCCATCGCTGGTGGCAAAGGGCGTCTCGCCCGCAACCTCGGCCGCGTCCGACATGCGGGCGATGAACACCAGCCCGCCCAAGGCGAACCCCGCCACGATCCCCTCGGTCAGGTCACGGAACACCACAAGGCCGAAGGTCACCATCAGCACCAGCGCATCCGCCCGGCTTGACCGCAACAGTTGCCAGAACTCTTCCTTCTCGGCCATGTTCCACGCCACCACGGCCAGCACCCCCGCCAGCGCCGCCAGCGGGATGAACCCCGCCAAGGGGGCCGCGACCAGCATGAAGCCCAGCACGAACAGCGCGTGCAGCATCCCCGAAACCGGCCCCTTCGAGCCTGCGCGCACATTCGTGGCCGTCCGCGCAATAGTGCCCGTCACGCAGAACCCGCCGAACAGCGCCGACCCCACATTGGCCACCCCCTGCGCCACCAGCTCGGCATTGGAACGGTGCTGCCGCCCGCTCATCCCGTCGGCCACCACGGCCGACAGCAGCGACTCGATCGCCCCCAGCATGGCGAAAGACAGCGCCCATGGCAGCGCCGCCCACAGCTTGGCCGCATCCATCACGGGCAGGGCGGGCGCGGGCGGCACGCGCGGCAATTCCCCGAACTTCGACCCGATGGTCGCCACATCCAGCCCCAGCCCTGCCGCCAGCGCACTGGCCCCCACCACCGCGATCAGCATCGCGGGCCATGCCGGCCGCCACCGCTTCAGCCCCTGGATGACCGCGACCACCCCCACCGCCAGCCCCAGCGCGGCGGGCGTCACCGTGCCCCGCGCCGCCCACAGCGCCTGCACCTTGGGGATGATCGCCGCAGGCTCTCCCCCTGCCAGCGTCAGCCCCAACAGGTCGCGCATCTGGCTGGCAAAGATGATCACCGCGATGCCAGCCGTGAACCCCACCGTGACAGGATAGGGGATGAACCGCACATAACTGCCCAGCCGCAGCGCCCCTGCCGCCATCAGCACAAAGCCCGACAGAAAGGTCGCAAGGATCAACCCCTCGACCCCGGTTGCCATCACGCAGGCAGCCACCAGCACGATGAACGCCCCCGCAGGCCCCCCGATCTGATACCGCGACCCGCCAAGGGCGGAAACGAGGAACCCCCCCACGATGGTGGTGTATAGCCCCCGCTCTGGCCCCACCCCGCTGGCAATGGCAATCGCCATCGACAAAGGCAGCGCCACGATTGCGACCGTCAGCCCCGCAATCGCATCGGCCCGCAGGGCGCGCAGGCCATACCCCTCGCGCAGGACGGTGATGATCTTCGGGGTGAACTGGACGGTCGGGCTGCCTGCACCACTCATGTCGCACCTGCCTTTGGCATCAGCAAACGCCTGTCCAAGGCCCAAGTCAACGCGGCAGAACGGGGTATGGTCTTCTTGAAACGCGAACCAAGCCGCCCCGAAAGGCTCCGGTGGAGCGTTTCGGGGCGGCGCCGTTAGGTCCGTGCACGACCCGCGGGACGGGCGCCTTGGCGCACGACCCGGGGGGCGGGTCGTGCGCGGACCGTGGCTTTGGGCCACGGTCCGACCCCGCCGTTGCGACGGGCACCCATTAACCCGATATTGCGACCACACACAGGGCCGCCGATAAAGGCGCAGTCAACCGGAACATCCCCCATGCCCGATCCCGTCCAGCCCGAAACGCCCGAAGCCCTCGCCCTCGCCCGCGCGCTTCTGGCCCTGCCGCATGCCGCGCTTGCCGTGACCGATGCCGATGGCACCCCCGCCCTCAGCCGCATCGCCTTTGGCCTCGCGCCCCAAGGGCCCGTCACGCTGATATCATCGCTATCGCAGCACTTCGGCGCCTTGCAGGCCAACCCCGCCTGCGCCCTTATGCTGGGCGAACCGGGGCCAAAGGGCGACCCCCTCACCCATCCGCGCCTGATGCTCAAGGCCACCGCCGCCTTTGTCGCCACCGATGCGCCCGACCGCCCCGCCCTGCGCGACCACTGGCTTGCCACCCACCCGAAGGCGAAACTTTACATCGACTTTGCCGATTTCGCCTTTGTCCGCTTCACCCTCACCGCCGCCTTCCTGAATGCGGGCTTCGGCAAGGCACATCGCCTGCCCCCTGCCACCCTGCTGACCTGACAAAAAGGGGCGGCCCGCAGACCGCCCCCCGCCGCTCAGGTCGGATTGTCACAGCGCAGCGTCACATTGACCCGTCCCTTTACCGCCGTAGGCCAGCGCAGATTGGCCAGCTTGCCCCCCGCCCCCTGCTCGGTCTGGGCAAAGGGGAACGCATATTGCGCCACGTTCGACGCATTGGTCACCGCCCCCTCGGCCACGATGGCGGTGACATTGCGCGCCCGCCCGCCAAAGGGAAAGTAATCCCCCGCATCCACCACCCATGTCTCGGCCGCCGTGCCCTGCACATGTTCCACCACCACGGGGCTGACCGTGATCTGGCTGACCCCGTTATAGGCATTGGCCTCAAAGGCGATGTTGCGGAAGCGTCCGGTATCAAGCGTGGCAAAGCTGGTATCCACCGCGTCGATCCGGTCGATCCCGCCATTGATGGTGCGGAACGCATTATCCGTCACCGCCAGACCGTTGATGTAATGCCCGCCCCCGCGCGGCGTGATCACCAGCCAGCGGAAGAACGCCGCCACATCGTTGACGGTAAAGATATTCCCGCTCACCGTCAGCCCGCCAAAGGAAAAGCCCTGCGTCAGCGCGGGCTGGGCATCATGCTCGTTCGACCATTCGATGAAACAGTTGTCCACGTAATTGCCCGTGAACAGCGTCTTGACATTGGGTGACGTCAGAACCACCCCCGCCCGCCGCGTGCCATCGGTCTGGTCATCGCCCTGGAAGAAATGGTTGCCGATGAACATATGCCCCGCCCCGGCCATCACGGCAAACGTGGCAAACCGCACCACGCGGTTGTCGCGGATCTTGGTGTCATTGGCATTCACGTTCATCGCAATCGTGGTGCGGCTTTGCGCGGGCAACGGCTGCTCGTTCGACAGGAACTGGCAGGTATCCACCATCATCCCCTGACAGCCCGACCCGATCGAGGTGATGCCGCGATCCTTGGGGCGGTTGAACACCGCATTCTCGATGCGGAAGGCCAGTCCCACCATCGGCAGCATCAGCCCCGATGCCACGCCATTGCCGTTAAACTCGACCTCGCGGATCTCGAACCGCGCCAGATTGGCGAAACCGCTGAAATCCAGCAGATAGCGATAGCGTTCAAAGGTAAAGGTCCGCGTCCCCGCCGCGGCAAACAGCGGCTGGCTCAGCTCCAGCGTCCCCGCCCCCACATTGCGCCCCGAAACATAGACCTCGCGCCCCACGCCGGTGCCGCTGATGCGCGACCCGATGGCGATATTGGCCACATTCTGCACCCCCGTCAGCCGGTTCGGTGACGCGGTGGAATAGGTCGCAACCGATGTGGCCACCGCCGTGGTCCATGCCGCCCCCGACACCGCGTTCAACTGCCCGTTCATCAGCACCCGCCGCTGTGTCAGGCTGGTCAGCCCCGCCAGCGCCGCCACATCGATCGGCTCGGTCAGGTCGATCCGCCGCCCCGACAGGTCCAACGCCACATGGTCCGAAAAATAGAACAACGCCTGCAACGCCTTGCGAAACCCCTCCAGCTCTGCCCCGAAGGCCGCCGAATAGGTATCAAGATCGTAATTCTTGGTGCAGACCAGCCGCGCCCCCGCAGGCATCTGCAAGGTGCCCTGAAACCGCACCTCGTTTTCAAAGGTCAGGTTGCCCGCAATCGCATAATTGCCCTGCGAAACCAGAACCGTCCGCCCGTCCGCCGCCGCATCCGCCGCGGCAAAAGCGGCCGTGTCATCGGTGACACCATCGCCCTTGGCGCCATAGTCGCGCACATCGACCAGCCCCACCATGTCGCGCAGGAAAACCTCGGTCACATCCTCGATCACGATGTCGTCGATCCGGACCACACCCCCCGTGGGACCGGTCAGGTCAATCCCGAAATGCCCATAGGCGGGGCCGGTGCCCCAGACCATATCCACCCCGCCGCGGTTGCCCGACCCGATGATGGCCTGCACCGTCACCACCGACCCATAGGCCGAAAGCGCCACCTGCGGCCCCACCTGCACCGCCGAGGTGACATTGCTGCCATTGGCCGCTTCGGCAAAACCCGCGATCCGCACCTGCGGGAAATTCCCCGCAATGCACTTCACCCGCGCCGTGACGCGCAGATACATCCCCGGCTGGAACGGGATTCGTTGGAAACAGCGCAGCTTTTGCACCGTAGCGATCTTCTGCACTTCCAGACAGCCCGCGAAATCCTGATCGGCGGGCACAAAGGCGGCGTTGGGCTGGCCTGCCCATGTGCCCTGTCCCGGCATCCCGTCCTCGCGCGACCACAGCCCCAGCCCCGCCGAAAACGGCGGCGGCATCAGCACCAGCCCCTCGGTAATCGCCTTGTTCATCCCGTCGCCCCCTCGGCCAAAACATCCGCGCCCAAGGGTGGTGAAAGCCGGTTAACGAAGCGTCAGGGCAGCGCCCGCTGCCCGCAGGGCACCGCACCCTGCCCCTTCACCTTTGTCCAAATACTCATTCCTCCGGCGCGGGCGCTCAGGCCCCGACCCCCGGCTGCGTCACGATCTGCACGCCGTTGATCTGCCAGCCCTCCGGCGTCTCGACCATCTGGTAATCCAGCAGATGCGTCGCCCCCGCCTCGTCGGTGATCATCACCCTTTGCCACAGCGCCCCCGCCACATCGCGCGCCTCAAGCATCTTCACCGCCCCCGGACGATGCACCATCGGATAGCCCTGCCGCACCATCGCGCCGAAATTCTGCGGCGTCATGAAGATACCCTTGATCGAGGCCGAGGCATAACCGAACGCCCGTTCGAAATCATCGGCCCGAAAGGCATCCAGTTGGTCAAGAATCGTCTGCTGCATCGCGCTCTCCTGCGCGGCGGCAGGCAGCGCCGCGCCAAAGGCGGCAAAGATCATCAGGGCAAAACGCAAGACAAGGGCACGCATCGGGCAAGCTCCTTTGCAACGGGTGGCAAAAACCTTAGCCCGCCTTGGCCCAAGGTCAACGAACCGTCCAAAACTCGGCCCGACCACAGCGTTGCAACGCACAAACAGCTTCAAAAGGCTCCGGCAGAGCGTTTTGAAGCTCTGCCGCAAGGGCCGCGCATGCCCCGTGGCTTTCCGCCACGGGGCAATCCCCAAGCTCAGCGCAAAGCGCCTTACCCGACCAGCTCGCCCTTCAGCGCCCGATCGATCAGCGCCACCGTCTCCTCGACCCCGTAAAGCGCCACGAACCCACCGAAGCGCGGCCCGTCACTGGCCCCCAGCAGCACCTCGTACAGCGCCTTGAACCAGTCGCGCAGCGGCTCGAACCCGTGGTCCTTGCCCACGGCAAAGACCATCGACTGAAGCGCCTCGTCGTCCAGCCCGCCGTCCCAGGCCACCAGCCGGTCGCGCAGATCGGCAATCGCCGCCCGCTCCATGTCGGTGGGCAGGCGGAACACGCGGCTTGGCGCGATCTTGTCGGCGAAATAGCGCACCGCAAAACCCGCCGCCGCGTCCAGATCGGGGTTGCCCTCGGGCGAAGCCTCGGGCGCATAGCGCTTGATAAACCCCCACAACCCCTTGGCATCCTTGGCCCCCGCCACCGAGGCAAGGTTCAACAGCATCGAGAACGGCACCACCATCTTCGACGCAGGCGGCTTGCCGCCATGGATGTGCCAGACCGGGTTGTTCACCTGCGCCTCTACATCCTGCGTCGGATAGGCGCGCAACTGCTGGTGATATTCGTCCACCGCCCGCGGGATCACATCGAAATGCATCCGCTTCGCCGTCTTGGGCTTTTGATACATGAAATACGACAGGCTCTCGGTCGCGGCATAGCTCAGCCATTCGTCGATCGTCAGCCCGTTGCCTTTCGACTTCGAAATCTTCTGCCCCTGATCGTCAAGGAACAGCTCATAGGTCATATGGTTCGGCTTCCGCCCGCCCAGCACTTCGCAAATCCCGTCATAGATCGGCGTGTTGGTGCTGTGATCCTTGCCATACATCTCGAAATCCACATCCAGCGCCGCCCAGCGGGCGCCGAAATCGGGTTTCCATTGCAGCTTCACATGCCCGCCGGTCACAGGCAGCGTCCACTCGCGGCCATCCTCGTCATCAAAGGTGATCGTCGCGTCCTTGGCGTTCACTTCCTTCATCGGCACATAAAGCACCCGCCCGGTTTCGGGATGGATCGGCAAAAAGGCCGAATAGGTCTTTTGCCGCTCGTCCCGCAGACTTGCCAGCATGATCGCCATGATCGCGTCATAGCGTTCCGCCGCCAGCCGCAGCGTATCGTCGAACCGGCCAGAACGGTAGAATTCGGTCGCCGAAATAAACTCGTATTCGAAGCCGAAGGTATCAAGGAACCGCCGCAGCATCGCGTTGTTGTGCGCGCCGAAACTGTCATATTCCCCGTAAGGGTCCGGCACGGATGTCAGCGGCTTTTGCATATGCTGGCGCAGCATGTCCTGCTGGGGCACGTTTTCCGGCACCTTCCGCATCCCGTCCACATCGTCGGAAAAGCAGATCAACCGCGTCGGAATATCCGAAACGATCTCGAAGGCGCGGCGGATCATCGTCGTCCGCGCCACCTCGCCAAAGGTGCCGATATGGGGCAGGCCCGACGGCCCGTATCCCGTCTCGAACAGCACATAGCCCTTTTCGGGGTCTTTCTTCTCATAGCGTTTAAGGATCGCGCGCGCCTCTTCGAACGGCCAGGCCTTCGATTTCATCGCCGCATCGCGCAAGCTCGACATCCGCATATCCCCATCCGCCCCGCAGACACCACGCCTGCGGGAAAAGCTGTGACCGTCTATTGCCGCCCCCGCCCCGCGTCAATAATCTAAGGCCAAACCGCGCAAAGGAATCCCGATGTCCGAAACCTCGCCCATGTCGCCCCAAGACGCCCTCATCGCCGTGATGGTCGCCTGCTCGGCATCAGACGAGAATATGCGAACCGCCGAACTGGTGGCGATCCAGCGCATGGTCAACCACATGCCGGTCTTTGCGGGCTACGATCTCGACCGCATCCGCCGCATCAGCCAGATCGTCTTTGACCTGTTCGAGGAAGAAGACGGCCTCGATGCCCTGTTCGGCCTGATCCGCGATGCCCTGCCCGAACGCCTGAACGAAACGGCCTATGCGCTGGCCTGCGATGTGGTGACGGCAGACGGCAAGCACAACGATGTCGAACTCCGCATGCTCGAAGAGGTGCGCGAAGAACTCAGCATCGACCGCCTGCACGCCGCCGCCATCGAATGGGGCGCAAGGGTGCGCCATATGACGCCGTAAAAAGGGGGCGGGGGGTGGCCTAGGCTGCCACCTGTTCGCACAGGCCTGCAATCGGGCGGATCAGGAAACGCAAGGCGTTTCCCCGCCCGCAGCGCCACGGCTCAACCCGACCGCCCGACCCGCGAACCGTCAGAGGCCGGCGCCTGCCCCGGCGGGCGAGAAGCGCCCGCCATGGGCGGGGCGGGCGCTGGCCGGTGGCTTTGGGCCACCGGCCGGATGGCGGACCCCGCAGCGCATGGCAAAGGCACGCGCCTTTGCCAGATCAATGGCCCTCACACATACATCCCCGCCCAGCGGTTGATCAGCTGCCCCTGCAACCGCCGCGCCCGCCGGGTCCAGGCCTTGCCGCCTGCGGGCTGTTCGCGCTCGGCGCGGCTCAGCCCGTCGCGCCGCGCGATATCGGCGCAATAGATCGCGAACGCCATCTCGCGCCCCGCGGGCGGCTGGATATACCCCACCAGCCCCGACACGAAATTCAGCGTCCCCGTCTTGCCGATCACCCGAACGTTGCTTTCTATCTTGGCCCCGTCCTCGCCCTTCATCCCCAGATCGCGCAGCACGGCCTTCAGCGGCCCACCCATCGCCGTGCCCTGTGCCGCCACCAGCGCCCGCACCATCTGCACGGGCGCCACCCGCGATGCGGCCCCCAACCCCGAATGATCGACGAACCGCGCCTCGACCCCCAGCCGCGACCGCGCCCAGTCGGCCATCACCCCGCCACTTGCCGCCAGCCCGTCCGCCCCGCTGGACGACAGCCCCATCACCTCGGCCGTCAGGTTGGTTGACCAGCGCAGCATCCGCCGCAGCACATCAGGCAAAGGGTCGCCCGTCACCTGCGCCAGCACGGTGCCACCCGCCGCCCCGCCCCGCGCCGGATCGGGCAGCGCCACCCCCTGCGCCGCGCACAGCGTCTGGAACACCTCGGCCGCGTAAAGCCCCGGGTCGCGCACCGGCAGCCAGCGGCTTCCGCCCTTGCCCAATGCGGCCCGCGCCACCGTCCACTCCTCGGTCCCCCCGCGCCCCTGATAGGTGAACAAGGGCGCCTCGCGGTCCACCACCTTCATCCGCGCCATCCGCACAAGGGGCACGAACCGCTCGCCCCGCGCATCCATCTGCACGGCAAAACCGCCGCCATTCCGCTTCCATTCGAAATTGACGCGGTTGTAATTCAGGTTCAGCCCCGAAACGGCGGGGTTATAGCCCACATGTTCGGGTTGGTCGGCGGCAATCTCCTCGACCCATGGCAAGGCCCCGTCCGCCACCAGAAACCGCCCCGCAATGCCCCGCACCCCCGCCCGTGCCAGCGCCGCCGCCAGGTCGCCCAGATCGTCGGTATCCAGTTCCGGGTCGCCCGATCCGGCCAGCACCAGATCGCCCTGAACCACCCCGCCCGAAACCGGCCCCGCCGCGATCACCTGTGTGACAAAGCGGTGATCCCCCCCCAACCGCTCCAGCGCGAAAAGCGCGGTGATCACCTTGGCCGTGCTGGCAGGGGGCAAGGGGTCGGTCGCATGGCGGGCCTCAAGCACCTCGCCCGTCCGCGCATCGGCCACGCAGAACCCCACATCCCCGCCCAGCTGCGCGGCATCGATCAGCGCCCCGGCATCCGTTACCTTGGCGGGTAACGCGGTGGCGGGCCGTGGCATCGGGCGGGGCGAAACCGCCAGCCCCCCGCCCCAAGCAGGCAGCGCCACCCCCGCCAGCACCCCCGCCAGAACCCCGCGCCGTGTAACCATGACCACCCCCTGCAAACCGCAATCAGGCTAACGGCACGGGCCCACAGGGCGCAAGCGCGGCAAAGGTTAACGAACCCGCTCAAGCCACGACAAGGATTGCCCCGTGGCCCAAAGCCACCCCGCGGGACGGTCGCGCCCCTATCGGCGGGGACGTGGAACGCGCCACCGGGGCCTTTCACGACCCCTTGCGCCAGCATCAGTCAAAGGACGACAGGACACTACCGCCCCCATCCCCCCTTCGCCCGGATCGCGCTCGAACTTGACCCGTCCATCGGCAGGTTCACGAAACACCAGACCGGCGCGCCCCGCATCCGCAAAACCTCGCCCCGGCTGACCCGCGCCCCGTTGAACACCCGCGCAGCCTTGCTCATGCGGCCCCGCAATCCCCATCCGGGCCGCGCCAGCACGCCCACCGGCACGCGGCACAAAATCTCTTCCCACCGCTCCCAGCGGTGGAACTGTACCAGATTGTCCGCCCCCATCAGCCAGACGAACCGCACGCCGGGATACAGCCGCTGCAACGCCGCCACCGTATCGGCCGTCCGCACCGTGCCCAACCGCGCCTCAAGGTCGGTCACCACCACCCGCGGATCGCGCATCACCGCCCGCGCCCGCGCCATCCGGTCCGCCAGCGGCGCAGGCCCCCGCGCTTTCAGCGGGTTGCCGGGGCTGACCAGCCACCACACACGGTCCAGCCCCATCCGCTTGAGCGCCTCGCGCGTGATATGCACATGGCCGCGATGCGCCGGATCGAACGATCCGCCCAGCAATCCGATCACCATGCCCCGCCCGGCCCTCGGAAACCCTGCCCGCAAATGCCCGCTCCCCGCCCATCCGGCCCAAAGCCGAACCACCCCACGTTGCCCTTGTCCAGCATTATCGCTACATAGCCCTCAACCCAAAGATCGATCAGGAGCGTCTCATGGCCTCGTACCAATACGTCTATCACATGGAAGGGGTCTCCAAGACCTATCCCGGCGGCAAGAAATGCTTCGAAAACATCCACCTGAACTTCCTGCCCGGCGTCAAGATCGGCGTCGTCGGCATCAACGGTTCGGGCAAATCCACCCTGCTGCGCATCATGGCGGGCCAGGATACCGATTTCAAAGGCGAGGCATGGGCCGCAAAAGGCGCCAAGGTCGGCTATCTTAGCCAGGAACCCTATCTCGACCCCGCGCTTGATGTGAAGGGCAACGTCATGCTCGGCGTGGCCAAGCAACAGGCCATCCTCGACCGCTACAACGAACTCGCCATGAACTACTCGGACGAAACCGCCGAGGAAATGGCCCAGCTGCAAGACCAGATTGACGCTGAAAACCTCTGGGAACTCGAAGCCACCGTCGGCGTGGCGATGGACGCGCTGCGCTGCCCGCCCGATGACGCCGATGTCGAAAGCCTGTCGGGCGGCGAACGCCGCCGCGTGGCGCTGTGCAAGCTCTTGCTCGAAAAGCCCGACATGCTGCTTCTGGACGAACCCACCAACCACCTTGACGCGGAATCGATCGCATGGCTGCAAAAGCACCTGATCGATTACAAGGGCACGATCCTGATCGTCACCCACGACCGTTACTTCCTTGACGACATCACCTCGTGGATCCTCGAACTCGATCGCGGCCGCGGCATCCCGTATGAGGGCAACTATTCCGCATGGCTCGACCAAAAGGCCAAGCGCATGCAGCAGGAAGCGCGCGAGGATAAGTCCAAGCAGAAAGCCCTCGAAAAGGAACTGGAATGGATCCGCGCCGGTGCCAAGGCCCGTCAGGCCAAGTCCAAGGCCCGTATCCAGCGCTATAACGAAATGGCGGGCCAGACCGTTCTGGAACGCTCAAGCACCGCCCAGATCATCATCCCCAACGGCGAACGCCTCGGCAACAAGGTGATCGAGGTTCAGGGCCTGAAGAAAGCCATGGGCGACCGCCTGCTGATCGAAGACCTGTCCTTCACCGTCCCGCCGGGCGCCATCGTCGGCGTGATCGGCCCCAACGGTGCCGGCAAATCCACCCTGTTCCGCATGATCACCGGTCAGGAAAAGCCGGATGAGGGCACGATCACCTTGGGTGAAACCGTGCAACTGTCTTACGTTGACCAGTCGCGCGATGCGCTCGACCCGAACAAGACCGTCTGGGAAGAGGTTTCGGGCGGCTCCGAAGTCATCCATCTGGGCGATATGGAGATGAACAGCCGCGTCTATACCGGCGCCTTCAACTTCAAAGGCACCGACCAGCAGAAAAAGGTGGGCCTCCTGTCGGGCGGGGAACGCAACCGCGTCCACATGGCCAAACTTCTGCGCTCGGGCGGGAACGTGCTGCTGCTTGACGAACCGACCAACGACCTTGACGTCGAAACCCTGCAAGCCCTCGAATCCGCGATCGAGGAATTTGCAGGCTGCGCCGTCATCATCAGCCACGACCGCTTCTTCCTCGACCGTCTCTGCACCCATATCCTCGCCTATGAAGGCGACGCGCATTGGGAATGGTTCGAAGGCAACTTCCAGGCCTATGAGGAAGACAAGGTCCGCCGCCTCGGCCCCGATTCCATCGAACCCAAGCGCGTCAAGTACAAGCGCTTCAGCCGCTGACCACGGTATCCATCACCGCAAGGCCCCGGTTCCCGCAACCGGGGCCTTTGCTTTTGGCCCCGCCGCCAACCGACCGGCCAAAGCGACGCGGGCTTGACCACTCTCGCGGCGCCATGCCTTGCTGCGGGCGGCTGGCCAGACCCATGGGGCGCCCGTCCCACCCGATCCGCCAAGAATTAACCGATCTTCATACTTTTGCGCTTTGCGTCTGCATCACCTGTGCATTGCGGTTTCATCCGCTTTGCGGCACTCTTGTCCTTGTGCCCATTCCGTCGGCATGGGTGGCCCGCAGCGGCCCTCGTGGCCGGATATTGCGCGAAATTCCTTGATTTCCGCTATTTTCGTGCTCATATCCTCTTTGCGACGTTAACTCTACTCGACTTCTGTCTACCGGTTTCACCGGCGCCAGCATCGACCAGGCTGACGGGGCCAGGCCGCCGCACAACGCGGGCGGCAGACAAGACAGGAGACTTCACGATGGCCAAGGGCACCGTGAAATGGTTCAATGAAACCAAAGGCTACGGCTTCATCGCACCCGAAGGCGGCAAGAAGGACGTGTTCGTCCACATCACCGCTCTGGAACGTGCCGGCCTTCGTGGCCTCAAGGATGGTCAGGCTGTGACCTTCGATATCGAAGCAGGTCGTGACGGCCGCGAATCGGCCACCAACCTGTCGCTGGCCTGAAACGTCAACGCAGCGTTTGCAGGGGCGCGGGCCACGGGGCACGCGCCCTTTGCTTTTTGCTTGCCCGCATCGGGGCCGCAGACCAGACTGCCGCCATGAAACCCGATTATTCCACCCTTCTCGACGATGCGACCGAGGCCTTCATCCGCGCCACGGATGCGGCCTATCCCCCTGATACCGCAACGCTTTCCATCGCAGACCAGCGCGCGATCTATGACCGCATGTGCCGCGCCTTCCATCGCGGCTATCCCCCCGGCATCACCGCGACCGACCGCGCCTTTGGCGGCGTGCCCTGCCGCCACTACCCCGGCGCGGGGGCCACGGTGGTCTATTTCCACGGCGGCGGCTTCGTGGTGGGCGGATTGCACAGCCACGATGATATTTGCGCGGAAATACGGGCGGTTACGGGGTTCCATGTCGTGTCCGTCGATTACCGTCTTTGCCCCGAACACCCCCATCCGGCCGCCTATGACGATGCGCTTTCGGCAACAAGGGAAATCTCTTCCACCCTGCAACACCCCCTCATCCTTGTGGGCGACAGCGCAGGCGGCAACCTCGCCGCCGCAGTCTGCCACGCCACCCGTGGCGAAACCCTTGGAATCACTGGACAAATCCTCATCTACCCTGGCCTTGGCGGCAACCGGGATACAGGCTCCTACCTCACTCACGCAGCAGCCCCCATGCTCACCCGCGACGATGTCCTGTTCTACGCCGCCACCCGCCACGGCGGCCACGAACCCGCGCCCGACCCCAGTTTCGCACCGCTTTCCGACAGCGATTTCAACGGCTTGCCCCCCACACTCGCCATCGCCGCCGAATGCGATCCGCTGGCCGATGATGCCCGCGCCTATGCCGCGCGCATCACCGCAGCCGGCGGACGCGCCCATGCGATCACCGAAACCGGCCTTGTCCACGGCTACCTGCGCGCCCGCGCCACCGTGCCCCGCGCCAAGGACAGCTTTTCGCGCATCTGCATCACGATAACCGCCTTCGCCCACCGCGAATGGCCCTTCCCGGAGAGCCCATGAACGCCCCCCTGCCCAACCTAACCCATTGGAAAGAAAGATGCGATCTCGCCGCCGCCTTCCGCTGGACGGCACGGCTGAACATGCACGAAGCGGTCGCCAACCACTTCTCGCTCGCCACCAACGATACCGGCACCCGCTTCCTCATCAACCCCAACGGCCGCCACTTTTCCCGCATGACAGCCTCGGGCCTGATCGAGATCGACGCCAACGATCCCGAAACCATGAACCGCCCCGATGCGCCCGATCCCACCGCCTGGGGCTTGCACGGGTCCATCCACCGCGCCCTGCCCCATGCCCGCTGCCTGATGCACGTCCATTCCACCCATGCGACCGTTCTGGCCAGCCTTGCCGACAGCCGCCTTCCCGCCATCGACCAGAACTCGGCCATGTTCCACAACCGTCAGGTCGTCGATGACCACTATGGCGGCATGGCGTTCGAGGACGAAGCCGCCCGCTGCGCCGAACTGCTGCGCGATCCAAAGATCACCACCATGATCATGGGCAACCACGGCGTGCTGATCGTGGGCCAGACAGTCGCGGAAACCTTCAACAGCCTCTATTACTTCGAACGCGCGGCCGAAACCTATATCCGCGCCCTGCAAACCGGCCAACCGCTGCGCTACCTGTCCGAAGAAGTGGCCGAGAAAACCGCCCGCGAATGGGACGCCTATCCCGGCGCCGCCGACTATTTCCTGAACGAAATCAGGGCGATACTCGACGACGAAGGCGCAACCTACGCCTCCTGATCTTCATCCTTGCCCAAATACTCTGGGGGTGCGGGGGTGAAACCCCCGCTCTCACGCCATGAAGGGTGCTGCCTTCATCGTCGCAGGCACCGGAACCCCCATCCGCGTCAGGATCGACGGGGCCAAAGCCAGCTGGTCCAGCACCGCATCGCCCTTGCGCATGTCCGCATCGCCGAAATAGTAGAACGCGAAATCCTGCTGCAACTCGCCCGTGCCACCGTGATGCCCGCGCGCATCCTGCCCGTGATCGGCGGTCACGATCACCTCGTATCCGCCATCCCGCCAGCGCTGCACAAAGGGGGCCAGCATCGCGTCCATCATGTGGCAGGCATTATCCATCTCTTCGCAGTCGTGGTAGAAACGGTGCCCCATACTGTCCAGCGTGCAGGTATGCAGCATCCCGTAATCCACGCCCTTCACTTCGGCCAGCCGCGTCAGCGTGGCGAACAGGTCCACATCGCTCGGCGTCATCTGGTTGATGTTGCCGTAGCCCGTCATGGTGTGGAACCGCCCGTGATGGATCGGCCCCGCCTCTTCGTCATATTCAATGTCGCGCACCAGATCAAAGGGCGCCCGTTGGAAAAACTCTGACCAGAAACTATGCGCCACCGCCCCCGTGCGCCCACCCGCCGCCGCCACGGCCGAAAAGATGTCGGGGAAATCAAGCTTGTGAACCGCCTCGTTGCCCCACACCTTCGTCACCTGCGGCGGCAATCCCGTGTGGATCGAGGCATAACAACTCGCACTCGTCGAAGGCAGCACCGATCGCATCCGCCACACCCGCGCGTCGCCCGCTTTCACCCAACCCTCAAGGTTGCCGAACAGCCGCCGCCAGTTCCGGTAAGGCACCCCGTCGATGATGATCAGCAACAGTTTTCGCATATCGGTTCCTTTCCGTCCGCCGGACCGCATGGGCCAACCCTGCGCCTTCGGCGAGAGTATTTGTGCCAAGATGAAGCCGCAGGGTCAGGCCCGTCAGTTCCCCGCGCTTTCCATCTTGCGATGCGCCAGCACATTCTCCAGCCAGCCCAGTTCCATTTCCGGCACCGAGGACAAAAGAAGATCGGTGTAATCGTCAAAGGGTGGCGTCAGCACATCGGTCTTGGTGCCGTAACGCACCACTTCGCCGCGATACATCACCGCGATCCGGTCGGCGATGGCCTTTACCGTGGCAAGATCATGGGTGATGAACAGATAGGCCACATGTTCCTGCGCTTGCAGATTGAGCAGCAGCTTCAGGATGCCATCCGCCACCAGCGGGTCCAGCGCGGATGTCACCTCGTCGCAGATGATCAGCTTGGGCTTCGCCGCCAAGGCCCGCGCGATGCAGACCCGCTGCTTCTGCCCACCCGACAATTCGGCGGGGTAGCGGTCGATATAACCCTTGCCCATCTCGATCTGGTCAAGCAGTTCCTGCACCCGTTTCCGCTTTGCCTCGCCCTTCAGGCCGAAATAGAACTCAAGCGGTCGCCCGATGATCGTGCCCACCGTCTGGCGCGGGTTCATCGCCACATCGGCCATCTGGTAGATCATCTGCAATTCGCGCAGATCGTCCTTCGTCCGGCTTTCCAGCGCGGGCGAAAGCTCGCGCCCGCCAAACACGATGCGGCCCCGCGCGGGCGGCAACAGCCCCGTGATCGCGCGGGCCAGCGTCGATTTGCCCGAACCGCTTTCACCCACCACCGCCAGCGTTTGCCCTGCGGGCAGGTCCAGCGTCACATTCTTCAGCACGTCGAAATGCGTGCCCCGATAGCGCGCCGTCACCCCCTGAATCGACAGGACCGACGGGGCAGGCGCCTTTTCCACATGATCGATCCCGCGCACCGATACCAGCGCCTGCGTATAGGCTTCTTTCGGCGCGGTGATGATCTCGGCGGTCGTGCCGTATTCCACCTTTTTCCCGTGCCGCAGCACCAGAATATCATCGGCCACCTGCGCCACCACGGCCAGATCATGGGTGATATACAGCGCCGCAACGCCGGTATCGCGGATCGCTTCCTTGATCGCGGCCAGCACGTCGATCTGCGTCGTCACATCCAGCGCGGTCGTGGGTTCGTCAAAGATCACAAGGTCGGGCTTGGGGCACAGCGCCATCGCCGTCATCGCCCGCTGCAACTGCCCGCCCGATACCTGGTGCGGATAGCGGTTGCCGAACGTCTCGGGGTTCGGCAGCCCCAGCTTGCGGAACAGGTCCACCGCCCGCGCCTCGGCTTCTGTGCGCCCCATCAGCCCATGGGTCAGGCTGGTTTCGATCACCTGCTCGATCAGCCGTTGCGCGGGGTTAAAGGCGGCGGCGGCAGATTGCGCCACATACGTCACCTCGCGCCCGCGCAAGGCGCGCAGATCGCCCGCCCCCAGCGCCCGCAGGTCGCGCCCGTTCAGCCAGACCTCGCCCCCCGTCAGCCGCACCCCGCCACGGCCATAAGCCATGGCCGACAGCCCGATGGTCGATTTGCCCGCCCCCGATTCCCCGATCAGCCCCAGCACCCGCCCCTTGGCGACCGAAACCGACACATCATCCACCAGCACCACATCGCGCGGCGGCTCTCCGGGCGGATAGCTTGTCGCCTCGATCCGCAGGTTCTTGATCTCAAGCAACTCAGGCACCGCGCCCCCCTTTCAGGCTGGAAGTGCGGCTCAGCACCCAATCGGCCACAAGGTTCACCGAAATCGCCAGCAGCGCGATGGCCAGCGCGGGCATCAGCGCCGCCGCTTTGCCGTAAACCAGCCCGTCCTTGTTTTCCTTCACCATCCCGCCCCAATCGGCCAAGGGGGGCTGAATCCCCAGCCCCAGAAAGGACAGGGTCGAAATGAACAGAACCGCAAAGATGAACCGCAGCCCGAATTCTGCCACCAAAGGCGACAGCGCATTGGGCAAAATCTCGCGGAAGATCACCCACACCTGCCCCTCGCCGCGCAACCGCGCCGCTTCGACATAATCCATCACCGCGATATCCATCGCCACCGCACGCGCAAGCCGGAACACCCGCGTCGAATCCAGCAGCCCCATGATCAGGATCAACACCGTCAGGTTGATCGGCAGCACCGACAGCACCACCAGCGCCACGATCAGCGTCGGAATCGCCATGACCAGATCGACCAGACGGCTTAGCCCCTGATCGACCCACCCGCCCCTGACCGCCGCAAGGAACCCGAGGAACGACCCCAGCCCAAAGGACAGCAGCGATGACGCCAGCGCCACGAAAATGGTGATCTGCCCGCCATAGATAAGCCGGCTGAAAATATCGCGCCCGATCGTATCGGTGCCCAGCCAGAATTGGGCCGAGGGCGGCTCCCACACCTTGCCCAGCACCGCGTCCAGCGGATAGGGCGCAATGAAATCGGCAAAGATCGCCGCGAACAGGAACAGACCGGTCAGCACCAGCCCGATCAGGGCAGAAAGGGGAATACGCCTCATTTCGGATGCCTCAGCCGCGGATTGGCGATGATCGACAGCACATCGGCCAGAATGTTCAGCCCGATATAGACGGCGGCAAAGATCAGCCCCACCGCCTGCACCACCGGCAGATCGCGCTTGGCCACATGGTCCACCAGATATTGCCCCAGCGCGTTATAGCCGAACACAACCTCGACCACGACAACCCCCACCACCAGATAGGCAAGGTTGATCACCACGACCGAAATGATCGGGGCTACCGCATTGGGCAGCGCATGGCGCCAGATCACCCGCATGGGTGACAGGCCCTTCAACTCGGCCGTTTCGATATAGGCCGATTGCATCACGTTCAGAATGGCGGCCCGCGTCATCCGCATCATATGGGCCAGCACCACCAGCACCAGCACCAGCACGGGCAAGGCCACCGCCTGCAATTTTTCCCAGAACCCCATGCCCGGAAACACCATGGCCACCGGCTGAAAGATCGGAAAAACCTGCGTCAGCAGGTAGATCACGAAATAGGCCGCCACGAATTCGGGCAGGCTGATCGTCGAAAGCGTGATCCCCGAAATCACCTTGTCCGGCCAGCGCCCGTTATAACGCGCCGCCACCAGCCCCAGCCCCACCGCCAAAGGCACCGAAATCGCCGCCGCACAACCGGCAAGGAACAGCGTATTGCCCAGCCGCTGCGCGATGGCCTGCCCGATATCCTGCCCGTTGGTCAGCGCCTTGCCGAAATCCCCCGTCAGCACGCCGCCCAGCCAGTTGAAATAGCGCACATAGCCGGGCTGGTTCAGCCCCAGCGCCTCGCGCAGGTTGGCCAGCGCCTCGGGCGTGGCCGATTGGCCAAGGATGGCTTGCGCCACATCACCCGGCAGCGCCTCGGTTCCGGCATAGATCAGCACCGAAACCGCCAGCAGCAAAAGCAGGCCCAGCGCAATGCGCTGGACCACCAGTCTCAAGATCGGGTGCACTTTGCTTTGCGCCCGATCAAGCCGTCAGCCAGCATTTGACCAGCGCACGGCCGTTCATCAGCTCGCCATTCGGGTCCTGCACCCAGCCGCCCACTTCGGCGCGCTTGGCTTCGACAAAGTCGTTGAACATCGGCAGGATCAGGCCGCCTTCGTCACGCAGGATATGCGCCATCTTGGAATATTCTTCCTTGCGCTTGGTCGCATCCAGTTCGGCCCGCGCCTTCAGCAGCAATTCGTCGAACTCGGCGTTCTTGAACTTGGTGTCGTTCCAGTCGGCGGTCGAAAGATAGGCCGTCGAATACATCTGGTCTTGCACGGGGCGGCCACCCCAATAGCTGGCGCAGAACGGCTGCACGTTCCACACATCCGACCAATAGCCGTCATCGGGCTCGACCTTCACTTCCAGCGGAATACCCGCCGCAGCGGCCGATTGCTGGAACAGTTGCGCCGCTTCCACCGCACCGGGGAAGGCGCCGGGCGCTGTGCGCAGCACGATGGGCGACCCGTCATGCCCCGATTTCTTGTAAAGCTCGGCCGCCGCCGCAGGGTCGTATTTGCGCTGCTCGATCGTGTCGTCAAACAGCGGATAGGCCGCGTTGATCGGGAAATCGTTGCCGACCGTGCCCAACCCGCCAAGGATCTTTTCAACCATCTCCTCGCGGTTGATCGCCAGTTTCAGCGCCATCCGCAGATCGTTGTTGTCAAAGGGCGCCTTGTCGCAATGCATGATGAACACGTAATGTCCACGCCCCGCCACCGCCTCGACGCTGATGCCCGGCACGCCTTTCAGCAATTCGACGATCTTGGGATCGACGCGGTTGATCATATGGACCTGACCCGCCTGCAACGCCGCCGTCCGCAGGTTGTTGTCGTTGATGACCAGAATTTCGACCTGATCGGCATGGCCGATCGATGGGTCCCAGTAATTGGCGAATTTCTCAAAGGTGTGGCGCACGCCGGGTTCGTTATCCACCACCTTGTAGGGGCCCGCGCCGATGCCCGCCGCGGGGTTGTCCACCCCGCCACCGGGCTGGATGATCAGGTGATAATCGCCCATCAGGAACGGCAGGTCCGCATTGCCCGAAGCCAGCTTCAGCGTGACCATGTCACCTTCGGCGATCATCTCGGAAATGCCCTGCACGATGCCCAGCGCACCCGACTGCGCCTTTTCATCCGTGTGGCGCTTCAGCGTGGCCACCACATCCTCGGCCGTCACGGTCTGGCCGTTGTGGAATTCCACGCCCTTCCTGATCTTGAACTTCCACTCGGTCGCATCCGCGTTCGAGCTGATCTCTTCGGCCAGACGGTAATCGATCTCGCCCTTGGGCGTCACATCGACCAGCATCTCGCCCCAGATCATGTTCACCATGAACGGCACTTCCGAAGCCGCCAGCGCCGGATCAAGCGAGTTGGTCGATTCCCCCCCCGCCATGCCCGCCCGCAGCACGCCGCCCTTGACCGGCTCTTCCGCCCGCACCGCCGATGCCAGCAGCGCATTGGCCATCACCGCCGAAACACCCAAGGCCGAGGCGCGGCCCATAAACTCGCGGCGGCTCATCAGCCCCTTCGCGGCGCGTTTCACGATGTAATGAAGTTCGTCGTTCATGTCCTCGTCTCCCTTTTGGTGGCTTCCCGTCTTTGCGGGCTTTTTGTTGATTGCCTAATCAGTAACGCGGGAATCACACGGCGGGCAAAACCTTTTTCCGTGGCCCTATTCTTTCAGACGAACTGGCGCGGCACCGCGTCATCCCAGTCGCGCTCGAACACCAGCACCTCGCCCTCCCACGCCTGCAACCGCGCCCGCATCCGCAGATGGGTTTCGCTTGCCGTCATCTCGGCCTCGGCTCGCGTCCGCACCGCCCAATCGCCCCGCGACCGGCGCTGTTCCCACACATGCGTCGCCTTGGCCGACAACGGATCGTCGGGCGTGATCTCCCACCGCTCTGTCAGGCTTTCTTCCATCACCAACCCGTGGGCCATGTTCTCGAACACCCCTTCGTCGGTTTCCACCACCAGCGTCCGCGTGCCTGCCAGCATATCCTCTTCGATCACCCGCCTCGCCCGTGGCGCCCTTATCTCGCGCAGCGGCGCGGGCGGGGCATGTTCCGCAGGCGGCGGGTCCCATTCGTTTGCGCTTCCCTCATGCACCGGCAACACCAGATGCCCCGCCGTCACCACCAGCGTGGCGGCCTTTGGCGAAGGCCACAGGAACGGCCAATAGGTCGTGGACAGCGCCACCCGCAGCCGATGCCCCGCCGCCAGCCGATAGGCGGTCTGGTCCACCACCACCTCAACCTCGACCTCTTGCCCCGGCACCATCGGCGCAGGCCGCTCCATGCTGTCGCGATGGCACAGGTTCAGCATCCCGTGCGCGATCCGCACGCTCGCCCCGTCGGGCGCCACATCATTCAGCCGCACCACGACAAAACCCAAAGGCTGGTCGCTCGACAGCCGCAACCGCAGCCGCGCCGCGCCCAAAAGGTCCAGCTCCGCACTAAGCGGTGCGGTATCGAAACAAACCGACAGCGCATCTTCGCCCCGCTGGTCGCCCGGCATCTCGGCATTCAACCCCATCGGAAAGAACTCGCCCGTCTGCATCCCCAGATGCTGCGGCGTGTTCACCGCCACCGAAAACGGCCCCGCCTCGCCCAACCCCGCCTGCGACAGATGCAACACCCGCCCGGAAACACGGGCCGAAGGCCAGGCCGCCTCCGCCACCCAATGCCCCGCCCGATGCGGCGCGCACGCATCGGGCGGCGCGGAATGGATCATATAGGCCCGCATCGCAGGGTCATCCTCGGCCCCGTTCTCGGCCCCCTTCAACCACCGGTCCCACCAGCGCAAGCTCAGCTGCAAGAACCCCACCTGCGGCCCCGGAACGGCGGTATGTGGATATTGATGCACCCACGGCCCCACCACCCCCTGACACGGCGCAGGCACATTGCGCACCAGATGGTCCACCGTGTTCATGTAATTGTCGGCCCACCCGCCCCAGATCATCACCGGAACGGTCATGCGGGCATAATCCATCCCCACCGACCCATGCTTCCAGTAATCATCCTTTGCCTGATGCGCGGCCCAGACCGGCGCCAACCAAGGCTCGGCCTCCAGCCGCGCCAACCAGTCCGCCCGCCAATCCCCGCGCAAGGCAGGGTCCGCCGGACGGCTGGAATAAGACAGCATCACTGCCCCCCAGCCGAAATTCTCTCCCAGCAGACAGCCGCCCTTGAAATGGATATCATCGGCAAAGCGGTCGGTTGTCGCGCAGACCGAGATCACCGCCTTCAACGCGGGCGGCTGGTTGAACGCCGCTTGCAGGCAATTGAACCCGCCCCAGCTTTTGCCCATCATCCCCACCGCGCCATTGCACCACGGCTGGCGCGACAGCCAGTCGATCACCGCAACCGCATCGTCCATCTCGGACTGGGTGTATTCATCCTCCATCACCCCGCCGCTTTCGCCATTGCCGCGCATATCGACCCGCACGCAGGCATAGCCGTGACCGGCAAGGTAGGGATGCATCATCTCGTCCCGCGGCGTGGTCCCGTCGCGCTTGCGATAGGGGATGTATTCAAGGATCGCAGGCACCGGATCGTCGCCCGCATCGCGCGGCATCCAGACCCGCGCCGACAACCGGCACCCGTCGGGCATCACGATGCCCATATCAGGGTCTTCCACCACAACCCGCGGAAACTGCCCGACCACCGTCATGCCCTGCCCCCCTTTGCCCTTTGCGCCATCAGGCACGGGGGCCGCACCCGCCTCTCGCCCGTTTCGCCACTTCCCGCTCTGTTCCCGACCTGCGACGCCGCGTCGATCCGGCCCGATGACCCGTCGCTTTGCCCCTGCCCCCCGCACGACACATCGCCTAATCTGCGGCGCAAATGCCAAAGGAACCCCCGATGCCGCAGCCCAACATCCTGATCCTGATGGTCGATCAACTGACCGGCACCCTGTTCCCCGATGGCCCCGCCCCCTTTCTGCACGCGCCGAACCTCAAGCGCCTTGCCGAACGTTCGGTCAGGTTCGCCAACAGCTACACCCCCTCGCCGCTCTGCGCCCCCGCCCGCGCGGCCTTCATGTCGGGCGCCCTCCCGAAACGCACCCGCGTCTATGACAACGCTGCCGAATTCGCCTCGGACATCCCCACCTACGCCCACCACCTGCGCCGCGCGGGCTATCAGACCGCGCTTTCCGGCAAGATGCACTTCGTCGGCCCCGACCAGCTGCACGGCTTCGAGGAACGGCTGACCACCGACATCTACCCCGCCGATTTCGGCTGGACCCCCGACTACCGCAAACCCGGCGAACGCATCGACTGGTGGTATCACAACCTCGGCTCGGTCACCGGCGCAGGCGTGGCCGAAATCACCAACCAGCTTGAATATGATGACGAGGTCGCCTTCAACGCGGTCCAGAAACTCTATGACCTTTCGCGCGGCGGCGATGCCCGCCCCTGGTGCCTGACCGTCAGCTTCACCCACCCGCACGATCCCTTCGTTGCCCGCCGCAAATTCTGGGATCTGTATGAGGGCGCCCCCGAACGCGAACCGCCCGAAGCCATCGCCTATGCCGACCAAGACCCCCATTCCAAACGCCTGATCGACGCCTGCGACAGCCACCGCTTCGACATCACGGCTGACCATATCCGCCGCGCCCGCCAAGGCTATTTCGCCAATATCTCCTATGTGGACAGCAAGATCGGCGAAATCCTCGACACGCTCGACGCCACGCGGCAAAAGGCGATCATCGTCTTTCTGTCCGACCACGGCGAAATGCTGGGCGAACGCAGCCTCTGGTTCAAGATGAACTTCTTCGAAGGCGCGGCACGCGTGCCCCTGATGATCGCCGCCCCCGGCCTTGATCCGCAACGCATCGACACCCCCGTCTCGACCATCGACGTGACCCCCACCCTCGCCGCCCTTGCAGGCATCGACATGGCCGAGGTCATGCCATGGACCGATGGCGAAAACCTCGTCCCCCTCGCCCAAGGCACCCCCCGCACCAGCCCCGTCTGCATGGAATACGCCGCCGAAGGCACCGTCACCCCCATGGTCGCCATCCGCGAAGGAAACTGGAAATACATGGCCTGCATGGCCGACCCCGACATGCTGTTCGACCTGTCAACCGACCCGTCCGAACGCGTGAACCTCGCCACCGACCCCGCCCATGCCGAAACCCTCGCCCGCTTCCGCGCCATGGCCGACACACGCTGGAACCTGCCCGCCTATGACGCCGCAGTCCGCGAATCCCAAGCCCGCCGCTGGGTGGTGTACGAGGCCCTCCGCAACGGCGCCTATTACCCGTGGGACCACCAGCCCCTCCGCGCCGCGTCCGAACGCTACATGCGCAACCACATGGACCTGAACGTGCTGGAAGACAGCAAACGCTTCCCCCGCGGCGAATAGCCCCGACCCGGGCAGGGGGGCTGTCTGCCCCCCACGCCGCCCTTGGCGGCTCCCCCCGAGGATATTTGAAGGCAGAAAATGAACCCTGCCCCGCGCAGTACCACAGCGGGGCCAGCGCCTGACCGGCGGCGTGAACGCAAAGGGCGATCGCATTTTCTGCCCTCAAATATCCTCGGGGGGTGAGGCCCGGCACGGGCCGAGGGGGCGCGAGCGCCCCCTGCGGCATCGGCCACCCGCCCCGCCGGCGGCGCGTTAACCTTAATATCCGGTAAAGCCAGCGTTCACGCCGTCTGCATCACCTGTGCATGCCGCGCCGATCCTCAGCGGGCATCGGCAAGGATGATCTCGGCCCCCTTCCAGCCCATCATCATGCTGGGCGCGTTGGTATTGCCCGCGATCAGATTCGGAAAGGCCGAGGCATCCACCACCCGCAGCCCCGCCACCCCATGCACCCGCAGCTTGGGGTCCACCACGCTGGTCTCTGCATCCGGCCCCATCCGGCAGGTGCAGGACGGATGATAGACCGTGCCCGACCTTGCGCGGAAATCGTCGATCAGCGCGGCATCGGTCGTGATCTCGGGGCCGGGCCGCAGTTCTTCGGCAATCAGCCGCGCCAGGGGGGGCTGGGCCGCCAGATGCCGCAGGTATTTCACCGCCAGCAGCATTTCCTGCACATCATGGTTGGTGGAAAACGCATTGGCCGTAATCACCGGATGCGACATCGGATCGGCCGACCGCAGCCTGATATGCCCCTTTGATGTAGGCCTGCAATTCGACAGCCCCAGCGACATGCCCGGAAACGGATCGGGCGTCAGCAGCGGGCGTTCGCCTTCACGCGGGATCAGCGTCGAAAAGGCCTGCATATACAACTGCATATTCGGGCGCGACAGCGATGGATCGGTGCGGAAGAACCCGCCCCCGTGGTTGATCGATTTTGCCAGCGGCCCCGTGCCGCCCAGCACATATTTCATCCCCGCAACCAGCTTGCCCCACCACGGGCGCAGCTCGTCGTTATAGGTCGGCACTTTCATCCGCCATGTGTAGTTGATGCCCTGATGGTCGCTGAGGTGATCGCCCACATTGGCATTGTCGCGCAGCACTGGAATGCCCAAGCCCTGCAACAGCGCCCCCGGCCCCACCCCCGACAGCTGCAACAATTGCGGCGAGTTGATCGCCCCCCCCGACAGGATCACCTCGGCCTTGGCGCGCAGCACATGGGTCTCGCCCCCGCGCCGGTATTCCACCCCCACGGCGCGCCCGTTCTCGATCACCACCCGCGTGGCCATTGCGCCCGTGAGCACGCGGCAATTCGGTCGCTTCATCGCAGGCCGCAGGAAGGCCCGCGCCGCCGAGTTGCGCCGCGCATTCTTGATCGTCATCTGGTAAACGCCCGCGCCTTCCTGCTCCAAGCCATTGAAATCGGGGTTTTCCTTCAACCCCGCGCTCTCGCAGGCCTCGATATAGGGCCGCACCAGCGGATGCAGCCCCTTGCGGTTGGCCGAAACGAACAAGGGCCCGCCCGCGCCGCGCCAGTCGTCGCCGCCCGCTTCGGTATCCTCCATCGCCTTATAGGCCGACAGAACCTCGTCCCAGCCCCAGCCGGTATTGCCCGCTGCCGCCCATTCCTCGTAATCCGCGCGGTGCCCGCGGATATAGACCATGGCGTTGATGCTGGACGACCCGCCCAGAATACGCCCTCGCGGCCAATGGTCCCGCGCCCCCGCGAGGCCCGGATCGGGCTCGGTCTTGTACAGCCAGTTCACCGCAGGGTCATAGAACAGCTTGCCATAGCCAAGGGGCAGCATGACGTAAAACCGCCGGTCGCTTCCGCCCGCTTCCAGCACCGTCACGCGGTGCTTGCCGCTTGCCGTCAGCCGTTCAGCCAGAACCGAACCCGCCGACCCCGACCCCACGATGATGTAATCCGTCTCGTCCATATCGCCCCCGCAAATCGTGCTAGACCCTATGCGCGACCGCAGCCCAAGGGCAGGGCAAAACGCGACATGGCACGGTCGCTTCCGCGCCTAGCGCCCCTTCCAGACCGGATCGCGCTTTTCGGCAAAGGCGCGGGCCCCCTCCAACTGGTCCTCGCTGGAATAGAGCCGGTCCACCGTGGGCATCTGCCGCTTGGTCACACGGTTCAGCGCATCCTGAAAGCGCATGGCCTCCGCCTCGCGCACCACTTCCTTGATCGCGGCGTAAACCAGCGGCGGCCCGCTTTCCAAAAGCCGCGCCAACTCCCACGCCTTGGGCAGCAGATCGGCGGGCGTGGTGATCTCTTTCAGCAAACCCCAGCGCAACGCCTCGTCCGCATCGAACCAACGGCCCGTCAGCAGCAGGTCCATCGCAACATGATAGGGAATCCGCTTGGGCAACTTGATGCTCGCCGCATCCGCCACCGTGCCCGACCGGATTTCGGGCAGCGCAAATGTGGCGTTGTCGGATGCAAGGATCAGGTCGCAAGACAGCGCCAGTTCCAGCCCGCCCCCGCAGCAGATGCCATTGACGGCGGCGATGACGGGCTTGTTCAGGTTCGGCAATTCCTGAAGGCCGCCAAAGCCCCCCACCCCGTAATCGCCATCCACCGCATCGCCCGCCGCCGCCGCCTTCAAATCCCAGCCGGGGCAAAAGAATTTCTCGCCCTCGGCCCGCAAAATCGCCACGCGCAAGCTGTCATCATCGCGGAAATCGCGGAAGACCTGCCCCATGATCCGGCTTGTCACAAGGTCGATCGCATTGGCCTTGGGCCGGTCAAGCGTGACCTCCAGCACCGCACCCTCGGCCCGCGTGCGGATCGGCCCCTCGGTTCTCATCTGCATCATTCCGCTTCCTCCCAGATCACAGCATCCGCCGCCACGGCGCCGCTTTCGCGCACCATCAGCGGGTTGATCTCGACTTCCTCAAGCCGCGGGTTGCCCGCCATCATCGCCTGCAAGGCCATCACCGCCTGCACGACCGCCCCCACATCCGCCCGCGCCCGCCCGCGGTAACCGTCAAGCAGCGGCCACAGCCGCAAACGGCGCAAGGCGGCCGCCACATCGGCCCCCGTCACCGGCAGCACCAGCGTCACCGTATCGGCCAGCACCTCGGCCGTCACCCCGCCGAAACCCAGCGTCAGCGTGGCCCCGTACAGCGCATCACGCCCCAGCCCGACCAGCAGTTCCGCCACCACGCCGGTGACCATCTCTTCGGCCAGATAGCCCTGCGCCCCAGCCATATCGGCCTGCCCGGCCAGCGTGGTCAGACCCAACCGTACCGCCCCCGCCTCGGACTTGTGAGCAAAGCCCAAGCCCTTCAAAGCAAAGGGCAGGGCCAGCGCCGATACATCAAGGCCCGCGATGCTGTCAGCCACCACCCCCTTGGGCACCGCCACCCCCGCCGCCGAAAGCAAAGCCTTGGCCGAAGCCTCGTCCCGCATCCGCAACCGCCGTCCGGCCACCGCGGCCCAAGGCCGCCAGCCCGCATCCCCCGCCACCACCTGCGCGGCACGGATCGCACCCAAGGCCGTCTCCAGCCCCATCATCGGCACGACATTGCGCTCCATCATCGCAATCGCCCGATCCTCGTCGAAATTCTCGGGCAGCGAGGCGACGGCAAAGGCAGGCTTCCCCGTCCCCCGCGCCGCCGCCACAATGGCATCCAGCGCGGGCTGGAAACTGGTCGGATCGCACCGGTCCGGCCGGGGCGGGTCGATGATGAAGATGCCGGCGTCATATCCCGCCAGCATCGTGGAAAACACATCCGTGGTGCGCGGCCCGTCACCCCAGATGAAGGTGTGGTAATCCAAGGGGTTGGCGATGGCGACGATGGGGCCAAGGATTTCCCCCAACCGCTGCCGCTGCGCTTCTGACGGTGCCGGAAACTCCAACCCGAAGGGGGCTGCCAGATCGGCCACCAGCCCCGCCTCGCCGCCCGAACAGGACAGCGAACACAGCCGCGTCCCGATCCCCGGCCCGCACAGGTGGAAAATCTTCAACGTCTCGATCAGTTCGGCAGGCGTCGAAACCTCGGCCACACCGCAGGCCCGCAAAAAGGCCGAAGACGCCGCCCCCCCACCGGCAAGCGAAGCCGTGTGCGACGCCGCCGCCGTGCGGGAAAGCTCGGTCTTGCCCGACTTGATGCAGACAATCCCCTTGCCCGCCGCCCGCGCCGCATGGGCCAGCGCGGCAAAGGCCGCCGCATCGCCGATGCCCTCCACATACATGCCCAGCGCCGTCACGCGATCATCGGCCAGCAGCGCCCCCGCCAGTTCCGACAGCCCCACCTGCGCCGCATTGCCCAGGCACGCGACATAGGCCACAGGCAGGCCCCGCGCCTGCATGGTCAGGTTGATCACGATGTTGGACGATTGCGACAGCAGCGCCACCCCGCGCTCGACCCGCCGCCCGCCATGCTGGTCGGGCCACAACAAGGCGCCGTCCAGATAGTTGATGACGCCATAGCAATTCGGCCCAAGGATCGGCATATCGCCCGCGGCCGCCACCAGCCGCTCTTGCAAACCCGCCTCGCCCGCCTCTTCCCAGCCGCTGGCAAAACAGGTGGCACCGCCCGCCCCCATCGCGGCAAGCTCGGCCACCACATCCAGCGTGGCATGCCGGTTCACCCCGATGAATGTCGCATCCGGCGGGGCAGGCAGATCGGCTAGCGAACGGAAACAGGGCACCCCGCCAATCGCGTCGCGTGTCGGATGCACGGGCCAGACCGCGCCCCGATACCCCATCTTGGCGCATTGCTCGACCACATTGGCCGCCCAGCCCGACCCCAGCACCGCAATCGATTTCGGCCGCAACAGCCGCGACAGATCACGCACGTTCCGCCCCCCGACCAAACCGCCTGCGCGTTCCGCGCAGAAGCCTTTCCTGTCGCCTGCGCGGCGCAAGCGCCGCTTGGCTCCGCAGGGGGGCTTTCCGCCCCCCACGGGCCGCGTACCGCGTCCCTCCCCCCGAGGATATTTCAGGGCAGAAAATGCGCGCCCCTTGCTTTGGCGCGACAGGATGCTGCCACAGGACAATCGGAACGGCTTGCTGCATTTTCTGCCTTCAAATATCCTCAGGGGGTGAGCCCCGCAGGGGCGAGGGGGCAGAATGCCCCCTGTTCTTTCACCGCATTTCCGTCATGCGCCGAATGCCCGCAGCAACTGGCGGCTGATGATATGGCGCTGGATTTCGCTGGTGCCTTCCCAGATGCGTTCGACCCGCGCATCGCGCCAGATACGTTCCAGCGGCAGGTCGTCCATCAGCCCCATCCCGCCATGGATCTGGATCGCCTCGTCCGCGATCATCGCAAGCACTTCGGTTGCCTTCAGCTTGGCCATGCTCATGTCGGCTTCGGTCACGCTGCCGTCGTCAAAGCGCCATGCCGCTTCCCATGTCAGCAATTCCGCTGCCTTCAGCTCCATCGCCATATCGGCCAGCTTGAAGCTGACGCCCTGGAACTTGCCGATGGCCTGCCCGAATTGCTGGCGTTCGGCGGCATAGCGCACCGCATGGCCCAAGGCGCGGTCGGCGCGGCCAAGGCAGGTGGCCGCCACCTGCAACCGCGTGGCGCCCAGCCAAGTATTCGCGACCTCGAACCCCTTGTGCACCTCGCCCAGCACCTGTGCTGCGGGGATGCGGCAATTGTCGAATTCCAGGACCGAGTTGGTGTAACCGCGATGGCTGACATTGCGGTAGCCGTCGCGCACGGTGAAGCCAGGCGTGCCCTTGTCCACGAAGAAAGCCGTGATCAGTTTCTTCTTGCCCTTGGGTGTGTCCTCTTCCCCGCTAGCCATGAAGACGATGGTGAAATCGGCCAGATCGGCATGGCTGATGAAATGCTTGGTGCCGTTCAGCACCCAATCGCCGCCCTCCATCCGTGCGCTGGCCTTCATCCCCCGCAGGTCAGACCCCGCGCCCGGTTCGGTCATGGCAAGGCAATCCCACTTCTCGCCCCTGATACAAGGGTAAAGATAGCGCTGGCGCTGCTCTTCCGTCCCGGCCAGCAGAATGTTCGACGGCCGCGCCACGCAGGTCCAGTGCAGCGCGTAATTCGCCCGCCCCAGTTCCCGCTCGTACAAAAGCCATGACAGCGTATCGAGCCCCGCGCCCCCAACCTCGGCGGGCATATTGGCGGCATATAGCCCCGCCGCCATGGCCTTGGCCTGCAACTCGCGGATGAGGTCCATCCGCAGATGGCCCGTGCGTTCCACCTCGGCCTCGTGCGGGTAAAGCTCGGTCTCGACGAAGGCGCGCGTGGTGTCCACGATCATCTTCTGTTCATCGCTCAGGCCGAAATGCATCACATCCCCTATGGGTCAACGTTATAGGTCATGCCGTCCACGGCGATGGCTTGCCCCGTCACCATCTTCGCCGCGTCCGATGCCAGAAACAGCGCCATATCGGCCACGTCTTCCGGATCGGTCAGCCGTTTCATCGCCGTCCCGCTGGCATAGCCTTGGCGCACGGCATCTTCGGTCATCCCCTTGGCCGCCGCCTCGGCCGCGACCACGCGGTCGATGCGCGGGCCGTTCACCGAACCGGGGCAGATCGCATTGGCGCGGATGCCATGCGGCCCCAATTCCATCGCCACGGTCTTCATCAGCCCGATCACGCCCCATTTCGCCGCGACATAGGGCGCGCGGAACGGCGTGCCATAAAGCCCGCTGGTCGATGAGGTGAAGATCATCACCCCCTTGCCAGCAGGCTTCATCATTCGCGCCGCATGCTTGGCGGCGATCATCGCGCCATCAAGGTTGACCGACAGGCACTGGTGCCATTCGCCCACCGGCATATCCTCGATCCCCGCCGTCGGCCCCTTGATGCCCGCATTGGCGCACAGTACATCCAGCCCGCCCCATTCGGCCGCGATGCGGGAAAAAAGCTGCTCCATCGCGGGCTCGTCGCCCGCATCGCACAGGGTGGCGGCCATCCCCGCAGGCACCGCTGCCACGGCGCCCGCATCCACATCCGTCACCCAGACCCGATCGCCCGCCGCGGCAAAGGCACGGGCCATGACCAGCCCGATCCCGTTCGCCCCTGCGGTGACCAGCACGCGCCTCACTTCTTCTGCCCCACATGGCGGCCCGCCGCATCGGGGCGCGGCAACGCCTTGTGCGCCGTGGCAATCGGCATCAGCCGGTCCAGCACCGCCGCAGGCGCAGGGCAGGTCTTGCCCGCCTTCATATCGACATGCAGCAACATCTGCTCCAGCGTCGCCACAGGTTCGCCGCCTTTCAGGATTCGGATGAACACATGCAGCCGCTTTTCATCGGCATGCAGCACCTGCACCGTTCCGGTCAGATGGTCGCCCAGCTTGGCCTCGCCCAGATGCATGATATGCGTCTCGGCGGTGTAATAGCTGAACCCCGTGCCGACATAGGCCATATCCGCCCCGATATGGCGCAGGAAGGCATCACAGGTTTCCGAAGCCGCGAACAGATAGCGGCTTTCGGTCATATGCCCGTTATAGTCGATCCAGCCGGGCAGCACGATCAGCCGGGCCATCTCCATCGGGGCGGCATGGTCGGGGGATGGGTCGGGCATCGCCGCCCGCCGCCGCGCATCATGCTCTAGCAGCACCTTGCCCGCGCCCCAGTTGCGTTCTTTCAGCACCCGCAGAAAGCCGATCAGGTTCTGGTCGCGGATGCGTTCCAGCTCGCGGATCGTATGGTGCCCCGATTGCGCGTCAGACTGCCCCGCGATCAGATCGACCAGTTCATCGTTGAACTCGGGCACATCCATCAGCTTCGTCCACGGCCATGTCAGGCAGGGCCCGAACTGCGCCATGAAATGCTTCATCCCCGCCTCGCCGCCCGCGATGCGATAGGTCTCGAACAGGCCCATCTGCCCCCAGCGCAGGCCGAACCCCATGCGGATCGCCTCGTCGATTTCCTCGGTCGTGGCGACGCCGTCCTTGACCAGCCAAAGCGCCTCGCGCCACACGGCTTCAAGGAAGCGGTCGGCGATATGGGCGTCAATTTCCTTGCGGATATGCAGCGGGAACATCCCGATCTCGCGCAGCGTCTCTTTCGCCGCCTCGATCAGCGCGGGGTCCGACTTGGCCGAGGGCACCACCTCGGCCAAGGGCAGCAGATAGACGGGGTTGAACGGATGGGCGACAAAGATCGTCGCGGGGTTCGCCGCGTTCTGTTGCAGCTCGCTCGGCTTGAACCCGCTGGTCGATGACCCGATCGGCGTATCGGGTGCCACCTGCTGGATCTGCGCGAAAACGCGGTGCTTCAGGTCCAGCCGTTCCGACACGCTTTCCTGAATGTAATCGGCGCCTTCGACCGCCTCGGTGATGGTTCCGGCAAAGGTCAGCCTGCCTTCCGCAGGCATCGGCCCGTCCGACAGCGCGGGCAGCGCGCGGCGGGCATTGGCCAGCACCTCGCCCACCTTGCGCGGGGCCTCGGGATCGGGGTCGAACACCGCCACATCCCAACCGCTCAGCAGGAACCGCGCGGCCCAGCCGCCCCCGATCACGCCACCACCAATGATGCCCGCCTTGCGTGCCATATCCGTCTCCTATCCCGTCCCGATCAGGACCAATGCCAACAGGACCAGCAGAATGGCCCCGATCCACAGCGCCCGCAGCCGCGCCCGCACCGCAGGCGGCAGATCAGGCGCGCCCGTTTGCACCGCGCCCTTGGCCCGGGTCCCCGTCTGCCCCGTTCCCGACTGCCCTGCCCCCATCTGGCCAGACAGCCGCAGCGCCTCGGGCGAAAAGGCCACCGTCACGGCGGCGGGCGGCACATACGGCACCGCCGCCCCCGCCCGTTGCGCCAGTGCCTCGGGCGTCACGTTGCCCTGCCGCAGCGCCTCGGCATCCTCGCCCGTCAGCCGCATCTCGATGCCGGTCGCGGGGTTGCGCAGCACCGCCCCCGCCTCCAGCGCCAGCAGCATCCAGCCCCGCCCCAAGGGCGTGACCCGCGCCGCAACCTGCGGCGCTGTCGGTCCCGAAGGCGGCTTGACCGGCTCCATCGTGTCAGCGCGGCAACGGCGGCCGCTTCTCCAGCTTCAACCGCGCCCGCACTTCGGCAGGCGTAATCACCCGCGCACCCATGTTTTCAATGATCGTCGCCGCCCGCTCGACCAGCTGCGCATTGGTCGCCAGCACGCCCTTCTCCAGCCACAGGTTATCCTCCAGCCCCACGCGCACATTGCCCCCCGCCAGCACGGCGGCGGCAACATAAGCCATCTGGTTCCGCCCGATGGAAAAGGCCGAATAATGCCAGCCCGCAGGCACGTTATTCACCATCGCCATAAAGGTATTCAGGTCATCGGGCGCCCCCCACGGCACGCCCATGCACAGCTGCACCAGCACCGGATCAGGGATTGCCCCTTCCTTCACCAGTTCCTTGGCCAGCCACAGATGCCCCGTGTCAAAGGCCTCGATCTCGATCCGCACCCCCGCCGCCGTCATCCGCCGCGCCATGTCGCGCAACATGCCGGGCGTGTTGACCATCACGTAATCGGCCTCGTTAAAGTTCATCGTCCCGCAATCAAGCGTGCAGATCTCGGGCCGGCATTCCACCACATGCGCCACCCGCTCGGCAGCACCCGCCATGTCAGACCGCGGGCCCATCCGGCCCATATCCTCGGTCCCTTCGAAATAGATGTCGCCCCCCATCCCCGCCGTCAGGTTCAAGACCACATCGGTGGCAGAATCCCGGATCCGCTCGGTCACTTCGCGGTACAGCGCCGGGTCGCGGGCGGGCTTGCCCGTCTCGGGGTCGCGCACATGGCAATGCACCACCGCCGCCCCCGCCTTGGCCGCCGCAATTGCGCTATCGGCAATCTGCGCAGGGCTGCGCGGCACATGCGGCGAACGGTCCTGCGTGCCACCCGATCCGGTCACGGCACAGGTGATGAAAACCTCGCGGTTCATGGCAAGCGGCATCGGTGATCCTCCCTTTATTGCCCGCCAGACTAACGCCCTTGCGCGGCCATGCGTGACGCTTTACGCAATTTCCATGACAAAAAGCGAAAACATCTTCACCCCCTCAGCCCGCCCACTCAGCATCGCCGTGCTGGTCCTGCCCCATTGCTCGATCCTCGAAGTGGCCTCGGTCCTGGACCCCCTCCGCGCCGCCAACCGCCATCTGGGGCAAGATGCGTATCGCTGGCGCGTGGTCTCGCCCGACGGCCACCCCGTCCCCCTCACCTGCGGGATCGAGCTTCCCTCCTCCGGCCCCCTTTCCGCCGCCAAAGGCGCCGATGCGCTGATCCTCATCGTCGGTTACCGCCAGTCCGAGGTGGCAACGAAACCGCTCCTCCGCGACCTCGCGCGTATGGCCCCCCGTTTCGCGCTGATCGCAGGCGTCGATGCCGGCGCATGGGTCATGGCGCGGGCCGGATTGCTCGATGGCCACCGCGCCACCGTGCATTGGGAAGACCTAGAGGATTTCGCAAGCGCCCACCCGAACATCGACACCGTCCCCGACCGCTGGGTGATCGACCGTGCCCGCGCCAGCGCAGGCGGGGCCGCCCCCGCCCATGACCTGATGCTGCACCTGATCGCCGCACGCCACGGCGCGGCGCTGGCGCGGCAGGTGGCGGCCTCGTTCCTCACCACCATCCGTGACGGGCACGAACCGCAAACCGCCCCCGCCCCGCAGCCCGACCCGCGCCTTGATCCCCGCATCGCCGCCGCCATAACGCGGATGGAGGCGCGGATCGACACCCCCGAACCCGCCCGCGAAACCGCCCGCGCCGTGGGCCTGTCGCCCCGCCGCCTCGAAACCCTGTTCCGCGAAACCCTCGGCCTCACCCCTGCCGCCTATGCGCAATCCCTGCGCCTGCAAGCCGCCCGCCGCCTGCTGACCGACACGCGCCACCCGCTGACCGAAATCGCCCTGCGCACCGGCTTTTCCGGCCAAAGCGCCCTCTCCCGCGCCTTCCGCCAGCACTTTGGCACCCCGCCCAGCGCCCTGCGCCGTGGCTGACGACCTCCATTTTCTGCCCTCAAATATCCCACGGGGTAGTCCATCGGTTTCGCCATCGGTTCGAGAAACCGATGGACTGGGGGGGCGTGAAGCCCCCCGGCGCTTTCAACCGTCACGCCGCGTCCAGCAATCCCCGCCCTTTCAGCAGCGCCTCGACCCCCGGCATCCGGCCCCGGAAACGCGTGTAAAGCAACTCCGCCTCCTCCGACCCGCCCGCGCTCAGGATATGCGTCTCCAGCTTCGCCGCCGTTTCGGCATCGAACGGATCGCCCGCCTCTTCAAAGGCCGCGAAAGCATCGGCATCCATCACTTCCGACCACATGTAGGAATAATAGCCCGAAGAATACCCGTCCCCCGAAAACACATGCGCGAAATGCGGCGTGGCGTGGCGCATGCGGATCGCGCGGGGCATGCCCAAGGCCTCAAGCACCTCGGCCTGCTTCGCCATCGGGTCCGCAGGTGCCGCCCCCTCGTGGAAGGCAAGGTCAACCATGGCCGATGACACGAACTCCACCGTGGCAAAGCCCTGGTCATAGGTCCCCGCCGCCAGCAACCGCTTCAGCATATCGGCAGGCATCGCCTCGCCCGTCTGCCAGTGCCGCGCGTGTTTCTCCAGCACTTCCGGCACTTCCAGCCAATGCTCGTACAATTGGCTCGGCAATTCCACAAAGTCCCGCGCCACGCTGGTGCCCGAGATGAAACCGAAGGTCACGTCCGACAGCATCTGGTGCAGCGCATGGCCGAATTCGTGAAACAGCGTCCGCGCATCGTCATATGACAGCAGCGCAGGCTCGCCCTTGGCGAAGTTGCACACATTCACCACGATGGGCCGCACATCGCCGCCCAGCTTTTTCTGCGACCGCATCGCCGAACACCACGCGCCCGACCGTTTCGACGACCGCGCAAAGTAATCGCCCAGGAACACCGCCACATGGTTACCCCTGCGGGTAACCTCCCACCCCCGCACATCGGGGTGGTAGAACGGCCCCGCAATCTCGCGGAATTCCAGCCCGAACAGGCGGTTCGCGCAATCGAACTGCGCCCCCAGCATGGCATCAAGGCTCAGATAAGGCTTCAACGCCGCCTCGTCCAAGTCATGCTCGGCCTTGCGCCGCTTTTCCGAATAATAGCGCCAGTCCCAAGGCTCCAGCGGCCCTGCCTCGCCATCGGCTTCCAGCATCGCCTCCAGCACCGCCGCATCCGCCAGCGCCTTTTTCCGCGCAGGCTCCCACACCCGCATCAGCAGGCCCCGCACGGCATCGGGCGTCTTGGCCATTTCGGGTTCCAGCTTGAAGGCCGCGAAACTGTCATATCCCAGCAGCTTCGCCCGCTCATCCCGCAGCGCGAGTATCTCGGCGGCAATCGCGCGGTTGTCGTGATCGTTCCCGTTCGCCCCCCGCGCCACCCATGCCTCATAGGCCTGCCGCCGCAGCCCGCGACGGGGCGAGAATTGCAGGAACGGCACGATCAAGCTGCGGTTCAGCGTGACGACAGGCCCGTTCTGCCCCCGCTCCGCCCCCGCCGCGCGGGCGCTGGCCACCACGAAATCGGGCAGGCCCGCTAGATCATCCTCGGCCAGCACCATGAACCACTCGCGCTCGTCCGCCAGCAGGTTCTGCCCGAACTGCGTGCCCAAGACCGCCAACCGCGATTTCACCGCCGTCAGCCGTTCCGCCGCTTCGCCCGTCAACTCGGCCCCCGACCGCACGAACATGCGCCGATACAGCGTCAGCACCCGCATCTCCTCGGCCGTCAGCCCCAGCGCATCCCGCCGCGCCCACAGATCGTCGATCCGCGCGAACAGCGCCTTGTTGTTGGTCACTTCCGAAGCAAAGGCCGACATCTTCGGTGCCAGATCGCGCATCAAGGCTTCCCGCGCCTCGGTGCTATCGGCCCCCGCAAGGTTGTAGAAAACGCCCGATACACGGTCGAGCATGGCTTCCGCCATCTCAAGCGCCGCGATGGTATTGGCGAATGTCGGCGCGTCTTTCGCCTCGGCAATCGCCGCGACATTCCCCCGCGCCTCGGCCAAAGCCGCATCAAAGGCAGGTCCGAAATCCTCGTCCCTGATCGCGGCAAAGGGCGGCAGGCCGAAGGGGGCGGTCCAGGGGGAAAGCAGCGGATTGGTCATGGCACGGGTCTCCTTTGGGGCAAAGGCTAGGGGCGCGTGGGCGGAACGTCCAGAGCAGCATCGCGGCAAGGGCGGAACAGAGGACCGACGCGGAAAGGGCACACAGACGCGCAACCACCGTTGCGCGTCCCGCGACCGGCCAGCCCCACGCCCGCCCGTGCGCCCCACGCACGGGCCGCGCCCGCCCTGCGGGGGGCGGTCACGCCGCGGGCCTGATCATTTTGGTCTGGCTGATGGCCCTTTGCAGCCTCGTCACCTCGGCCGCACTCCGACCGGCGCGTTGTGCCGGTCCTCTGGCACGCTTTCTAGCACCTGAAACCCGGAAACAAGTATGGGTTAGAATGTTCATGCTGGCAGCACATTACATGGGTCTGTTGGCAACCGCCATTATGACGCAAGTCATACCAGCCTTGGCGATAAACGACCCGACCGGATTGACTTTTACCTAAGCCATTATATCCTCACTGCCGTGGCGACAAACAAGGTGCGAGTAATGTTTCCGTGGGTCAACCGTTTGCCTTCAGTTGCTGGCGCAACAGTCTATGGTACGACAGGTAATGATTACATCTACCAAAACCCTGCCGAAGTTTCTGCAATGCGGTCGTTCAACAAGACATTAATCGGCAGAGCCGGCACGGACTTCATTGAAGCGGGTTTCGGGAATGACAAGCTTTATGGTGGGGCGGGTAATGATGAATTGCGCGGGGGTCCAGGCAACGATCGTATTGAAGGCGGATCCGGCGTAGATCGAGCGCAGTTCGGTTTTGCCAAGGGGAGTTACACTATCGCCCTAATACAAGGCGGAATAACGATATCGCACACTGCGCCAGCGCCGCCCGGTTGGCCTGCCGGTGTGCCATATATTCGCGAGGGAAAAGACACCATTTCCTTTGACGTTGAATACGTGACATTCAATGACTTTAACGGTTCCAACTCGAAAGTCACATATTCCACTGCGTCTCTAGCACGATTGGCAAACCGCAATACATCGTTCGATTCTTTGAGTAAGGCCGACGCCATCATTGGCTATCAGATACGCGAAGGTACCCGCTCGTCAGAATCTATTCTAGGATCGACCAAGAATGAACACCTTAGGGGAGCGGATGGAAACGACGTCCTATTTGGCGGCGATGGCAGTGATCTGCTGGAAGGTGGAAATGGAGTAGACACTTTCGTGTTCCGTAACGTCAGCAATAGCCGTTGGGGAAACGAACCAGACCGGATCATTGATTTCTCCTTCTCCGAAAATGACAAAATCGACCTTTCGCGAATAGATGCGAATACTGGAACGTCGTATGATGATGATTTTCAGTGGATTGGCCGCAAAGCCTTTTCCGGAATGTCAGGAGAACTCAGATTCACTGCAACAATGGATGGCTTGAAGATACTGGCCGATCTTGATGGGGACAAACGTGCAGACTTTGTGGTTTTGATTGATAATTCGCAGAACATCGACGTAGGCCAAATCTTACTTTAGTGCACTGGCTAGCAGCGAGGGCTCCAAACAGCACAATGTAAACCTAAATCCCCGTCATCCCCGCGAAAACTGCGGCCGTCATCCAAAAAAATGCCCCTTCAACGCTTTTCCCGCCCCCGCAACCGCGCCTCAAGCCGCCGCATCAGCAGCGACAGGCCGATCGTCATCGTCAGATAGACCAGCGCGGCCACGTTATACGTCTCGAAATACTTGAAATTCCCCGCCGCCGTCACCTTGGCCAGCTGCGTCACATCCCCCACCCCCAGCACCGACACCAGGGACGAATCCTTCACCATCGCCACGAAATCATTGCCCAGCGGCGGCAGCACCATGCGAAACGCCTGCGGAAAGACGATGTGCCGGAAGCGCTGCCAGCCCGACAGGCCCAGCGCCTGCGCGGCCTCGATCTGGCCCTTGTCCACTGCCTGCAATCCGGCGCGGAAAATCTCGGCCAGAAAGGCCGAATAGGCCAGACACAGCGCCATCACCGCCCGCCACAACAAGGGCACATCCCGCGCCCGCAACCCGTCCAGCCCCACGGGTGCCGCCAGCCAGTTCCACGCCGCCACCAGCGCAGGCACCAGCACAAAGGCCACATACAAAAGCAGCACGATGATCGGCACACCGCGCATCACCTCGATATAGAACCGGCACATCTGCCGCACCGCGCGGAACCGCGACAGCGACCCCACCGCCAGCATCAGCCCCATGCAACAGGCCATCACATAGGCAAAGACCGACACCAGCACCGTAATGACGATCCCCGCCGACAGCGTATCAAGCACAGCGGCATAATCGGCATCCGCCAAAACCTCGTAAAACAGCCACAACCCGATGGCGACCACGGCCACCAGCCACCACGGGAAATCCTTGTCAGGTTCGGAATTGGGGGTCATGGCATGAAAAGACCCCGGCGCATGGGCCGGGGTCTGCCTTCATCGAACCGGCTCACTCGCCCATCTTATAGTCGAGGAACCACTTCTTGTTCAGCGCATCGAACGTGCCGTCCGCCTTCAACGCCGCAATCCCCGCATTGATGGGCGCCACAAGGTCAGACCCCTTGGGGAAGATGAAGCCGAAATCCTCGGATGCCAGCGGCGCGCCGATGATCTTCAGCCCGCCATTCGATGCCGCCACATAGCCATTCGCGGCCGTCGAATCCGACAGCGTCAGGTCCACATCCCCCACCTTCAACGCCTCAAGCCCCGCGCCGAATGTCTCGAACTTCACTACGCGGGGGTTTTCCTCGTTACCGTCCAGAATGTTGTAGATCGCGGCATAAAAGGGCGAGGTGCCAGGCTGCGCCGAAACCAGCAGATCGGGGTTCGCGGCAAAAGACGCCGCATCGGTGAACCGCGTCTCGTCCCCGCGCACGATCATCAGCATTTCCGACCGCATATAGGGGTCGGAGAAATCCACCTTCTCCTTGCGCTCGTCCTTGATGGTGATGCCGGTCATGCCAAGGTCATACTGCCCTTCCGACACGGCGGGGATCATCGCATCCCAGCTGATATTTTCGTATTTCACGGTAAAGTTCAGACGCTTAGCCAGTTCCGCCATGGCGTCATATTCCCAGCCGATGGCCTTGCCTTCCTTGTCAAGGAATTGCAGCGGCGGATAGGCGTTCTCGGTCACGACCACAACCTCGCGCCCTGCCAGATCGGGCAGGTCCTGAGCTGCGGCGATGGTGGCGGCAAAGGCAAGGGTCAAACCGGCAAATGCGGCAGTCAGCTTCATCTCAAGGCTCCCTGTCGGTAAACGATGCCAACACTATGGCGCAAGTCGGCGGCGTGGCAAGCCGCCCCAAAGGCAGCGGTTGAGTTTGCCCCGCCCCCCGCCTAATGCTTGGGCGTCCCTTGCCGGAGCCCCGCCATGCTGGCCCAAAAGCGTATCCTCCTTGTCATCGGTGGCGGCATCGCCGCCTACAAGGCGCTGGAACTCATCCGCCTGTTGCGCGGCGCTGGGGCGGCGGTGACCCCCGTCATGACCAAAGCGGCGGGCGAATTTGTCACGCCCCTTTCGGTCTCGGCCCTCGCCGGCGAAAAGGTCTATGCCCACCTCTTCGACCTGACGGACGAGGCGGAAATGGGCCATATCCAGCTTTCCCGCGTGGCCGACCTGATCGTCGTCGCCCCCGCCACCGCCGACCTGATCGCCCGCATGGCCCAGGGCCGCGCCGACGACCTCGCCTCGACGCTCCTTCTTGCGACCGATACTCCAGTCCTTGTCGCCCCCGCCATGAACGTGCGGATGTGGACCCACCCCGCCACGCAGCGCAACGTGGCGCAGATACAGGCCGACGGCGCCCGCCTGATCGGCCCCGACGACGGCGACATGGCCTGCGGCGAATACGGCCCCGGCCGCCTTGCCGAACCGCCCGCCATCCTTGCCGCCATCACCGCGATGCTGGCGAAGGGCCCCCTGACCGGCAAGCACATCATCGTCACCTCGGGCCCCACCCACGAACCCATCGACCCCGTGCGCTACATCGCCAACCGATCCTCGGGCGCCCAAGGCACCGCCATCGCCGCCGCCCTGCGCGATCTTGGCGCAAGGGTCAGCTTTGTCACCGGCCCCGCCACCGTGCCGCCGCCCGCGGGCGTGACCGTGATCCCCGTCGAAACCGCCGCTCAAATGGCCGATGCCGTGGCCCGTGCCCTGCCCGCCGATGCCGCCATCATGGCCGCCGCCGTGGCCGACTGGCGCGTTTCCAACGCGTCCGACCGCAAGATGAAGAAAGACGGCACCGGCACCGCGCCCGCCCTGCAATTTGCCGAAAACCCCGACATCCTGAAAACCGTCTCGCACGGCCCGAACCGCCCGCGCCTTGTCGTGGGCTTCGCCGCCGAAACCGACGATGTGATCGCCCACGCACAGGCCAAACTGGCGCGAAAGGGCTGCGACTGGATCGTCGCCAATGATGTATCCCCCGCCACCGGCATCATGGGCGGCGCGGAAAATGCCGTGACGATCCTTTCCGCCAAGGGCGCCGAAACATGGCCCCGCCTGCCCAAGGACGAGGTCGCACGCCGCCTTGCCCACCGTATCGCGGATGCCCTGAAATGACCCCGATCCTGCACATCCTGTGGGAAGATTGGGCCGACCGCGCCCTTCCCCTCCCCTCCTACGAAACCCCCGGTTCCGCAGGCGCCGACATCCGCGCCAACCTGCCCGAGGCGCAACGCGCCGAAGGCATCACCCTTGCCCCCATGCAGCGCCTGATCATTCCCACCGGAATCCGCGTCGAAATCCCTGCCGGATACGAGATGCAGATCCGCCCGCGTTCCGGCATTGCGCTGAACCACGGCATCACCCTGCCCAACACGCCCGGCACCATCGACAGCGATTATCGCGGCCCCCTCGGCGTGGCCTTGGTCAATCTGGGCGCTACACCCTATACCATCCGCCACGGCGACCGCATCGCGCAGATGATCGTGGCCCCCGTCATTCAGGTAGGCTTTCAGGTGGTTGACCAGCTTTCCGACACATCCCGCGGCACGGGCGGCTTCGGCTCGACGGGCAAGGCATGATCCTCGTCCTTGGACTTGCCGCCATACTCTGGGGCCTTTGCGCGGCGCTGCGCGCCCCGCGTGGCCTGCGCTTTGGCCTGATCGGCATGTTGTGGGCGGGGGTGATCGGGCTGCACGCCACCCTGCCCGATGGCCACCCCCTGCGCTTGGCCACGGGCACCGATGCCCGCATCTGGGTCATGCTCGGCCTACTTGCCGCCCTTACCTTCGCCTATCGCCACGGCCTGCGCGCGCTGCGCAACCGTGCCAACCCGAAACCCGCCGAACCGGAAGCCAAAGGCCCCTTCCGCCCCGTGGAGCTTGACCGCTACGCCCGCCACATCATGCTGCGCGAAATCGGCGGGCCGGGGCAGAGAAAACTGAAGGATTCCAAGGTTCTGGTCATCGGCGCGGGCGGGCTTGGCAGCCCTGCGCTGCTTTACCTTGCAGGCGCGGGTGTGGGCACCATCGGGGTGGTCGATGATGACGTGGTGGATGGCTCGAACCTGCAACGCCAGATCATCCATGCCGACCAGCGCATCGGCATGCCCAAGGTGTTCTCGGCCGAAACGGCCATGCGTGCCCTCAACCCCTTCATCGAGGTCCGCCCCTACAACCGCCGCCTGACCGAAACAGACGCCACCGCGCTGTTCGCCGACTATGACCTGATCCTTGACGGCACCGACAATTTCGACACCCGCTACATGGCCAACCGTGTTGCGGCGCGCCTTGGCAAGCCGTTGATTTCAGGGGCAATCACGCAGTGGGAAGGGCAGCTTTCCCTTTTCGACCCCGCGCATGGCACGCCCTGCTACGCATGTGTCTTTCCCACCCGCCCCGCCCCCGGCATGGTCCCCACCTGCGCCGAGGCGGGCGTGGCAGCCCCCCTGCCGGGTGTGATCGGGTCGATGATGGCCATGGAAGCGGTCAAGCACATCACCGGCGCGGGCGAAACCCTGCGCGGGCGACTGATGATCCATGACGCGCTTTACGCGGAAACACGGGTGATCGCGATAAAGCGACGTTCCGACTGCGCGGTCTGCAATGCAAAAGCGATGCACACCTGATGCAGACGCGCGAAACGCTGCATTGACGCAAACTTAACCGCTTGTCGCCCCAAAGGCGGCGCAGGGGTCTTCGCGCCCCGCCACGCCCCCGGTCACGATCCACAGATCGAACGGCGCTGCAGCCACCGCCCCATCGACCTGCCCGACCGAAAGCACCGTCACCGCAGGTGCCGCCGCCGCCACCAGCGCGGGTGCCCCCCGGTCGGTGCGGGCATGTTCCGCCCCGCTGATCACCACGATAGGCCCGCCCGTCTCGCGCAGGGCCCGCAGCGCCGCCCGTGCAAGGCTGGCATCGCGCAGCCGCTGCACCTCGACCATGCCGCCCATCGCCGCTTTCGGCATGGCAAAGCAATGCGCCGCCCACAATTCCGTCTCACGCGCGGTCTGCTCGGCCAGCGGCAAGGCGTTTTCAAGCCCGAACCCGTCCATCACCGATCCGGCCCCCGCCCCAAGCGCCCGCCGCACCTCGGCCTGCGGCACATCGGCGCCATAAATCCGCGCCTTGGGCGCTGCGGCAAAGATCGGCTGATACAGCGCAAAATCCGGCCAACCCCGCGCCGTCCAGCCGATCGCCGCGTCCACCGCCGCCGCATCGCTGCGGTCGGCGGGCAAACGCTTTACCTGATCGGGCAACAGCATCTCGAACACCAGTGCCGCAGGCTTGACCGCCGCAACGGCCCGCGCCTGATTGGCGTGATGGGCGGGGTTGTCATGCACCTCGCCCACAAAGACAATATCCACATCCGGCAACGCGCCCAGCGCATCGGCCCCGATCTCTCGGGCCTGAACCGGCCCAACCATCAGCGCGGCAAGAAACGCCGCCCCCAGCCTTACCGCGCCCCTCATACGAGGAAGTGATGCACCTCGCGCGACTGGCTCTCCAGACTGCGGCGCATCTTTGCAAAGGCGGCGGCTTCCAGCTGGCGGACCCGCTCTTTCGACAGGCCCAGCTCTTCACCCAAGGATTCCAGCGTGCGCGGTTCGTCCTTCAGCTTGCGCTCGGCCACGATATAGCGTTCGCGCTTGTTCAGCGCCTGCATCGCCGTCACCAGCCAACCGCGCAAACGCGCGGCGTCATGCGCGCCTTCCACCTGCTCGGCGGCCTGCGGCTGTTCATCTTCCAGCGCGTCGATCCATTCGCGCCCGTCCTCGTCCGATGATTGCGTCGCGTTCAGGCTGAAATCCGAACCCGAAAGCCGCCCCTCCATCATCTCGACATCCGACAGCGACACGCCCACTTCGGTGGCGACCATCTGGCGCAGCTGGAACTGGTCAAGCGTCTCGCCGCGCTGGCTCGCCTCGCGCTCAAGCTTGGCCTGCACGCGGCGCAGGTTGAAGAACAGCGCCTTCTGGCTGCTGGTCGAACCGGTCCGCACCATCGACCAGTTCCGCATCACGTAATCCTGGATCGACGCCTTGATCCACCACACCGCATAGGTCGAAAACCGCACCCCGCGATCGGGGTCGAACTTTTCCGCCGCCTTCATCAGGCCAAGGCTGGCTTCCTGAATCAAATCGTTCATCGGCGCGCCATAGCGGCGGAACTTGGCCGCCATGCTGATGGCCAAGCGCATATAGGCCGTCACCAAGCGGTGCAGCGCCTGTTCGTCACGCCGGTCGCGCCACGCATAGGCCAACTGCAATTCGACCTCTGCCGAAAGCAATTCCGCGCGCATCGCTTGGCGCGACATCGTTTGGTCGTTATATCCGTCAAGCGCCATTTCAACCCCCAGTCAGACCACGTTACGTCAGACATCACCCGAGGCGGTTCTTTCGCCTTTCCTAACAGATACGAGGCGACAGCTTGGCCGGATCACCCGCGCACGAAATTTTCTTGCTTCCCCCCTTGTCATTGGTGATCGGCGGGGCACGCTCGGGCAAATCCCGTCTGGCCGAGGGGCTGGTGACCGGAACCGCCCGCACCCGCCGCTATATCGCCACCGCCGAAGCATGGGATGACGAGATGCGCGCCCGCATCGCCCAGCACCGCACCGACCGTGGCGCAGACTGGATCACGGTCGAAGCCCCGCTCGACCTGCCCACAGCCCTTGCCACCGCTGGCGGGGACGAGGTTGTTCTGGTCGATTGCGCGACCCTTTGGCTGACCAACCACCTTTTGGCCGAACATGACCTTGACGCCGAAGCCACTGCCCTGCTGGCTGCTTTCGCCACCTGCAAGGCCCCTGTCGTTGTAGTGTCGAACGAGGTGGGTTGGGGCATCGTTCCCGAAAATGCGCTGGCCCGCCGCTTCCGCGATGCCCAAGGCCGCCTGAACCAGCGGATCGCCGCGCAGGCGGGGCTGGTCTTGGGCGTGATGGCGGGGCTGCCGATGGTGCTGAAGGGCGATCTGCCGCCATGGATGTGACCCGCTTCTGGTGGGTGCGCCACGCCCCCACGCATGAAAAGGCCTTTACCGGCTGGCGCGATGTGCCCGCCGACCTGTCCGACAGTGCCGCCCTTTTGCGGCTTGACGCGCATCTGCCCCGACCCGCGCTCCTTGTTTCCTCCGACCTTTCCCGCGCCGCCGCCACCGCCGATGCGCTGGCGCGGGGCCGTGACCGCCTGCCCCATGACGCGGGCTTGCGCGAGTTGCACTTCGGTGACTGGGATGGCCGCCACTGGAAAGACGTGTCCGAAACCCACCCCGACCTGTCGCGCGCCTATTGGGAAAGCCCCGGCGACCACACCCCCCCCAATGGCGAAAGCTGGAACATGGCCGCCGCCCGCATCAGCGCCGCCACCGACCGCCTGCTCGCCGCCCACACAGGCCGCGATATCATCATCGTCGCCCATTTCGGCGCGATCCTGACGCAGGTGCAACGCGCCCGCCGCATTGCCGCGTCCGAGGTGCTGGCCCAACCGGTTGACAACCTTTCCGTCACCCGCATCGACCATGGCCCGCAGGGATGGCAGCTTCACAGCACCAACCATCTGGCCTGATCCCGCACCATCCGCTACGGTCCCGCCAAAACCGGAGGGTGACAGATGTATGAACTGGTGATCGGCGACCGCGCCTATTCCTCGTGGAGCCTGCGCGGCTGGCTTCTGTTCGACGCCTTCGGTATTCCGGTCAAAACCCGCCTCGCGCGGCTTTATTCGGACGAGTTGCCGAACATGCTGCGCGACTACCCGCCCGCCCGCACCGCGCCCACGATGAAAACGCCCGAAGGCTGGGTCATCCCCGAAACCATCGCCATTGCCGAAGAACTCGCCACCCGCCACCCTGACGCGGGCCTGTGGCCGACAGACGCCAAGGCGCGCGGCGTGGCCCGCGTGGTCGCGGCCGAAATGCATGCAGGCTTTACCGCGCTGCGCTCTTACTGCCCGATGAACCTGCGCGTCAGCTATACCGGTTGCGCCCCGCCCGAGGCGGTTCTGGCCGACCTCGCCCGCCTCGAAACACTCTGGGCATGGGCACAGGACCAGACAGGTTCGCCCACTTGGCTTTGCGGTGCCTATTCCGCCGCCGATGCCTTCTTCGCCCCCGTGGCGACCCGCATCGCCACCTACAACCTGCCCCTCTCGGCCCGCGCCATGGCTTACGTGCAGACGCATCTGTCCCACCCGTCCTTCCGCCGCTGGCGGGCGATGGGCATGGTCGATCTGCCCGACCAGCCCTATTATTTCCGCGACTATCCCCGCCGCGACTGGCCGGGCCCCGACCCCTTGCCCGCCCGCGCCACCGAAAACGGCCCCGCAGAAAACGCCGCCTGCCCCTATTCCGGCAAACCCGTCACCCATTTCCTGGAACTCGCAAGCCGCACCTTCGGCTTCTGCAACGCCTTCTGCCGCGACAAAACCGTAGCCGACCCTGCGGCATGGCCGCAATTCATGGCCATTTACCAATCGTAAACCATCCTGCCCTACCCCTGCACCAAAGGGGTAGATCATGGTCGCACGTTCCTTCACCGTCGCCTTCGAAGGCGTCGAGGCCCGCATGGTCGAGGTGCAATGCGCCGTCACCGCGGGCCTTCCCCATTTCGGCCTTGTCGGCCTGCCCGACAAGGCGGTGTCCGAAGCCCGCGAACGCGTGCGCGCGGCGCTCGGGGCCATGTCCATCGCCCTTCCCTCCAAACGCATCACCATCAACCTTTCCCCCGCCGACCTGCCGAAAGAAGGCTCGCATTTCGATCTGCCCATCGCCCTCGCCCTGCTCGCCGCGCTGGAAATCATCCCCAAGGACGAGGTGGAAAATGTCGTGGCCCTGGGCGAGCTTTCGCTCGACGGCCGCCTCGTCCCCGTGGTGGGCGCCCTCCCCGCCGCCATGGCCGCAGCGGAAGAGGACAAAACCCTCCTCTGCCCCCGCGCCTGCGGGGCCGAGGCCGCTTGGGTCGGCGCGGCCGAAGTCCTCGCCGCCGCCTCGCTGGATGAGGTTGTGCGCCACTATACCGGCCAATCCCCCCTGATGCCCGCCGAAGCGGGCGAGGTGACGCGCAGCCAGACCCACCGCGACCTGTCCGAGGTCAAGGGTCAGGAACGCGCCAAACGCGCCCTCGAAATCGCCGCCGCGGGCCGCCACCACCTGTTCATGTCCGGCACACCCGGTTCCGGCAAATCGATGCTCGCCGCCCGCCTGCCCGGCATCCTGCCGCCCCTCTCGGCACAAGAGGCGCTGGAAACCTCGATGATCCACTCGCTCGCCGGGCTGCTATCCGAAGGCGGCATCTCGCGCGACCGCCCCTTCTGCGAGCCCCACCACACGGCATCCATGGCGGCCATCGTCGGCGGCGGCAAAGGCGCCAAACCGGGGCAAATCAGCCTCGCCCATAACGGCGTGCTGTTCCTCGACGAATTTCCCGAATTCGCCCGCACCGTGCTCGAAACCCTCCGCCAGCCGATCGAGACGGGCGAAGTCGTCGTGGCCCGCGCCAATGCCCATGTCCGCTACCCCTGCCGCTTCCTGCTGGTGGCCGCCGCCAACCCCTGCAAATGCGGCTACATGACCGACCCTGCCCGCGCCTGCGCCCGCGCCCCCACCTGCGGCGACGACTATATGGGCCGCATCTCCGGCCCCCTGATGGACCGCTTCGACCTCCGCGTCGAAGTGCCGCCCGTCTCCTACACCGATCTCGACCTGCCCGCCTCGGGCGAAAGCTCGGCCACCGTCGCGGCCCGCGTGCAGGCCGCCCGCGCGCGCCAGACCCGCCGCTTTGCCAATGCCCCGCAGGCCCGCGTCAATGCCGATATGGAAGGCGCCCTGCTGGAAGAAACCGCCAGCCCCGATGCCGAAGGCCGCGCCCTGCTGGCAAAAGTGGCCGAACGCTTCGGCCTCTCGGCCCGCGGCTATCACCGCATCCTTCGCGTCGCCCGCACCATAGCCGATCTCGACGAAAGCGATCAGGTCCGCCGCCCCCATATCGCCGAAGCCGTCAGCTTCCGCTTGACCGGACAAGGCAGCTGAACCCAGAATTTTCTCCGAAAATTCCCGCCCCGCCCCCGACAGCGCGCCTGCTGCCGCCGTTGCAAGACGAGTATTCGGACCAAGGTGAAACCTGCACCCCTTCACCTTTGCCCAAATACTCGCCGGGGTGAGGGCCGGCACGGCCCGAGGGGGCGGCAGCCCCCTTTACCTGCACCGCCCGAACCACACAGGCAGATCAGGCGCAGCCTCAGCGCCGCTTCGCCTCGATCGCTTCCCAGATGCGCGCCGCGCCATTGGTGCCGTCGAACCGCTCCAGCTCCTGCAAACCGGTGGGCGAGGTGACGTTGATCTCGGTCAGCCAATCCCCGATCACATCGATGCCGACGAAAACCTGCCCCTTCTCGCGCAACAAGGGCCCGATGGTGCGGCAAATCTCCAGATCGCGCGTCGTCAGCCCGATCTTCTCGGGCCGCCCGCCCACATGCATGTTCGACCGCGTCTCGCCCGCCTGCGGCACACGGTTGATCGCGCCGATCGGTTCGCCATCGACCAGAATCACCCGCTTGTCGCCCTTGGCCACGTCGGGCAGGAATTTCTGCACGATCAGCGGCTCGCGGCTCATCCCGGTGAACAATTCGTGCAGCGAGGCAAGGTTGCGGTCATTCGGGTCCAGTCGGAACACCCCGGCCCCGCCATTGCCGTAAAGCGGCTTCAGGATGATATCGCCATGCCGCGCCTTGAAGGCGCGGATCGTCGCCAGATCGCGGGCAATCGCGGTGGGCGGCGTCAGCTGCGGGAACCGCAGCACCAGCAGCTTTTCAGGGAAATTCCGTACCCAGAACGGATCGTTCACCACCAGCGTCTTGGGCTGGACCAACTCCAGCAGATGCGTCGTGGTGATATAGCCCATGTCAAAGGGCGGGTCCTGCCGCAGCCAGACCACATCGAATTCCGACAGGTCCACCTCGGTCTCGGGCCCATAGGTCACATGGTTCCCGACCTCGCGCCGCAATTCGATGGGAAAGCCCCGCGCCATCACGCGGCCTTCCACAAAGGCCAACTTGTCGGGCGTATAGAAGAACAACGAATGACCCCGCGCCTGCGCTTCCAGCGCGATGCGAAAGGTCGAATCGGCATTGATGTTGACCGACCCGATCGGGTCCATCTGCAGGGCAACCTTCAGCGGCATGGCATCCTCGTTCTCTCGTTCCGCCCTTGATGGCGCATCGACAGGCAGGATGCAAATGCCTCAGGCCGCGAAGGCATTCTCCACAATCTCGATGCGCCCCACCGCATCGACCAGCGCCACATCGAAGCGGGCTTGCGTCAGTTGCCCCTTCGGCTCGCCTTCCAGAAATTCGGCCGCCGCGCCATAAATCCGCGCCATCTGCCGCCCCGACAGGCGCTCCGCCGCTTCGGCATGGGTCCGGCTCTGTTTGACCTCGATGAAGATCACCCCGTCGCCATCGCGCGCGATCAGGTCGATCTCGCCCGATGCGCCCCGCCAGCGCCGCGCACAGACAGCCCGCCCCGACCGGCCGTAAAGCGAAGCCACCTGCTCTTCCGCCGCGAAACCGGCATGATAGGACCGCGAACCACTCATCACTTCCCCCGTTTCAACGCCACCTGATACACGTCACGCCGCGGCAGATCATAGGCTTCCGCCACCATCCCCGCCGCATCCTTGACCGACAGCGTTTCAAGCGCCCGGTCCAGCGCCCCTTCCCAATCACCCTGTTCTGCCCGCCGCTCTGGCGCGCGATCCACAAGGATGACAATCTCGCCGCGCACATCGCGCCCCGCATAGGCGGCGGCCACTTCGCCAAGCGTGCCGCGCGTCACTTCCTCGAATCGCTTTGTCAGTTCCCGGGCTACCACGCAGTTTCGCAGGTCTCCGAAGCATTGCACCAATTCTTCCAACATTTGGTTAATGCGTTTGGGGGACTCATACAGGATCAGCGTGGCCTTCACGTCGCGCAGCTCTTCAAGAAAGGCGCGTCTGGCCTGTGCGGTGGCGGGTGCGAATCCGGCAAAGTGGAAGCGGTCCGAGGGTAGACCAGATACCGTCAGCGCGCAAAGCGCCGCCGAGGCGCCGGGGGCGGCGATCACCGGCAGGCCTGCGGCAATCACCGCGCGGGCCAGCGGAAAGCCCGGGTCCGACACGGTCGGCGTGCCCGCTTCCGAAGCATAGGCCACCGATTTCCCTGCGTGGATCGCCTCGACCACGCGAGGGCTTGCGGCGGCCTCGTTATGGTCATGCACGGCATAAAGCGGCCGGTCGGCCAGTGCTATCCCGTGGATTTCCATCAGGTGGCGCAGGCTGCGCGTATCCTCGGCCGTCAGGATATCGGCGGTGGCAAGGATATCCAGCGCGCGCAGCGTGACATCGCGCGCAGCCCCGATCGGGGTGGCCACCAGATAAAGCCCCGCAGCCAGCGGGCGGCCACCGATCGTATAGCCTTGCTCTTTCGCAGATATCTCGCGCATGACCCGTCTCCCTGCCAAGTTTACTTATCGCAGGGAACATCCTAGGCTTGCACGCAATTCCAGTGCTGTTCCGCGCGCTCAGCCCCAACATATGAGGACGCTGCATGTTCACCCTTTTGCGCCCCGCCCGCAAGCCGCTGGCCCTTGCCCTTGCCGCCCTGTCCGCGCTCATGCTTGCCGCATGCGAACCGGTCAGCACCGCAGGCGGCGGCGCGCCCGTGTCCACCAAGGGGGTCGAGGTGGCGCTGCTGGTGCCTTCGGGATCGGGTGACGCCTCGGACGAGCTTTTGGCCCGCAGCATCGAGAATGCCGCCCGCATGGCCATTTCCGACCTTGGCGCCGTCAAGATCGATCTGCGCGTCTATCCCACCGCCGCCAACCCCGCGCAGGCGGCCAGTGCCGCGCAGCAGGCCGTGGCCGATGGCGCCAAGGTCATCGTGGGCCCCCTGCGCGCGGAAGAGGCCAATGCCGCAGGTGTGGCCGTGGCCGCCTCGGGCGTGAATGTGCTCAGCTTCTCGAACAACCCCGCCATCGCGGGGGGCAATGTCTTTGTCCTTGGCGCCACCTTTGAAAACTCGGCCCGCCGCCTTGCCAGCTATGCCCAGCGCAACGGCAAGTCGCGCGTCATGATCGTCAGCGACCAGAACACCGCCGGAGAGGCCGGTCGCGCCGCCATCGGGCGCGGGGTGGCCGCAGCGGGCGGCACGGTCGTGGCGCAGGGATCTTACGAGTTTTCGCAAAACGGCATCGTCGCGGCCATTCCGGGCATTGCCGAACAGGCCAAATCCTCGGGCGCGCAGGCCGTGTTCCTGACGGCCGATGCCGCGGGCGCGCTGCCGCTGGTCAGCCAGCTTCTGTCGGAAAACGGTGTCAGCCCCTCGGTCTATCAGTATATCGGCCTGACCCGCTGGGACATTCCGGCCGCAACCCTTGCCCTGCCGGGCGTTCAGGGCGGCTGGTTCGCCATTCCCGACCCCGCGCTTTACGCCCAATACCAAAGCCGCTACGCCGCCGCTTTCGGTGAACCGCCCCATCCCGTTTCGGCCATCGCCTATGATGCCCTGGCCGCCATCGGCGCGCTGGCCAACAAGGGCGCGGGCTTTGACCGTGCCGCGCTGACGCAGGGCGCGGGCTTTGCCGGTGTCAACGGCGTGTTCCGCCTTCTGCCCGATGGCACCAACGAACGCGGCCTTGCCGTGGCTCAAATCCAGTCGGGGGCGGTCGTTGTGGTAGATCCGGCGCCCCGCAGCTTTGGCGGGGCGGGTTTCTGAAAGCACCCGCGATGACCTTGGCCAAACAGGCCGCCCTTGCCCCCGCCCTGCCCGCCCCGGCCGAATTGCTCGTGCCGGGGCCCGATCTTGTCGATGTCGCGGCCCTGAGGGCGGCCATCGGCGCGGAACTGGCCACCGCGTCCGATGCCAAGAGCGCCCGCGCCATCGCCGTCCGCCACCTGACCGAGGCGAAGCTGCGCGCCAATGGCCTGCTGGCCGCCGCCTTTGCGCAAAGCCCCCATGCCGCCCGCGCCCTTGTGCGGGCGCAGGCCCATCTGACCGACGGTCTGGTCGTCACGGCCTTTCACACCGCCATCGACCACCTTCACCCCCTGCCCAACCCGACCGAGGCGGAACGCATCGCCGTTCTGGGCGTGGGCGGTTACGGGCGGTCCGAAATGGCGCCACATTCCGATGTGGACCTGCTGTTCCTGACCCCGTGGAAAATCACCCCCTGGGCCGAAAGCGTCATCGAATCGATGCTTTATATCCTGTGGGATCTGAAGCTGAAGGTCGGCCATTCCAGCCGCACGGTGAAAGATTGCCTGCGTCTGGGGCGCGAGGATATCACCATCCGCACCGCCCTTCTGGAACACCGTTTCGTTGCCGGATACGAACCGCTTGCCACCGAACTGGGTGACAAGCTTTGGGGCGATCTGTTCCGCAACACCGGCCCCGAATTCATCGAGGCAAAGCTGGCCGAACGCGCCGAACGCCACAAACGGCAGGGCGGCCAGCGCTATGTCCTCGAACCCAACGTGAAAGAGGCCAAGGGCGGCCTGCGCGACCTGCAAACCCTGTACTGGATCGGCAAATACCTCAACCGCGTGCCCAGTTCCGAAGGGTTGGTGCAGGCGGGCCTGCTGACCCGCGACGAATTTGCCCTTTTCGCCCGCGCCGAAGATTTCCTTTGGGCCGCCCGCTGCCATCTGCACTACATCACCGGCCGCGCCACCGACACGCTGACCTTCGATTTGCAGGTCGAGGTCGCCGCGCGCATGGGCTACCGCGATACGGGCGGGCGCAGGGCGGTCGAACATTTCATGCAGGACTATTTCCGCCACGCCACCCGCGTGGGCGAACTGACCCGCGTGTTCCTGACGCAACTCGAAGCCCGCCACGCCAAACCCGAAGCCAGCCTGTTTGGCATGTTCAAACGCACCAAGCGCGTCAGGGCGGGGTTCAAACTGGTTCAGGGCCGCATCGACGTGGCCGATCCAAAGGCCTTTCTGGCCGACAAGCTGAACCTGCTGCGCGTTTTCGAAGAGGCGCTGCGCACCGGCTATCTGCTGCATCCCAACGTGATGCGCCTTTTGGCCGCCAACCTGCACCTGATCGACGATGACATGCGCGCCGATCCCGAAGCGATCCGCATCTTCATCAACCTGCTGCTCGATCACGGCAATCCCGAACGGTCGCTGCGCCGGATGAACGAATTGCAGGTATTGTCGGCCTTTATCCCCGAATTCGAACCCATCGTCGCGATGATGCAGTTCAACGTCTATCACCATTACACGGTGGACGAACACATCATCCAGTGCATCAGCATCCTTGCCCAGATCGAACGCGGCGAACTGGTCGAGGAACTGCCCGTGGTGTCGGGCATCCTCAAGGCTGGCGTGAACCGCAAGGTCATCTATGTCGCCCTTCTGCTGCACGATATCGGCAAGGGCCGCCCCGAGGACCATTCCATCCTTGGCGCCCAGATCGCCCGCCGCGTCTGCCCGCGCCTTGGCCTGACGCCGGAAGAATCCGAAACCGTGGAATGGCTGGTGCGCTATCACCTGCTGATGTCCGACACCGCGCAGAAACGCGATATCGGTGATCCGCGCACCGTGCGCGACTTTGCCAAGGCGGTGAAAACCCGCAAGCGGCTTGATCTTCTGACCGTCCTCACCGTCTGCGATATCCGCGGCGTCGGCCCCGGCACCTGGAACAACTGGAAGGCCATGCTGCTGCGCCAGCTGTACCAGACCACGGCCGAGGCGCTGGAAAACGGGCTGGAAAACCTCAACCGCGAAAAGCGCGAGGATGAGGCGAAACGCGCCCTCCAGTCGCGCCTGACCGATTGGACCGCCGACGCCCTGCGCCACGAATGTTCCCGCCATTACGCGCCCTATTGGCAGGGCCTGCCGACCGACAGCCATGTCGTCTTTGCCCGCCTGCTGCTGGGCCTGCGCGATGACGAAATCCGCATCGACCTGCACCCCGATGACGGCCGCGATGCCACCCGCGCCGCCTTTGCGCTGGCCGATCATCCGGGCATCTTTTCGCGGCTTGCAGGGGCCTTGGCGCTGGTCGGGGCCAATGTGGTTGATGCCCGCACCTATACGTCCAAAGACGGCTATGCCACCGCCGTGTTCTGGATACAGGATGCCGAAGGCAAACCCTACGAGGTGAGCCGCCTGCCCCGCCTGTCCCAGATGATCCACAAGACGCTAAAGGGCGAGGTTCTCGCACGCGAGGCGTTGAAGGACCGCGACAAGGTCAAGAAACGCGAACGCGAATTCCGCTTTCCGACCCATATCACCTTCGACAACGAAGGATCGGACATCTACACCATCATCGAGGTCGATACCCGCGACCGCCCCGGCCTGCTGTACGACCTGACGCGCACGCTTGCGGCCAACAACATCTACATCGCCAGCGCCGTGATCGCGACCTTCGGCGCGCAGGTGGTGGACAGCTTTTATGTCAAGGACATGTTCGGCTTGAAGCTGCACCAGAAATCGCGGCAAGAGGCGCTGGAAAGGAAGCTCCGTCAGGCGATTGCCGAGGGCGCGGAGCGGGCACAGGGCTGACATGCAACCGATCCGTCTGATCCGTTCCGTTCTTACCGTGGGCGGATGGACGCTGCTTTCGCGCGGGGCAGGCTTTGCCCGCGATGTGATGATGGCGGCTTACCTGGGCGCAGGCCCCGTGGCCGATGCCTTTAACGTGGCCTTCTCGCTGCCCAACATGTTCCGCCGCTTCTTTGCCGAAGGCGCGTTCAACATGGCCTTCGTGCCCATGTTCGCCAAAAAGCTGGAAGCGGGCGAAGATGCCAAGGGCTTTGCCCGCGATGCCTTTAACGGCCTTGCCGCCGTGCTGATCGTCTTTTCCGTCATCGGCACGCTGGCCATGCCGTGGCTGGTCTGGGCCATGGCCTCGGGCTTTGCGGGCGATGCGCGGTTCGACATGGCCGTGACCTTTGGGCAGATCTCGTTTTCCTACATCCTGTTCATCAGCCTTGTGGCGCTGCTGTCGGGCGTGCTGAACGCCTTTGGCCATTTCACCGAAGCGGGCTTCGTGCCCGTGCTGATGAACCTGATTTTCATCGCCGCCATGCTGCTGGCCAAACACCTCGGCTGGGATATGGGCACCACGCTTGCTTGGACCGTCCCTGTCACCGGCGTGGCCCAGCTTGCCTTCACATGGGTTTCGGCTGCCCGCATCGGCTTTTCCTTCGCCCCCGGCCTGCCCAGAATCACACCCGAGTTGAAACGCCTTGCCGCCATCGCCGCCCCCGCCGTGCTGGCGGGCGGGGTGGTGCAGATCAACCTTCTCGTGGGCCGTCAGGTCGCAAGCTATACCGAAGGCGCCGTGTCATGGCTCGTCTATGCCGACCGCCTGTATCAGCTTCCCCTCGGGGTTGTCGGCATCGCCATCGGCACCGTGCTTCTGCCCGACCTGTCGCGCCGCCTGCGGGCGAATGACGCGGCGGGGGGACGCGCCAGTTTCAACCGCGGCACCGAATTTGCCCTGCTGCTGACCCTGCCCGCCGCCGTGGCCTTGGTCGCGCTGGCCCTGCCGCTGACCACCGTTCTGTACCAGCGCGGCGCCTTTGACGCACAGGATGCCGAAATGACAGCCATCGCCTTGGCCATCTATGGCGCGGGCCTGCCCGCCTTTGTGTTGCACAAGGTGTTCCAACCGCTGTTCTATGCCCGCGAAAACACCCGCGCCCCCTTTGTTTATGCCGTGGTGTCCATGGTGGTGAACGTGGCCCTTGCCGTCGGCCTTTACCCGCTGTTCGGCTTCGCCGCCGCCGCCCTTGGCACCACGCTGTCGGGCTGGGTCATGGTCTGGCAACTTTGGCGCGGGGCACAACCCATGGGCCCCGAGGCGCAGTTCGACACCCGCATGAAGCAGCGTTTCCCCCGCATCGCCGCCGCCTCGGCCGCCATGGGGGCCGTCCTGTGGGGCGGGGCCGAACTGCTGGCCCCCGCGCTGGCCTTGCACGGCTGGCGCTATGCCGCCTTGGCCGTGCTGATTGCCGCGGGCATGGCCGTTTACGGCGCGGCGGGCCTTGCCTTGGGGGCCTTTCGCAAATCCGACTTTGCCGCCCTGCGCCGTCAGCGCTGACGGATCATCTGCAACACCCGCGCCCAGCCGCCCGGGCTGACGATGAACGACAGCGCGAACCCCGCGACAAAGGCGGCAAGGTCCGCCACCCAGCCCACCCCGCCGCCGAACAGCAGCGAAAACAGCGCCTGCACGCCCAGCAAAAAGGCGATCAGCGAAAAGGCCCGATAGCGGTTCGCCCCCGCAGCCGCCAACCCCGTCCACAGAAGAAAGGTGAAACTGCCGATAAGCCCGTAATCGGCCGGAAACGCCCCCACCAGCGGCTGTTGCACCGAAGGTAGCAGCGTAAAGGCCAGGGCCGCCGCCATGGCCGACCCGAAGAACACCACCAGCACCGCCCACCAGCGGAACACCTCGCCCACCATCTTGCCCAGTGCGAGCAGGATGACCAAGGCAAACACCGCATCGGTGGTGCTGGCATGGACAAAGGGGTAAGCCACCAGACGCAACAGATGCTCGGGCGGGTATTCGCCACGGTCAATCATCATCCGCATCAGATCGGGCGAAAAGGCAAACCGCTCCATCGCCTGCAAGCGCCAGCCAGCCCCTTCCATACCGCCCGCCAGCCCGCTGGACCCCAGCCCCAGCACCACCTCCATCGCGATCATCGGCAGCGCCAATATCCACACGATGGGCGGCAGCGGGTTCAAGGGCGGTGCGTTACGGTCGTCATACATGGTCGTTCCCCAAAGGGCGCGATGATTGACGCCCACATCCCCCAGCGATAAGCCCTAAGGACAAAAGTTTCCAGACAAAGGCCCGCCCATGTCCGCTTCCCCGTTCAAGACCCGCATCTTTTCGGGCATCCAGCCTTCGGGCGGCCTGACACTGGGCAATTACCTCGGCGCGCTGAAACGCTTTGTCGAAAAGCAGGATGAAGGGATCGAGACGGTCTATTGCATGGTGGACATGCATGCCATCACCGTCTGGCAAGACCCCGCGAAACTGCGCCAGCAAACCCGCGAAGGGGCCGCCGCCTTTATCGCCGCAGGCATCGACCCCGCCCGTTCCATCCTGTTCAACCAGTCCCAAGTCACCGCCCATGCCGAACTAGGCTGGATTTTCAACTGCATCGCCCGCATGGGCTGGATGAGCCGGATGACCCAGTTCAAGGACAAGGCGGGCAAGAACAGCGAAAACGTCTCGCTCGGCCTGTTCGCCTATCCCTCGCTCATGGCCGCAGACATTCTTGCCTACAAGGCGACCCATGTTCCCGTGGGGGATGACCAGAAACAGCACCTTGAGCTGTGCCGCGACATCGCGATCAAGTTCAACAACGATTACGGGGTCGATTTCTTCCCCGTGGTCGAACCCGTCATCGAAGGTGCTGCCACCCGCGTGATGTCGCTTCGTGACGGCACCAAGAAAATGTCGAAATCCGACCCGTCTGACCAAAGCCGCATCAACCTGACCGATGATGCCGACACCATCGCCAAGAAAATCCGCAAGGCCAAGACCGACCCCGAACCCCTGCCCGACAACCTGAACGATCTGAAAGACCGGCCCGAGGCGAAGAACCTTGTGAACATCTACGCCGCCCTTGCAGGCCACACCCCCGAACAGGTGATCGCCGATTTCGCAGGCGCACAGTTCGGCACGTTCAAACCGGCGCTGGCCGATCTTGCCGTGGCAAAGCTTGAACCCATCACGCTGGAAATGAACCGCCTGATGCAGGACCCGTCCGAGATCGACCGCATCCTTGGCCAAGGCGCCGACCGTGCCGAAGCCATCGCGCGGCCCATCGTCGATCAGGTCTATGATATCGTGGGCATGATCCGCTCGCGCGGGCGCTGACCGGTGAAGCGGCTGGTCCGGCGGCTTCTGGCGCTGGTCCTTGCCGGTTCCTTCGGCCTGACCGCCTTTACCACCGCCCGCATCGCGCTCGACCCCGCCCTGACCCCGTGGCGCGAGGCGACGGCGGCCGAAATCACCGCCGCCACCGACCGGATGCTATTGTCCGAGGCGACACCGGCCAAGATCGAGGAACGCGTCCTCACCCGCCTTGCCGAATCCCCCCGCAACTGGCCGGCGCTTGAAGCCGTCAAGGCGCTGGCCGACGAACGCGGCATCCCGCTCGCCCCCGACACCGCCGCCGCCTATGACGCGGCCCTGGCCGAAGACAGCGGCATGGTGAAACAGGCAGGCGATTGCGCCAAATGCATCTGGGACATCACCCAATGCTCGCTCAACACCGTCCTGATCTGCCGCGCCCCCGTTGACCTGACCTTTGTGGGCGATATCGCAGGCGTGGCCCGCGCGGGCACCGCCTATGCCACGGGCGGTGATATCGACGATATCGACCTTGCCTTGTCCGCCGTGGGCCTTGCCGCCACGGCCACCATCCTCGTCTCGGGCGGCACATCGGCCACGGTCAAGGCAGGCGCGGGCGCGGTCAAGGTGGCCCGCGGCCTTGGCCGCCTGTCCGAAGGCGTGACCGACATGGCCCGCACCGCGGTGCGAACCGGCGTGAAATGGGATGCCCTTCCCGCCATCCGCAGCACCGACGACCTCGCCGCCGCCCTGCGGTGGGAGGCCTTCGCCCCCTTGGCCGACACGCTGACCGACATCGACCGCATCCGCGCCGCCACCGGCACCACCGACATGCTGCACCTTCTGCCCCTGATCGACAATGCCACCGATGCCCGCCGCATCGCCAACGCGGCCGAGGCGCTGGGGCCCAAACTGGTGGGCCGCGCCGAACTGCTGGGCAAGGCAAAGCTGCTCCGCGCCACGGCACGCTTTTCCGGCACCGCCTGGGCCTTCCTGTCGGGCCTTGGCGCGGCCCTGCTGTCGGCGGCGATGCTGTTCGTTCACGGCTTCCAGCACTGGGCCCTGCGCCGCCTGCGCCGTGCCGTGGCCGAATAGCGCGATTTTTGCTGAAAGAGTGAGGGCGCCTTCTGCCCCCTCTTGGCGCGGCGCGCCAATTCACCCCCGAGAGTATTTGAGCAAAGGTGAAGGGGCAAGGCGCGGGTTTACCTTGACACGGGGCGGTGCTTATCTGCCCCCCGCATCCGATACGAGGCATCCATGGCATTCGGCACCCATATCCGCACCTTCTTTCAGGGCCGCTGGCACGACGGCGACCTTGCCGTGATGAAGGCCGCCGATCACGGCATCTGGCAGGGCTCGTCGGTCTTCGACGGCGCCCGCCTGTTCGATGGCCGCCTGCCCGACATTGCCCATCACTGCGCCCGGGTGAACACCTCGGCCGAAGCCTTGATGATCACGCCCACCTGCGACGCCGCCGAGATGGAGGCGATCATCCGCGACGGTCTGCGCGCCTATGGCCCCGACGATGCGGTCTATATCCGCCCGATGTATTGGGCGCTTGACGGGTCAGACCTTGGCGTTGCCCCCGCCATCGGGGCCACGGGCTTTGCCATCAGTCTGGAACAGGTCGCCATGCCGCCCGCCACCTTCCAGACCGCCGTCACCCGAACCCGCTTTCGCCGCCCCGTGCTGGAAGACAATGTCTGCAACGCCAAGGCGGGCTGCCTTTACCCCAACAACGCCCGCATGCTGGTCGAGGCCAAATCCAAGGGCTTCGGCAATGCCCTTGTCGCCGATGCGATGGGCAACCTTGCCGAAAGCGCCACGGCCAATGTGTTCCTTGTCAAGGACGGCACGGTCTTTACCCCCATCCCCAACGGCACCTTCCTTGCCGGCATCACCCGCGCCCGCCACATCGCCAACCTGCGCGCCGACGGGGTGACGGTGGTGGAAAAGGTGCTCACCTTCGACGATGCCCATACCGCCGACGAAATCTTCCTGTCGGGCAACTTCGCCAAGGTCACATCCGTCCGCGCCTTCGACGGCACAGAATACCGCAGCCGCGCCATGACCGACCGCGCCCGCGCCCTGTATTGGGACTGGGCGGCCAGCCAGCCGCTTTGACCGCGCCGCGCTGACCCTTGCACCCCGCCTGCGGGGCGGGCATGATTGCCCCCGCTTTGGGAGAAGAAAATGCGGAAGTTCCTCGTCGTTCTCGACGATACGCGCGAATGTCTGAACGCCATGCGTTTTGCGGCCCTGCGCGCGGCCCATACCGGTGGCGGCGTGCAGATCCTGTCGATCATCCCGCCCGAGGAATACCAGCACTGGCTGGGCGTGGCCGACCTGATGCGCGCCGAAGCCCGCGAGCGGATCGAGGCGCATTTCGAGGTTTTCGCCAAATGGATGCGCGACAAGCAGGGCGTGAACCCCGAACTCATCATCCGCGAGGGCGACCCCGTCACCGAAATCCTGGCCCAGGTGAATGACGATCCGCAGGTCGGCGTCCTTGTGCTTGGTGCCGGAACCGAAAAATCCGGCCCCGGCCCGCTTGTCACCGCCATGACCCGCACCTCGGGCAACCTGCCCATCCCGATCACCATCGTGCCGGGCGACATGTCGAAGGAACGGCTGGAAAGCATCACCTGATATTCCCCCTCACCCTTGCCGAAATACTCTCGGGTGAGGGGTCCGGGGAGAGGGCAGACCGCCCTCTCCCCGGCGCTTGCCACAAACCCGCCCATTTAGAACCGTTCCAAACTTGACAGCGCGCCCGCGCAGGCGCATATCCGACTGGAATAGTCGGAGAAGCCCCATGTTCATCCAGACCGAGTCGACGCCGAACCCCGCCACGCTGAAATTCCTGCCGGGCCAGACCGTGCTCGACATCGGCACCGCCGATTTCCCCAGCGCGGACGCTGCGGCCAAATCCCCCCTCGCCCGCCGCATCTTTGCGGCAGGCGGTGTGACGGGCGTGTTCTTCGGGGCCGATTTCGTCACCGTGACCAAGGCCGACAGCGCCGAATGGGACCATGTGAAACCCGCCATCCTTGGCGCGATCATGGAACATTACCAGTCGGGCGCCGCCGCGATCGAAGGCGAAGGGGCCACGGGCGGCGGGCACCGCGAACATACCGGCGAAGATGGCGACATCGTCCGCCAGATCAAGGAACTGCTCGACACCCGCGTCCGCCCCGCCGTGGCGCAGGATGGCGGCGACATCACCTTTCACGGCTTTGACCGGGGCGTTGTCTATCTGCACATGCAGGGCGCCTGCGCGGGCTGCCCCTCTTCGACCCTGACGCTGAAGATGGGGATCGAGAACCTGCTGCGCCATTACATCCCCGAAGTGCTGGAAGTCCGCCCCGTCGCGGCCTGATTGATGCCTGCCATCCTTGCCTTCGACACATCGGCCGCGCATTGCGCGGCCGCTCTGCTTTGCGATGGACAGATCGTCGCCCACCGGCACGAGGCGATGGACAAGGGGCAGGCAGAACGCCTGATGCCCATGCTGCAAGACCTGCTTGCCGAAGCGGGCCTAGCCTGGCGCGACCTGACGGCGCTTGCCGTGGGCACCGGCCCCGGCAATTTCACCGGCATCCGTATTGCGGTCGCCGCCGCCCGTGGCCTTGCCCTCTCGCTCGGCATCCCCGCCATCGGCGTGACGCGGCTTCAGGCGCTGGCCCATGGCCTGCCCCGCCCGCTTTGGGTCGTGGAAGATGCCAAGCGGGGCGAGGTTTATGCCCAGCGCTTCGATATCACCGATAGCGCGGCCATGCTGACCCGCGCCGATGCGCTGCATCTTGATGCCCCCCATGCGGGCAATGCCCTGCCCGATGCCCTGCCCTCGGCCCCGCTGGCCCAAGCGACCGCCTTTGTCGCCGCCACCCGCATCGGCACGGCGCAGCCCCGCCCCGCCCCGTTTTACCTGCGCGGGGCCGATGCCGCCCCGCCCGCCGATCCGCCCCCCGTTATCCTGCCGTGACACCCGAAACCCTTGCCCGCCTGCACGCGCTGTCCTTCACCACCCCCCGCCCGTGGAGCGCGCCCGAATTTGCAGGCTTCCTTGCCAGCCCCTTCGCCTTTCTGCTGGTGCGGGACGATGGCTTTTTGCTGGGCCGCGTCATTGCCGACGAATCAGAACTTCTTACCCTTGCCGTTCCGCCCGACCGGCGCGGTCAGGGCCTTGGCCGTGCCCTTGTTGAGGCCTATCTTAACACCTCGCGCAGCCGTGGCGCCACCAGCGCCTTTCTGGAAGTGGCCGAAGACAACACCCCCGCCCGCCGCCTTTATGCCGCGGCCGGATTCGCGCAAACGGGCAGCCGGCGCGCCTATTACCGCAGCCCCGAAGGCCGCTATCTTGATGCCGTGCTGATGGCCCGCCCGCTTTGACCGGTGCAGTTTGCCCGCGATTTGATCAAAAGACCCATTATGCCGCGCTCCGCTCGCAAAGAGGTGTTGACCCCTCCGCCGGAATCCGTCCTAAATTGCCCACGAACCGCCCTGTGGCACGCGCCCGGGCGGGACAAGAAACGTAACGATCAACGCGTCAAACGACACAACCGGGAGAGATCCATGACCCTGATGAAAACGCTTCTCGGCGCAGCGGCCACGCTGGCGCTGACCGCTGGCATTGCCGCCGCCGAACCGGCGATCATCTACGACCTTGGCGGCAAGTTCGACAAATCCTTCAACGAAGCCGCCTTCAACGGCGCGGAAAAGTGGGCCAAGGAAACCGGCGGCACCTACAAAGAGCTTGAGATGCAGTCGGAAGCCCAGCGCGAACAGGCGCTGCGCCGCCTGGCGGAATCGGGCGCCAACCCCATCGTCATGACGGGCTTTGCCTTTGGTGACACGCTCAATACCGTGGCCCCCGACTTCCCCGATACCAAATTCGCCATCATCGACATGGTTGTCGATCAGCCCAACGTGAAATCGGTGGTCTTTACCGAAGATCAGGGCAGCTACCTTGTCGGCATGATGGCGGGCCTTGCCACCAAGACCGGCACCGTGGGCTTCATCGGCGGCATGGACATTCCGCTGATCCGCCGCTTCGGCTGCGGCTACGCACAGGGCGTTCTGGCGGCGAAACCCGATGCCAAGATCGTGCTGAACATGACCGGCACCACCCCCGCCGCATGGAATGACCCGGTCAAGGGCGCCGAACTCGCCAAGGGCCAGAAAGCCCAAGGTGCGGATGTGATCTATGCAGCCGCAGGCGGCACCGGCGTTGGCGTGCTTCAGGCCGCCGCCGACGAAGGCATCCTGTCGATCGGCGTTGACAGCAACCAGAACGGCATGCACCCCGGTTCGGTCCTGACCTCGATGATGAAGCGCGTCGATGTCGCGGTCTATAACGCCTTCACCGAAGGCACCGACCTCAAGCCCGGCGTGACCGTGCTCGACCTCGCCGCCGATGGCGTGGGCTATGCGATGGACGAAAACAACGCCTCGCTCGTGACGCCGGAAATGCAGGCCGCGGTCGATGCGGCGGCTGCCAAGATCAAATCGGGCGAGCTGAAGGTGCACGATTACATGTCGGACAACACCTGCCCGGCGGCGACGTTCTGATGCCATCAGTGGCAAACACTTCGGGGCGGCAGGCAACTGCCGCCCCCTTTGCCATCGAACTGAAAGGCATATCGAAAGCCTTCGGTCCGGTGCAGGCGAACAAGGACATTTCCATCGCCGTCCCCCGTGGCACCATCCACGGCATCATCGGTGAAAACGGCGCGGGCAAATCCACGCTGATGTCCATCCTTTACGGTTTCTACCGCGCCGATTCGGGCGAAATCCTTATCAACGGCACCCCCACCGCCATCCCCGACAGCCAAAGCGCCATCCGCGCGGGCATCGGCATGGTGTTCCAGCATTTCAAGCTGGTGCAGAATTTCACCGTGCTGGAAAACGTGGTGCTTGGCGCCGAGGACGGCGCGCTTCTGGCCGGATCGCTGGCCAAGGCGCGGCGCGTTCTGGCCGACCTGTCGCGCGAATACGAGCTTGATGTTGATCCCGACGCCCTGATCGAAGACCTTTCGGTCGGCCACCAGCAGCGCGTCGAAATCCTGAAAGCCTTGTATCGTCAGGCCGATATCCTGATCCTTGACGAACCCACCGGCGTTCTGACCCCCGCCGAAGCCGATCACCTGTTCCGCATCCTTGCCGGTCTGCGCGACCAGGGCAAAACCGTGATCCTGATCACCCACAAGCTGCGCGAGATCATGGAAACCACCGACAATGTCAGCGTCATGCGGCGCGGCACCATGGTCGGCACGGTCAAGACCGCGGAAACCAGCCCCGAACAACTCGCCGAACTGATGGTCGGCCGCAAAGTCCTGCTCGAGGTGGAAAAGGCTCCGCCCCGAACCGGCAAGACCGTGCTTTCCGTCGAAAACCTGCGCGTGCGCGACGAACATGGCGTCGAACGGCTGAAAGGTGTCAGCTTCGAGATCAAGGCAGGCGAAATCCTCGGGCTGGCGGGCGTGGCAGGCAATGGCCAGTCCGAACTGCTGGAAGCCTTGGGCGGCATCGCCAACGCCACCGGCCGCATCACCGTGAACGGCATCGACCTTCCCCTGTCCGGCCCCGCCGCCAACGGCCAGACCCGGCGCGAGGCGGGCATCGCCCATGTGCCCGAAGACCGCCAGCACCTTGGCCTGATCATGGATTTTCAGGCATGGGAAAATGTGGCCTTCGGCTACCACAACGCGCCCGAATACCAGAAGAACGCGCTGTTCATGGATAACGAAGCCCTGCGCGCCGATACCGCGAAAAAGATGGAACGCTTCGACGTGCGCCCCCCCATCCCGACCCTGCCCGCCAAATCCTTCTCGGGCGGCAACCAGCAAAAGATCGTCGTCGCGCGCGAGATCGAGCGTAACCCCGACCTTCTGCTGATCGGCCAGCCCACGCGCGGCGTCGATATCGGCGCCATCGAGTTTATTCACAAACAGATCGTGGCCCTGCGCGATGCCGGCAAGGCGATCCTGCTTGTGTCAGTCGAACTCGACGAAATCATGTCCCTGTCGGATCGCATCGCCGTCATGTTCGATGGCCGCATCATGGGCACTGCCGACCCCGAAACCACCGACGAACGCGCGCTTGGTCTGCTGATGGCCGGCATCACCGAAGGAACCGCCTGATGGACCGCCTGCCGAAATGGGCCGATGTGGTGCTCGTGCCGATCGTCAGCCTTCTGCTTGCCGCCGCCATCAGCGCCATCGTGATCACCGCCATCGGCCAAAGCCCGACCGAGGCGATCAAGGTCATGGTGGAAGGTTCGCTCATGTCGGCCTATGGCTGGGGCTATACGCTGTATTACGCCACCAGCTTCATCTTCACCGGCCTTGCCGTGACCATCGCCTTCCATGCGGGCATGTTCAACATCGGCGGCGAAGGGCAGGCGCAGCTGGGCGGGCTGGGCGTGGCACTGGCCCTGCTGTTCATCCCGTGGCCGCATTGGACCATCGCGCTGCTCGCCGCCTCGCTGGGTGCGGCCGCCTTTGGCGCGGTCTGGGCCGCCGTGCCCGCTTACCTCGCGGCAAAACGCGGCAGCCACATCGTCATCACGACGATCATGTTCAACTACATCGCCGCCGCGCTGATCGTTTACCTGCTTGTCGATGTCTTGCGCCCCGCGGGCCAGATGGACCCCGCCACCGCCCGCTTTGGCGAGGCTGTCGCCATCCCCACGCTGAACCAGATTCCGCTGATTGACCTGTTCTTCGTGAAAAAGGTGCCCGCCAACATCACCCTGTTCATCGCGCTTGCCGCCGCCGTGGCGGTCTGGGCGATCCTGTGGCGCACGCGCCTTGGCTACCAGATCCGCGCTTTCGGCAAATCGGAATCCGCCGCCCGCTATGCAGGCATCAACCCCACCAAGATCATCATGATCTCGATGATCCTGTCAGGCGGCCTTGCGGGTCTCATGTCCATCAACAACGTGATGGGCGAGGCGGGGCGCTTGCTGCAAAACTCGTCCGAAGGGGCGGGTTTCATCGGCATCGCAGTCGCGCTGATGGGCCGCAACCACCCGCTGGGCGTGGTGCTGGCCGCCATCCTGTTCGGCTTCCTTTACCAAGGCGGCGCCGAGCTTGGCCTTTGGACCTCGATCCCGATCGAGCTTCGCATCGTGGTCCAAGGCCTTGTGATCCTGTTCACCGGCGCACTTGATGTGATGGTGCGGATGCTGCTTGTCCGCATCTTCGCCCTGTTCCGCAAACCGCAGGTGGCCTGATGGATTACGCAACCCTGCTGCAAATCCTCGACTCGACGCTGCGCCTTGGCACGCCGCTTTTGTTCGCCTGCCTTGCGGGGCTGTTTTCGGAACGCGCGGGCATCTTCGACATCGGGCTTGAAGGCAAGATGCTGATGGCCGCCATGTGTTCGGGCGCGGTCGCCTTCCTGACGGGGTCGGTCTGGCTGGGCCTGCTGGCCGCCATCGCGGGGTCGATGGTCTTTGCCGCCCTGCACGGCGTGGCCTCGATCACCTTTCGCGGCAACCAGCTTATTTCCGGCGTGGCGCTGAACTTCCTTGCCAGCGGCATCACCGTCCTTGTGGCCCAGCGCCTGTTCGGCCAAGGGGGCCGCACCCCGCCGCTGGAAGGCGCCGCCCGTTTCAACGAAATCACCCTTCCCTTTGCCGAGGCCCTGCGCCCCGTCCCCATCCTAGGCCCGCTTTATGCCGAGGTGATCTCGGGCCACGCCCTTCTGGTCTATGTCGCCATCCTGTCGGTGCCGGTCACATGGTGGGTGCTTTACCGCACCCGCTTTGGCCTGCGCCTGCGCGCCGTGGGCGAAAACCCCGCCGCGGTTGATACCGCGGGCGTGTCGGTCAAAGGGCTGCGCTTTGCCGCCGTGGCAATTACGGGCCTGCTTTGCGGTCTTGCAGGGGCCTATATGGCCACCGCGCTGCAAGCGGGCTTTGGGCGCGAAATGACGGCGGGGCGCGGTTACATCGCCCTCGCCGCCCTTATCTTCGCCAAATGGCGGCCGTGGCAGGCGCTTGGTGCCTGCATGCTGTTCGGCTTCTTTCAGGCGCTGGCCCTGCGCCCCGATGTCGTTACCGCCGTGGTGCAGGTGAAGATCCCCGTCCCCTTCCTTGACGCGCTTCCCTATATCCTCACGGTCCTTGTGCTGGCAGGCTTCGTGGGCCGCGCCATCCCCCCCCGCGCCGGAGGCGAACCCTATGTCAAGGAACGCTGACGACCTCACCACCCTGATCCGGTCACGCGCGGGGGCAGAGCCTGTCCGCGCGGGCCTGATCCTCGGCTCGGGCCTTGGCCATCTGGCGGGCGCGGTGGACGGTGTGGCAATCCCCTATGCCGACCTGCCGGGCTTTCCCCATGCCGCCGTGTCGGGCCATAACCCGAACCTTGTCATCGGCACGCTGGAAGGCACCCGCGTTGCCGTGTTCGGCGCGCGCGAACATTACTACGAACGCGGCAACCCCGCCGCCATGCGCACGGCCCTCGAAACGCTGAAAGCCCTCGGCGCAGACCACCTGATCGCCACCAACGCCGCAGGCTCGCTGCGCCCCGATATCCGCCCCGGCGACCTGATGCTGCTGTCGGACCACATCAATTTTTCCGGCCTCAACCCGCTGATCGGGGAACCCACCGATGCCCGCTTCGTCCCCATGGGTGACGCGCATGACCCCGCCATCCGCGCCGCCTTGCAAGCGGCCGCACAGGCCCAAGACATCCCCCTGCCCCAAGGCGTCTATGCCTGGTATTCCGGCCCCTCCTTCGAAACCCCGGCCGAGATTCGCGCCATCCGCATCCTTGGCGGCGATGCGGTCGGCATGTCCACCGTGCCCGAAGTGATCCTCGCCCGCTTCCTCGGCCTGCGGGTGGCGGCCATTTCCACCATCACCAACATGGCCGCGGGCCTGTCGGACGAAAAGATCAGCCACGAACATACCAAGGCCATGGCCCCCCTTGGTGCGGCAAAACTGGAACGCATCCTGCGCCATTACCTGCGCCACCTCCGATGAAGGGCGACAGCGTTTGACAACCCCGCCCAAGGGGCGCAACCCTTGGACAACCCGCCGCTTTTCCCCTTCGGCATATCCATGCAGCTTTACCTTCCCATTGCCGAAGTTTCGGTCAACGCCTTCCTCATTCTGGGGCTTGGCGGCATCGTCGGCTTTCTGTCGGGCATGTTCGGCGTGGGCGGCGGCTTCCTGATCACGCCGCTTCTGTTCTTCATCGGCGTTCCCCCCGCCGTGGCCGTGGCCACGGGGGCCAATCAGGTCGTGGCCTCGTCCGTTTCGGGCGTGCTGGCGCAGATGCGGCGCAAGGCGGTTGACATGCGGATGGGCGCGATCCTGACCGTGGGGGGCTTTATCGGTTCGTCCATCGGCGTCTGGGTCTTTCGCAAGATGACCGCGCTTGGCCAGATCGACCTTTTTGTCCAACTGTCCTATGTGCTGTTCCTCGGCCTTATCGGCGCGATGATGCTGCAAGAAAGCGTGCGCGCCTGGCTTCGCACCAAATCCGGCGCCCCGGTCAAGCGCAGCCACATTCACACCTGGGTGCATGGCCTGCCGCTGAAAATGAAATTCCGCGCCTCGGGCCTTTACATCTCGGTCCTGCCTCCCATCGCGGTGGGGGCGGTGGTGGGCTTTCTGGCCGCCATCATGGGCGTGGGCGGCGGCTTTATCATGGTTCCGGCCATGATCTACCTTCTGGGCATGCCGACCAAGGTCGTCGTGGGCACCTCGCTGTTCCAGATCATCTTCGTCACCGCCTTCACCACGCTGGCCCATGCCGTCACCAGCCAGACGGTCGATATCCTGCTGGCCTTCCTGCTCATCGCGGGCGGGGTGATCGGCGCGCAGCTCGGCACCCGCGTCGGTGTCCGGCTCAAGGCCGAACAGCTGCGCATCCTGCTCGCGCTGCTTGTGCTGACCGTCTCGTTCAAGATCGCGCTCGACCTGCTGCTCCAACCGACCGAGCTTTACTCGGTCACGCCCGGAATGCTGCCGTGATGCGCGCCGCCGCCATCGCCTTCACCCTCGCCCTTCTCGGCACCCCCGCAGGTGCCGCGCCCGAACAGATCGTGGCCGGCCTGTCGCAAAGCCGCGTCTCGATCACCGCCGATTTCGACGGAACCGAAATCCTCGTTTACGGCGCGGTCAAGCGCGACGCCCCCGCCCCCGACGGGCCACTTCAGGTCATCGTCACCGTCGAAGGCCCCGCCACCTCGTTGACCATCCGCAAGAAAGCCCGCCGCGGCGGCATCTGGATCAATTCCGAAGCCGTCCATATCGACGCCGCCCCCAGCTTTTACGCCGTGGCCACCACCGGCCCGCTCGACCGCATCCTGTCCGATACCGAAGACCTGCGCTACCGCATCACCCCCGACCGCGCCATCCGCGCCATCGGCCTGACATCCGAGGCCGACGACCCCGACGGTTTCGTCGCCGCCCTGATGCGCATCCGCTTTGCCGAAGACCGCTTCCGCATGCTGCAAGGCTCGGTCCAGTTCGTCGAAGACACGCTTTTCCGCGCCGATGTCGTTCTGCCCGCGAACCTGACCGAAGGCGAATACAACATCCGCATCTTCCTGACCCGCGAAGGCCGCGTCGTCGATACCCAGGACCGCGTGGTCTTTGTGCGGAAAGAGGGGCTAGAGCGGTTCCTGAACAACCTCGCCCATGACATGCCGCTGGCCTATGGCCTGCTCGCGCTTGCCCTTGCGGGTCTGGCGGGCTGGGGCGCCTCGGCCGCCTTTGCCATCATGCGGCGCTAGCTTTCGCCTCGGCCGCCGGATAGGCCCGCGCCATCGTCACCCCCCGCGTGGCGTTCAGCACCATCAGCGCGGCCCATAGGCCATGATTGCCAAAGGCGGGCACCAGCAGGCCCAGCGCCGCCACATAAACGGCCACCGACAAGGTCATCGCCCGCCGCATCTCGCCCGTCAGCGTGGCGCCGATAAAGATGCCGTCATAGATCCAGCTTGCCACCCCGATCAGCGGCGCCGCCACCATCCAAGGCAGGTAAAGCCGCGCCTCGGCCCGCACCTCTGGCGCGGTGGTCATGATATCGATGATCGCAGGCCCCGCCACGGCAAAGGCCAGCGCCAACACCGCCCCCCCCGCCACCCCCCATTGCATCGCCATCCGCGCCGCACGCCGCACCATGCCCTGCGCCCGCGCCCCCACCGCCTGCCCCACAAGGCTTTCGGCCGCAAAGGCGAACCCGTCCAAAGCGTAGGCGGTGATCGACAGGAACTGCATCAGCACCTGATTGGCCGCCAAGGTGCCATCCCCGAACCGCGCCCCGATAAAGACAAAGGCGGTGAAAGACAGTTGCAACAGCACCGACCGGATCATGATATCGCGGTTGACCAGCACCATCACCCGCAGCGCCGCCCCGTCCCAGAACCGCGCCAGCGCCGCCCGCGCCCACGGCCCCACCGCCCCGCGGCACAGCACCAGACCAAAGATCAGCCCCGACCATTCCGCCAGCAGCGTGGCCCCCGCCACCCCCGGCACGCCCCAGCCCAGACCCAGCACGAACCACAGATCAAGGACGATGTTCACCCCGTTGATCCACAGCTGCAACACCAGCACAGCCTTCGTCCGCTCCAGCGCGATCAGCCAACCCGTCACGGCATAGGTCGCAATGGTCGCAGGCGCCCCCCAGATGCGGATGGCCAGATACTGCCGCGCCAGCGCCTCGACCTCGGCACTCGCCGGTGCGATGCGGAACGCCGCACCGATGATCAGCCCCTCCGCGGCAATAAAGACCAGCCCCGCCACCAGCCCGATGGCCAGCGCCCGCAGCAAGATCGCCCCCCGCTCGGCCAGATCGCCCGCACCTTCGGCCTGCGCGGCCAATCCCGATGTTCCCATCCGCAGAAAGCCGAACACCCAGTAAACCGTGGCCAGCACCACCGCCCCCACCCCCACGGCCCCGATGGGCGCGGCCTGCCCCAACTGCCCGACAACACCGGTATCCACCGCCCCCAGCAAGGGAACCGTGGCGTTCGAGATCACAATGGGCGCGGCAATCCGCAGCAGGCGGGCATGGGTCAGATCGGTCATGGCGCCACCATGGCCGAAGCCCGCGCCCCTGTCACGCGGCGCGGGGGGCTGTCTGCCCCCCACGGAGCGCGTTCCGCGCTCCTCCCCCCGAGGATATTTGAGGGCAGAAAATGAACAGACCTCCCCGCATTTTCTGCCTGAAAATATCCTCAGGGGGTGAATTGGCGCGGAACGCGCCAAGAGGGGGCGCGAGCGCCCCCTATTCCGCCGGTTCCCCCGCCGCAGGCGGCATCAGGAAATGCCCGGTCCCTTGCGCGAACAGCCTTGCGCGGTTGTCCTGCCATGCTTCCACATGCACGCTTGCATATCGCCGCCCCGACCTGTTCACCCGCGCCCGCGCATAGGCATCGCGCGGCAGGCCCGACCGCAGGTAATCGACGGTGAAGTCAATGGTCTTGGGCAGGCGCGGCGGGTTGGCCGCAATCGTCGCGGGGTCGAGCCTTCCGGCCTCCATCTCTTCCCACAGCGTGGACCAGGACAGTTCGATGATCGCCACCACCTCGAGGAACGCCGCGATTGCCCCGCCATGCAGCGCGGGAAGCATCGGGTTGCCGATCAGCTTTTCGTCAAAGGGCAGGATCGCCGTCAACTCGTCGCCCCGCCGGTCAAACCGGATGCCCAGATACTGGATGTAGGGCACCCCCGACCAAAGCGAGGTCAGCGCCGCATCGCGCCGCTGCTTGACCACCTGCACGGGTTCGGGCCGTTCCCGCATCACGGGGCCCCCTTCGGCAGGTCAAGCGTAAAGGCCCCCGTCGCCGCCGCCACGGGGCGGGTTTCATGCTCGTCCGTCGCGGTCACGCGCACAAAGGCCACCGACCGCGTGGTATGGTAACATTCCGCCCGCGCCGTGATAGTCTGCCCCGGGGTCGCAGGGCGGAAATAGTCGATCCGCAAATCCAGCGTCGCGGTCGAAACCGGCGCCACCGGATGCGACATCACCGCCGCCCCGCTGGCCGTATCCATCAGCGCCGACACCGCCCCGCCATGCATCACCCCTGTTGCCGGATCGCCCACAAAGCGCAGGTCATAGGGCATGGTCATCTCGACCCGCCCTGCGCCGATACTGACCAGTTCCATCCCCAGCGCGCGCGAATGCGGCAGCGCCTCGATGAACCGGCGTGCAAGGGCAAGGATTTTGTCGGCATCGCTCATGGCACCATTCTTTCTCCGCCGCGTCCCTGGCGCAAGGGGCCTTGGCTTGCAACGCAGGCGCCCCGCCCTTATCCTTTCCGCAGTAAAGGGGGGGCGATGTCCGATCACAGCAACGAATCCCGCCTGTCTTTCAAAGAGATGTGCGCCCGTTTCGACGTGACGCCGCGCACCCTGCGCTATTACGAGTATATCGAACTTCTCGCCCCCGAACGCATCGGCCGCGCCCGCTTTTACGGCCCGCGTGAAGTGGCGCGCATGACCCTTATCCTGCGCGGCCGCCGCTTCGGCTTCAGCCTCGAGGAAATCCGCCAATGGCTGCTCATCTACCGCCAGCAGGGCACACGCCCGCAGCTTGACACCTTCCTTGCCATGGCCGACCGCCAGCTTGACGCGCTCGGCCGCCAGCAGGCCGACATTGCCGCCGCCATCGACGACCTGCGCCGCCTGCGCGATACCGCCGCCGCCGAACTTGCCCGCCTGCCCCAAGGCGACTGATCCGGCGCCCTTGCGCTGACGCAGCGGCACGCGGCCGTCTGACGCCACGTCACGGTTTACCTTAACGTCACCTTGGCGCCTTAATCTGCCCAAGGCCCCCGGTTCAGGACACACCATGTCACCCGCCCGCGAAGACCTGCTCTCGATCCGCCAGATGTGCGCCCTGTTCGATGTGACCCCGCGCACCTTGCGCTTTTACGAGGCCAAGGAACTGCTCGCCCCCCTGCGGCGCGGCACGGCGCGGCTTTACGGCTATCGCGACCGCGCCCGCCTGAAACTGATCCTGCGGGGCAAGCGTTTCGGCTTCAGCCTCGAAGACATCCGCCAACTGCTCGACATGTATGACCGCAACCCCGGCCAGCAGGAAGCCCAGCTTGCCCGCACCTATGCGCTGGCCGCCGAACGCCTTGCCCAGATGGAACGCCAGCGCGCCGAACTGGACGAGGCGATTGCCGAACTGAAAGCCGAAATGGACTGGGGCGCCACAGCCCTCGCCGCCCTTCGCAGCGCCGCAGCCGCCGAATAGGAACCGCCATGCCCCGCTATACCGCCCCGCTGAAAGACCTCGCCTTCGTGCTGCATGACACGCTTGGGATCACCTCCTCCGACATTCCGGGTTATGGCGACCTTGACCCCGCCTTCACCGATGCCGTGCTGACCGAGGCGGGCCGCATCGCCGCGGATGTGCTCGCCCCGCTCAACCAAAGCGGCGACCGCGAAGGGTGCCACCTCGAAAACGGCGTGGTCCGCACGCCCAAGGGCTTTGCCGAAGCCTATCGCCAGCTGTGCGATGGCGGCTGGACCGCGCTTGACTGTGACCCCGCCTATGGCGGGCAGGGCCTGCCCTATCTCATGGGCACCGCCGTAGGCGAAATGCTGGTCGCCGCCAACATGGCGCTGAACATGTATCAGGGCCTGACCCATGGCGCCTATTCCGCCATCCATGCCCACGGATCGGCCGAACAAAAGGCGACCTATCTGCCCAACCTCGTGTCCGGCACATGGACCGGCACCATGAACCTGACCGAACCGCATTGCGGCACCGATCTGGGCCTGATGCGCACCCGCGCCGAACCGCAACCCGATGGCAGCTACCGCATCACGGGGCAAAAGATCTTCATCTCGGCGGGTGACCATGACCTTGCGGAAAACATCATCCACCTTGTCCTTGCCAAGGCCCCCGGCGGGGGCGAGGGGACAAAGGGCATCTCGCTTTTCATCGTGCCGAAATTCCTTGTGAATGCCGATGGCAGCCTTGGCCCGCGCAACGCGGTGGCGGCGGGCAAGGTCGAGGAAAAGATGGGCATCCACGGCAACGCCACCTGCGTGATGAACTATGACGGCGCGACCGGCTTTCTGGTGGGAGACCTGCACAAGGGCATGCGCGCCATGTTCACCATGATGAACGAAGCCCGCATCGGCGTGGGCGTGCAGGGCTATGCGCTGGCCGAAGCCGCCTATCAGAACGCCGTCACCTATGCCCGCGACCGCCTGCAAGGCCGCGCCGTGACGGGGGCCGAAAACCCCGCAGGCCCCGCCGACCCGCTGATCGTCCACCCCGATATCCGCCGCCTGCTGATGGACCAGAAAAGCTTTGTCGAAGGCGCCCGCGCCTTCACCCTCTGGGGCGCATCGCTGATCGACCGCGCCACCCGCATGGGCGACAAACAGGCCGAAGGGCTGATCTCGCTCTTGACCCCCGTGATCAAGGGCTTCCAGACCGACAAGGGGTTCGAGATGTGCGTGGCCGCCCAGCAGGTTTACGGCGGCCATGGCTATATCGAGGAATGGGGCATGTCCCAATTCGCCCGCGACGCCCGCATCGCCATGATCTACGAAGGCGCGAACGGCGTGCAGGCGCTCGATCTGGTGGGCCGCAAACTCGGCGCCGATGGCGGCAAACCTGTCATGGCGCTCTTCGACATGGTCAAGACGCTGTGTGCCGAAACGGCGGCAGAGCCGCGCATGGCAGGTTTCACGGCGCCCCTGAAACAGGCGTCGAAAGATGTGCAGGCGGCGGCGATGTATTTCCTGCAAGTGGCCGGAAAATCCCCCAATGACGCGCTGGCAGGCAGCACCGATTTCCTGCACATGATGGGGCACCTATGCCTTGGCCTGATGTGGGCCCGCATGGCCCGCGCCGCCCTTGCCGCGCTCGATTCAGGCCACCCCGACCGTGACTTCCTTGACGCGAAACTCGCCACCGGCCGCTACTACATGGCCCGCCACCTGCCCGCCACCGCCCTGCACCTTGCCCGCATCCAGACCGGCGCCGAACCGGTGATGGCGCTGAAAGCCGAAGCGTTCTAGCCTTGGGGGCACGCATTCCTTGCGAAGATCCCCCGCCCAAACCCGCAGGACCCCATGCCCAAACGCTTCCGCCTCACCCGCCGCTTCCCCGTCGCCATGACGGAAGAAGGCTACCGCAAACTCAAACGCTTCGCCTCCGAGGCAGGGCTCGACGAGGGCGAGGCGCTTTCGTTCTTGTTCGAGAATTTCGACAGCGTGATGGACAAGGACAACCTCACCCACCGCCTGCGCCTGTTCAATTCCGAACTCGAAGACCGGAAACGGTGATGCAGGGGGCAGGCCGCGCAATGAGTATTTGGACAAGGGTGAAAGGGTCAGGACGTGGCCAAGTCACCACCCAAGCCGAAGGCGATCCACCCCGTCGGGCCGCCGACACTTGTCCGCCACGGCCAGACGGGGCTTCACCCTTGACGGTCATCGGCTCTCCAGCCTGTACCTTGGATACAGCGTGCCCACGAAGGGTTAAAAAAGCGTCAACCGGAACCCGCCCCACCTTCATCCTTGCGAAAAATACTCTGGGGGTCCGGGGGCAAGGCCCCCGGGGTCGGACATGAAGCACCGCATGAAACTCTACTGCTTCGGCGAAAGCGGCAATGCCTACAAGGTGGCGCTGGCGCTGGCGCTGACCGACACCCCGTGGGAACCGATATTCGTCGATTTCTTCAACGGCGAGACGCGCACCCCCGCCTTCCGCGCCCTCAACCCGATGGGCGAGGTGCCGGTGCTGGTCGATGGCGACCACAGCCTGACCCAGTCGGGCGTGATCCTGACCCATATCGCCGCCCGCACGGGCCGCATGGGCGGCGCGACCCCCGCCGAACAGGCCGAGGTGATGCGCTGGCTGTTCTGGGACAATCACAAACTGTCCGCCCAGATCGGCACCTGCCGCTTTCTGATGAACTTCGCCCCGCCCGGCAAGCGCCCCGAAGGCGTGATCGCCTTCCTGCAAGCGCGCCTGAAATCCGCCTATGGCGTGCTCGACGCCCACCTTTCCGGCCGCGACTGGATCGTCGGCAGCGCCCCCACCATCGCCGACCTGTCCTGCTGCGGCTATCTTTACTACCCCGAACCCTTCGGCTTTGCCCGCGCCGACTGGCCCCATATCGACCGCTGGCTGACCCGCCTTTCCGCCCTGCCCGGCTGGAAAGCCCCCTATGACCTAATGCCCGGCAGCCCCGCCGACCGCACCTGACCCGCGCCTGAATCGGAGAAGACCATGCAAGACGCCTTCATCTACGACGCCATCCGCAGCCCCCGTGGCAAGGGTCGCCCCGACGGCGCGCTGCACGAGGTGACGGCCGTTTCCCTATCGGCCCGCATGCTCGATGCGCTGGCCACCCGCAACGGCCTTTCAGGCGCGGGGGTCGAGGATGTGATCTGGGGCAATGTCACGCAGGTGGGCGAACAGGGCGGCTGCCTTGCCCGATCGGCCGTCCTGCTTTCCGGCCTTGACGAATCCATCCCCGGCCTGTCGATCAACCGCTTCTGCGCCAGCGGGATGGAGGCGGTGAACCTTGCCGCAAACCAGGTCAAGGGCGGCGCGGGCCGCGCCTATATCGCCGGCGGGGTCGAGATGATGGGCCGCGTTCCGATGGGGTCGGACGGGGCCGCCATCGCCGTCGATCCTGCGCTTGCCATGAAAACCTATTTCGTCCCGCAGGGTATTTCCGCCGACCTCATCGCCACCGAATACGGCATCACCCGCGACGCGGCCGATGCCTATGCCGTCGAAAGCCAGCGCCGCGCCGCGCAGGCATGGGCCGAAGGCCGCTTCGCAAAATCCATCGTTCCCGTGCATGACCAGAACGGCCTGCCGATCCTGTCGCATGACGAATACATGCGCCCGCAAACCGACATGCAGGCCCTCGGCGCCCTGAAACCCGCCTTCAGGGAAATGGGCGAGCTGATGCCCGGCTTCGACAAGGTGGCCTTGATGAAATACCCCCATCTCGAACGCATCGACCACATCCACCACGCGGGCAATTCATCGGGCATCGTCGATGGCGCCGCCGCCCTGCTCATCGGCGATGCCGCATTCGGCCGCGCCCACGGCCTGCGCCCCCGCGCCCGCATCCGCGCCACCGCCAAAATCGGCACCGACCCCACCATCATGCTCACCGGCCCCGTCCCCGTGACCGAGAAGATCCTGCGCGATGCGGGCATGGCCATCTCAGACATCGACCTGTTCGAGGTGAACGAGGCCTTCGCCTCGGTCGTCCTGCGCTTCATTCAGGCTTTCGATGTCGATCCCGCCCGCGTCAACCCCTGCGGCGGCTCCATCGCCATGGGCCACCCGCTGGGGGCCACGGGGGCAATCATCATCGGCACCCTCTTGGACGAACTGGAACGCACCGGCAAAGAAACCGGCCTTGCCACGCTTTGCATCGCCAGCGGCATGGGTGCCGCCACCATCATCGAGAGGGTGTGATGCCCAAGCTCGACCTTTCCACCGTTCCGGTCAGGACCAGCTCGATCTACCCCGCCCCCTTCGCCGCCATGATGGCGGGCCGCTCGTCGCAGCGTCTGGGCGATGCGGGGGGCCTGACGCAATTCGGCGTCAATATCGTCACGCTGGAGCCCGGCGCACTTTCCAGCCTGCGGCACTGGCACCGGGCCGAAGATGAATTCGTCCTTGTCCTGTCGGGCACCTGCACCCTTTGCATGAATGATGGCCAATACCCCATCCAGGCGGGCGAGGCCGCCGCCTTTCCCGCCAACCACCCCGACGGGCACAATTTCACCAACCCCACCCGCAGCCCCGCCCGTTTTCTGGTGGCCGGAACCAAGGCCGCACAGGAAGTCGCCACCTATAGCGATGTCGATCTGCGCGTCGAAATGTCGGGCGGCAAGGCCACCTTTACCCGCCATGACGGCACCCCCTTCACCGCCACCGAAGCCGACACCCGCCTTCCCCGCCACACCCGCCACGGCATCCCCGCAGGCCTGATCCGAAACCCCGTCTGGCAGGACGAACCCGAACCCCGCCACCCCGTCCTCGGCGCGGGCAACGGCCCCTACCGCACCTGCCTTCTGTCCGATCCCGCAGGCCTCACCCAATTCGGCGCCTTCCTCGAAGAACTTCCCCCCGGCAGCCGGTCGGGCCACCGCCACTGGCACGAAGCCGAAGATGAATTTGCCTATATCCTTTCGGGCCAGGGCATCCTTGTCGAAGACAGCGAAACCCCCGTCACCGCAGGCGACGCCATCGCATGGCCCGCAGGCCACCCCGTTGGCCACCGCATCGACAACCGCTCGGGCGAACCCCTGCGCTACCTTGTGATCGGCACGCGCGCGCAGCGCGACCGCATCCACTACACCGACCACGATCTTGTCACCGAAAAGAACGGAACCGCCCGCCGCTACCTCCGCCGCGACGGCAGCCTGATAAAGGAAATCCCATGACCGATTTCACCCTGACCACCGATACCGATGGCGTCGCCACCCTCGCATGGGATGTGCAGGGCAAGTCGATGAACGTCCTGTCCCTCGCCGCGCTCGCCACGCTCGACAGCCTGATCGACCGTGCCCTTGCCGACCCCGCAATCAAGGGCATCATCCTCACCTCGGCTAAACCCGATTTCGCGGGCGGCATGGACCTCAACGTCATCGCCCAGATGCGCGCAGGCGGGGCCGAGGCCATCTTTGCCGGCGTGATGGACATGCACCGAACCTTACGCAAGATCGAACGCGCCGGAATGGACCCCAAAACCCTGAAAGGCGGCAAACCGATTGTCGCCGCCCTTCCCGGCACCGCGCTCGGCATCGGTTTCGAACTTCCGCTTTCCTGCCACCGCATCATCGCCGCCGATAACCCCAAGGCCAAGATCGGCCTGCCCGAAATCCTTGTCGGCATCTTCCCCGGCGCGGGCGGCACCACGCGGCTGTTGCGCAAACTCGGCGCCATGGCCGCCGCCCCCTTCCTGCTGGAAGGCAAACTCAGCGACCCGAAATCCGCCAAGGCAAACAACCTCATCGACGAAGTCGTCGCCCCCGACCAGCTGCTGGCCCGCGCCAAGGAATGGGTGCTTTCCGCCACCGATGCCGACCTCGTCAAACCGTGGGATGCCAAGGGCTACAAAATGCCCGGCGGCGCCCCCTACCACCCCGCAGGCTACATGACCTTCGTCGGCGCATCCGCCATGGTGCTGGGCAAGACGATGGGCGTCTATCCCGCCGCCCGCGCCCTGATGTCCGCCGCCTACGAAGGCGCGCTCGTCCCCTTCGACACCGCGTTAAAGGTCGAGGCCCGCTGGTTCACATCCGTCCTGCTGAACCCCTCCTCCAGCGCCATGATCCGCTCGCTCTTCATCAACAAGGAAGCACTGGAAAAGGGCGCCAACCGCCCCGCCACACCCCCCGCCCCCGTGCGCCACCTCGGCGTCCTCGGCGCGGGCATGATGGGCGCAGGCATCGCCTATGTCGCGGCCAATGCGGGCATCACCGTCACCCTGATCGACGCCACGCAGGAAGCCGCCGACCGCGGCCGCGCCCATTCCGAATCCCTGCTCGACAAGGGCATCCAGCGCCGCAAGGTCACGCACGAGAAAAAGGCCGAGGTGCTCTCGCGCATCACCGCCACCACCGATTACGCCGCCCTCGCCACCTGCGACCTGATCGTCGAGGCCGTCTATGAGGACCCCGCCGTCAAGGCGGATGTAACGCAGCGCGCCGAAGCCGTCCTTCCCGCCACCGCGATCTTCGCCACCAACACCTCCACCCTGCCCATCGGCTCGCTCGCCCGCGCCAGCACGCGGCCCGCGCACTTCATCGGCATCCATTTCTTCAGCCCGGTGGACAAGATGAACCTTGTCGAGATCATCCGCGGCAAGGAAACCGCGCCCGAAGCCGTGGCCAAGGCGCTCGATTTCGTCCGCCAACTGCGCAAGACACCCATCGTGGTGAACGATGCCCGCTTCTTCTACGCCAACCGCTGCATCATCCCCTACCTCAACGAAGGCATCCGCATGGTGGCCGAAGGGGTCGAACCCGCCCTGATCGAAAACGCCGCCCGCATGGTCGGCATGCCGCTCGGCCCCCTGCAACTGGTCGATGAAACCTCGATCGACCTTGGCGTGAAAATCGCCAAGGCCACAAAGGCCGCCATGGGCAGCGCCTATCCCGACGCAGCGGTTGACGACGTCCTTTTCTGGCTGGCAGACCAGAACCGCATGGGCAAGAAATCCAAGGCAGGCTTCTACGCCTATGACACCACAGGCCAGCGCACAGGCCTGTGGGAGGGTCTGGCCGACAAATTCCCCCCCACAGAAACCCAGCCCGACCTCGGCACTGTCCAGCACCGCCTTCTGATGGCCCAAACCCTCGAAGCCGTCCGCGCCCTCGAACAGGGCGTGCTTACCGACATCCGCGAAGGCGACGTGGGCGCCATCCTCGGCTGGGGCTTCGCGCCTTGGTCCGGCGGCCCCTTCGCGTGGCTCGACATGATCGGCGCCCCCCGCGCGGTGGAAATCGCGCAAACCCTCGCCACAACCTTCGGGCCCCGCTTCACCCCGCCGAAACTCCTCACCGACATGGCCGCATCGGGCGAAACCTTCTACACCCGCTTCACAGCGAGGGCCGCGTGATCCCTTTCACCTTTGCCCAAATACTCTCGGGGGGTGGCGCGGCACGCGCCGAAGGGGGGCAGACAGCCCCCCTTGCCACGGTTCAACCCGCCAACCCGTCGAAGGAATAGCCGAACCGCGCAATATCCCCCGCGCACAATTCCCCCACCAGCGCGGCATCGGCATCGGAATAGAACCCCCGCCAATCCGCCGCCCGCTCCGACGCATTCGCCCGCGCCACCGGCCCCAGCCGGAACCCCAGATGCGCCTCGAACGGCGCCAGTTCCTCGCCCAACCGCTCCAGCCGCGCGTAAAGCGAACTGCGCTCCACCCCGCCCGCATCGCGCAAGTAAGCGCCATAGGGCCAAAGCGAAATGCTCGTCCGCGTATGCGGATGGTTCAGGAACCCGCTGAAATCCTGCGCCTTGGCCAGCCCCACGGCAGGGTGCGCGAAATTCTGCCCCCGCAGCCAGTGGTAATAGCTGACCATCCGATCCCAAGGGTTCCTGACCAGCGTCAGCACAAAGATATCCGACAGGTCATCCGGCACCAGCCCCGCCAGATCGGCCAGCGTGGAATGTTTCCACAGCCGCCCCGCCGTGTGCTGCGCCTTCAACCGCCCCCGCCGCTTCAGCGCCTTGGGCGTATCGCCTGCCAGCACATCATCGGCCCGCACCCGCGCCTCCAGGGCCAGCGCCAGCGCCGTGCCCCCCGTCTTGGGGATATGGATGAACAGATAACGGCGCGAGGGCGACCAGATCACGCCAACCGCCCCGTCCTGAACGCCAGCCCCGGGACCCAAGAATTTTCCAAAATTCTTGGCAAAATTCTTGCAAGAATTTTGGCCCCCACCCCCACGCTACACCCTGTTGGGCAGATCGCGCCCCTCAAGATGCGCCACCAGATTATCCACCGCCATCAGCCCCATATTCTCGCGCACCTCAAGGCACGCCGTGCCCAGATGCGGCAGCAGCGTCACATTCTCCATCGCCATCAGTGCTGCCGGAACCTTCGGCTCGAACTCGTACACATCCAGCCCCGCCCCCGCGATCCGCCCCTCGGCCAGTGCTGCGACCAGCGCCGCCTCGTCCACCACATCGCCACGCGCGATATTGATGAAAATCCCCGTCCGCTTCATCGCGGCAAAGGCCTCTGCCCCGATCAGGTGGTGCGTCGCAGCCCCGCCCGGCACGGCCACCACCACGAAATCGGCCCCCATCGCCGCCTCCATCGGCACCTGCCGTGCCGGAACCCCCGCATCGGCCACGGTCGAGCGATTATGAAACACCACCTCCATGCCGAACCCGTAATGGCAGCGCCGCGCAATCGCCTTGCCGATCCGCCCCATCCCGATGATGCCCACGGTCTTGCCGGTCACATGGGCGCCCAGCATCTGCGTCGGCCCCCAGCCGCCCCAGCGCCCCGCCCGAACCATCCGCTCGCCCTCGCCCAAGCGCCGCGCCGTCATCAGGATCAGCGCCATGGCGATATCGGCCGTGGCATCGGTCACCGCCCCCGGCGTGTTCGTCACCGCCACCCCCGCCGCCCGTGCCGCCGCAACGTCGATATGGTTATACCCCACCCCGAAATTCGCCAGCAGCCGCGCCCGGGGCTGCGGCACATCGGCAAAGACCTCGGCCTGAAAGCGGTCGCCCAAGGTCGGCATCACCACATCGAAATCGCGCAGCGCCGCCCGCAATTCGGCATCCGACAGCACCGCATGATCCGCGCGCAACACCACATCGAACCGCGCCCGCGCCGCCGCCAACACCTTTTCCGGCATGGGCCGCGTAATCAGCAACCGCATCAGAACATCCTCCCGCCCAAGGGCACGTCATGCCCGGGTCCGATCAGCACCACCTCGCCCGCCGCATCGGGCACGCCCAGCACCAGCACTTCCGACATCACGGGGCCGATCTGGCGCGGCGGAAAATTCACCACCGCCAGCACCTGCCGCCCCACCAGCCCCTCGGGCGCATAATGCTTGGTGATCTGCGCGCTCGACCGCTTCACCCCGATCTCGCCGCCGAAATCGACCCACAGCTTGATGGCGGGCTTCCTCGCCTCGGGAAAGGGTTCGGCGCGGGTGATCACCCCCACGCGGATATCGACCTTCTGGAAATCGTCGTAAGTAATCGTCACTTCCCCAGCTCCCGCCCGCGATCCGCCGCCGCCTTCACCGCCCGCCGCATCAGGGGCGGCAGCCCCGTGCCTGCGTCCATCAGCACCGCCAAAGCCGCCGCCGTGGTCCCACCGGGCGAGGTGACGTTCACCCGCAACTGCGCCGCAGCCTCCTCCGAGCGCAAGGCCAGTTCCCCCGCCCCGCAAACGGTCGCCCGCGCCAGCTTCATCGCCACATCGGCCGACAGGCCCTCGGCCACACCCGCCGCCGCCATCGCCTCGATCAGGTGGAACACATAGGCCGGCCCCGACCCCGAAACGGCAGTCACCGCATCAATCTGGTGTTCGCCGTCCAGGATCACCGTCTCGCCCACCGCCGCCATCAGCGCCACGGCCAGTTCCATACCCGCATCGGTCACATGGGCATTGCGGCACAGCGCGGTGATCCCGCGGTTCACCATGGCGGGCGTATTGGGCATCGTCCGCACAATGGGCGTCCTGTCACCCAAAGCCGCTTCAAAAGCCGCGATCGTCGTGCCCGCCGCGATGGAAACGAACAGCGTATCACCGTTCCCCAGCGCCGCCAGCGCGGGCAGTGCCGCGCCCATCATCTGCGGCTTCACCGCCAGCAGCGCCACGGCAGGCGCGGGCGGAACCCCCTTGTTCAGATGCACACCCGATGCAGAAAGCCAGTCGGACGGATCGGGTTCGATCACCCAGACCGACCGCGCCGGAACCCCCGCCGCCAACCACCCGGTCAGCAGCGCCGTTCCCATCTTGCCGCAGCCCAAAAGCACCAGCCCGTCACGGGCCACCTGTTCCAGCATCATCCGCCCCCTCGTTTCGGGGGCAAAGACTAGGCCCGCCCGTAAGCCTCGGCAATGGCGACCTTCATCGCCTCGGCGGGCGACTGGTCGGCCCAGGCCACCAGCTGGAACGCCGGATAGAACCGCTCGGCCGCCAGCACCGCGCTGGCGATCATCTGGTCAATCTGGTCAGGGTTCGCCCCCTGCATACCCGACAGCGGCAGCCCATAGCGCCACACCATCAGCTTCTGCTCTTCCCAATAGGTGAAGGCGCCGGTCCAGACCATGTCATTGGCGCGATTGAGCACCTCGTACACCGCCCCCATCCGCGCGGCGGGCGGCTCCATCTCAAAGGTGCAGATCAGCCGCAGCATCTCGTCCTGGCGCGACCATGCAAGGGTCAGCGAATAGGTCCGCCACTGCCCTTCGACCGACATGGCAATCTGGTCATCGGTGACGCGGTCAAATTCCCATTCATGATGCTCGGCCAAGGTTTCGACGATGTCGATCGGGTGCAGGTCGTCAGAAAGGAAGTAATCTTCGGAAAGCGACATATCCCGGCCCCATCATGATGCCCACCGCGCAGGTAACGCAATCGGCTGTGTGCCCCGCAAGTTTCAGCGTTTGCAGGGCTGAACTCATACTAGATATGGTGACTGCGTTGGGAAAGCCTGTAAAGCACTTTCTGCGCCAATCTTCTGTGGACAGTTTTTACCCCTGTGGCTCGCTGTCATTGTGCGTTGACAGACATATCTGCAGTGACGCGGGAATAAGCGGGATCGTCTGGGATTGTCTGAAAACGGGCGGCAAATCAGTGGGTTGCGCGGAATGTGGCGGAACATGAACGGACGAGGGTGAAAGTTGCACTGACGCGATAAAACAGGGCTGCAGGTCTTCCCGCAGGCTCGATGCCACAACCATTGGAAGCGGCGTTTAAGGCCAATGAAACAAGGCGTTTTAACGGGATATGGACCGCGCGACGCCAGCAAAAACGATGCTGGTGGCCGCGGCGAACATGCAAATCGCGCGTAAACTTCGCAGACCAGTTGCATGTTCGCCTGAAACCGCACGATTTCAGTATCTTAGACCTCTGATCCGGCAAGTCTCGACGGCGGCGAACATGCAAGCCGTTTGGGCGCGATTTGCGCAATCTGCGGGTGTATCCTGTTCGCGGCAGAATCGGAGGTAGCGGATGCTGATGTTACGAGTTACGGGCTACGGGGCTTATGGGCTGGGCGTTATCGCCCTAGCCATGCTGTCCTATGGATGGGTGTTTTTGGGGGCGGCAATTTCGCTTATCGCGGCCGGAACGTTGTTCCTTGCGGCAGATAAGGTGCTTCAGGTCCTAAGCGAGATCAGGGACAGGATGCCGATCGCAAAACCTTCGGAGCACCCATCTGACGACAGCGCGGTCTTCAAAGGGCCGGTCCGAACCGCCGCCGAGATCGATGCCGATCTCAAGCGTCTAGGTGCCGTGCGCAGCTGACGGATGATGCCCGCCAGGCGCGGCGTCAGCCGCCTTTGGCGGGCAATGGCAAGCCAATCTCGATCCGGGAATGCCAGACCACGCGACCGAGGAAGGTGGTCGCTTGCTTTGCGTTGCCCCGAAGAACTCGCACCGCCTGACCGTGCCGTTCAGGATGCAGCAGGACGGTCTCCCCCTCAAACTGAATTCTCCCCACCGCGACATGGCCACGCTCCATGAAAGCCCAAATTTGCGGGTTCAGTTTTCTTGGTGCCTCGGTATCCACGATCAGCAGAAGATCTCGGCAACCTTCGGTGTCGATGTAGACAACCTCAGGATCGACGAGCGCGAGTCGCTCGGGATCGATCCCGACAGTATCCAGCCATTCGCCGTGAAAGGCGAAAGGAGTAGGCCCAAGTCTTTTCGTCAGTGGATGCCATCGCAACGGCAAGAGCCCCTCGCCCGTTGGCGCGTTCACCTGGGCAAGATCGTGGGCGGGGCTGCCCAGCTCGTGGAAACCGGTCGATAGTGCCCGCTTCGGACCAAGGTAGAGCTCCAGCCCGAGGGCTGTAGCAATCGCCTCCAAACGCTCGAATGTGGGCGATGAACCCCGCTTCAAATTCTGTATGGCCGAACTGTCCGCGCGACCGAATGCGAGTTGGCCGACCTGAAGCTGTGAAAGCCCAAGTTCGAGGCGTCTCGCCTCAAGCAGCGCATATATCTCTTCGGTCCTCATTGAAGTGTAAATTTGCACCGAAAAACAAGGACTGCACAAGTTAACGTTTTGGACAGGGTCTGTTTCCGTTTCAGTGTAAATTGATATTGCCTTTTCGGTGTAAAATGCTCATAAGTGGGGTATGACCAGCGAAACCATCCTCATTCTTGTGACTGCTTACTGCGCCCATGTTCGGCGGGCGGAGGCCACAGTGTCGGCACGCGCTGCCGGGCAAGCCCGTCTTTTCGGGCATTTGCGCAATGGCGGCGGCTGCACGCTGCGGACTTACGAGCGTGTAATCAGCTGGTTCGACGAGAACTGGCCCGCCGATCTGGAATGGCCCTCCACACTTGCTCGCCCATCGCGTGACCGAGAAGCGCGGCGTTCGCGGAGGGCCGCCTGATCACGAGCCACCCGTTGCGCGTAGAGCGTGGCGAACAGTTCATACCCGATGGTCTCGACCATCTTGGCCCGCAGCACCTTCGCCTTCGGCCCGTTCCACCCACCGGTTGCCGCCTGTTTCGCGTTCACCGGATCGACGCCGTTGGCGGCGCTCCACTCCTTCAGGTTCGTCCCGAAGACGCGCAACGCACCCAGAAACGTCTCGTAAAAGATGAGGCCCGGCTGAGGCGGGGGGGGCGGAGGCTGTCATACCGTTCTCCGATAGGATAAACTTGGGTAAACGTAGGTTGCGTTCATGCTTATCTTTGAACGCTAAATACGTTCAAGTCAACTGTGGCGCGAGCGCGTGAACGTTTTTTACGGTCAACGTCTAATCGAGTGGCGCAAGTCGCGTGGCCTGAGCCAGCGCGCCCTCGCTGCTGCGCTAGGTGTAAGCCAAGGTTTTGTCGGGGATATCGAGAGTGGACGATCCCATCCGTCGCGCAATTTCCTGACGTCTCTCAGCGAACATTTCAGGGTCAATCCCGCGTGGGTTTTGGAGGGGCGCGAGCCTCAGACTTTCGAGGATGAGCCGGGCTTTTCGTCGAATGCCGGCCGAATCACTCCTGCGCCGACGGGAAAACCCTTGGCAGGTCACTTCGAGATCGACGGGCGGGAATTCAGTCTGATTTCACGGCTGGACGGGCATGTTTCCGCTGGAAAAGGTGCCGCGGCTGTTGACGGATTGGAAAAAGACGGTCTCGCATTCTCGAACGATTGGTTGCGCAAGGCCGACCTTCTGCCCGATCTGTCGACCTTGATCAGGGTCCGCGGCGACAGCATGGCGCCCACCATACCGGACGGCGCCACCGTTCTGGTCGATCTGCGCGGGATGACGGCAGATGTACCGGGGATCTACATCTGCATCTATGACGATGATGTCTTCGTAAAGCGCGTCCAGCAGCTGCGCGACAAGACGGGGCTGATCGGTCATGTCATGATCAGCGACAACCCCCTGTACCCTCCGGTTGTGGTGACGGGGCAAGACAATTACACGCTGCGAATCGTGGGTAAGGTGGCCTTGGTGATGCATACCCTATAGGTTGCAAGCCGAGACGGGCTGAACGTGAAAGGCGGATATGGTGCGAGTGCTGTTTTCTTCTCTGGTCTTGGCTGCATCGCTGGCAATGCCGGCTTCTGCGGAAACCACGCAGCTCGACTGCAAGGACATCGCGTGGAAGGCCCGCTTGGTCATGACGGTCCGCCAGATGAATGGCGACATCAACAAGTTCCTGGCCGATGCCGAGCGCGAAGGCTGGCCCTTCGCTCGGCAAATGGTGCTCGAGGCGTACGGTCTGCCTCTCGAGACCAAAGAAGAGAAACGGAGGCCGACTGGAGCGATGGAAGCCTTCGGTAACGAATGGGGTCGGCGCTGCCTCGCGGGCGAACTCGATTAAATCGCTTCCCAGTTCTGCCAGCACCTGCTCGCCGCTCTGCCAGCCATCAATCCATCAGTTTTCAATGGTTTAGGCCCTAAGTGGGAAGTGATGATCGAACTTTCCCTCGGACTTCCCACTTCGGCGCTGCCATCGACGTATCTTTTGCCCGCGCTACGCGCTTAACCGTTCGTTAAAACACCTTTTTTCATTGGCTTTAAAGGCCGCTTTCAATGGTTGTGGCATCGGGCCTGCGCGAAGACCTGTTGCCCCGCTTTATCGCGTCACTGCAACTTTAACTCGCGCCCGTTCATGTTCCGCCACATTCCGCGCAACCCACTGATTTGCCGCCCGTTTTCAGCCAATCCCAGACGATCCCGCTTATTCCCGCGTCACTGCAGATATGTCTGTCAACGCACATACCCCATCCCATCCCCGCCCTTATCCCCATGCGGGCTTTACCTGTTCTAAAGAAGTGGATGCCAGAACGTGTATTTTGCCCTAAAACACTCATCCAGAAGCGGGTGCCGGTGTGATGTTCAGTTCGGATGGAAAAGCGCCGGTTGTGCAACCGCGCGATGATGCAGGCGAAGTTCATGTGTTCCGTGACTTCGAACGTTCGCGCATCATGGCGATCCGGCGTGCCATCTCGGCCGATCCGGCCCTTTACACCTTTTGGTTCCTGTCGGTCGTCATCGTCTGGACGGTGCTGATGTCGGCAGGCGCGGCCATGCACGGCCCGAACCTGCCCGCCATCAACCTGACCACCCATGTCGCCCATTTCACCATCATTCTGGGCTTTTTCCTCTATCCGCTGCGGCTGGCCTGGATTCCGGCGCTCAGCTACCTGCTGGTGTTCCTTTACCCCTTCTACCAGCCGCTTTCCAACGCCCAACCCTGGCACGAGATCGAGGGCCTGACCACGCAGGTGGTGGCGGCACTTTTCGCCATCAATCTGGGCTTCGGGCTCGTGCAGGGGCTGATCTACCGCGCGGCGTTCCAGCTGGCCCAGTCGCGCCTGCGCGCCCACACGACCGACCTGTTCCTGTGCCTTGCCTCTTTCGTCGTCTTTGCCCTTGTGGGCGCGCTGCAAATCGGCGTGACCGACCGCTACGCCCTGCTGCTGGATGCGCCGCTGCGGGCGGCGATGGGCTTTGACGCGCATTTTGCCGAACTCGCCATGAACCGCAGCCTGCGCGGCAGCGCGGTGGTGGCGGCCTTCCTGCTGGCGGCGATCGAATATCCGCGGGCCTCGCAGGTGCTGCCCACCATCGGCGTGATGGCGATGTTCCCGCTTCTGTCGGTGATCCAGTCGCAGGGCTTTGTGCTTTACGCGCCGCTTGATACGCTGGCGCTGGCGGCGGTGGTGGTTTTCGTTCTGCCCGTGCGCGTCACCGTGTTCGGTGTCCTCGGCGGCATCGCGCTTTACGCGGCGGTGACGGGCGAATTTCTGAACGAACTTCCCCCCGCCGATCCGGCACATCGCATGCTGGAAACCTATGCCCTTCTGGCCATCGCGCTGTTGCTTGTCGCACTCGCGGTCCAAAGCCATACCGAACATCTGCTGGGCGAAAAGAACGCCGCCATCGCCAAACTTAGCCGCGCGCGCGATTTTGCCGGCGTGGGCCTGTTCGCCATCAACCGCAGCAGCGGCCTGTTCCGGCTTGACGATGCGGCGCGGCGGATGCTGTCGCTGCCCGATCAGGGCGATATGGCCACCCTGCGCGATTCCCTGACGGTCGAGGATGCGGCCACCCTGTCGCGCGCCATGATGGCAGGGGCCGAACCTGCGCGCGAGCTTTGGCTCAACACCCGCTCGGGCCTTGCGCTGCACGTTTTCCTCTGGACCGAAACCGCCCCCTCGGGCGATCCGGTCGCCTATGGCATCCTGCTGGATGCCACCGTCGCCAAGGAACGCGAAACCCGCCTGCGCGAGGCGCTTGATGAATTGTCCCTGCGTCAGGAACGCCAGCGCCAGCTGTTCTCGATCGTCAGCCACGAATTGCGGACCCCGGCCTCGGTCATGTCGATCCTGATCGACGATCTTCCCGAAGCGACCGACCGCACCCGCCTGTTCCGCCAGATGCGCGAAGCGGCCGACCAGTTGCTGTCAGTGCTGGGCGACATGCGCCAGACCGTGAACCCCGAACAGAACCTTCCGGTCAAACGGGTCAGCTATGTTCCCGCCGAACTGGCCGAAAGCCTGCGAAACACGCTCGAACTCACCGCCAAGGATCACGGCGTCACCCTGACCGTGGCGCTGGGCGCGGGCGCCGGCAAGGCGCGGATCGGCGATGTGATGCGCCTGCGGCAGGCCCTGACCAACCTGATGCGAAACGCGGTCATCCACAGCCGCGGCACGGTGGTGCGGCTGAATTTCACCGCCCAGCCCCCCGCCACCGAAGGCGGCCCGCCCATCAGCCAGTGGCAGGTCGAAGATGATGGCATCGGCATCGCCCCCGATCAGGTCGAACGCCTGTTCCAGCCCTTTGAACGCGGCGAAGACCCGCGCCGTTCGGCCGATGGCAGCGGGCTTGGCCTGTTCATCGCGCGCCAGTCGGTCGAAATGCTGGGCGGCACGCTTGAATATTACCAGCCGCTTCGCGGTGGCGCGGGCTATATGCTGCGCCTGCCCGAACCGCTGGCCGATGAATCCACCCCCCGCCCCGCCGCGAAACCGCCCGCCGCCAAGGCGCCGCCGCCCCGCCCGCGCAGCCTGCGGCCCTGGACGGTGGTGCTGGCCGAAGACAACACGCTTGTGGCCGATGTCACCCGCGCGCGGCTGGAACGGCTGGGCGCCACGGTGCGCGTGGCCGAAAACGGCGCCGCCGCGCTGAACATGGTGGCCGAACAGGCGCCCGACATCCTGATCACCGATCTGTTCATGCCCGAACTCGATGGTGACGATCTGGTCCGCCGCCTGCGAAAGCAGGGCTATTCCCGCCCCGTCGTCGGCCTGACCGCCGCTGTCGTGGGCGAAGAGATGCTGCGCTTCCGCCGTGCGGGCACCAATGTGGTGATGCAAAAGCCGCTCGATTTCGGCGAACTCGAACGCCTGATGACCGAAGGTTTCCCTGCCGCGGCAGAACCCGCCGCCCCCTGACCCCTGCCCCCTGGCGGCGGCGTCAGTCTGCCGCGCTGTCCTTTTTCCGGGCCGGTTTGCCCGCCGCCTCGGCCAGCTTGGCCTCAAGCACCGCCAGCCGCGCCTCAAGCGTGGCATTTTCTTCCCGCGCCTTCACGGCCATGGCGCGCACGGCATCGAACTCTTCGCGCGTCACGAAATCGCGGTCGGCCATCCAGCGGTCGATGAACCCCTTCATCGCCGTCTCGGCCTCGGTCTTGGCCCCCTGCGCCACGCCCATCGCGTTGGTCATCAGTTGCGACATGTCGTCGAAGAACTTGTTGCGCGTCTGCATGGCGGCACCCTTTCGGTCATCTCGCCCCTATATGGTCCGGCGCCAGCGGCGAAACAAGCCCGCGACTTGCCGCAGGCCGCCCTTCGCCCATCGGTTGACATCACCCCGCCAAGCCCGGAAAACCGCTGCACGCAACCACGGGTGCCCCATGTCCTACATCCCCTTCCCCGACATCACACCCGAGATTTTCTCGTTCCAGATTTACGGCATGACCTTTGCGCTGCGCTGGTATGCGCTGGCCTATATCGCGGGCCTTGTCGTGGGCTGGAAACTCGTCACCCGCGCCGTCACCACGCCGCGGCTGTGGTCGGGCAGCGCGCCCGCCAGCGCCGAACAGATCGAACGCCTGCTCACATGGGTCATCCTTGGCGTCATCATCGGCGGGCGCGCGGGCTATGTGCTGTTCTACCAACCCGCCTACTTCGCGCAAAACCCCACCCATGTGCTGCGCGTCTGGGAAGGCGGCATGTCCTTTCACGGTGGCTTCCTTGGCACCGTCATCGCCGGCATCGTCTTTTGCCGGCGCGAGAAAATCCCCATGCTGCAACTGGCCGACCTGATGGCCGTGGCCGCGCCCACCGGCCTGTTCCTTGGCCGCATCGCCAACTTCATCAACGCCGAGCTTTGGGGCCGCCCCACCACCCTGCCATGGGGCGTCGCCTTCCCGGGCGAGGCCGCGCAAACCTGCCCCGGCGTGCTGACCATCTGCGCCCGCCACCCCTCGCAACTCTACGAAGCCGCGCTTGAAGGGCTGCTGCTCGGGGCGCTCCTCCTCTGGGCGGTCTGGCGCGGCGGCTGGCTGAAAACGCCGGGCCGCACCCTTGGCACCTTCCTTGCGGGCTACGGCCTTGCCCGTTTCCTTGTCGAATTCGTCCGCCAGCCCGACGCGCAATTCGTCACCGACGGCAACCCGCTCGGCCTTGCCCTCCACTTCGGCGGCTATGGCCTGACGATGGGGCAGTTGCTGTCGCTGCCCATGGTCCTTGCAGGCCTGTGGTTCATCACCCGCGCCCGCCGTCAGGCCCGCCCGGCATGACGCCGCTAGCCGATCTTCTGATCCGCCGCATCACGCAGGCGGGCCCGATCACCTTGGCCGATTACATGGCCGAATGTCTGCTTCACCCCGTTCACGGCTACTACACCACGCGCGATCCCTTTGGCGCGGGCGGCGATTTCACCACCGCCCCCGAAATCAGCCAGATGTTCGGCGAACTTCTGGGCCTCGCCCTTGCCCAGACATGGCTCGACCAAGGCGCCCCCGCCCGCTTTACCTTGGCCGAGCTTGGCCCCGGTCGCGGCACCCTCATGGCCGATATCCTGCGCGCCACCCGCAGCGTTGCGGGCTTTCACGCCGCAGCCACCGTGGTGCTGGTCGAAGCCTCGCCCACCCTGCGGACGGTCCAGTCCCGCACCGTCCCCACCGCCACATGGGCCGAAACGGTCGATCACCTGCCCGAAGCGCCCCTTTTCCTGATCGCCAACGAATTTTTCGACGCCCTGCCCATCCGCCAGTTCACCCGCACGCCCCAGGGCTGGGCCGAAACCATGGTCGGCGTGACCAACGGCCGCCTCACCCTCGGCCGTGCCGCGCCCGCCAACCTCGCGGCCCTGTCGCACCGCCTGCATGACACGCGCCCCGGCGATATCGTCGAACTTCTGCCCGCCGCCCCCGCCATCATGTCCGCCATCGCCCGGCGCATCGAAACCCATGGCGGCGCGGCGCTCATCCTCGACTATGGCGACTGGCACTCGCGCGGCGATACGTTTCAGGCCCTGCGCGCCCACCGCTTCACCGACCCCCTCGCCGAACCGGGCCAGGCCGACCTCACCGCCCATGTCGATTTCGAAGCCCTCGCCCGCGCCGCAGCCCCCGCTTGCGCCAGCCGCATGATCCCCCAGGGCGACCTTCTCGCCCGCCTCGGCCTGCACCAGCGCAGCGCCCGCCTTGCGGCAGGCTTGACCGGACCCGCCCTTGACGCGCATCTTGCCGCCACGCGCCGCTTGACCGACCCCGCCGAAATGGGTTCGCTGTTCAAAGCCATCGCCATACACGCCACCCGTCACCCCCCGCCGCCCGGATTTGACCTTGCTTGACATCATCACCGCCGATGCGATCACGGCCCGCCACGGCTTTTTCACCCGCAAGGGGGGGGCCTCGTCCGGCATTTTCGCCGGTCTGAACTGCGGCCCCGGCTCGTCCGATCTGGCCGAGGTGGTGGCGATCAACCGCGCCCGCGTGGCCGATGCGATGGGCGTTGCCGAAACGCATCTCCTCTCGGTGAACCAGATCCATTCCCCCGACGTGATCCATGTCACCGCCCCCTTGCCCGACCGCCCCCGCGCCGATGCCATGGTCACCACCACCCCCGGCCTTGCCTTGGGCATCCTGACGGCCGATTGCCAGCCCGTGCTGTTCCACGACGCGCAGGCTGGCGTGATCGGCGCCGCCCATGCCGGCTGGCGCGGCACCCGCGACGGCGTGCTAGAGGCCACCGTTGTCGCCATGGAATCCCTCGGCGCCCGCCGCGAAAACATCGCCGCCGTCATCGGCCCCACCATCAGCCAGCGCAATTACGAAGTGGGCCCCGAGTTTTTCGAGGCCTTCACCGCCGACGATCCCGCCAATGCCCGCTTCTTCGCAAACGGCACCGGCGACCGCCTGCTCTTCGATCTGCCCGCCTTCGGCCTGTCGCGCCTGCGCGCCGCAGGGGTCGGCCATGCCGAATGGACGCACCACTGCACCTATGCCGATCCCGCCCGCTTCTTCAGCTTCCGCCGCACCACCCACGCGGCCGAGGCCGATTATGGCCGCCTGATTTCGGTGATCCGGCTCTGATCCTGCCGCGCCATTGTCGCAATTGCGGCAACAACAGCGCCCGATCCGCGCGAAATCCTCAACAAATCCTGATCCCGCCGCCTGGGGCCTCTGCCACAATTGCCCCGCCGCCCCACCGCCCTTGTCGCGAAGATGCACGATGCAGGCCCAATCCCCGCCGCAAAGCGCCGCCAGATTGGCAGCATGAACACTGCGACCTTCGGGAGTTGACGATGAAGAAAGACCGCCGCTGGCTCAAATCCGCCATCGCCGCTAGCCTCGAACCGCAGGTCGCCCTGCCGTGGCAGCGCGCCGCACGGCGCAAACCCGCAGCCTTCGCCGCTCCGGCCAAACCGGCCGCGATCGCCGCGATCGCCGCCCGCTGACCCCCCCGCGCGCAGGGGCCGATTCGCCCCCGCTCCGCGCCAATGTGCCGCCCCCGCGCGACAATCCGGCCCGGCACGCGCGGCACCCGCAAAAGCCAGCACCAATCACGGCTAAAATTTGACGCAACCCGCAAGACCCGCCATAACCGTCCCATGGTCGATCCGCCGCGGCACCCGCCGCACACCGGATCCGGTCTTGCTTCGGTAAAGCGGTCCCGGCGCGTCCTCTGCGTGCCATCAGGGGCCGCTTATCCGTTTGCGCCGCCCCCGATCCCCGTGTCACGCGCCGCGGCGTCAGGCCGTCCGCGCCAGCCGCGCCTCCAGCACGTCAAAGGGCACGCCCGGCTCGTCCTTGGCACAGCGGATCACAAGGCTTGTCTTGACCGTCGCCACATTCTCCGCCTTCAGCAACTCGCCCGTCAGAAAGGACTGGAAGCTCGACAGGTCCGGCGCCACGCATTTCAGGATGAAATCGATCTCGCCATTCAGCATATGGCACTCGCGCACCAGCGACCATTGGCGGCACCGCTCCTCGAACACCGCCAAATCCGCCTCGGCCTGGCTTTGCAGCCGCACCATGGCAAAAACCTGCACCTCAAAGCCCAGCTCGCGCGCGTCGATATCGGCGTGATAGCCGCGCACATAGCCCGCCTCTTCCAGCGTCCGCACCCGCCGCAAACAGGGCGGCGCCGATATGCCCACGCGGCTTGCCAATTCCACATTGGTCATCCGTCCGTCGGCCTGCAACTCGGCCAGAATCTGACGGTCGATCGGGTCGAGTTTCGATCCGGCCATGCTGGTCCCCTTCGTTCCGGTGGCGCACCGGATGCGCGACTATGTAGGTCTGCCCCGCCGCCAGCGCAATAATGTTTCAACACCGCGCAACGAAATCATCCTTCCCCGCGGCGAAATCTGACACAGATTTCGCGCCGGAATTTGACGCAAATTCCGGCTTCCACCGTTCGCCCCCGATTTCTGCGTCAGAAATCGGCGCGGAATTTGCGTCAAATTCCGCCCCCTTCCCCCTGCGCGGCCTCCGGCATATATCAACCACCGGACAGCGCAGGGGACGGTCATGGCGGATACAAGGCACACCAGGGTTCTCATCATCGGCTCCGGCCCCGCAGGCTATACCGCCGCCGTCTATTCCGCCCGCGCCATGCTCGAACCCATCCTCGTGCAGGGCCTGCAACCCGGCGGCCAGCTCACCATCACGACCGAGGTGGAAAACTGGCCCGGCGACACCCATGTGCAGGGTCCCGACCTGATGATCCGCATGGAAGACCACGCCCGCGCCATGGGGGCGGAAATCATCACCGATTACATCACCAGCCTTGATCTGCAAAACCGCCCCTTCACCGCGCAATCCGACAGCGGCACCACCTATACCGCCGATGCCGTGATCCTCGCCACCGGCGCGCAGGCGAAATGGCTGGGCCTACCGTCGGAAGAGAAATTCAAAGGCTTCGGCGTCTCGGCCTGTGCCACCTGCGACGGGTTCTTCTACCGTGGCAAGGAAATCGTGGTCATCGGCGGCGGCAATACGGCGGTTGAAGAGGCGCTGTTCCTCACGAACTTCGCCTCCAAGGTCACGCTGATCCACCGCCGCGACAGCCTGCGCGCCGAAAAGATCATGCAGGACCGCCTGTTCAAACACCCCAAGGTGTCGGTTCTGTGGAACCACACGGTCGATGAAGTCCTGGGCGACGAAACGCCCCTCGGCGTCACCGCCGTCCGCGCGCGCAACGTCAATACCGGCGAAACCACCGACATCCCCTGCGCGGGCTTCTTCGTCGCCATCGGCCACGCCCCCGCCTCGGACCTGGTGAAAGACCAGCTCGAACTGCACAATGGCGGCTATGTAAAGGTCGAGGCGGGCTCGACCCGCACCTCCATTCCCGGCGTTTTCGCGGCGGGCGACCTGACCGACCATATCTACCGCCAAGCCATCACCAGCGCGGGCATGGGCTGCATGGCGGCACTGGATGCGGAAAAATTCCTCGCCGGTCACTGAACGGGCCACAAATTTCTTGCAAAGAAATTTGCAAAAGTTTTCCGCAAAACTTTTGCCCGCCCCGGATGCCGCGTTCGCGCATCGGGGCGGGCAGGCAAAAACCCTCCGGCCCTGCGACGCGGGAAAGGAACGCCGTTCCACCCCCGCTCGAAAGCGCGGCATTTCCGCCCTTTTCGGTAGCTTTTCGCCGTTGGTTGCTGGAAATCTTCCTTGTGAACAGGTAATGCCCGCGCCAACTGCTGGCTCCGCCCGCCCCATCCGCAAACAGAGGCCGTCGATGACGCTTTCCCACCACGCCCCGATTCCCGAACTGTTCGTCTCGCCCGACTCGGCGCAAAAGCTGAAACTCGAAGCAGCCCAACTGCCCTCGTGGGATCTGACCGCGCGTCAGGTCTGCGACCTCGAACTTCTGATGAACGGCGGCTTCTTCCCCCTGCGCGGTTTCCAGTCCGAGGCCGATTACAACGGCACGGTCGAAAACATGCGCACCGCCGATGGCACGCTCTGGCCCATTCCCGTCACGCTCGACGTGTCGGAAAAATTCGCCGAAACCGTTTCCCCCGGTCAGGATATCGCCCTGCGCGACCAGGAAGGCGTGATCCTTGCCATCCTGTCGATTTCCGACAAATGGGTGCCCAACAAATCGAAAGAAGCCGAACATGTCTTCGGCGCCGATGACCTTGCCCACCCTGCCGTGAACTACCTGCACAACGTGGCGGGCCCCGTCTATCTGGGCGGCGCTGTCACCGGCATCCAGCAGCCCGTGCATTACGACTTCAAGGCCCGCCGCGACACGCCAAACGAGTTGCGCGCCTTCTTCCGCAAGATGGGCTGGCGCCGCATCGTCGCCTTCCAGACCCGCAACCCCCTGCACCGCGCCCATCAGGAACTCACCTTCCGCGCCGCACGCGAGGCGGAAGCCAACCTTTTGATCCACCCCGTGGTCGGCATGACGAAACCGGGCGATGTCGATCACTTCACCCGCGTGCGCTGCTATGAGGCCGTGCTTGACCAATACCCCGCCTCGACCACACACCTGTCGCTTCTCAACCTTGCCATGCGCATGGGCGGCCCGCGCGAAGCACTCTGGCACGCGATCATCCGCAAGAACCACGGCCTGACCCATTTCATCGTGGGGCGTGACCATGCCGGTCCGGGCAAGAACAGCGCCGGCCAAGATTTCTACGACCCCTACGCCGCGCAGGAACTGGTCGCCAAGTACCAGCAGGAAATCGGCATCGAGATGGTCGATTTCAAACAGATGGTCTATGTGCAGGAAAAGGCACAATATTATCCGGTGGACGAGGTTCCCGCAGGCTCGACCGTGCTTGATATCTCGGGCACCGAACTGCGCCGCCGCCTGCGCGAAGGGCTGGAAATTCCCGACTGGTTCAGCTTCCCGCAAGTGGTGACCGAACTGCGCCGCACCTCGCCGCCGCGTGCCAAGCAGGGCTTTACCGTCTTTTTCACCGGCCTGTCGGGTTCGGGCAAATCGACCATCGCCAACGCGCTTATGGTGAAACTGATGGAAATGGGCGGCCGCCCCGTCACGCTGCTTGACGGTGATGTGGTCCGCAAACACCTGTCATCCGAACTCGGCTTTTCCAAAGAGCACCGCGACATCAACATCAAGCGCATCGGCTATGTGGCAAGCGAGATCACCAAGAACGGCGGCATCGCCATCTGCGCCCCCATCGCGCCCTACACCGCCACCCGCCGCGCCGTGCGCGAAATGATCGAAGCCTATGGCGCCTTCATCGAGGTGCATGTGGCCACCAGCATCGAGGAATGCGAACGCCGCGACCGCAAAGGCCTTTATAAACTCGCCCGCGAAGGCAAGATCAAGGAATTCACCGGCATCTCCGACCCCTATGAAGCCCCGACCAAGGCTGAACTGGTGGTCGATACCGAAGGCATGGACGTGGATTACTGCGCCCAGCAGGTGATTCTGAAACTGGAAAGCATGGGCCTGATCAAGGCGTAAGCGCACCGGACAAAAACCGAAAAGCCCCGCATCGCTGCGGGGCTTTTTCATTCGCCAAGGTTTAAATCTGGGTCTTGCCGACTGTGAAGGATACGGATCACTTCGATCCGGTCCGGCAGGTCACGGAAATACACGACATGCGACCGGACCACGCGCCGCCGCAGATCGCCTCGCCCCGCCACCGTCCCGACCGCCCCCGCACCGGCCGCGGCAGCCTGACAATCAGCCTCGATCGCGTCTGTATAATCGTCGGCCTGTCCCGCACCCCAATGCTCGTTGGTATAAAGCCAGATACCGCGCAGGTCGCTCCGCGCGAGAGGTGTAAGGACAACCCGCTTCACTCTGCGGCAGACGAGGTTTCACGCCGCATCTCTCTCTTGAACTCGTCAAAATCGAACGGCTCGGCAGGACCGGAATCGATCCCCTCCTGCAACAGCGCATCCAGCGCCTTCACGCGTCCCTCGTAATCCTCCAACATCCTCAACCCCGCGCGGATCACCTCGCTGGCCGAGGCATATCGCCCCGTTTCCACCTGCTCGTCGATGAAGCGGGTGAAATGTTCTCCGATTGTCACCGATGTATTGCGCGGCATGGGGTCCTCCGTCACGGCTCGTCCATGCTATACCAAAATGTAATACCGCGCAAAACGTTCGGTTGTCATCCCCGCGCAAGCGGGGATCGCCCCGCCCGCGCCGAACCGCTAATGCACGTTCACCGGCGCCATGTCATTCGCCCGCGCGATCACAAAGGCCATCGCACGGTCCTTCACCAGCGCCAACCGGTCGCCATCGGCATCATGCAGCGCGTATATGGTCTTGAGACCCCCCGCATGCGCCTGAACCTCTTCCGGCAGATCGGCCACCGAAACGGGCCGCACATAAACGATTTTGCCTTCGCCTTCCGGCAGGCCCTCGAATCTCGTATCCATCCTTCACCTCATTTCCGGCCGCTGCGCGAACTGATGGCGATGGTCTGCACCACCGTCTCGGGCACCGACCGCCGCAGGTCGATGTGCAAAAGCCCGTGCTCCATGCTGGCCCCCGCCACCTCGACCCCGTCCGCCAGCACGAAACTGCGCTGAAAGGCGCGGGCCGCGATGCCGCGATGCAGGAAAACGCGGTCCGCCGTCTCGTCGGCCTGACGGCCACGGATCACCAGTTGCCGGTCCTCGACCGTGATCGACAGGTCATCCTCGCGGAAGCCGGCCACCGCCAGCGTGATGCGGTAAGCGTGTTCCGAGGTGGCCTCGATATTGAACGGCGGATATCCTTCGGCGGTCTTGGCGGTGCGTTCCACCAACCGCTCCAGCTGCTCGAACCCCAGAAGGAACGGGTGCGTGCCAAAGCTCAGTTTCGTCATCGGTCATGCCCTTGCGTTAAGCGACATTCGCGGCAGCGCCCCGTTCCGGCAGCGCCCCACAGGCCAAATATGGGGCGCGGCCCTGTGCGGTGCAAGGGGCCACAACCCGCTTTCCCCCCATGCCGGTCACGGCGATTTTTGTCGCAAAATGACAGGCGGCACGGCAGATTTCTTTCCGCAAGCCACGGATTTGACTATACTCGCCCAAGGTTAACAGAAACGACTCAGGCCCATCGCCGGCCTTTGCAACAGGTCAACAGGTTCCATGAACGCCCCCAGCGAAATGAACTTCGAAGACATGCTCCGCATCCGGCTCGAAGTGTTGCGCCGCGAACATCGCGATCTGGACGAGGCGATCTTCGCGCTCGAAACCGGCGGCCGCCCCGACCAGCTGACGCTGCGGCGGCTGAAGAAGCAGAAGCTCGCGCTGAAAGACCAGATCGTAAAGCTGGAAGACCAGCTCATCCCCGACATCATCGCCTGACCGGGCGGGTCAGAGGACCGACGCGCAACGCGCCAGTGGCGCGTTGCGCCGGTCCGATTGCGGCCAAGGCAACGAGGCCGCAAGTCGCCATCAGCAAGACCAACCGTATCAGGCACGGGCCGTGCCCGCCCGGCGGTTGCGATCTATCGCGCCCGCCCCCCGCAGGGCGGGCGCGGCCCGTGCGCGGGGCGCACGGGCAATAAACCGGAAACCGGCCCGCGTGGCGCGCAACACGCGTTGCGCGCCATTAGACCCAATCCCCGCAACACTTGCCCCCGCCCCGCAATCCTCTATACCCGCCCCATCCGCAACGCACGGGGGCGCAGCCATGGCCGTCACGGTTGGAATCATCATGGGGTCCCAGTCCGACTGGGCCACGATGAAGGAAGCGGCCCTCATCCTCGACGACCTTTCCATCCCGTATGAGGCGAAAATCGTCTCGGCCCACCGCACCCCCGACCGCCTCTGGACCTATGGCAAAACCGCCGTCGAACGCGGGCTCAAGGTCATCATCGCGGGCGCGGGCGGCGCCGCCCACCTTCCGGGCATGATGGCATCGAAAACCCGCATCCCCGTCATCGGCGTGCCGGTCCAGACCAAGGCGCTGTCGGGCATCGACAGCCTTTACTCCATCCTGCAAATGCCCCGTGGCTACCCCGTCGCCACCATGGCCATCGGCGCGGCAGGGGCGGCCAATGCGGGCCTCATGGCCGCCGCCATCCTTGCCACGCATGACCCCGCCCTCGCCCAGCGCCTCGACGCATGGCGCGATGCCCTCACCGCTTCGATCCCGGACGAGCCAAAGGATGACTGACATGCTCCCCGCAGGCTCTACCATCGGCATCTTGGGCGGCGGGCAGCTTGGCCGCATGCTCTCGGTCGCGGCCGCGCGCCTCGGCTACCGGACCCATATCTTTGAACCCTCGGCCAACCCGCCCGCCGCCCATGTGGCCGACAAACTCACCACTGCGGGCTACGATGACCTCGCGGCGCTGGCCGCCTTTGCGGCGTCGGTCGATGTCATCACCTACGAATTCGAGAATATCCCCACCGCAGCACTCGACACGCTCGAACGCAGCCACCCGATCCGCCCCAACCGCCGCGCCCTTGCGGTCAGCCAGGACCGGATCGCCGAAAAAGACTTCCTCACCTCGCTCGGCCTCACCACAGCCCCCTACGCCGCCGTCCAAACCCTGCCCGACCTCCACGCCGCCATCGCACAGATCGGCACCCCCGCCATCCTCAAAACCACCCGCCTCGGCTATGACGGCAAGGGTCAGGCCCGCCTCACCTCTCCCGCCGATGCCGCAACCGCCCACGCCGCCATGAACGGCGCCCCTGCGGTGCTCGAAGGCTTCATCGCCTTCACCCACGAAGTGTCCGTCATCGCCGCCCGCGGCCTCGACGGTTCGGTCGCCTGCTACGACCCGGGCGAGAACGTGCACAAGAACGGCATCCTCGCCACCACCACCATCCCCGCCCGCCTGACCGCATCACAGCGCACCGATGCCATCCTCATCGCCGCCCGCATCCTCAACGCGCTCGATTACGTGGGCGTCATGGGGGTCGAGCTTTTCGTCACCCCGTCAGGCCTTATCGTCAACGAAATCGCCCCCCGCGTGCACAATTCCGGCCATTGGACACAGAACGGCTGCGCGGTGGACCAGTTCGAACAGCACATCCGCGCCGTCACCGGCTGGCCCCTTGGCGACGGCACGCGCCATTCCGACGTGGTGATGGAAAACCTGATCGGCGACGACATCCTCCGCGTCCCCGCCATCGCACGCGAGAAAAACGCCGCCCTCCACCTTTATGGCAAGGCCGAGTCCCGCCCCGGCCGCAAGATGGGCCACGTGAACCGCATCGTCACGGGCTAAGCAGACCGAAGGGACTTCGCCCTACTTGCCGAAGCGCCGCCCCCCCTTCCCCCTTCACCTTTGCACAAATACTCTGGGGTCGTTCATCGGTTCGCCATCGGTTCGAGAACCGATAGACGGGGGGGGCTGGCCCCCGTCCCGCGCCAGCAACCCGCGCTACCGCATCACCCCCACCAGCCACGGCACCACCAGCGCCGCCATCGCCACCTTCAACCCGATCGCGATCCCCGCAAATCTCCCCGCCACGGGGTCCACCTGAAACGCCCGCGCCGTCCCGATCCCGTGCGAGGCGATCCCCACCGCAAACCCCCGCGCCCGATAATCCCGCACCCCCAGCGCGTTCACCAGCGGCGTCACGATCAAGGCCCCCCCATCCCCTCGCTGATCGACATCGCCACCCCCGCCGTCACCGACTTGGGCGCAATCGCCACCAGCACAGCATCCGGCGCCCCCATCAACCGCACGATCCCCATGGCCGACACCGCCGCCACCAGCGCAGCCAGCATCGGCACCGCCGCCCACCGCAACAGCGCCCGATGCTCCCACAGCGGCAGGGCCAAAGCCACGGTCGCAGGCCCCAGCAGGAAATGGATGAACGGGGCCCCCTCGAAATAGGTGCGATATTCCGTCCCCCTCGCCACCAAAAACCTCCCCACCAGCACGACCGAAATCAGCACGGGGTTCACCAGCGGATGCCGCCCGCGCGACCGCATCGGCCAGCGCATAGGCCGCCAGCGTCACCGTCAGCCACAACAGCGGCCTCTGCCTCAGGTAAACCCACAGCGCGAAATCCCCCGCCATGACGCCCCCTCGACCATCCGCGCCACCAGCCGGAACATGCCCACCGCCACCACCAGCGTCAGCACCGTCGATCCCGCCACCGCCAAGGCCAGCACCACCTCTGCCCCGCCGGCACGAACAGCAGCGACAGCAAAAACCGCCCCGCAGGGTCCCCCCCCTCTGGCACCGGCGGCGCGAACCGGTCAGGGCATCACAGCACCCCCAGCATTACGGCCATGCCCAACACCGGCCCCGGCACGGGCAACCCGAAGCTCCGCGCCACCACCTCGCCCGCCAACTGGCAGGCCAGTATCACCGCGATCCTTGCAATCATCCCGTCGCCCCGCCCATTGCCCCGGCCACCCCGGCCAAAGCCAGCCACCGCGCCAGAAAGGCACCGATCCACCCCTTCACCTTTGCCCAAATACTCCACGGGGGTCCGGGGGTGTGAAACCCCCGGCCGCCCTCAGGCATCGGGCGTGTCGGTATCCAGCTCGCCCCGCCCCAGCCGCTCGCGCGCCAGCGCGGCCAGCCGCTCGTAGCGGCGGCGGAACTCTTCCAGCTGGTGCTCCTCCAGCTCTTCCAGATCCATCAGCGCATTATGCGCCCCGTTATGCGCGCGGATCAATTCGTCCAGCTTCAGCTGGATCGCCTGCGTGTCGCGGTTCTGCGTATTCTGGATCAGGAACACCATCAGAAAGGTCACGATCGTGGTGCCTGTATTGATCACCAGCTGCCACGTATCCGAAAAGCCGAACACCGGCCCCGTCACGATCCAGACGACAATCACCCCCACCGCCAACGAGAATGTGGCAGGCCGCCCGCACCAGCGCGCCACCGTCTTGGCCACCGATCCGTAAAATCCGTTCTGCATCATCTGCCCCCGATCAGGCCTTCGACCGCCCCGGAATAGCCAAGGCTCCGGTCAAACCGCCCCTCCTCAAGAAACGCCAAGACCTGCCCGATGACCAGCGGATTGAACATCAGGAACGTATGCGTGACCGGCAGCACGATATGGTCGGCCATCCCCGCCACCTTGGTCGCCTCGACACTCACCTTCCCGTCATCCGGCCCGGGGATCACGCCGGAATAAACCGGGTTCAGCGACCGATCCCCCGCAATCACCCCCAATTCGTAATCGGGCAGCGGCAGCCGCAAAGGAACCGCCCCCGCACCGGTGCCCAGTTCCATCCCCGCAGGCCCGTTCACCCAGCGAAACAACCCGAGGCCCGAGAACGCATCCACCAGTTCCGACCCGCCATTGGGCGGCGCCAGCATCACCACCCGCCCCATCACCGCAGGCCGATGCCCTGCCAGCCACGCCCGCGCCAGAATCCCCCCCATCGAATGGGTCACGAAATCCACCCGCGCCGCGCCGCATTTGGCCACCGCCGCCCCCACACGCGGAACCAGATCCCCGATCCGCGCTTGGGTTGACGGATAGCCGTCATTCACCACCCTATAGCCCTTTTCCTCCAGCGCCGCCTGCATTGCCATCAGCGACACCTCGCTCCGCGCCAGCCCGTGCAACAGCACCACGCAGTCCGCCCGCGCAGGAACAGCCGCCAGCAGACAAAGAAGAACCATGCGCCACATGCCACCCACCCTAGCCCCATCACAGCCCGTGGACAAATCACGCCACCTCGCGCAGGCTGGCCCGATGCAATACCGCCCGCCCCGCTTTGCCGTCCGCGCCCTGATCTTGCAGGATGACCGCCTGCTTCTGGTCAACGCCTATGCCGGCCAGAAATCCACCCTCTGGTGCGCCCCGGGCGGCGGCGTGAACCCCGGCCAATCCCTGCCCGAAAACCTGATCCGCGAAGTGGCCGAAGAAACCGGCCTCACCGTCACCGTCGGCCCCCCCGTCCTCGTGAACGAATTTCACGACCCCGCCCACGGCTTCCACCAGATCGAGGTGTTCTTCCGCTGCACCCTCACGGCCGGCAAACTTGACCCCGCATGGCGCGATCCCGAAGGCATCGTGAACCGCCGCCGCTTCTTTTCCCGCGCCGAAATGGCCTCGATCCGCGTCAAACCCGACAGCATCGCCACTGCCGCATGGGGCGGCCAGATGCTTTACGACCCCTTGGAACTGATCGTGCCATGAGCCGCGCCTTCGTGAAAGAAGGCGACGGTTCGCTCGATCCCTTGCCCGACCTGCCCGTCTCGCCCCATCCGAACTTTGTCACCCCCACGGGCCTTGCCGCGCTGCAATCACGTCTGGCCGCGGTGCAATCCCGCCTCGCCGCGCTCAAATCCCGCCCCGACCGCCTCGACAAACTGCCCGAGGCTGCGGCGGAACGCGACATCCGCTATCTCGAAGCCCGCCTGAAAACCGCCATCCTGATCGACCCGTCCAGCCAACCCACCGGCCGCGCCGCCTTTGGCCATGCCATCACCGTGGCCGATGAAGACGGGCAGGAAACCACCTACCTCATCGTGGGCGAAGATGAAGCCGATCCCGCCCGCCACCGCATCGCCCCCCATTCCCCCCTCGCCCGCGCCCTGATCGGGGCGGCGGTGGGCGACATGGTGACATGGCGCAAACCATCGGGCACCGTCACCCTTGAAATCCTGTCCATCGCACAGCCATGACCCGCACCATCCGACTTATGCACCCCGACGACCACCCCGCCATCGCGGCCTTCATGGCCGAGGCGGGTGATTACTGGCTGCTTGCCGACGGCACCCCGCCCGACGCGGAAGAAAAGGCCCGCGACTTCTTCACCGACTGCCCCCCGAACTGCGACCCCGCCGCCTCGCACCGCCTCGGCCTCTATGTCGATGGCCAACTTTCCGGCCTCGCCGAACTCAGCTTCGGCTTCCCCGCGCCAGGCGATGCCTATCTCGGCCTCATGCTCCTTGCCCCGCGCATCCGCGGCACCGGCCACGGCACGACATTCCTGGCCGAGGTCGAATCCCGCGCCCGCGCCACGGGCGCGCCCACGCTTTATCTCGCCGTCCTCCATTCCAACCCGCGCGGCCTTGCCTTCTGGCGGCGCCACGGCTTTGGCCCCACCGGCATCTCGCGCCACGATGGCCGCACCACCATCGAGCGTCTGGCCAAACCGCTTTAACGGCGGGCGCTCAGCCCCGCGCCTCGGCCCATTCACGATAGGTCAGCAAACGCAGCCCAAGCGCGGCATAATCAACCCTGAAGAACCCGTCTGCCCCGATATGCACGGCCCCTGCCTGCGCGCCACCCAGCAAATCTTGCGCCATGACGCCAACAAATTCACCCTCGGGTCCGGCACCCTTGCGATAGGCAAAGCGATAAAGCGTCAATCCCCCGGCCGTCTTGCCGACCGGCATGACAAGCCGCTTCAGGCGAAGATCGGAAACAACGCATTCTTCACAGCTTGCGTTACCCCCATACCCGCCACCATTGGAATAGCCCCCCTGATAGGGCTGTGCCGCCCGACCCGCAGCGATTTGCGAACTTGCAGCAACATAGGCCGTCGCAAATTGCCCGACAGCCCGCGTGAACTGCGGTGAGCCAAAGCCGTTACCCGACGGGTTTCCATCACAACCGGCAACAAGCAAAAGGCAAAACGCAACCGCAGGCCAACGCATGGCACCCTCACTCGCAACATCACCAGGAAAAACGCTGACGACCAACCGGCCCCGAGTCAAGTCCGGTTGCCGCTCACCACCCCGCGACCCTCAGCCCCCCGCTCCGGCGCCGATGTCGCCCACAGCACCCCGCCCAGCGCCACGGGAAAGCCGACCAGATGATAGGCCGCCACCGTCTCGCCCAGAAACACCACCGCCAGCCCCGCACCAAAGACCGGCATCAGATGCAGGAAAAACACCGACCGCGATGGCCCGATCCGCGCCACCGCCGCGTTGTAACTCAGCAGCGCCACGACCGAGGCGAAAACGCCGGTATAGGCCACCGACCCCACCCCCGCCACCGTCAGCGGCACATGCAGGCCCCGCGCCATTTCCCACAGCATGAAGGGCGCCATGAACCCTGTGCCGATCACCGCGATGAAAAAGGTCAGCCCCACCGGCGACAGGCCCTTGGGCCGGAATTTCAGCAGCACCGAATACAGCCCCCAAACCACCAGAGCGCCCAGAATCCACGCATCCCCCACATTGAAATGCAGGTCCATCAGCCGCCCCGGTTCCCCCCGCGCGATGATCCATGCCACCCCGCAGAAACTGACCCCGATCCCCAGCCCCTGCCGCAGGCTAAGCCGCTCGCCCAGCACCAGCCACGCGATGATCACCACGAAAACCGGCATCGTCGCACTGACCAGCAGCGCGTTGATCGCTTCTGTCGAATGCAGCCCGATATAGGTCATCGACTGGAACATCCCCGCCGACAGCACCGCCATTGCGGCCACCAGCGGCAAATGCGCCCGCACCGCCGCCCAGTCGGCCCGCAGCCGCCTCGCCTCGAAGGGCAGCAGAATCACCGCCGCCAGCGCCCAGCGCCAAAAGGTCAGGCCAAAGGGCGGCACATCCGCCCGGATCGCCCGCCCCAAGACCCAATTCCCCGCCCAGCACAGCGAAGCAAGCGCGGCAAGCCCCGCGGCGATGGCGAAATTCCGGTTCATGAAAAACAGGTTAACCCGCCCCACCCCGACTGTCATCCCCGCGAAAGCGGGGATCTGCCGCGCCGCACCCCGCACGATTTCTGACGCAGAAATCGCGACGGAATTTGACGCAAATTCCGGCCCCCGCCCGACCCCGATTTTTGCGTCAAAAATCGCCGCGAAGTCTGCGTCAGACTTCGCCCGCGCCCGCCGCAAATTCCTTCAAAAGGATTTTGGCCTCCAAACGAAAGGGGGCGCGGCTTTCGCCACGCCCCCCCGTTTTCTGCCGCATAGGCAGGGATGATTACATCATCCCGTCCATGCCGCCCATTCCGCCCATGCCGCCGCCAGCGCCAGCGCCCGACTTGTCGGCCGGCTTGTCGGCGATCATCGCTTCGGTGGTGATCAGCAGCGAAGCGACCGAAGCCGCATCTTCCAGCGCGGTGCGCACCACTTTGGCCGGGTCGATCACGCCGAACTTGAACATGTCGCCATATTCTTCGGTCTGGGCGTTGAAGCCGAACGACTTGTCGTTCGATTCGCGCACCTTGCCGGCAACCACCGAACCGTCAACGCCCGCATTCTGGGCGATCTGGCGCAGCGGCGCTTCCAGCGCGCGGCGGACGATGTTGATGCCGTTGGTCTGGTCGGCATTCGCGCCCACCATCCCGTCCAGCGCCTTACCGGCCTGGATCAGCGCCACGCCGCCACCGACGACGATGCCTTCCTGCACGGCCGCACGGGTCGCGTTCAGGGCGTCATCCACGCGGTCCTTGCGCTCTTTCACTTCGACTTCGGTCATGCCGCCGACCTTGATCACGGCAACACCGCCAGCCAGCTTGGCCACGCGCTCTTGCAGCTTTTCACGGTCATAGTCGCTGGTGGTTTCTTCGATCTGGGCGCGGATCTGGGCCACACGCGCAGCGATCTCGGCCTTGTCGCCGGCACCGTCCACGATCGTGGTGTTGTCCTTGTTGATCGAAACCTTCTTCGCACGGCCGAGCATGTCGATGGTGACATTCTCCAGCTTCATGCCAAGGTCATCGGAAATCACCTGACCACCGGTCAGAATGGCGATGTCCTGCAACATGGCCTTGCGACGGTCGCCAAAGCCCGGCGCCTTGACGGCAGCGATCTTCAACCCACCGCGCAGCTTGTTCACAACCAGCGTGGCAAGGGCTTCGCCTTCGACATCTTCCGCCACGATCACCAGCGGGCGCTGCGACTGGATCACCGCTTCCAGCAGCGGAACCATCGGCTGCAGCGACGACAGCTTCTTCTCGTGCAGCAGAATGAACGCGTCTTCCAGATCGGCGATCATCTTGTCGGCATTGGTCACGAAATAGGGCGACAGGTAGCCACGGTCGAACTGCATGCCTTCGACAACGGTGGTTTCCGTCTCAAGGCCCTTGTTCTCTTCGACGGTGATGACACCCTCGTTGCCGACCTTCTGCATCGCGTCAGCGATCTGGCGGCCGATTTCGACCTCGCCATTGGCCGAGATCGTGCCGACCTGCGCCACTTCGGCAGTGTCCTTGACGGGGCGTGCAGCGGCCTTGATCGCAGCCACGACCTTGGCGGTCGCCATGTCGATGCCGCGCTTCAGGTCCATCGGGTTCATGCCGGCAGCAACGGCCTTCATGCCCTCTTTGACGATGGCTTGCGCCAGAACGGTGGCGGTGGTGGTGCCGTCGCCCGCTTCGTCATTGGTGCGGGAAGCGACTTCCTTCACCATCTGGGCGCCCATATTCTCGAACTTGTCCGACAGTTCGATTTCCTTGGCAACCGACACACCGTCCTTGGTGATGCGCGGCGCGCCAAAGGACTTTTCGATCACCACGTTGCGGCCTTTCGGGCCCAGCGTGACCTTCACGGCATCGGCAAGGATGTTCACGCCGCGCAGCATGCGGTCGCGGGCATCGGTATCAAAACGTACGTCTTTCGCACCCATAGGGTAGACTCCTTCTGAATTTCTGTTCGCTAGATCATGTGGGGCGCGTCACCGCACCCGCAGCGCCCGCTCAGCCGATAATGCCGAGGATGTCGCTTTCCTTCATGATCAGCAGTTCCTGACCGTCCAGCGTCACTTCCGTGCCCGACCATTTGCCGAACAGGATACGGTCGCCAGCCTTGACCGACGGTGCGATCAGCTCGCCCGAATCCTTGCGCGCGCCTTCGCCAACGGCGACGATCTCGCCTTCAGCGGGCTTTTCCTTCGCGGTATCGGGGATGATCAGACCGCCCTTGGTCTTTTCTTCGCTCTGCACGCGCTTGACCAGCACGCGGTCGTGAAGCGGTTTGAATGCCATCTGAGAACACTCCCTAGGTTCCAGGTTGAACTTGATTGGCACTCAGCCGGGGCGAGTGCCAACAGCCCGCAGATAAGCGCATGCCCGCCCTTCGTCAAGAACTCCCTTGCGCGAAAATCGCCACCCGCACCGCCCCCGCCCCCTTGGCAGGCAGGCAGCGGCCTGTCACCCTTTGCCCCAGTCACAGGATGCACCGATGATCCGCCTGTTCGCCCCGCTCGCCCTGCTGTTCCTGCCCGCCCTTGCGGCGGCGCAATGCGCGGGCACCAACCTCTTTCCCACCCTTCCCGCCGCCGATCAGGCCGCGATCCGCGCCGCCACCGATGCCGCCCCCTTTGCCCATGGCCTGCTATGGAAAGCCACGCGGGGGGCGGAAACCGTCACCCTGATCGGCACCTACCATTTCGACGACCCGCGCCATGATGCCACCATGGCCCGCCTTGCCCCCCTGCTTTCCACCGCAACCACCCTGCTGGTCGAGGCTGGCCCGGCCGAGGAAGCCGCCCTCAAGGCCGACATGGCCCAGAACCCCGCCCTGATGGTCGCCCCCTCCGGCCCGACCCTGCCCGAATCGCTGTCGCCCGCCGATTGGGCCGCGCTGTCACAGGCGATGCAGTCCCGTGGCCTGCCCCCCTTCATGGTCGCCAAACTGCGCCCGTGGTATGTAACCACCCTGCTGGCCGTGCCGCCTTGCGCCATGCGCGATGCGGCAGCCCTTGCCAAAGGCGGGCTTGACCAGCGCCTGATCGCCCGCGCCACTGCGCAGGACATTCCGGTCAAGGGGCTGGAACCCCATGACACCGTGTTCAACCTTTTCGCCACCATCCCGCAGGCAGACCAGCTTGCCATGATCCGCCAGGCCCTCGCCACCGAAACGCAGGCCGAAGATTACGCCGCCACCCTGTCCGACAGCTATTTCGCCGAAGACGCCCGCCTGATCTGGGAACTCAGCCGCCACGCCGCACTTGCGACACCGGGCTACACCCCCGAACAGGTCGCCCGCGACTTCGCCACGATGGAACGCCTGCTGATGACCGACCGCAACCAAAGCTGGATTCCGGTGATCGAGTCGGCAGCGGCCCAAGGCCCCGTCCTCGCCGCCTTTGGTGCCCTTCACCTGTCGGGCGAAACCGGCGTCCTTGCCCTGCTGGAACAGCGCGGCTTTACCCTGGAAAGACTGCCCCTGTGACCCTGTCCTCCCACCGCCTCACCCGCCTGACCATCCTCGATTTCGGCACCTTCGATGTGGGCGGCAAACGCACGATCGGCCTGCCCGGATACCTGCTGGAAACCGACCGCGGGGCGCGCATCCTTGTCGATACCGGCATGCCCGAAGATTACGCGACCGACCCCGCCGCCGCCGATGCGCGTGACGGGCTTTCCGCCTTTGGCCATCTGGTCAACCACAGCGCGGCGAATACGCTGACGGGCCAACTCGCCTTGCTTGGCCTGACCACCTCCGACCTCACCGCCTGCATCCTGACCCATGGCCATATCGACCATGCCGGCGCCCTGCCGCTCATCCGCTGCCCCATCTACATCACCCGCACCGAACGCGCCGAACCCCGCCCGCTCTGGCATGGCACGGCGCGGCCCGTCGCATGGCCCGATGTCGAATACCGCCTGATCGACCGCGACACGACGCTTTGCCACGGCATCACCCTTCTGCCCACCCCCGGCCACACGCCGGGCCATCTGTCGCTGCTGCTCGACCTGCCGCAAACCGGCGCGGTGATCCTTGCCGCCGATGCGATCAACCGCGAAAGCGAACCGGCCGAGGGTTTTCCCGATGCGATGGACAGCGCCACGGCCGCGCAAAGCCATGACAAGCTGATGCAATTGCAGGCCCTGACCGGCGCGAAACTGATCTGGGGCCACGACCCCGCGCAATGGCCCGCCCTGCCCAAAGCCCCCGCCCCGTTCCAATGACGGCGCAGCCCCGCCGCCCAGCGCAACCCCGCACCGCACCCCGCGTGACAAGGCGCAGCACCTCGCCTATACACCGCGCCAAATTCCCGTATCATAGGTGCATCCATGACCACGCTCGTCTTCGGCCACAAATCCCCCGATACCGATTCCACCGGCTCGCCCATCATCTGGGCCTGGTATCTGTCGCAGACCGGCACACCCGCCAAACCCGTGCTGCTGGGCGAACCGAACACCGAAGCCGCCTTCGTGCTGAAACACTGGGACCTAGCGAAACCCGAGATCATCGCGGACGTTTCGGCCGATCACACCGTGGTCATCGTCGATACCAACAACCCCGCCGAACTGCCCCCTTCGATCAATGACGCCAAGATCACCGGCATCATCGACCATCACATGCTCGTCGGCGGCCTCAAGACGAAAAACCCCATCGACATCACCATCCGCCCGCTCGCCTGCACCGCCACCATCCTGCACGACCTGATGGGCGATGCCGTGGCGCAGGCCCCGCGCGGCATCAAGGGCGCGATGCTGTCCTGCATCGTTTCGGACACGCTCGAATTCCGCTCGCCCACCACCACCGCCCATGACCGCGCCGTGGCCGAGAAACTCGCCGCCGATCTGGGCGTGACCATCGCCGATCTGGCGACCAAGATGTTCGAGGCGAAGTCAGACGTTTCCGCCTTCTCCGACGCCGCCCTGCTGCGGATGGACAGCAAGGAATACAACGTCGCGGGCAAGGAACTGCGCGTCTCGGTCCTTGAAACCACGGCGCCCAAAGTCGTGCTCGACCGCAAGGCCAGCCTGATGGCCTCGATGGTCGATGTGGCAAAAGAGGACGGCGCCGATCAGGTCCTGCTCTTCGTCGTCGATATCATCCGCGAAGAAGCCACCCTCCTCGTCCCGAACGACCTTGTAAAGCAAATGGCCGAGGCCTCTTTCGGCTGCAAGGTGACGGGCGACACCGTCGTCCTGCCGGGTATCATGAGCCGGAAGAAACAGATCATCCCCGCGCTGAAACTGTAAGCGAGGCGGCCAAAGTCCTGCACGACCAGCGTCGTGCAGGCATCGACCGGCCAACCCATGCCCGCCCGTGCGCCAAACGCACGGGCCGCGCCCGCCCTGCGGGGGGCGGGCGCGTAAACGCACCCGCCGGGCGGCCGCGCCCCGTGCCTGAAACCACCGCGCGGCACCACACCCCTTGCGGCCTCGTCGCCTCGGCCGCAATCGGACCGGCGCAACGCGCCACTGGCGCCTTGCGCGACGGTCCTCGACCCGACCGACCGTCACATTCCCTCGGGCGACCGCTTGGTGTATTCCTGCACTGACCCACCCCGCGAAAGGCCCGCCATGACCGACCTGATCGACAGCCTCGCCACCATCGCCGACCGCTATGACGCGGTGTTCTGCGATCTCTGGGGCTGCCTGCACAACGGCAAGACCGCCTTCCCCGCCGCCGTCGCCGCCCTCCGCGCCTTCAGGGCGCAAGGCGGCACCGTCCTCCTGCTCACCAACTCGCCCCGCCCCGCCAGCAGCGTCGAGACCCAGATCGCCGGCATGAACGTGCCCCGCGACGCGTGGGATGCCATCGTCTCCTCGGGCGATGCCGCGCAAATGGGCCTTTTCTCGGGCGCGGTCGGCAGCCGCATCCACCACATCGGCGCGCCCAAAGACCTGACCTTCTTCCATGACATCGCCCCCGACCTCGCCGCCCTCGCGGCAAGGAACCCCGTCACCCTCGTCCCGCTGGCCGAAGCGCAAGGCATCGTCTGTACCGGCCTTGCCGATGACACGACCGAAACCCCCGACGACTACCGCGCCACCCTGTTGCAGATGAAGGCGAACGGCCTGACCATGCTCTGCGCCAACCCCGACCTCATCGTCGATCTCGGCACCACCCGCCTTTACTGCGCCGGGGCGCTGGCCGCCGCGTATGAGGATATGGGCGGCACCGCGCTTTACTTCGGCAAACCCCACCCGCCGATCTATGACCTCGCCCGCCGCCGCCTCGCCACCCTGGGCCGCGGCGACGACCCCCGCATCCTGTGCATCGGTGACGGCGTGAACACCGATGTGCAGGGCGGCCTGTCCGAAGGGCTCGACACCCTTTTCGTCACCGCAGGCATCGCGGCCCACGAATTCGGCCCCGACACGGGCGCCCCCGACAAAGGCAAGCTCGACGCCTTCCTTGCCGCGAAGCAGCAATACAGCACCTACGCCATCCCCTATCTGCGCTGAACCGGGCCAAAGAAAGGGGGCGCTCGCGCCCCCTCTTGTCGCGTGCCGCGCCAATTCACCCCCCGAGGATATTTGTGGGCAGAAAATGAACGCCGCTGTCCCATTTTCTGCCCCGAAATATCCTCGGGGGTGAGCCCCGAAGGGGCGAGGGGGCAGACAGCCCCCTGCGCCGCCAGCCCGATGCGAGCCCGCAACAAAATTACAACTTTCAATCCATCTGCGAAAACTAATTACCCGCCCGATTGCGCCGCGCCGCGGCATGGGCTATCGTCCGCTTGCCCCGATTCAGGACCAAGACCCATGTTCGCACGCGCCCTCGACAACCAGCCCCGTGGCACGATCTGCATCGAAGACATCGAAATCGGCATGACGCGCCACCTGCTGAAAACCGTGACCGACCGCGATATCGAAATGTTCGCCGAGGTATCGACCGACCGAAACCCCGTCCACCTTGACGATTCCTACGCGCAGGACACCATCTTTCAGGGCCGCATCGCCCATGGCATGCTGACCGCCGGCCTGATCTCGGCCGTCATCGGCGAACAGCTTCCCGGCCATGGCACCGTCTATCTGGGCCAAAGCCTGAAATTCATGGCCCCCGTCCGCCCCGGCGATACCGTGCGGGCCGAGGTGACCGTGACCGCCATTGACCATGCCCGCCGCCGTGTCACCCTTGAAACCCATTGCGCCGTGGGTAATACGGTTGTCCTGAAGGGCGAGGCGCTGGTTCTGGCGCCCAGCCGCAAGTTCGACTAGGCGGGCACGGTCCCGCGTCCCGGGGAAAGATGCGCACTCACCACCATTGGCAAGGCCTGCCCCCCGATGCCCGCGGCGCCTCTGTCGCGATGGGCAATTTCGACGGCGTCCATCTTGGCCACCGCTCGGTGATCGACCGCGCCCGCTCCACCGCGCCCCTTGGCGTTGTCACCTTCGAACCTCATCCGCGTCAGGTCTTTCAACCCGCCGCCGCCCCCTTCCGCCTAATGAATGGCGAAGCCCGCGCCAACCGCCTTGCCAAACTCGGCGTGCAGGAACTCTACGCGCTTCCCTTCGATGCCGCCCTGTCGGGCCTCTCGCCCGCAGCCTTTGCCCGCGACATCCTTGTTGCAGGCCTTGGCGTTTCCCATGTCGTCGTCGGCGCCGATTTCCGCTTCGGCCATGACCGCGCGGGCACCGCCCATGACCTTGCCTCCCTTGGCCAATCGCTCGGCTTTGCTGTCACCATTGCCCCCCTTCTGGCCATCGACGGGCAAGAGATTTCGTCCACCGCCATCCGCCGGTCGCTTGCCGAAGGCCAGCCCCGCGCCGCAGCCGCCATGCTCGGCCACTGGCACCGGATCGAGGGCGCGGTGATCCACGGCGAAAAGCGCGGCCGCGAACTGGGCTATCCCACCGCCAACATGGCCGTCGATGGCCTGCACCTCCCCCGCCTCGGCGTCTATGCCGTCCGCGCCGATGTGCTGACCGGCCCGCAGGCGGGCAGCTACATGGGCGCCGCCAGCCTTGGCGTGCGGCCGATGTTCGGGGTGAACCAGCCCAACCTTGAAACCTTCCTGCTCGACTTCAAGGGCGACCTCTACGGCCATCACCTTTCCATCGCCTTCGTCGATTTCCTGCGCCCCGAGCTGAAATTCGACGGCCTCCCCGCCCTGATCACCCAGATGGACGCCGACTGCCGGAAGGCGCGCGAAATCCTCTCGGCGCT